>JAVBMF010000024.1:0-98514 GCA_031552735.1 Eubacteriales bacterium
GGAGGCCAGCAGGATCTCCGGCACGCGGGTGTGATGATCCAGGATGTAGTACTTGGCGGCCTCATAGTCGCCCTTGGACTCGTAGGTGGGCCAGTTGTTCTCGGCGCCGTCGATCATGCCGGTGGTGATGGAGGAGTACACATCGTTCGGGCCGATGCCGGTCACCGGCGTGCCGCCCAGCAGTTCCACCATGCGCTTCATCATCGCATTGTCCTGCATACGGATCTTCAGGCCCGCGATATCGGCGACGGCGTGCACTTCCTTGGTCAGATAGAAGCAGCGGCTGCCCGAGTCATAGTAGCACAGGCCCACAAGGCCGGAGCCAGAGCTCTGGATGCCTTCCAGCATGCCCTGGCCAATCTCGCCGTTGAGCACGTTCCACATGTGCTCCTTGTTGTTGTACAGGTAAGGCATCTGGATGGCGTTGATCGAGGGCACGAACGAGCTGACCGGGGAAGCCGACACGCGGGCAAAGCCCAGGTCGCCGGTCTGCAGCGCTTCGATCGAGCCGGGCTCGTCAGCGTACAGGGTGCCGCCGGTGTGCACTTCGATCTTCACACGGCCTTCGGTCTTTTCCTCGACCATCTTGGCGAACTCAGCGTCGGCCAGGGCGGTGGGATAGCCATCCTTGTGGATTTCGGCGAGCTTCAGCACGACATCGGCAGAAGCGACGCTGGCCAGCGACAGAACCAGCACGAGAGCGAGAGCCAGAGATAGGATCTTCTTCATACGGGGGGACCTCCTCAGTTATTATATATTTGCACGCTCGAGGCGGGCAAAACCTGACAAAGAGATTACTTTTGCAGCAGATGCACCGCGAATCCGGCGATCTCATCCTGCAGGTAGACGGCAATGGTTTTGCCGTCCTTGACGGCGGCGGAGTCCTCGGCGAAGCGGTAGCCGCGGCTTTCCAAATGCGCCTTCGCGCGCGGCAGCGAGTTGGTGCGAATCGCCAGATGGCCGTGTTTGCCGCGTCCAGCGCCCTTCATAATCTCCAGGCCGGTGCCGACAAAATTGGAGGAATTGCCCTCCTTGATCGGCCAGCCGAGCAGCGCCGCGAAATCGCGCGCGGCCTTGATGGATGTGTCGGCATTTTCGCAATTGACGCCCACATGCGCCAGCTCAAAGCCAAGCATCAGCTGCACCGCCGAGGCGGTCAGTGAACGGATCTGATCCCAGTCCTTGGCCTTGACCGCCGCGTCGGGCACCATCCAGGAACCGCCGCACGCCACGATCTTCGGGAAGGCCAGGTACTCCAGCAGGTTCTTCTCGCTGACGCCGCCGGTGGGCACGAACTTCATATCCACATACGGCGCGGCCAGCGCCTTGATCAGCGGCAGTCCGCCCAGCGCCTCGGCCGGGAAGAACTTCACGGTTTTCAGTCCCAGACCCAGCGCAACCTCGATGTCACTGGGGTTCGCGCAGCCCGGCAGGATCGGCACGCCAACTTTTTGGCAATGCTTGACGACTTCGGGGTTGAGTCCCGGGGACACGATATAGGTCGCGCCAGCCTTGACCGCGCGATCAACCTGTTCGGTCGTCAGCACGGTTCCGGCGCCCAAAATGACCTCGGGCAGCGCCTTGTGTACGTTCTCAATGGCTTCAGCGGCGGCGGCGGTGCGGAAGGTGATCTCAGCCACCGGCAAGCCGCCCTCGGCGAGCGCGCGGCAAAGCGGCACAGCGTCTGCCGCATCGTCCACCTTAATAACCGGTACTATGCCTGCCAGCGACAGTCTTTCCAGTACTTCCATTGTATCATACCTCCGAAAAAATTGTATAGCCAATTCGTTGAAACATTTGATAAATGAGGAATGCTATTCCCCGATCAATCCGTCTGCCTTGAGAAAGTCCTCACGCAGCGGTGTGAACACATCCAGCAGCACGCCGGGCGCAAGCGCCACACAGCCGTGCTCCCCGTCGCCCTCAAAGAAGATGGTGTCGCCCTTTTTTAACTCCACCGGCTGGCCGTCCACCATGAAGCGGAACGCGCCCTCCAGACAGTAGGTCAGTTGGCGATGCGCATGGCGGTGCAGCGAACCCTCGCCACCCTGATCAAACGCCACCTCGACCGCCATGATGTCCTCGCCGACCGAGCGGATGCGGCGGCGCACACCGCCGCCCAGCTCTTTCCAAGCGCCGTCAGGCGTTGAATGAATGATTCGCATGGTTGCTCCTTTACTGCATCGACTGATGCAAATCGTGCCGAAGGTCAGCCGATCGCCTCAGATCACCGGCCTTACAGTTCGATGCCGAAATACGCCACCGCATTGTTGTAGCAAATGCCCTTGACCAGTTCCCCCAGCGTGTCCATATCGGCGGGATACTCACCGTTTTCCACCCAACCGCCGATCAAATCACACAGAATGCGGCGGAAGTACTCGTGGCGCGGATACGACACAAAGGAGCGGCTGTCGGTCAGCATCCCCACGAACCGGCCCAGCAGACCCAGACTGGCCAGCGCCTTAATCTGCTCGGTCATGCCGTCGCGCTGGTCGCAGAACCACCAGCCCGAGCCAAACTGGATCTTGCCCGGCACACCGCCCTGAAAATTGCCCAGCATGGTGCCGATCACATAGTTGTCTTTGGGGTTCAGGCAATAAAGGATGGTCTTGGGCAGACGGTCGTCGATATCCTGCGCGGCCAGCAGCTTGGAGAGATTCTCCGCCACTTCGCTATCGGCGATGGAGTCAAAGCCCACGTCCGGGCCATACTGCTTGAACATGCGCGGGTTGTTGTTGCGCTGCGCGCCGATGTGATACTGCATCACCCAGTCGCGCTGATGATACATTTTGCCCAGGCTCAGCAGCACGCAAGTTTTGTAGGTATCGACCTCGTAATCGTGCAGCGGTTCACCGGCCAGCGCCTTGCGGAATGCCTCGCGCGCCACAGTATAGCTGGGCGTGGCGTAAACCACCTTGTCCAGCGCATGGTCGCTGACGCGCGCGCCGCACTTGTGGAAATACGCCACACGCGCCTCCAGCGCCTCCAGCATGGTATCGAAGTTAAGCGTATCCATGCCTGACACGCGACCCAGCAGCGCGATGTAGTCCACAAATCCGCCACGGTCAATGTTGATCGCCTTGTCAGGGCGGAAAGCGGGCAACACCTTGACGTCAAAGCTCTTGTCCTCGGCCAGCTTCTTGTGGAACTCCAGATCGTCGCACGGATCATCGGTGGTGCACAGCAGCGTGACATTGAATTTCTCAATCAGGCGGCGGCAGCGGAAGTCCTCGGTGGCCAGCATCGCGTTGGCTTTGTCCCAGATCGCCTTGGCCGTGTCCTCGCTGAGTACCTCGTGGATGCCAAACACGCGCTGCAGTTCCAGGTGCGTCCAGTGGAACAGCGGATTGCCGATCGCGTACTTCAGCGTCCCGGCAAAGGCATAGAACTTCTCCCAATCGCTGCCCTTTCCGCGAATGTTCTCCTCGGGCACACCGTTAGAGAGCATCGCGCGCCACTTATAGTGGTCGCCGCCGAGCATCAGGTGACCGATGTTGCGGTATTGCACGTTTTCGTAGATCTCGCGCGGACTCAAGTGACAATGATAGTCGTAGATCGGCATGTCCTCCGCATAGTCGTGGAAGAGCGTGCGCGCGGTTTCGCTGCCCAGCATAAACTCCCGATCCATGAACGCTTTCATCCCCGTGCCTCCTTTGCGTGTTCACATGGTGACGCCATCTTTGAAAATCGCGATCTCGCGGTAATCATGTTGCTCGTTCATCGCCTGGCGCGTGCCCTCGGCAATGTCCATCACCAGCGAGAACAGCTCGCTTGTGAGCGCTGGCATCGCGGTGCCGGAAAGTAGCCGCCCCGCGTCAAAGTCGATCCAGTGCGGTTTGCGCCGCGCAAGGTCGCTGTTGGTGGACACCTTGACGGTGGGCACCGGTCCGCCCAACGGCGTGCCACGCCCGGTCGTGAACAGGATGAGCTGGCAGCCCGCCGCCGCCAGATCGGTGACCGCGCAAATGTCGTTGCCCGGGCCGGACAGCAGGTTGAGTCCGGGTGCATGGATGCGCTCCGCGTACCCCAGCACGTCGGTCACTGCGCCCGCGCCGCCCTTCTGCGTGCAGCCCAGCGATTTTTCCTCCAGCGTGGTGATGCCGCCCGCCTTGTTGCCCGGCGACGGATTCTCATAAATCGCCTGATCATACCGCTCGAAATAGCGCTTGAAATCATTGATCAGCGCGACCGCCTTGCGGAAGGTCGGCTCATCCTTGCAACGGTTCATCAGCAGCGTTTCCGCGCCGAACATCTCGGGCACCTCGGTCAGCGCGGTGGTGCCGCCTGCGGCGATCAGCGCGTCGGAGAACGCGCCGAGCAGCGGATTGGCGGTAATGCCGGAAAATCCGTCGCTGCCGCCGCACTTCAGGCCCACCACCAGCTTGTCAATGCCCACCGGCTGGCGGGCATCCTGCGCGATGCAATCGGCCAGCTCGCCCAGCAGCGCCATCGCGACCCGATCCTCGTCCTGCACCTGCTGCGTCACCAGAAAGCGCATGCGGCTCTGATCCGCACCATCCAACAGCTTTTGAAAGGAGTCCATCGTGTTGTTCTCGCAGCCCAGCCCCAGCACCAGCACGCCACCGGCGTTCGGGTGTGTGGCCAGCGCGGCCAGCGTGCGCTGCGTCATCTCATGGTCGCCGCCCAGCTGCGAGCAGCCGTAGGGATGCACAAAGGTGTGGATGCCATCGGGCACCAGCGCGCCCAGCGCCTCGGTCGCCTGTTTGACCAGCCGCTGCGCGGTACCATTGACACAGCCCACCATCGGCAGAATCCACAGCTCGTTGCGAATCCCGGCGCGGCCATCAGCGCGCAGATACCCCGCGAAGGTCTTGCGCGCGGGCGCGTCCAGACCCGCCGCGATGGGATGCGGCTGATATGTATAGTCCAGAATGCCAGACAGATTGGTGCTGAGATTGTGTGTGTGTATCCAGTCTCCGGCGGCAATCGCCGTGGTCGCGTGGCCAATGGGAAACGCGTACTTGATCACATGCTCGCCAGCCGCGATATCGGCCAGCGCGAACTTGTGCCCCGCCGGAATATCCTGCCGCAGCGTCACGCCCAGACAGGTCTGTCCCGCGCCCAGCGGCACAATGGCGACGCCTACATTGTCGCGCGGATGGATGCGAATGGCTTGCTCGTGCATGATGCCTCCTGATTACAGCGACTGCATGGCGGTCATCGCGCCGTTTGAAAGGATCGCCGCGAGGTTCTTCGCCACCGCCGCTTCCAGCCCGGGCACCGCGCACAAATCCTCGCCCCAGAAAGCGGTCTGCGCCAGCGCGGCATGCGTCAGCGTCTGCGCGTCATCGCCATTGTGCGCGGCAAAGAAGTTCTGCACGTCCAGATCGTCGGCGATCGGATAGCGCGTGTCACCGCGCATGCCCTGGTACAACCCATCGACAAAGCTGCCGCGATAACACGCCAGCAGCGCCGCCAGCGAGAACGTCAGCACCGTGGGCAGCGCGCCCTTGGCCTTCTGATACTCCAACAGCGTGGGCAGCACGCGCGCCTTGAACTTCGAAACGGAGTTGAGCGCAATGCTCAGCAGATAATGGCGGTTAAACGGGTTCTCGAATCGCTCAAAAATCGCGTCGGCAAACGCTTTCAGCTCGGCCTGTGGCAATTGCAGCACGGGCATGATCTCCTCGTGCAGCGCGCGGGTCATGTACGCGCGGATCACCGGGTCCTCCATGCACTGCCCCACGGTGTCCTTGCCCGCCAGATAGGCGGCCAGCACCATGGACGTGTGCGCACCGTTGAGCATGCGCACCTTGCGCAGCTTATAGGGCGTCACGTTGTCGGTGAAGATCACCGGCAGTCCGGCCTTGTCCAGCGGCCATTCGGCGGCGATAGCGTTCGGCCCCTCGATCACCCACAGACCAAACGGCTCGGCGGCGTCCAGCAGCGTATCCTCGTAGCCCAGCTCGGCCAGAATCTGCGCCGCGTCGTCGCGCGGATAGCCGGTCACAATGCGATCGACCAGCGTGTTGGTGAAGATGTTCGATTTGTCGATCCAGTCCAAAAACGCCTCGCCCAGCGCCCACTGCTTGGCGGTGCTGATCACCGCGTCCTTCAGCGCGTCGCCGTTCTTGTCGATCAGCTCGCAGGGCAGCAGGATGAACCCCTTGCCCGGCTCCTGACCAAAAGCGTTGAACCGCTCGTACATCAGCCGCGTCAGCTTACCGGGGAACGATGCCTGCGGCGCGTCGTCAAATTTGTCTGTGCCGGTGTACACGATACCGGCCTCGGTGGTGTTAGACACGATAAAGCGCAAATCCGGGTTCTTGGCGCAATCCAAGTACGCCTGATAGTCGCTGTAGGGATTGACAGTGCGCGAGATCGCGGTGATGATGCGCGTGTCGCGCACCACCTTGCCCTCCTCTTTGCCGCGCAGCACCAGTGTATAGAGGCCCTCCTGCTCGTCGAGCATGTGGCACAGCCCCTTCTCGATGGGCTGCACAACCACCACGCTTGCGTCGATCACGCCCTGCCGGTTGGCGGCGTCAATCATCTGGTCAACGAACGCGCGTAAAAACCCGCCCTCGCCAAATTGCATCACTTTTTCCGGACGCGCCGTTATCGGTGTGCATGCCACGCTGGCTTTTGCGGCCACCGCTTTGTTGAGCCGTTCCATATGCCTGCCTCCCATTGGTTGCTTCGTTATGCCATCAGAAAGTATTGTTCGATCTTACGCTGCGCACGCAGCAACCGCTGCTCCGCCGGCTCAACTTGGTGGGTGTCGGCGCGAAACGTAGGCATCGACACGCTGATCGCATACCGCGGAATCCCGTCCCGATCACGAATGGCGACGCCGATGCAGCATACATTTTCGTTGTTTTCTTCATGTTCGGTGGCAAAGCCCCGTTCGCGCACCCGCGCCAGTTTGTCCAGCAGCGCATCCATCGACTGGACGGTATACGGCGTCAGCGGCTCAAAGCGCTGATCCCGCAGCAACTCGCGCACCTGCTCATCGGGCATCGCCGCCAGAATGGCGCGCCCCATCGCCGTGCAGTACAGCGGCATGCGCAGGCCAATGCGCGAAGTCATGCGGATTGAGCGCGTGCTCTCGATTTTATCGACATACACCACATCGGTGCCATCGGGCACGCCGCAGTGCACGGTTTCATTGCAGGCGCTGGAAATGTCCTGCATGCATTGTCGTATCAGCGTTTCGATACTGGTTTCGGCGCGGGCGGCCGCGCCAATCTCCATCAGCCGAAACGAAAGCGAGTAATGCGCGGTGTCCGCGTCATAGCGAATAAAGCGTTTGTCCAGCAGCGTGTGCAACAGGTTGTGCGCGCTGGACTTGGGCAGCGCCAGCATGCGCGCCACCTCATGCAGCTCCAGCCCGCGCGGTGTTTCGCTGAGCAATGTCAGGATGTCCAGCCCGCGCGACAAGGTACGGTTGACCGATTCTGACATGCCGTCCTCCTCCGCTTGGCGCATTGCGTATTGCGTGCACAAAAGAGCTGCCGGTGTCCCGCGACCGACGATCGTTCGCATATGTGAACGATGTTCTTCATTAAGAATAGTATACGTCCTGTACGCATGCCTGTCAACCCAAAAGATAAAACCCGATTATATCTGCGCACGCCAAAAGGTTTCGAGCTGTCGGCGCACCTCGTCACCCGCGTTGGCCACGCGCAGCGGTTTCCACCCGGGCGGCAGCAGCGGCAACACCTGCGCCTGCATGAATCGGTCGTCAATCAGCACTGCCACGCCAATGTCGCGCTCGGTGCGGATGACTCGTCCCACCGCCTGCGTCACGCGCGTGATGCCCGGATAGCGATAGGCGTACGCAAAGCCATCGCCCAGCTTGCGTTCATAATAGTCGCGCAGCGCCTCCCGCTCCACACACACCTGCGGCAGGCCGATGCCCACCACCGCCACACCGCACAGCCGGTCGCCCGGCAAATCAATGCCCTCGGCAAACGCGCCGCCCATCACGCACAGGCCGAGCAGCGTGCCTTCGCGCGGCACAAACGCCGCCAGAAATGCCGCTCTGGCGGCTTCGTCCATGCCACTCTGCTGGATTTGCATCTCCACTCCCGGCAGCAACAGCGGCAGCAGTTCGGCGATTTGCCGCATATACGCGTACGAGGGGAACATGCACAGATAGTTGCCCGGCTGCGCCAACGCCATCGCCGCCACCGCCTCGGCGACCGCCTGCGCGGTATCCTCCCGGTGCCCGTAGCGGGTCGATGCGCGGCGGCACACCACATGCAGGTGTTCCGGCGGAAACGGCGAGGGCAGCGCCAGCAAGCCGTCGCTTTGTGGGTCCACGCCCAGCAGTTGCGCATACCCGCGCAGCGGCGACAATGTCGCGGAAAACAGCACCACACCGCGCAGCTTGTCGGTGCACTTCTTTAGATACGCCGCGGGGTCCAGACAACGCAGGTGCAGCGTGACCTCCCTGCCGTGCTGCTCACGCAGCGGGATATATGTGTCGTCCATGCGCGACAGGCAGGTCAAATACTGCTGCGCCATCAAAAACGCGTCCAGTAATTCGCGTCCGGGCGATATGCCCAGCGCGGATTCAGCGGCGCCGACAAAACCTTCCGTCTCCTCGCGCAGATCAGCGAAGGCGGTGGGAATGTCCTCGCGCGCGGTCATCTCGGCGCGCTGCGCCTCCAGTGCCTTCAGCAGCGCGGTCATTGCGCGGTACAGCGCGTTTTTGCCGCCCTGCGCTGTGCGCCAGGCCCGCCGTGCCAGACGCAGCGCCTCGCTGCTCAGCATCGCGCTCAGCATGTCGCGCGCGCGGTCAACCAGATGATGCGCCTCATCCACCAGCAGCGTCATGTCGCGCCGGAACTGGAACACGCGAATCAACCGCGCGCTCGGATCAAACGCGTAGTTGTAGTCGCACACCACCACATCGGCAATTTCGCACAAACACAGCGAGAACTCAAACGGGCAAACCTCGTGCGCCAGCGCCACCTCGCGCACTACTTCGTGCCGCCAGCTCTCCCTTGCGCACATGTCCGACAGCGCGTCGTCCAACCGCACAAAAAAACCCTTGGCATACGGGCATGCCAATGGGTCGCAATGCATGCCGCCCTCTCGCGGGCAGCACTTCTCCTTGGCCATGATCTCCAGCGCGCGCAGCGGCAGCCCGCTCGCGCAGAGCTGTTCCAGCGCGTCCAACGCCAGCGCGCGGCCGGTGGTGCGCGCCGTCAGATAGAAGATTTGCGCACTCAGCCCTTCGCCCAGCGCCTTGAGCGCCGGAAAAAGCGCCGCAACGGTTTTGCCGATGCCGGTGGGTGCCTCGGCCAGCAGCCGCTTTCTTTCACGGATCGCGATATACGCGTTGGCGGCGAACTCGCGCTGCCCGGCGCGAAATGTGTCAAAGGGAAACCCCAGTGCCGCGATGCCCTGATCACGCCTAGTGCGCCAAGCCACCTGATCCTCCAGAAAGCGCAGGTAGCGCCCGGCTAGCGCGGCAAAGTCGCTCGCCAGACTATTGGCGTCCTGGGGGCGCTCAAAGCACGCCACCGGCTCGCCCTGAATGTCCACATACAGCACGCGCAGCAGCACCGCTGGCAAACCGCGTCCGGCGCACAGCATGTGCCCATAGCACGCGGCCTGCGCCCAGTGTTCGGGCCACGCGTCGGTCAACCCCGCGCCATGCCCGCTGTGCTTAATCTCCTCCACCACCAGCACGCCGTCGCGCAGGAACAGCCCATCGGCACGCCCGGTGATCTCCAGCGTCACCAACTCGCCCGTCACAGTCGCTGACAGCGCCACCTCTGCCTCGTAGTCCTCGTGGCGTTCGCGCGCGGTTTGCTGGCGCGCGCGGTGCGCCTGCCCGCCGTCCAGCATCGCGCCCACCTGACTGCCGCCCGGCGTCAAGTCCTCGCCATGGATGGAAAACTCCACCACAGTGCGCACGGCGGCACGCGCACGGCTTGCCGTACCGCGTTTGCCGGGCTTGTCCATGCGCATCCCCTCCCCGCACCGCTTCTTTCGTAACCGCTACTTCTTCTGTTCCAGCCCTCGGAACCCCTCGCCCATCGCCTCGTGCACATCCGACACCGTGACAAACGCGCGCGGATCCATTTCAGCAATCAGCGTCTTTAGCCGCGCGACTTCCACCGTGCTGACCACGCAGAACACCATGTCGCGTTTTGCGCCACTGTATGCGCCGATGGCGGGGATCAGCGTCGCGCCGCGATCCATCTCGCCGGTGATGCGCGCGGCGATGTCTGCCCCGCGCGTGGTATTGATCCACAACTGCTTGGCGTTGTTAAAGCCCTGCAACACGATGTCGATCACCTTGCTGCACACCAGCAGCGCGACCATCGCGTACAGCGCGGCTTGCGCGTCGAACACGAACCCGGCGGCCACCACCACCAGACAGTCAATGATCAGCAGCACACCGCCCACCGAAATCGGCGACCAGTGGTGATGGATCATCTTGGCCAGCAGATCGGTTCCGCCGGTGGTCGCCCCGGCGCGCAGCACCATGCCCAAACCAATGCCCATCAGCAGCCCGCCAAAGACCGACGCCAGCAGCATGTCGTGCGTTGGCGGCATCTGCGGAATCACGTCGATGAGCACCGACAGCAGCAGCATCGCCACCAGCGATCGCAGCGCGAATGTTCGGCCGACCAGCCGATAGCCAAACAAAAACAACGGAATATTCAGCACAATGGAAGTCAATCCCACCGGCACGCGCATCATGGAATTGAGCAGCGTCGCAATGCCGGTGATGCCGCCCGGCGCGATATTGTTGGGCAGAAAAAACAGATCAAACGCCAGCGCCGCGATAACGCAGCCCACAATCAACTCCACATACGCCTGGGTACGTTCCCTGGTGAACATCGCCTGCATGAAAACCCTCCCGATCTATGCGCTGCCAAAAAAGAAACGGAAGTGACGCGGTGCGCCACTTAGCTTGTCCCACAAGCTTTTGCAGAAACAGGCCGCCGAGAAATGCCAGATACGGTGAAAGCGCGAGGCCGTCCGCAGAAGGCGTATGACTGATACGCCGACAAGGCGGGCGAAGCGCTGACGCCGCAGATGGGCGTTTATCGACTGCCTGTTCCTCTATTATACGCCTCAAAGCTCCTGTGTAAAGCCCAGCGATATGCGCATCGCGTCATCGACCTGCGCCATCAGCGCATCGGGCAACTGCCCCAGCCGTTCACGCAGGCGCTTTTTTTCCAGCGTGCGCACCTGCTCGCCCAATATGACAGAGTCGCGCTTGAGCCCACTGGCCCCGGCGCTGACCTCCACATGCGTGGGCAGCTTCGCCTTCTCGATACGCGAGGTAATAGCCAGCACGATCACCGTCGGGCTATGCCGGTTGCCAATATCATTCTGGATGATCAGCACAGGGCGAATGCCGCCCTGTTCCGAGCCCACCACAGGATTCAAATCGGCGAAATAGATTTCGCCTCTTTTGATCATGGTTCTTCACTCTCCGCAAGCATAGCTTCATATACATCTAACGCGCGAAGATCGTGCTCTATCCCTTGCTGCGCCCATGCGCAATTGATCTTCGCCATCTGCTCGTATCCTCTTTTCATTCGCTCTCCACTCTCTACCATATGCCGCCGCTGCAAATACTGCCACAACGCCTTGCCGATCAGCGCGCTGCGCGTCAGTCCCTCGGAAAAAGCCGCGGCATCAGCTTTTTCTAGGATTCGCTCGGGCAGCGACACCAGCACCTTGCGCTTTTCCATTGGCAGTCCTCCTCAGCGGGCGCAAAAAAAGAACGCTCCTCCCATTGTATGGAGAAGTGTTCCGCACTAGACTATTTGCCGGACGATTCCAGCCCGCGCAGCACCTCGGCTACGCACAGCACCAATTCCCAAGCGGTCATGCCGCGCGCGCCATATGTTCGTTGCGCGTGTTCGCCCGCCAACCCGTGGATGTACGCACCAGCCACCGCCGCGTCGTACGCCGCCATGCCCTGCGCGCACAGCGACGCGATCAGCCCGGTCAACACATCGCCGCTGCCGCCGGTCGCCATGCCGGAACAGCCGGTGGGGTTCACACAATCGCGCGCGCCATCGGTGATCACCGTGCCCGCGCCCTTGAGCAACACGGTCGCGCCGGTGCGATGGGCCAGTTGCCGCGCGCAGCCCCGCCGATCCGCCTGCACCTGCTCGGTGGACATGCGCAGCAGACGTGCCATCTCGCCCGGATGCGGCGTCAGAATGGCTTTTGCGCCCAAATCCGGCATCGTGTCCATGGCCGCTAGCAGATTCAGCGCGTCAGCATCAAGCACGCGCGGCACATCAGCGAAAAAAAGCGGCATCAGCGCATCGGCTACTTCGGGCGTCGCGCGCAGCCCCGGCCCCACCGCCAGCGCAGCTTTGCCTGCCCAGGCCCGCGCCAAGTCCCCGGCTGCCGCGCTGTCCAGCCGCCCCTCTTTCTCCGGCAAGGGCAGCGCCATCGCGCAGGGCACCAGTTGCTGCACAATGGGCACAATGCTGCGCGGGCACGCCACTGTCACCAGCCCGCAACCGCCGCGCAGCGCGCCCTGCGCGCACAACGCCGCCGCCCCGGCCATGCCCTGGCTGCCCGCCGCCACCAGCACGTGCCCTAGGCTGCCCTTGTGCGCGTCCAAGGGGCGCGTGGGCAGCATCGCGGCGATGCGCGCATCCTCCGGCCTATCCATTATCGGGACATATCCATGCATTGCTCCACAAAGTCCAATGGGAACTCCGTGCGCTGCGCGACTTCCGCTTCCGACATGCCGGAGCGCAGCATGCGCCGCACCACCACCACCATCGGCTCGCCAACCTCGATGATGTGCCCATCCAGATCATAGAAGCGCACGACCCGCTGCCCCCACGGCTGCTCGGTCAGCTCGTGCACATAGCGGATATCGTCGCGCGCGCGCAGCTTCTGCATAAAGTCGTCCATATCGTCGTGCTCAAACACCAGCTCGCCATTGCATGCCTGGCGCTTGACAGATTCCTCGGGCAGTCCGAGCAGGCGGCCAAAGCGCTGCTGCAACGCTACGCCGCAATCAAACGCCACGTTGTCGCCCAGGTCAAATTCAACGTGAAAACCAAACAATTCCTCGTAAAACTTTCTGGCCTTTGCCACGTCTTCCACCGCAATGAGCGTTCCCCAATAATGCATGGGTGTTCCTCCTATTGATTATATGGATTCCGCGATGGCCATCGCCACCGCCGTATCGCCTTCATGCGAGATGCTCAGGTGCATGCGCGCGCCGCCGATGGCGGTCAGCCGCTCGGCCGCCGCGCCGGTCAGCGCCGCGATGGGCGCGCCCTGTGCGTCGTGCGCTACCGCCACCGCCAACAGCCCAATGCCCGCGATGCCCGTGCCCAGCGCCTTGAGCATTGCTTCCTTGGCGGCAAACATGCCCGCCGCGCTTTCCGCCGCGTTGGCGCGCTCCGCCAGATACGCCTGTTCCTCGTCGGTAAAATATCGCCGCGCAAAGCCCTTGTCCAGCATGCGCTGGATGCGCGATATCGCGCACAGATCCACCCCGCAGCCGACGATCATGCGCGCGCCTCCGTCCACACTGCGTTGGCAATGGCGCGCGCCATCACCTCGGCGGCTGCCGCGCACAGCGCGATGAAGGGAACTTCCTCGGCACATTGACCGGTCGCCACCGAAAAGATGGTGTCGCCATCCACCTGCGTATGCGCTGGCCGGATGCAGCGCGCAATGCCGTCATGCGCCACGGTGGCCAGGCGCATCGCTTGCTCCTTGGACAGCTTAGCGTCGGTGGCCACCACGCCAATGGTGGTATTGCGGCCAATCGGCGCGTCAACCTGCGCGCCGTCAAGCAGCACCTCCTGCGCCGGAACTGGCTTGCCATCGGGCAGCACGCCGCCAGCCAGCCACGCGCCGGTATGCGGATGATACACATCGCCCGCCGCGTTGACCGCGACGATAGCGCCGACTGTCACCGTGCCCACGCGCAACGATGCCGTGCCAATGCCGCCAAACTGGGGCTGCGTGCCCGGGATCAGCTTGCCGACGGTCGCGCCCGCGCCCGCGCCAACGCGCCCCTGCGCCACCGCGTCCGTCGCCGCCTGACACGCGGCATAGCCCATGCCCGCGTCCGGGAACACATCACTGGCGCCACAGGTCAGGTCAAACAGCACCGCCGTCGGCACAATGGGCACAATGCCCACGCCGACATCCAGCCCCACACCGGCCTCGCGCAGAAAGCGCATCGCGCCGTCCGCCGCGGCCAATCCATACGCGCTGCCACCGCACAGCAGCACCGCGTGCGGCCCCTGCACCAGATTGCCGGGCGATAAGAGGTCTGTTTCACGCGTGCCCGGCGCCGCGCCGCGCACATCGACGCCGCCCACAGCCTGCGCGCCGCACAGCACGGCGGTGACACCGGTGCAGGCGCTCATGTTCTGCGCCTGCCCGACGCGGATGTCGGCCACATCGGTGATGCTTCCTTCGAATCGCTGCTTCACGCGCCCATCACTCCTCTCACCGATACGTCGGCGGCCAGCACCCGCCGCTCCGTGCCGTCCGCCTGCACCACCCACAGCGCGCCGGTATCGTCTATGCGCCGCGCAATGCCCTCAAAGGTCTCCTCGGCGGCAAGCACACGCACCGGTTGCCCCAGCGTCACGCTGCGCGCGGCATAGTCGGCCATCAAGCCGGGCAATCCCGCCGCTCGCCAGACATCGTAGCGATCCTCCAGCGCCCGCATCAGCGTGGCGATCAGCGGCACACGCTCCGGCGCTTGGCCGGTAGCCAGCAGCAGCGAAGTCGCGGTGTCGGCAATGTCCTGCGGGAAATCGGCCTGTGTGTGCCAGCCGTTGATGCCGATCCCGGCGACCACCCAGTCCACGCTGTCCATATTCGCCGATAACTCCAGCAGGATGCCGCAAACCTTCCTGCCGCCGATGATCACGTCATTGGGCCACTTGATGCCCGCGCGCACGCCGCAGCAGGTTGCCACCGCGTCGGTCACCGCCAGCGCGCACACCATTGCCAGACTGGGCACGCGCTCGGCGGGCATGTCCGGCCGTAGGATGGTGCTACACCATACGCCCTTTTCCGGCGCGGAAAACCACCCGCGCCCACGGCGGCCGCGTCCATCGGTCTGCTCGGCAGCGATCACCAGCGTGCCCTCCGCCGCGCCTTCTCTGGCCAGGCGCTTGGCTTCGGTGTTGGTCGAGCCAATGCTTTCATAATAGTATGCTGGTCGGCCCATGCGCCCTGTGCGCAGCCGTGCCGCCAGCACCGGCGCAAAGGGCACGTCCGGCAGCGACTTCAGCGCATAGCCGTTGCGCCCCACATTGTCGATCACCGCGCCCATGCGCCGCAGCTTCTCCATGCGCTTCCAGACTGCGGCGCGCGTGATGCCCAGCGCCTCGCACATGCGCTGCCCGGATACATTCGGTTCGGCGATCAGCATCGCCAGCAGCTCCTCCATGCGCGCCCCCCTTTTTCTCCCTTCCAGTCTAGCCCAATACCCGCATTTTTGCAATACGCTTGATTAACCGCGCCCATTCTTATATAATTTGAAAGATTAAGAAGCTATATTTCTGTACACCATACGGAATACCCATCAGAGGAGAGCCAGCATGCAACAACCACGCAGGATTATCCGTGCGCTCCAACAAAATATCGGGAAAGTCATTGTCGGCAAGGAAGAGGTCGTCGAGCTGGCGCTGATCGCCATGCTGTGCGGCGGTCATGTGCTGATCGAGGATGTGCCCGGCGTGGGCAAAACCACGCTGTGCAGCGCGCTGGCCAAATCGCTGGCCTGCTCGTTCAAGCGCATTCAGTTCACGCCCGACGTGACCCCTGCCGATGTTACCGGTTTTACCATTGTCAACTTCAAGACCGGCGAGATGGAGTTTCGCCCCGGCGCGGTGATGAGCCAGATCGTGCTGGCCGACGAGATCAACCGCACATCGCCCAAGACGCAGAGCTCGCTGCTGGAAGTCATGGAAGAAAAGCAGGTCACGGTGGACGGCGTCACCTATGCGATGCCGCAGCCGTTCATGGTGCTGGCCACACAGAACCCAGTGGAGTTTGTCGGCACCTATCCGCTGCCCGAGGCGCAGCTTGACCGCTTTTTCATGCGTATCTCGATCGGCTATCCGTCGGTGGAGGACGAAATGGACATCCTGGAACGCTATGCCAGCCCCACCACGCCGCTGTCCACGTTGCAGCCTGTGTGCGCTGCAGAGGACGTGGTCGCGCTGCAAAATGAAGTGCAGCGCATCTATTGCTCCAAAGAGGTGCGCTCCTACGTCGCCAACATCTGCGCCGCCACGCGCAAGCACAACGCGCTGCAACTGGGCGCCTCCACCCGCGCGGCCATCGCACTGGTGCGTGCCGCCCAGGCCAATGCACTGTTGGCCGGGCGCGATTTTATTCTGCCCGAGGATGTGCAGCAATTGGCCGAGTCTGTGCTGGCGCACCGCATCCTGCTTAGCCCCGATGCGCGCATGAAGGGGCTGACCACGCCGCGCGTGCTGCGCTCGGTGCTAGAAAACGTGGTCGTGCCGGTCAAGCTGCCATGAAAGGGCGCGCACTGATCTTTGTGCTGGTGATGGCCAGTTGCCTGTTGGCCGCGCTATCGACCGGCGGCAGCATCTATTGGCTGTTTTTTCTGGTGCTGGCGGTCATGGGCGGGCTGTCGCTGCTCAGTGTGCTCATTGCGTGGGCCACACTGTCGTGCAGCCATGCGCTGCCCGAAGCCCGCGTGCAGCGCACCGGCGAAATCACCCTGTTGGCCACCGTGCAGCACAGCGCGCCGCTCCCCATCGCGCCGGTGCTGCTTCGTGTTGTTGTGCCCGATGCCGCGGGCCCGATGGACGTGCGTCTGGCGGTCATCCCCTTTCGCCGCACGCAGCTTACCCAGCAGCTTTTCTGCCCGCACGTCGGCGAGTATCCGGTCGGGTTGGTGTACTGTGCGGTCAGCGATGTATTCGGGCTGTTCTCATTGCGCAAGAAGGCTTCGCAGGGCATGCTGTCCGCCATTGTGATTCCGTGCACGTTCCCGGTGCGTCCGCTGACATTCGCGCCCGGCGACTCGGGCAACGACCTGATGGCGCGCGCCACCGACGATGCCACCTCCCCTGCCGATGTGCGCGCGTATCAGGATGGCGACGAGCTCAAGCGCGTGCACTGGAAGCTGACCATGCGCAAGCGTGAGCTGATGGTGCGCCGATTCGAGGAGCCCGCACGCCCCGACGCGCTGATCCTGATGAACTGCGCGCCGCCCACCGACGATCCGGAGGCTTCATACACCGTGCGCGACGCGCTGTGCGAAACCGCCGCGTCGCTGGCCGAGGCGCAATTGGCGCAGGGCAACATTGTGCGCATGCCGCTGCTCAGCGCGCACGCGCAGGAGGTGCAATGCGACAACGCCGCCGAACTGCCGTTTGTGCTGGACGCGCTGGCGCATGTGCCCTTTGACGGCACCGATCGCTTCGAGCGCGTGCTGCTGCTGGAAACACGTCGCATGCGCCGCACCGGCGGCACCGTGGTGATCACCAGCCGCATGGACGCGCGCACCGCCGATATGCTGCTGCGCATCCGGCGCATGGGGCCGCGTACGCGCCTGTACCTGATCCACGAGCCGCCGATTGCCGCAGAGCTGGACATGCTGCTGAGCAATCTGGAGCGCAACGATATCGAAATCGAGACCATCTCGCTGACCAGTGTCAACGCGACGCACGAAACCGCGTGAGCAGAAGGGATTTCCCGCATTGAGCCAACACCCGACAAAACCGCAGAGTCAGCCCCTGCGCCTGATCGCGCCGCTGAACCACCCGCTGCTCACACAGGCGCTGGTGGCGGCGCTGTTCGGTTGCGGCTTAACGCTGCCTGTCCACGCCGCGCTGGGACTGACCACCGGCGTGTTCAGCGTGGTGCTGACCTGCGCGGTTATCGCCGCGTTGCTGGCGGCACTGTCCGTCCGACGCTGGATTACGCTGGTTGGTGTGCCGCTGCTGCTCATCGCCTGCGCCGGATTCCTGCTGCCGCGCCTTTCGCAACTGGCGGAGCTCCCGCTGGCCATCGCGCTGTTTATTCAGGGGCAGACTGTCGGCCTGCAACTATACTCCGGCATCATCTGCGCGCTGATCGCGCTGATCATGACGCTGACCGGTTTTGTGCTGGCGCGGCGGCCGACCGGCTTTTATCCCGCGCTGGCCATGGCGCTGATGGTGCTGCTGGGCGTGTGGTTCTACGGCAACCGCTCGGATTTGCCGCTGTGCCTGCCCGCGCTGATCGCGGTGTGCATTCTGTATGCCATCTCCTCGGAGATGGGCGTGTCGCTGGGGCGCGTGCTGCCCATGGCGCTGCTGTCGGTGCTGCTCGCCTTCGCGCTACTGCCCGCGCAGCGGCTGGTGTCCGAGCCGCTGGAGCAAAAGGCGGGCGAGCTGCGGCAAACGCTCTATGACTACCTGTTTTTCACAGAGCAACGCTCGCCCTACTCCCTGCAAAATGACGGTTATATGCCCATGAGCGCGGCACAGTTGGGCGGTCCGGCCTCGCCGCACGAGCGGTCGGTGATGCGCGTGCACAGCGACCAGCCGCTGTTGCTGCGCGGCGCGATCATGGATACCTATACCGGCCTGTCTTGGCTGGGCAACAACGCCGGTCGCCGCTATCTGTACATCGACCCGCGCAACGCCAGCCTGCGCGACGACCTGCTGGATGTCAATCGCCCGGACGCGCGTACGCGCAATGCTTCAGCGCTGTTCTCCGGCGCAAAGGTCAAGGTAGAGGTGGCAAACCAGGGCGTCAGTACGCTGTTCATGCCCCAGCGCTTCGCCGGACTGACCACCGGCAGCCAGATGGTGACTTACTTCAATGTCACCAGCGAGATTTTCATCACGCGCAATACTGTGCCCGCCGATACATATAGTTTTGACGCGTATCCCATCACCGCCGATTCACCGGGCATCGCCGAGCTGGTCGCCGCCTGCGCCGAGATTCCTGACCCGGGCTATGACAGCATCTATACGCGCTACACACAGTTGCCTCCGGCGGTCGAGCCGGGCGTCATGCAGTTGGCCAGCAGCCTGACCGAAGGCATCGCCGACCCATTGGGCAAGGCGCAGGCTTTGACCCGCCATCTGCGCCGAACGTATCCCTATACGCTGGAGCAGAATGTGCCGCCCAACACGCGCGACTTTGTGTCCTGGTTCCTGATGGAGGAGCAAAAGGGCTACTGCACCTCGTTCGCGTCGGCGCTGGCGGTCATGGGCCGCAGCATCGGTCTGCCTATGCGCTATATCGAGGGCTACAGTGCGCGCCCGGAGGACGGCATCGCCCATGTCACCGGCAAGCAGGCGCACGCCTGGGTGGAGTTGTATCTGAACGGGTTCGGCTGGCTGCCGTTTGATCCGACGCCCTCTATGCACAACACCGGCGATGACCAAAGCGGTGACCCGCCGCCGATGGGCGACCATGAGAACCCCGAGGACTCACCCCCGCCGCCATCGCAGCCGCCCAACGCGAATAACTCGCCCACCCCCACGCCGGAACCTACGCCGCAAGACCCCAACAAGCCCACGCCAACGCCGTCACCCACCCCGACGCCGTCACCCACCCCGACGCCGTCGCCCACACCCCCGCCCTCCGATGAGCCCACGCCAACGCCGTCGCCCACGCCGCCACCGCCCGAGCCGCCGGAAACCCCGCCACCGTCGCTTTGGTGGCTGTGGCTGATTCCGCTGGCGCTAATTGCCGCGCTGCTCGCGCGCATCCTCCTGTCGCATCCGCGCCGCGTCGCTGCCAGGCAGCCCGACAACAGCGCACGCCTGCTGGTCTGGTATCGCGGCATCGGCCAGTTGCTGGCCGCGCAGGGCATGCCTTTGGAACCGGCCGAAGCGCCGATGACTTATTTTGCCCGCGCGGAGGCTGCGCTGCGGGAGCAGCGCAAGGGCAAACTGATGCCGATTGCCGCCGCGGTCGCCACATTGCGCTATGGCGCGCGCGCGCCCAGTGCCGAGATGATCGGCCGCGCCGAGCGCGCGTACCTGGTGGTGTGGCAGTCGCTCAAGCTGCCGCAAAAGGCCAAGGCCGTCTGGCGACGCGTCTGGCACGGCATTGGCAGCATCAAGCAGATACCCTAGCAAAAGACGCCCTTTGGGCGTCCTCGACACAGCAGTCTGCCATTGATTGTGGGCCCTTCGTCTCGCAGCGTCCAAAGCTGATTCAACGGAATACTCTTTGCAGAAAAACATTCCACAAGGGGAATAGCGTAAAAATGCTGATTGCGTTCTCCTCTTGCTAGGACTGCCTGCCGACGCGCCGAGGTAATAGGAGGTATGCGAAATTGGATGCACGCAAGATCAACAACTATGGAAATGCTGAAACAATTGTAGAGCGAGTCATGTCAGCTAGCAGATTGGCTTTGCTCAGATATGAAGAAATTTTCGATTATTATTCGGAAGAGCCAGCAACAATATTTGTCAAGCTGGATCAGAATGATGAAGGCTGCGTGTGCGAACAAATTTTAAGGATTCGAGCATGGCAAAACCATGGGCAATTCTATTCGTTGTCCATATATGCAGAAGATCGCATTGAACTTCGGAATTTGATCATAAGAAGCGTGGTCTGGGAAGCCGAAAAAGACAAAGCGGAAGTAATGACGCGTATAAAACAAGATCGGGAGAGCGTTCTGGCATCCATGCCTTTGATCACGGCAAAAACCGTACATATTGCCAGCCTCTATTATGAGCAAGTCCTGCAATTGGTTCGCAAATTGGATGCACTGATAGAAAATGGAATCGTTTTGCATGAAAACGAGAATCCCACGTGGGAGTGGAGAGACTTAGAGGTACGCAGGGTATATAACTGGGGACAAACACATGCTATATGGTCTACAAGTAAAAAGAACGCAGACGTTGAGGATCAGGTGAAAACTGCCACGGGGGCGTTGAATAGGATTCTAGATGCAAACCATGACAGCGTGCATTATATGGCGCTGAACTACTCGGTGTCGCCTGACCGATATAAAGATGTTCTGGGTTTTAGTGATACATGCCTGTAGCGACCTACGCTCTTGTTCTGCTCCCCTTGGCGGCTGTCTGCGGAACAACGCAGCGGGCTTTTCCTGTTTTCAGGCGGTTTGGCGCTTCTTGCTCCAGGTTGCCAGGTTTTCTGTCGCTCTTTGGCGTAACGTTTCCGGTGCACACGCATTGCCCAGTTGCAGAAGCCACTGATGCTCCGGCGCGGTAAAGATGGGGTTGTTTAGCACTCTCCGCATGGTTTCTATCGCGAAACGCGAGACTTCCCGTCTTGTCTTGCCCGTTATTTTCAGCCAAAAGCGAAGCTTCTTCGCCGTCGCACACAGGCTTTCCGCAGCAACGATGTTGGTCAGCGTATCCCATTTTGAAAAGTTCCGCTCCGCATACGCCATCAGCTTGATAAGATATTGCCCTTTGGGCTTATTGGATATTGCCAAAAAACTTGTGGCACAGTGGACGCATGTACAGATGTCGTTCATATCCGTTGCTTGTTGCAGCTCGTCCCAGGTTTCTGCCAAAAATTCCTGCACCCACTGTTTTTCTTGTCTTCTCGATATGCCGTAGCCTCTGTATTCTTGCCCTTCGCTGCCACGGTCCATGAAAAACATGGAGCCGCGTGCATCGTGATACAGCTGTCTCGCTCGTTGCAGTTCCTGCTCGGACAGATGGCGCTTTTTTTCGCTGTTCATGGTGCTCAGCCTCCTGCGTTCGGCACTTGGCCGCGTGATGCGCATCCGGGTGAAATTTACTTCAATGTAGCGAGTTTTTTCACATCCGTCAACCACAAACCCGCTAACACGCAAAAAATCAAGAGCCGTACCCCGTTAGGCGATACGGCTCTTGCTCCAACAATATCCAAAAAAACAATCCCAAAGTGCCGTCCGCTGCCAGTCTTTTCACCCGCCGCTCGGCAGGGTGGTGCCACGCGCCGCGCTTCTGCCTTCCCCGATCGTGTTGCCACGGGGGCATGACATCCGCGCGCCGACGAAAGCTCCATTTGTGAAAATGTGGGTAAAAACTGACAGCTCGCGCACACCCCAGGAGTGTATCCTTTGTACCGCGCCGGTCGGATGATGCCGATGACGCCTGACCCAATAACGGATCGCAACTTTATTCTAGCACCCGAAAAACGTTGTGTCAAGCGGGTTTGACCACCCAACACGCCAATAGCTCGGTCACATTTTTTCCCTGGCGATTTGCTCAATGCGCTGCACATACCGGTCGCACAGCTCCTTGGCAAACTCGGCGTCCTGCGCCTCGCCCAGCACGCGCAGCACGCCCTGCGCGGGCACCGGCAACAGCAGCGCCCAACCCCGGTCGTGCTCCACGCGCAGGCCATCGGTGAGGTCGGCATTCTCCGCCTCCTCCGCCAGCGCGCGCAGGATGCGCCCGTTGTCGGCCAGCGCGCAGGCCACCTCGCGCGTCGCGCGCTGCACCTTGGGCTGGGCAACCAGCAGGCCGCGCAGGGTGGTGCTGCGCCGCGCCAGCAGACTAATCAACGCCACAATGGCCGCCAGTCCATCGAACTGCACGTCCATCTGCCACAGGCGCTCGGGCTGCCGCGCGCTGGGCGCGTCCAAAAGCGCCTGCATCATCGCTTCCCGGGCCGACTTGACGCGCAGCACCTTGGCCTGCGTTTCAGCGGCTACCTGCTCCAGCGTGCGCGGCGCGTGCACCGGCGCGACGATCTCGCTCGCGCCTCCGGTCAACAGCGCTTGGTACCGCAGCATGGCCTGCTGTGCCTCGTCAGGCATGCCCTCGCTGTCGAACACCACCGCGCTTTCACCATCGGCGGCAAGCAAAAAGCCGGTTTCCCACGCCGCCACATGCACCGCCTCGTCCTGCTCCACGCGCACCTTGTGCAGATGCAGTGCCTCCACGAGCGCCTCGGCCTGCATGCGCTGGATGCCATTGTGCACAAAGATCGCAATGCGGGGCGGATAGGCGGTGATTGCCTGACTGTCCGCACGCGCGGCCAGCGCGCCGATATAGAATGCCTGCGCATCCTGCACAAGCCGAGGCGTCATAGCCGCGCCCTCAAACGCGCAGGGAAAATCCTGGCGGATGGCCAGCGTTTCCAGCCCGCGCTGCGCATCGCGGGTCGGCGCGCTGCCTAGGCGGCCGGTGATCTCCAGCCGCGTACCATGCACAAAGATGCCCGCAGGCAACGCAAGCTGCCGCTGCATACTGCGCAGCATGGGCACTGTGCCCTCGCCGATCAGCGTCACGCGCACGCCCTGCGCCATCAGCCCCGCGCTGACCGCCGCATACTGCGCCTGCGCTATCGCGCCGCCGCCGCGCATCAGCGCAACTTCCCGCGCTTTCACGGTGTGTGCCCACGCCGCGCCCAGCATGGCCGCCTGCTCCGGCGTGCGCGCCGTCACGCCGCTGCCGTCCACACTCCAGCGCTGCACATCGCCCCACACCAGATTGCCGTGCAACCGCAGTCCGTCGTCCACCTGCTTGCCCGGCCATACCTTCACCCCGGGCGACAGGTGTGTGCGGGCGCCCAGCGCGCTGCCATCACCCAACACACTGCCCTCAAACAGCCGCGCCTCATCGCCTGCGCGCGCGCCTCTGCCGATCACCGCACCACGCACCTGTGCGCGCTGCCCTACCTCCGCGCCGCGCCACAACACCGATTGCTTCACCGACGCGCCGACACCGACCTCTGCTTTCTCGCCAATCACCGCATGCGCGCCGATCACTGCGCCGGACAATATCCGCGCGCCGCTGCCGATCCAACAGGGGCCTGCAACGACCGCGTCGGGCGCGATCTGCGCATCGGGCGCGATGTATCGCCCCTCCTCGTCGGGCTGCATGGCGGCATCCAGCGCCACGCGCCCCTGCAAAAAATCCACCTGCGCCTGCACATATGCCTCTTGGTTGCCGATGTCGCACCAGTACCCATCCATCACCCAGCCGAATACCGGCTTCTTCTGCGCCACCAGCAATGGGAACAGATCGCGCCCAAAGTCATAACTCTGCCCTGCGGGCACCATATCCAGCACCTCGCGCTGCAAGATGTAGATGCCGGTATTGACCGTATCGCTGAACACTTCGCCCCAGCCCGGCTTCTCCACAAACCGGCGCACACGGCCGCCGCCTTCGGTGATGACCACGCCGTACTCCAACGGCACCGGCACGCGCTTCATCACCAGCGTGGCTACCGCGCCGCTCTGCCTGTGAAAATCCAGCGCGCGGCTCAAGTCACAATCGGTCAGTCCGTCGCCCGACAGCACCACAAAGGTTTCGTCCAGATCGTCCTTGGCCATCAGTACGCTGCCCGCTGTGCCCACCGGTTTCTGCTCCTGCCAATAGCGCATGGACACCCCCCAGTCCGCGCCATCGCCGAAGTGTTGCGTGATGCGCTCCGGCAGATAAAACAGCGTCGCGCCGATCTCGGTGATGCCATGCCGCCGCAACAGTTGCAGCGCATATTCCATGACCGGCTTGTCCAGCACAGGCACCAGAGGTTTCGGGACGTCGCAGGTCAGCGGGCGCAGTCGCGTGCCTTCGCCGCCCGCCATGATGATCGCTTGCACAGCCATCGCTGTTCTCCTTTGCGTTCGATTGTGATGGCTTATTGTGCGCAATCAACGCATGGATTACCCTCGGGCGCACAAAAAAACCGCTGAAAGGCGATCCTTCGCAGAACAGTAAAAATAAAAATCTTTGTTTATGGGTGCGGATGGCTGCCAAGAAGGTGTCTAAGTGCAAGAGCCGTATCGCCAAATTTAGGCGATACGGCTCTTGCTCTCGTCTTGAGCATCAAACTGTCGGCATGAAAAGCCTGTCGATGCCCTTTGCAAGCCCTGCGCAACCAAACCGCTCGCAAAGCCCCTCTGTCGTTGGCTATGGGATCGCATCCCAACCGAAAGTATTCGGCACATAACGGCGGGTCTTGCTATGAGGGTGCGTTCTATGCCTGGGAAAGCCAAGAAGGCGGATTTGACGCCTGTTCGGACTACAATGTCACCGACGTGTTCACCGGCCGTCCCATGCGCACGCACTTCAAAGATAAGCAGGTCCATATCACCTCGGCTGTGGTGCACGGCCTGCTGAAATATATGGATCAAACCGGAGACGACAGCCTACTGTTGTCCGGTGGCATGCGCGTGCTGGTGGAAGCGGCTCGGTTTTACCACAGTTTGCTGGTGCGGCGTGTCGGTCAATCCGTCTATGAGCTTTGGGATGTGATCGGCCCGGATGAATATCATGAGCGGGTCAACAACAATGTGTACACCAACGAGATGGCGCGGATGGTCTTTCAGCAGACCGCATGCAGGCTGGCGTGGCTAAAGGAATCACATCTCGAGCACTACCGCGCGTTGGATGAAGCCACCGATTTGGCCGCCCTTAGTGTCCAGTGCCTCGACGATGCGCAGCGCCTGAAGCCGCCTGTCGTCCGTGATGGCGTGATGGAGCAATTTGATGGGTATCTCGCGCTGGAAGATGCGTCGCTGGATACCGTGCGCAACCGGCTGAAGCATGAGAAGGAATACTGGGGTGGCGCCTATGGCGTGGCCGCCCAGACGCAGATCATCAAGCAGGCGGATGTCATTGCCGCGCTGTGTACATTGCCCGCTTTGGCCGATATCGCGCAAATCGCCGCGAACTACGACTACCATCTGCCTCGCACGGAGCACGGCTCTTCTCTTAGCGCCTGCATGTATGCGCTCGCCGCCTGCCGCATTGGTCGCCCCGACGATTCCTATCCGCTCTTTATGCAATCCGCCAACGCAGATTTTGTGGGCGGCGGCCAGCAATGGGCTGGGCTGGGCTACATCGGTGGGACGCATCCGGCTGCCGCGGGCGGGGCCTATCTGGTGTTGCTGCGCGGTTTCCTGGGCCTGACATGGCAAGAGGGAAAACCCATTCTTGCCACGAAGTTGCCCAAAGGCTGGCGAAGGGTGCGTCTGCGCCTGTGCTATCAGGGACAATGGCACACCCTGGACACCGGTGTTTTGCGGGAAGAATTGACCAGTGCGTGATGCGTAAGAACACCGCAAACGCAAGACCGGTGCAACGAACAGCCGCGCCGGTTTTGCGTTCTCGTTAGGCCGCACCGGGGCGTAGCATGCTGCGCGGTGGCTTGCCTTGCAAATAAGGCAGTGGTTTTCTCCGCGATAAAGCAAACCCGCGTAGCATACTTCAACCTGACCCAAGCATATGGCATTAGGCCCTCCATGTCATGAAGAGGCAACTGTTATGACAACGCCACGGCGGAGAACTTCTTCCCATTCTAAAAACGGAGTGCACCTACCGACAGAAAATTCACACCTTTAAGCAAGCTGGGCAACTCATTGACGAATACATCGACTGCAACAACCATGAGCGCATTCAGGCCAAAACAGGTCTGACGCCGCTCGAAAAGCGGCGTCAGACGGTGTGATCCTACGATATATTGCGACAGGGCTCTTTATTCTCTGCCTGTTATCTCTGGGGCAGTGCATTACCGTGGACACCCTGACACCGCCTTTTTCTTGTTTAACGCAATGCCCGGTACCCCATCCAGACGATCCACACATACGCGCAGGTCTTGGGGATCATCAGGGTGCCGATCAGCGGGATCGCGTCGGCGAACAGTACAACCGGCAGATAAAACGCGAAGCTTAGCGTGATGGCAAGCCACATGAAGCGGAACGGCCGGTCGTCGCGCCGGGAAAAGAACAGCACGATGAGGATGATGCCCAGCAGGACGAACGGAATGTTGCGATAGATGCCCCAGGACAGCGGCGCATCCAGCGCGGTCCAGCGGTTCTGCGGCATCAGGCACAGCACGATGCGCGCGATGGCCAGCGCGTACACGCACAGGGTGAGCGGTTTGCTGTGCCGGTCATACCGCTCGCACCACACATGGTACAGCAGCACATAGAATACGGTCATCGTGATGGAGGTGATCAGCTTGCCAATGCCCAGCGCAGGCGCAAAAGCGGGCAGGCTGGTGCTGCCGGTCGTGATCAGCGCCCCCATGCGCGGCACCAGATGAAACGCGTCGCCGCAGCCCAGCACAATGGCGCACAGGCCAAAGAGGATGAACTGCTTTCGTCCGGCGGCTTTGGCCAAAATCAGCGCGCCGAGCATCACCACGCCGAGCAGATACGGGATTTCAAAGATTGGCTCCATGATGGCTTGCATACTGATCGTCTCCTCATGATATCGGATAAAGCAAAACGCTATGCGGCGGGGTTGCTTTGGTCCTTTTGCCACTGCGTGAAGGCTTGTTGCACGGCCTGCATGCCGGTGGAGAACAGGCGGCATTTTTTATCGATTAACAGGAAGATCGGAACCCCGATCTGCACCAGGATGCTGGCGATGAACACATAGTTGGAGAGACGAAAGAGCCAGCTATCGGAGCCGAGCGCGAAAAAAATGCCGTCCCGATACGCCTGATACAGCGAGTAAACGCCGCCGAGCAGCATCACATAGATTAGCGGCTTCGCGCCACTGCGGCTGATGGCGTCCGCAAAGAACCAAGCGACCATCACCGACACAATCTGCACAGCGTAGAGTGTGGGGCGCAGGGGGATGCCATGTGCGATCGCTACCCCAATGACCAGCAGCGCATACAGCGCACGCAGCGCGACCAACGTGAAAAGCAGCCTGCGGATCAGTGGTTTTCTGTCTTGATAGCCCGGGTATACGTCCTCATATTGCGCGATCAGCGCACGGTGCTTCTCCATATTCGCGCTCTGCATCAGATACTCCCTTCGCGGCAAACCGCTGTCAGGTTTTTCTAGATCATATACGAACAGGCGGCAAGCCGTCAAGAGAAATGATGCACATGCTCGAAGCTGACATGGTGGCTGGTGAAGTCAAAGAGGGTTGTGCCGCGCGAGGAAAACCGGAACCGGCCGGAGCAAGCCGCGCATTCGGTGATTTCGCGCGACATCCTGCCAAGGCGCGGGGCGCAGAGCGGCTTTCCCTCCGCCGACTGCATCGTAATCTCCAGCGCATACGCGCCCTGCCGCAACAGCAGATGCTCCGCGTCGCACCGCAGGATTTTCACACCCAGGTATGTTGCGAACCGGTATTCACGACCCTGCCAGTACACGACGCATATGCAGCCGGTAAAGCAGCGCCACAAAAAAGGGATATCCGCAATCGCCGCCACAACGCAGCATTTTTCCGGGAAGTCATTGCAGTGCAGCCAAGTGTAGCGCTGGGGGAAGGACGTGCCGCTATCGCCTTCGATGTATCCGATGCCGCCGGTAAAGTCGATGGTTTCTCCATTGATGGTCAACGCACCCACAAGGCGATGGTGCAGGCTGAGGATGCTGTGCCTGCACTCCATGGGCAAAAAGCGAAAGATACCCATGATGTCGCTTTGCAGCGGGGTCAACTGCGCATAGGCAATTTTGCCGTGCACGGAGAGATCGTCGTGCGCTATGCACACATCCAACCCCTTTTCGCTGAACGAGCTTGCGCCAAGCCGGATCCCCTCGGCCTTGCGGTATTGCGCCAGAGGGTAGGGAATGTTGTAGGAGGCAGTGTCGGTCAGCACCTGAATAAAAGCGTGGTCGGAAGAAGCGCCCACAATCAGCGCGACCGTGTGCGGCCCCTTCTGGTGCTTGAAGTAGAGACCATCAAACGTTTGCTTCACTCGCGGAGCCCTCCCATTGCGGGGTTGTCCAGCAGGCGGCCGTCTGCGTCAAACCGCGAGCCGTGGCAGGGGCAATCCCACGAATGCTCGGCGCGGTTCCATTGCAGCGCGCAGCCGAGGTGCGGGCATGTTTTCTCTCGAAAGCGCAGCATGCTCACCATGGCGTTGAAGCCATTGATCATAAGTTGCGGCGTCAGCATGCTTCTGGCTGGAGAGAACACCGGCGCGAAGGCAGGTTGCTTGTCCTGCACCATGTCGCTGAGCAGCATCGCGGCGACCATGGAAGAGGTCATGCCCCATTTGTTAAAGCCGGTGGCTACATATAGATGCTCGCAGGGTTTGGCATACAGCCCGATATAGGGCACTGCGTCAAGCGATATGCAATCCTGTGCCGCCCAGGCATATGCTTCGGTCGCATGGGGGTACGTTTGCTTTGCGAACGTGCGCAGCACCTGCCAGTTTCCGCCGTTTTTGCCGGTTCGGTGATCGCCGCCGCCAACAATCAGCATGCCCTCATGGTTTCGAAACGAGAGACCGTCGGCTTTCTCTTCCAAATACATGCCGTCAAGGTCGGGCGCGTTTTGCAGCGCGATGGCATAGGAGCGATGCTGGTACATTTTCATGAAATACGCGCCATACCGGTTGAGGATGGGAAAGTGCGTCGCCACAATAATCTTTTCCGCCGTGATTTTACCGCGGTTTGTCAGGGCGAACTGCTTGCCGATCTCGCGCACAAAGGTATGCTCGAAAATGCGCAGGTTCTTGGATATCCCCGCAATGAACCGCAGCGGATGAAACTGCGCCTGATCGTCAAACCGGATCGCACCGGCGATGTGAAATGGCAGCGCGGTATCACGCACAAACGCGGAGGAAAAGCCCAGTGCGTCCAGCGCGGCCACCTCGCGCTCGATCGCCGCGCGGTCGTTCAGCGAATACACATAGGCGGCTTTTCTTTCGAACGCGCAGGGGATGTCCGCACAAAGCCGCGCGAATGTTTGCAGGGCCAGTTGGTTCGCCGCCAGATACATGCCCGCTTTTTCGACGCCAGCCTGCCGGATTAGTTGCTGATAGATTAGCCCGTGCTGTGAGGTGATCTTGGCGGTGGTGTTTTTTGTGACGCCGCCGCCGATGCGGTTGCCTTCGACGAGCAGGGCGTCTATGCCCTGCTGGCGCAAAAACCAGGCGCACAAAAGGCCCGCCATGCCCCCGCCGATGATGAGCACGTCGGTTTTTGCATCGCCTTCCAGCATTGGGAATTGCGCTAGGGTTGCGCTGTCAGACCAAACGGAGTTCAAAAACCCACCTCCCTTGTGGTACAATTCCCGGGACGCGGGATATTTATCACAAGGGATGGGTGGGCCGGAGCGTTTGGAGGATGCTATTTGTTGAACCAAGATGATTCCGTGGGGCAGATGGCTTTCAGCCGTTCATATTCGGCTTGCGGAAAGGGCCCCCACTCGCTTTCGTACAGCGCGCGCCCATTCCCGTTTTCGTAGAGGTTGAACTCGTTCACAACGCTGCGAATCATTTCATCAAAGCGGTCTTGTGTCCGGTACAGGGACTCGCCGATGCACTTTTGCAGCGAAGCGCCTTCAAAAGCGCAGTGGAACGCATCCGCCTCCGAGCGAAAAACTTCGAGTGTGACTGCTGCGCCATCCTTCTCGATCCGCAGGATTTCCGCGCCGGGCTCGCCTTGCCAGCATAGCCAGCGAACGTCGGCGTGCTCTTTTGATACATCAAGCAACGCCTGCAGCAGCAGCTTCGGCGCATCACAATGCAGAAAATCAGAGTTTTTCAGCATCCAATGCCGGTTGATGTCCAGTTCAAACCATCCGGCGTCTATCGAAATCACTTTGATCAGCATGGTTTACTCCCCACACGGCGGGCAGTCACCGCGCACGTCACCAAACGGTGCAGTACGCAGGCCAACAGCACGATCCGGTTTTTCACGACGGCAAGCAGCTTGTTTCTTTTCGTGGGCGTCACGTTATTGGCATGCAGCCGGTGATAGATTAGCACCTGATCCACCAGACAGATTTTGCCCTTTAGGCCGACCATGATTGTCGAAAAGATGTCGTGGGGAATATGGCGGGTTACATCGGGGAAGGGCAGGAGATAGCGCATGGTTTCTTTGCGAAAGGCCATGCAGCACCCGTAGAACCGCCCATGGACAAAGTTGGCGACCGGGTTTGTCGTTGCCTTGGTCGCACCAAACATCGTGCCGGGGGCGGGGTGCAGCGTTTCATCTGTAAACACGCCGTCATGGACGGCCATATCGGCCTGCTGTTGCGCCATGGCCGTGATCATGACCTCGATTTTTTCGCTCAGCCACACATCATCCTGATCGCTGAGGAAGATATAGTCCCCCTTGCAATGCTGGACAGCGTTGGTGAAATTGCCGCAGACGCCAGCTTTCCGCGCGTTGTGCACGCAGCGGATTCTCGGGTCTTTGCGGCAGTATTCCTGAATGATGTCCAGTGTCCGGTCTGTGGATTGGTCATACGAAACGACCAGCTCATCGTCAGGCCCCAGCATGCCCAGGATAGAATCAAGCTGCTCTGGCAAGTGCTTTTCACCGTTGTACACCGCCATGGCAACCGATGCCCGTATTGTGCTGTTCAAGCAACCATTCCTCTCCGGTACGGCAGTATAGCAAGAATCCGAACCCTTCGCCACAGCAAACACTGTCGTGATTGATTCGGATTATTTGGGTTTGGTGCCGGTGGTGGGACTTGAACCCACACGCCATCGCTGGCAACGGATTTTGAGTCCGCCCCGTCTGCCATTCCAGCACACCGGCATGGTGCGAGATGTATTATAGCATGCGGCGCGGGGAGTGCGCAAGAGTGCGGTGAAAACTATTCGTCCACCACTTCGACAAACTCGCGCCCGAACAGGTCGAACACTTGCTCCTGCCGCTGCTGGCTCTGCTGGGCCTGCTGCCGGGAGGGGGCGGTGCTCTCCAGCATCAACAGCAGCGTGGCTTGCGGATCGCCCGCGTCGCGCAGCGCTTGTTCAATGGGCTGCCGCCAAAACGGCTGATCCAGTGTTTTCATCATGACTTCCAGCGTCGGTGCGAACTGCACCTGATACGTGTGGCCGTCGCGTCCGATAAAGCGCGTATTGCGTAGCTGCGCAAACGCGGCAGGCTGTTGGCGCTTGAGCAAATCCATCGCCTGATTCCATATGCGCTGCACATCGTCGTCGCCGGGAATAACCGATGCGGCTTGCGGCTTGGGTGCGGGCTTGGACGCGACGGGCGGAGGGGTTTCGGTTGTGGGTTGCGCGGACACAGACGCCGGTACCTCCGGGGGTTTGATCACAGCGCCCTGCTGCACGGCGCGCTCCAGCGCGGCGATGCGCATCAGCACCGCATCGGGAACCGCGATGGGTGCGGCAGGCTGCGCGCCATCGGGCTTGGTGAGGCTCTCTTGCGGCAGGCAGGCGCGCACCGCCGCCATCTCCAGCGCGACGCGTGGCTGGTTGGCCCACTTCATGTCAGCCTCGGCGGCGATAAACAGGTCAAGCATGGTGAGCAACCGCGCGCCAGATACGGTGGCGGCCTGCTCGGCATAGCGCCGGGCATCCTCGGCGGTGATCTCCAGCACATCGGACAACGCGTCGCCGCAGTGCTGCGCCAGCATCAGCGCGCGCAGATGCTGCGTGATATCGCGCGCAAACACCTGCGCCTCGCGCCCGCCGCGCATCAGTTGGTCGATCAGCGACAGCGCATCGGCGCTGTCACCGGCCAGCAGCGCGCGGGAGAACCGAAATAAAAAATCACGGTCCGATGCGCCCAGTACCTGTAGCACCAGCGCTTCGTCCAGCTTGCCGTCGCTGTAAGACAGGCACATATCCAGAATGGACAGCGCATCGCGCATGCCGCCCTCGGCCGCGCGCGCAATGCGGTCCAGCGCCGCCGGTTCGGTCTGCGCCCCAGCCTTTTCGGCGGCTTCGCGCAGGCGCGGCACCATCTGTATGGCCGGGATGCGGTGAAAATCATACCGCTGACAGCGCGACAGGATGGTGGCGGGCAGCTTCTGCGGCTCTGTGGTGGCCAGAATGAACACCGCGTGCGGCGGCGGCTCTTCCAGCGTCTTGAGCAGCGCGTTAAACGCGCCGGAGGACAGCATGTGCACCTCGTCAATGATATACACGCGATACTGGCCGTACTGTGGCGGATACTTTACTTTGTCGCGCAGGTCGCGGATTTCGTCCACGCCATTGTTGGAGGCGGCGTCAATCTCGACGACATCCAGGTTGTTTTCCTCGGCCAGCCGCAGGCAGACTTCGCAGACGCCGCAGGGTTCGCCCTGATCGGGGGTGAGGCAATTGATGGCGCGCGCCATGACCTTGGCGGCGGAGGTTTTGCCAGTGCCGCGGCTGCCGCAGAATAAATACGCGTGCGCAACGCGTCCGCTGGACACCTGATTGCGCAGCGTGGTGATCACCGCCTCCTGCCCGACAAAGTCGGCGAAGCGGGTTGGCCGCCACTGCCGGTATAGCGCCTGATAGCCCATTGACTAGCCCCCTGTCCAATGATTCGCTTCTATTATCCCTGATTGTCCGATCGGTTGCAAGCATTTTCCGGATGCGCTGCGGTTTGGGCACGCTATGGGCGGGTTGTGGACGGCGGAATGGCAGGTTTGAGCCAAATGCCTTGACAGGATTTTGCAGGCGCGTTATCATTGTGTCACTGTCCTAATACAATAAAAACCGAAAGAGGATTTTGTATGAAAACGTGGCTTAAAGTTGTGCTGATTTTGCTGTTGGTACTGGCGATCGCATTTGCCGGTTTCTTCTTCTTTTTCGCGAGCAAGGGGGAGCCCACCGTGGCTTCGCTGAATTTGCAGTCCGCCGCTGTCACACGCGGAAACATTGATGTGATGGTGCACGGCACCGGCATGCTCAATGTAGACGTATCGCAGGATGTGTATGCGCGCACGGGCGGTCGCGTGGTGACGGTGCTCAAGGATGACGGCGACAGCGTGTCCGAGGGGGAACTGATCGCCATCATGGAAAACGACGACTTGGAGGAGCAGGAGCGCACGCTGCGTGACGACCTGTACTTGAAAGAGCTGGACCTGTCGGCCAAGCGCGCGGGTCGCTCGGTGTCGTCCATTCGCGCCAGTGTGGAGGGCCGTGTCAAGCAGCTTAACGCGCAAAAGGGCGACGATATGAACACCGTGCAGAAGCAATATGGCGCGCTGTGCGTGCTGTCCACCGATGGCCGCATGCGCATTGAGCTGAAGGCGCCGGCGAACATTTCCACGCTGACTGTGCCGCAGACGGTGAAGGTGCAGATTGACAGCAAGACCCTCGACGGCACGCTGATGAGCGCCGACGCCAAGCTGCTGACCGTGCTGATACAGGACGATACCTACACGCCGGGCGCGATCGCCAAAGTCAGCGACAAGGATGGCAACGCGCTGGGCGAGGGCGAGCTGATCATCAACCGCCCGGTGATGGTCACCGGCGTGTCCGGTCAGATTCGCAGCGTCGATGTGAAGGAAAACGACAAAGTGGATGTGCAGGAGAAGCTCTTTACGCTGGAGGATGGCGCGATCTCGGTGGATACCGAAAAGGCCATGCTGGAGCGCGACGACTTGCAGCATCAGCTGAACGATGTGCGCGAAAAGCTGTCGCGGCTGGAGATTCGCTCGCCGCTGACCGGCATTATCGCCAACATTACGCTGCGCGAGGGCGCGACTGTGACCGAGGGTTCGCAGGCCGCGTTGGTCATCCAGACCGACCGCGCCAAGGTGGAACTGGAGGTCGATGAGCTGGACGTGGCCAAAGTATACCCCGGCCAGCCCGCCAGCATCAAGATTGACGCGATCCCGGGCAAGCGCTATCAGACCGAGGTGGAGCGCGTGCTGCCGGTGGGCACGCGCGAGGACGACATCACCAGCTACGATGTGCTGCTGTACCTGGATAATCAGGACAACATGCTGCCCTATATGTCGCTATCCGGCGATATCACGGTTGCTTCGGTCAAGGATACCTTGATTGTGCCTGTGGCGGCGCTGCAAACCATCAATGACCAGCAGTACGTGATGCTGATGCCCACCGACGCAGACATGGTGGGTTATTATGCCAAGCAGCGCAGCGGCCCCGCCGAGCGCATGCGCCGCATGATGGCCACCGCGGACGGCGCGGATCTGGAAGTGCTGCAAGGCATCGCGCCGCAGCTAATGCGCCGCGTGGAGATTGGCCTGATTGCCAAGGAATACGCGCAGGTGGTCAGCGGCCTCAATGAAGGCGACCAGATTGTTGTGCCCAAGAGCGGCGGCGGCATGATGGAAATGATGCGCAGCATGCAGGGAGGCGGCATGCAATGATCGAACTTGACCGCGTTTGCAAACGGTACCTGATGGGCGGTGAGACCGTCACCGCGCTGGACCACGTGTGCCTGACCATCGCTGACCACGAGTACGTGGCGATCATCGGCCCGTCAGGCAGCGGCAAAAGCACGCTGATGAACATCATCGGCTGTCTGGACACCGCCGATGAGGGCGCCTATAAACTGGATGGGCAGGACATTACGCGCTACACCGCGCGCCAGTTGGCCACCATCCGCAATAAGAAAGTTGGATTCATCTTTCAGCAGTTTAACCTGCTGCAAAAGCTGACCGCGTATGAGAACGTGGAACTGCCGCTGATCTATCAGGGAATCGGCGCGACCGAGCGCAAACAGCGTGTGGAAGGCGCAATGGCGCGCGTCGGACTGTCCGACCGCATGCGTCACCGCCCCAACCAGCTCTCCGGCGGACAGCAGCAGCGCGTGGCCATCGCGCGCGCGCTGGTGACCAGCCCGTCGCTGATTCTGGCCGACGAGCCGACCGGCAACCTGGACTCCAAAACCAGTGTGGAGATCATGGCGATGCTGGATGAGCTGCATCGCGCGGGCAACAGCATCGTGCTGATCACGCACGACAGCAATATTGCCGCGCAGGCACCGCGCCGCGTGCGCATCCATGACGGACGGCTGACCGAGGAAACCGACATTCCGGTCGTGCCCACCGAGGAGGTGCACGCATGAGCATTATGCAATCGTTCAAAATGGCGCTGGCCGCTATTCTTTCCAACAAGATGCGCTCGTTCCTGACCGTGCTGGGCGTCATCATCGGCATCATCGCGGTGGTGGTGCTCTCCTCGCTGGGGCAGGGCGCGATGGACCAGGTAACCGGACAGATTCAGGACCTGGGCACCAACATGCTGATCGTCACGGTCAGCACCACGCGCAATGTGAACATCACGATCGACGAGCTGCACGACATGGTGGGGCAAAGCGGCATCGCCGCCGTATCGCCGCTGGCCAGCGCCAAGATGCTGGCCAAGGGTGGCAACGAGTCCTTCCGCTGCGACATTGAGGGCGCGGAGCCAGACTTTTTGACCATCCGCAAGATGAATGTGGAGCACGGTCGCGCGCTCAATGCCTTTGACGAGGCCAACCGTTCGCCGGTGGCGGTCATCGGCACCGAGGTGGCCGACGAGCTATTCGGCACGCGCAACGTGCTGGGCAATACCGTCAGCGTCGGCGGACACGAACTGACCATCGTCGGTCTGCTGGAGGAGCAGGGCACCAGCATGATGGGCTCCGAGGATGCGCGCATTGTGATGCCCTACTCGCTGGCGCAGCGCGTGCTCAAGCAAAAGGAGATTACCTCGTTCTTTGTGTCCACCGACTCGGAGGATTCTGTGCCAGCCGCCGAGCAGTACCTGCGCCGCTTTATGCAGGCGCGCACACAGGACAAGGACGATTACAACCTGCTCAATCAGTCCAGCATTCTGGAGCTGTTCGACCAGTTTACCGCGACCTTTACGATGCTGCTGTCGGGCATTGCGGGCATCGCGCTCTTAGTCGGCGGCATCAGCATCATGAACATCATGCTGGTGTCGGTGACCGAGCGCACGCGCGAGATCGGCATCCGCAAGGCGATCGGCGCGCAGCGCAGCGCGATTCTGGTGCAGTTCCTCATCGAGGCGGTGGTGCTGTCGGTGGCAGGCGGCCTATTGGGTGTGCTGCTGTCGTGGATGATTCTGGCGGCGCTGCGCACGCCGCTGGCGATGGAGAACCTGACTGTCACTATGTCCAGCGTGCAGCTGGCGCTGACCTTCTCAATCGGCATCGGCGTCATCTTCGGCATCTACCCGGCCAATAAGGCGAGCAAACTCAAGCCCATTGACGCGCTTCGGTACGAATGACTTTCACAGAACAAAAACCGCCTTTTCTGCCTTTTCTATTGCCCGTACCGCGCCTTGCGCACAAAAAATCCAATCCGCTCTTTCTCCGCGCGCTTCATCAGCTGATACGCCAAGTCGGCATAGTCGCCCAACAGCCTCTGGCTGCGGGCAAAGTACGTCCACCGCACTGTTACCGGCAGCGCGATATGCCCGGTGATCATGTCCCATAGCGCGTCAAGATTATTGCCGTAAAAACCAGGGAAATCCAGCGCCGCCTTCAGTGCCGCGTGCAGCGCCGCCCGGTCGGGTAGATTGCGGCCATCCAGCCTTACTTCTTGCATCGGTGGCCTCCTTACATCTCCTCAAAGGTTTCGTAGTGATCCTCGGTCTTATAGATCAATCCATCGCTGGAAAACACAATGCGGTGCGCGCCGCGCCCGCCTGATGTGTAGCCAATGTCGCACTCGTACCATACGCGCCCTTTGGCTTTGGGCAGCAGTCCCTCTGCGTTGGAAAACACATCGCCGCCAATGCTCATGCCCGGCGCGACCTCGGCCAGATTGCCCTCGCGCGCCACCCAGCCCAGCGTGGTCGCCTCTCTCTTGGTGATAAAGTTGTCGGGCAGCTCGCCATGTTCGCGCAGGTAGTCCGCCACGCCCTCAAAGTCGGTGATCGGCGCGCCGACTGTCGCCTGTGTCTGCGTTTGCGTGGATGGCGACAGGCTGCTGAGCACCGACTGTGGCAGCACGCCGATGCGCACCAGCGCCAGGATGGCGACCACCACCACGACGCTCAGCAGGGTCTTGGTTTTTTTCTGCATGTGTGCTCCTTTCAGCGCCGCGCACCGGCAAACGGCAGCGTGGCAAAGTAAATCGCCGCCGCCGCCAGTACCACCGCCGCGCCCGCCGCTGTGTTCAGGTAATACGAGGCAATCAGCCCTGCCACACCCGCGCACATCGCAAACAGCACTGATAGGCGGATGTAGGACGAAGCGCGCCGCGCGATATTGCGCGCCGCCGCCGCGGGCAGGATCAGCAGCGAGTTGATCAGCAGCACGCCCACCCAGCGAATGGCCAGCATCACCACGATGGCGACCAGCACCACGAAACAGGCTTCCGTCAGCCGCGCCGGGATGCCCCGGCTTTTTGCCAGCGATGCATTGACGCTGGTCATCAGCAGCGGATTGAACAGGAACGCCCACGCGATCACCACGCCGACCAGCGCAACCGCCAGCCACAAAAGATCGCGCGGTGTCACCGCCAGTACGTCGCCCACCAGATACCCCGCGTATTTCGCAAAGCCGCCGCCGCGCGAGAGCACCACCAGCCCCAGCGCGATCGCCGTCGAGGAAAACACGCTGATCACCGTGTCAGCGGAGGATTTTCCGCGCTGCTTGATGCGCGTAATGGCCAGCGCGGCCAGTACGCCAAACGCCAGCATGGAGACCATCGGATCGTCGATGCCCAGCAGCACGCCCAGCGCGATGCCGGTCAACGCCGAGTGCCCCAGCGCATCGGAAAAAAAGGCCATCTGGTTGTCCACCGCCATTGTGCCCAACAGCCCAAACAGCGGCGTGAGCAACAGCAGCGCCAGCAGCGCGTTTTTCATGAAAGTATAGTCCAGCCAGGAAAAGGGCAGCAGCGTGTCCATCACCGCATAGATCGCACTCATGACCGCACCTCCCCGCCATCCAGCGCAAATACGCGCGCAAATTCCGGCGAGGCGAATACCGCGTCCGGCTTGCCCTCCGCCAGCACGGTCTGCTGGATCAGCACGACGCGATCAGCATATCGGCGCACCACCGAGAAATCGTGCGACACCAGCAGGATGGCCAAGTGGTGGTGCTTCCTTAGCTCGGATACGGTCTGGTAGAACAGCTCCAGTCCGTTCTGATCGACGCCGCTGACCGGCTCGTCCAGAATCAGCAGGTCGGGGCTGGGTGTCAGTGCCAGCGATAGCAGCACGCGCTGCAACTCGCCGCCAGACAGCGCGCCCAGGCGGCGATCCGCCAGACACTCGCTGTGCGTTTGCTTGAGCGCGGCCATCGCGCGCTCGCGGTCCGGGCGGCGTATTCCCCACCACACCGGGCGCTTGCCGGTGGCTGCGGTCAGAAAATCCAGCACCGTCACCGGCGCGCTACGGTCAAACGCCATCTGCTGCGGCACATAGCCGGTGCGCACCTCGCGCAGGGGGCTGCCATCGTGCCGCACATGCTTGACTTCGCCGCGATAGGGTAGCTCGCCCAGCAGCGCGCGGATCAGCGTCGTCTTGCCCGCGCCATTCGCGCCGATCAGCGCGGTCAGTTCGCCGCAATGGATGTGCAGGTTAACATCGCGCACCAACTCCTGCCCCTCCATGGCCACCGTCAGATGGTCCAACTCGATGCGGCACAGCCCGCAGGCATGGGTGTGTTCCGACATGATTTCCTCCGTCACTTCAGCGCGGTCAGCAGGGTGCCGAGGTTGCGCTCCATCGCGTCTTGATACGCGGTTTTGCTCATCGGCCCGGTAACCACCGGATCGAGCGTGTAGACGTGCGCGCCGGTTTCGCGGGCAATGACCTCTGCGGCGCGGTCGGCATACTGCGGCTCCGCGAACAGCGCGCGCACGCCGCTGGCCTTCACGGTATCGACAATCTCGGCCAGTTCGCGCGTGCTCGGCTCGGTGCCTGGCTCGCGCTCAATCACCGCCGCGATACGCAGGGAGAATGCCGCCGCGAAGTATGGAAACGCTTCGTGGAATGTCACAATGTCCCGCTGCGTGATGCCATCCAGCGCCACCACCATGCGTGCATAAAGCTGCTCCAGCACAGCCCGGTATGCGTCGCTGTTTTCCGCCAGCCGCTTTTCCTGCGCAGGCAACAAGGCAGCCAGCCCCTGCGCGATATTCTTGACTTCAATCGCCGCGTTGCGCGGGTCCACCCACACATGCGGGTTATTGTCCAGCAGCGCGATGCCCGCGCTTGCCTCAATCACCGGCAGGCTCGGGTACACTTCGCGCACTTTGTCCAGAAAGCTTTCCATGCCCGCGCCGTTGATGACCAGCGCGTCGGCGCTTTCCAGTGCGCGCAGATCGGCGGGCAGCAGCTGATAGTCGTGCAGGCAACCCACGTCAGGCGCGGCCATGTTATGCACCGTGACACCCGGGATATCGCCGACCACGTTTTGGGTCAGCAGGTACATCGGGTAGAACGAGGTAACGATGGTAAAGTCGCCCGTCTGCCCGGAGGACGGCGCGCTCGCCGCGCAGCCCACACACAGGCATGCCACCAGCGCCAGCGCGGCCACCAGCACCACTTTTTTCATCAATAGCCAGCCTTTCCCAGCGCGGCCGCTTGGTCAACTTCTTTGAGTGTTCCTTCGGCATAGCGGCGCTCAGCCTCTTCCATGATCGCCTGTGTGGCCGACACGCCGCAGCGCGTCGCGCCGACCGCCCGCGCGCTCAGCACCTGATCCAGTGTGCGGATGCCGCCCGAGGCCTTTACCTGTACCCTGGCCGATACGTTGGCGCGCATAAGCGCCAAATCCTCGATGGTCGCGCCGCCGCTGCCGTAGCCGGTGGAAGTCTTGACAAAGTCCGCCCCGGCGCGCTCGCAAATCTGGCAGGCAGCGATCTTCTGCGCCTCGTCAAGGTAGCAGGTTTCGAGGATGACCTTCACGATGGCGCGGCGCGCGTGCGCAAGCGCCACGATTGCGCGGATCTCCGCCTCAACCCGATCATACTGCCCTGCCTTCATCCAGCCGATGTTGAGCACCATGTCCAGTTCCTCGCAGCCGTCGTCCAGCGCGCGCTCGGCCTCATAGATTTTTACGTCGGTACGGTGCGCGCCATGCGGAAAACCAATCACCGTGCACACCTTGATGCCGGTGCCCTTCAGTGCCGGGGCAACAATGTGCATGTCGCCCGGGCGCGCGCACACCGATGCGGTCTTGTATTGTTTGGCGATGTCGCAGCCCTTGCGGATGTCCTCCTCGGTCAAAAACGGCTGTAGCGTGGAATGATCCAGCATCTTGGCGATGATCTCCGGTGTCAACATAGCGTTTCCTCCTGTCCTAAGCGGCCACTGCCGCACGCAAACCCAACTTCTTCCCCATATGGTACCAATAGGCAAATGGGGTTATTCTATTTTTGCCGGTCGTTTCCCTGCCGCGTACAAGAAAAAAGCGGCCCGAAGGCCGCTTATGATCAAGAACTATTGCTTCGAACACAGGCTGACCAGAAGCGTCCTATCGCTAGGAGACGTCGGCCTGCTTAGTGCCCCAGGTACGCCCTGCGCACCTGATCATCATCCATCATTTCCTTCGCGTCGCCGCTCATCACAAAGCGTCCGGTTTCCAGCACATATGCGCGATTCGCGATAGACAGCGCCATGCGCGCATTCTGCTCGACCAGCAGGATGGTTGTGCCCGACGCACTGACCTCGCCAATGATGTTGAAGATTTCGCCAACCAATATGGGCGACAGACCCATCGACGGCTCGTCGAGCATCAGCAGCTTGGGCAGGCTCATCAGCGCGCGGCCCATGGCCAGCATCTGCTGTTCGCCGCCGGACAGCGTTCCGGCCAACTGCTTGCGGCGCTCTTTCAGGCGCGGAAAGCTCTTGAACACATGCTCATAGCCTTCCTCAATGCCTTCGCGATCACTGCGGGTAAAGGCGCCCATCTCCAGATTCTCCTGCACAGTCATCTGCTGAAAGATGCGCCTTCCCTCCGGCACCTGCGCCAGACCCAGCTTCACGATATTATGCGGCTCCACCTTTTGCAGATTCTGCTCCAGAAAGGTTACTTCGCCGCTCTTCTGGCGCAGCAGGCCGGAGATGGTCTTGAGGATCGTGGACTTGCCCGCGCCGTTCGCGCCGATCAGCGTCACGATCTCGCCCTGATTGACCTCAAACGACACGCCATGAATGGCGTGAATCGCACCGTAATAGACCTCTAAATCCTTGACAACCAGCATGCTTTCGCCTCCCTACTGCCCTAGGTACGCGCCGATGACCTTCGGGTCGCTGGCGACTTCCTGCGGTGTGCCGGTGCAGATGATCTGACCATAGTCCAGCACCACCAACCGCTCACAAATGCCCATCACCAGCGCCATATCGTGCTCGATGAGCAGGATGGCGACGCCAAAGCGGTCGCGGATCAGGCGAATGGTGGCCATGAGCTCCTGCGTTTCGGTGGGGTTCATGCCCGCGGCGGGCTCATCGAGCAACAGGATTTTCGGGTTGGCGGCCAGCGCGCGGGCAATCTCCAGTTTGCGCTGCTGGCCATAGGGCAGGTTCTTGGCCTGGGTATCTGCCGAGCCCTCCATGCCGAATACGCCCAGCAGTTCGCGCGCGCGCGCATCGGCCACCTTTTCGTCCTTCCAAAAGCGCGGCAGGCGCAGAACCGCCTCCGTGGCGGAGTATTTCATCTGGTTGTGATACGCAACTTTCACGTTCTCCAGCACGGTCATGTTCTTGAACAGCCGGATATTCTGGAATGTGCGCGCGATCCCCACCTGCGTAATCTTGTTGGTGGGCATGCCCACAATACTGCGGCCGTCCAGCTCGATGGTGCCGTTGGTGGGGATATACACATTGGTCAGCAGGTTAAAGACTGTGGTCTTGCCCGCGCCGTTCGGGCCAATCAGCCCAACAATCTCGCCGGGATCAATCGACAGACGCACATTCTCCAGCGCGCGCAGACCGCCGAATTGAATCCCAAGGTTTTTGACTTCCAGCATCGCCATGGGGTGGTCCTCCTTTCACGCGCTTATAACATGCGCTCTGCTTTGGCCGAACGGCGCATCAGCGCGTCGATCGTGCGGGTCAGCGAAAACTCGCCGGTGCCCATCAGACCGGACGGTCGGAACAGCATCATCAGAATCAGCACCAGCGAATAGATCAGCATGCGATAGTCGGAGAACGAGCGCAGCAACTCGGGCAGCATCGTCAGCACGATGGCCGCGATGATCGAGCCGGTCACCGAGCCCATGCCGCCCAGCACCACCATCACCAGATACTCAATCGACTTGGTGAAGGCAAAGTTCTTCGGGTCCAGCACGCCGACGTAATGCGCATACAGACCACCGGCGATGCCCGCAAAAAACGCGGCCAGCGTAAAGGCAAATATCTTGTAATAGGTGGTGGGGATGCCCGAGGCCTCCGCCGCCACCTCGTCCTCACGAATGGACAGGATGGCGCGACCGTGGCGTGACCGTCCCAACGTAAATATCACCGCCACGACCAGCACCATCACGATGAACGTGTAGGGGAAGTTGGTCAGGCGCGGGATGCCGCGCAGTCCGCGCGCGCCGCCGGTGATGTTCAGGTTGATGATGATCACGCGGATGATCTCGCCAAAGCCCAGCGTGATGATCGCTAGGTAATCGCCCTTTAACCGCAGCGCCGGGATGCCGATGATCAGGCCAAACAGCGCGGCAAAGATGCCGCCAATGATCAGCGCAATCGGGAAAGCGACCGTCTCTGGCAGACCGCTCTTGATGGTAAAGAGCGCGGCGGCATATGCACCGACGCCCATGAAGCCCGCGTGACCCAGCGCAAGCTGGCCCAGCATGCCGGTGGTCAGGTTCAGGCTGACCGCCATGATCACACTGATGCCGATGGTCAGCAGGATGCCCAAATAATACTTGGTGATAATGCCCGCCGAGATCAGCGCCGCGATAGCGCCATAGAGCACCAGCAGCGCGGTCATGTTGATGAGATAGGATCGGAGTTGCTTCTTCATCAATTCTCACCTACACTTTCTCGCTGGTACGCTTGCCGAGGATGCCGGACGGTTTGACCAGCAGCACGACAATGAGGATGCCGAACACCACCGCGTCGGCCAGTTGCGACGAAACAAAGCCCTTGGTCATGCTCTCGGCAATCCCCATGATGAACCCGCCCAGCATAGCGCCCGGCAGAATGCCGATACCGCCCAGCACGGCGGCAATGAACGCTTTCAGGCCCGGCAGCGAACCCATAGTCGGCATGATGCTGGGGTACGCGGTGCTATAGAGTACCGCGCCGATAGCGGCCAGCGCGCTGCCCAGCGCGAAGGTTACGGAAATCGTGGTGTTGACATTGATGCCCATCAGTTGGGCCGCGCCCATGTCCTCGGACACTGCGCGCATCGCCTTGCCCATCTTCGTGGTGCGCACAAAGGTAGACAGCGCCAGCATCAACGCCACCGCAATGACGATGGTCAGCATCGTGGTAAAGCCGATCTTCAGGCTGCCGAGTTGGATCGGCGGCACCTTGAACACCTGCGGGAACGGTTTGGGATTGGGCGTGAAAATAATCTGCGACAAATTTTGCAGCAGCAGGCTGACGCCGATGGCGGTGATCAGCGAAGAGATGCGCGGCGAATTGCGCAGCGGCTTATACGCGATGCGCTCAATGGTGACGCCCAGCGTGGCGCACATCACCATCGCGGCAAGCACCGCGACCCAAAACGGCATGCCCGCCATGGTCATCAAGACCAGCGCGGTGTACGAGCCCACCATAATAATATCGCCGTGCGCAAAATTGATAAGCTTAACGATTCCGTATACCATCGTGTAGCCCAGCGCGATCAGCGCGTAAATGCTGCCGACATGCAATCCGTTGATGAACTGACTGAGAAAGATCATCCTGACACCGTCCCTTCGCGCACCAAAGCCCCTGTATCCTTATATGTTATATCATATATTGCGCATAATTGGAAGATTGGAAGAAGGGAAGAGAGATTCTTCTCTCTTCCCTTCGTCAACGTGCGTGTGCAACTTGATCCCATTTGCATTGGCGAAAGCCAATGCGCAACGCTTCATTATTGCGGATCCTGCTGCTTGACGAAGGTCTGCTTGCCGCCGACGAACGTCATAATGAACGCGCTCTTGATCGGGTCGTTGTGGTCGTCGTAGGTGATCTTGCCGGTCACGCCCTCGACGTTGGTGTTCTTGATCGCAGCCACAACGTTGGTGAAGTTCTCTTCCGAACCGGCGGCCTTGATGCCCTCGCACAGCACCAACGCGGCGTCATAGCCGGTGGCGTTGAACGCGCTGTAGGGCGCCTTGCTATACTTCGCCTCAAAGTCCTTGTTGAACGCCATAACCTTCTCGGTGGTGGCATCGGACGCGAAGTGATCGGTGTAATAGAACTTGTTCTCCAGCATCGCCACGTCGGAGATTGTCTTTTCGATGCCGTTGATGCCGTCAGCGCCCATGAACTTGGTGTCCAGACCGACTTCGGCAGCCTGCTGCACGATCAGCGCGGCGGGGCCATAGTAGTACGCGACATAGACCGCCTCGGGCGCCTTGGCCGCGATGTTGGTCAACTGGGCCTTAAAGTCCACATCGGCGGCGGTGCCAGCCTCATAGGCCACCACTTCCATGCCGTTGGCTTCAGCCTGCGTCTTAAAGGACTCGGCCAGGCCGGTGGAATAATCGTCCGCGTTGTCATAGATGACCGCAACCTTGGTCGCCTTCAGCTCATCCTTGGCGAAGTTGGCCATGGTGGTCGCCTGGAAGGGATCGAGGAAGCAAGAGCGGAAGTAGAACGACTTATCGGTGGTCACATCGTAGTTGGTAGACGACGCGGTGATCATCGGGATGCCGATTTCCTTCGCCTGATCGCCAACTGCCAAGCTGGGCTTAGAGGTCACGTCGCCGATGATGGCGCAGACCTTGTCTTTTTCCACGAGCAGGTTAAAGGCGTTGATCGCTTCGGTCACATCGCCCTTCTCGTCATACCATACCATTTCCACCTGCTTGCCATTGATACCGCCGGCAGCATTCACCTGGGAAATGTACAGATCCACACCTTCTTGCACGGCGATGCCGTACTGCGCCACTTCGCCAGTCAGCGGAGCCAAGCCGCCAATCTTGATGGTGCTCGCAGCCACAGGCGCTTCGGTCGCGGCGGGGGCTTCTTCTTTCTTCGTGCCGCAGCCAGCCAGGACAAGCAGCAGAGCCAGTACCACCAACATAACAGCTAAAATTTTCCAGTTTTTCATAGACCTTTTCCTCCCATCCTACTTTTGGTGGCTCTGGCGCTCATTCGTCAGGCCCCGATTTATGGACAAAGGACGCAATGCTTTGTGTATGCGTCCTTTGGCATCCCCTCTGTGATCCTTTGCGGTACATTATAACCGCACGTCTGTTCCAACGCAAGCATTATTTTGTGTTTTATACGATTTTTTTGCAAGAAAACGGCTCCCCGGTGCGAAATGCCCGCACAAGCAGTGAAATTCCGTCTTTTCCGGTACAAAAACCGTGCCGACGCGTGCGAAAATGTACGCGTCGGCACAGATTTTTTGCATGAAAATACCTTGGAGATTCAAAAGGAATCGCGGACGTAACTGACGGATCGCGGACCGCCCGGTCCGCAAGCCGGGATGCAGGGCCAGGAGGCCAGCCCGCGCGCGATGGAGCGTATCGGGACATACGTGACCGAGCGCGCGTGCGCAGCCGACAACGCCCTGCGCGCGGATCGCGGGCCGGGGTCAGTGCTTGAAGTGCCGCATGCCCGTAAACACCATCGCCATGCCATGCTGATTGCACACGTCGATAGACTTCTGATCATTGACCGAGCCGCCGGGTTGGATGATGCAGGTGATGCCAGCCTTGGCGGCAGCCTCCACACAGTCCTCGAAAGGGAAGAACGCGTCGGAAGCCAGCGCGGCACCTTTGACTTTCTCGCCGCTGCGCGCGATCGCCGCCTCGGTCGCCCAGATGCGGTTGACCTGTCCGGGGCCGATGCCCAGCGACTGTCCATTTTTCGCGATGGCGATGCCATTGGACTTGGTGTGCTTGACAATGCGCCAGGCCAACAGCAGATCGGCGCATTCCTGCGCAGTTGGCGCGCGGTCGGTCGCCACTGTCCATGGCGTTTCGGGCAGCAGTTGGTCGTTCATGCCCTGCACCAACAGACCGCCCGCCACCTTCTTCGCGTCGAACGAACCGGCGGGATACGCGCGGTGTGTGGTGTCCAGCTCCAACAGACGGATATTTTTCTTCTTGGTCAGAATATCCAGCGCCTCGGGTGTGAAGCCCGGCGCGACGATGATCTCCAGAAAAATCTCGGCCATTTGACGCGCGGTGTCGGCATCGACCACCGCGTTGGTCGCCACAATGCCACCGAAAATCGATACGGGATCGGCCTCATACGCGATGCGATACGCCTCGGCCACGGTGTCGGCCAGTCCCACGCCGCACGGATTGGCGTGCTTGACCGCCACCACCGCCGTCGTGTCAAACTCGCGCAGCAAGTCCAACGCGCCGTTGGCATCGTTGATATTGTTGTAGGACAACTCTTTGCCGTGCAGTTGCTTAGCGGCGGGCAGGCACCCGGTCACATCGCCGACCTCGCGGTAGAACGCCGCCGCTTGGTGCGGGTTCTCGCCATAGCGCATGGGCTGCACGCGTTCGAAGGGCAGCGTCATCGTTTCCGGGAACGTTTCGCTGCCGGGCAGGTGTGCCCACAGGTACTGCGCGATCATCGCGTCATACTGCGCGGTGTGCGCGAACACCTTGTACGCCAACCGCCGCTTGGTCTCCAGCGTGATGCCGCCCTGATCCAGCTCGGCCAGTACGCCGTCATAGTCCGCCGGATCGATCAGCACCGCCACGTCCTGCCAGTTCTTGGCGGCGGCGCGCAGCATGGTCGGCCCGCCGATGTCGATATTTTCGATCGCTTCCTCAAACGAAACGCCGGGCTTGGCGATGGTCGCGCGGAACGGATACAGGTTGATGACCACGATGTCGATGGGCGCAATGCCCAGCTCGGCGATCTGCCGCATGTGGTCGGTATTGCCGCGCATAGCCAGCAGGCCGCCGTGTATCGCCGGATGCAGCGTCTTGACGCGCCCGTCTAGGCACTCCGGAAAGCCGGTGACATCGCTGACTGCCACCACGGGCACGCCGCCCTTCTCCAGTGCGTCCATCGTGCCGCCGGTTGACAGAATCTCCATGCCCCGCGCAGCCAGCGTCTGCGCGAAGGCCACCACCCCAGTCTTGTCGGATACGCTGAATAGTGCGCGCGCCATATGTGCCTCCTTCGTTCTCTTCGTCAAATATCCATGCCCGGGCAAACCTGCACGGTGTCCAACCAGTCAAACCTGAGTGTCTGCATCATCGCTAGCGCCGCCTGATTGCTCCGCTGTGCCTTCACGCGCATCGATACCGCGCCGCGCTGCACAAGGACATCTTTGGCATGCATCAGCATCGCGGTCGCGATGTGGTGCCGCCGCCACGCGGGCACAACATAGAGCATCTCCAGCACCGCTTCGCCCTCGCCGCCGGTCAGCAGGATCTCACCCAGGCAGTCTTTGCCGCTATACACGCCGCACGCCAGAAAATATGGCAGCTCGATAGCCTCCTGCATCCACTCTGGCGCATGCAGCTCACCGCTCCATTTGTTTACGCGCACCAACAGCGATTCCACATCGGCGCGTGCTTCCAGAAGGGTATCGGCGATCTGCGTGCCCACCGGCGGAAAAAATGGCCGAAGCGACGGCGTCAGTTGCCAGCGGAACATGTCGATCCCATCGTTCTCGTCAAAACCCATCGCCTTGTAGAAATGCATCAATTCGATATCCTGCGGGTGGCACTGTCCCAGAATGCGCCCCGGCAGTTCCGGGCGCAGCGCGCGAATCTGCTTGGCGCGCGCAACCGCCGCGCCAAAGAGCATCTCCCGCGCGGCCGGGTGCGCGTCCAGATGCAGCAAAATGCGCAGCGGGCGCGCAGGCCAGCTCTCCTTGTCGATGGAAACGTGCAGCCAACTCTGGCCCAGTTCCACACCGGCCATGTCGTGCACTACAAAGCTATTTTCCCGCTCCGCCCCGTGCAGCGGCATCGGCGGATGATAGATCCTCATGCTGATCTCCTGTCGTTGATGGTGCAATACCGGTTCTTATTGTATCACGACTTGCCGCCGCCAGCTACCAACAATTTGACACATGATAAAAAAGAAAGGGGGCAGTCCCTTCCGGCATATTCGCGCGGCTGTACAGGCAAACCGATGCTGCGCCGACACAGCGAGAGGGTGCTTATGGGCGATCTGGCCTGCCGACTAGCGCCAGGCAGCGTCCGCGTGCTTCGCGCGGGTAATATCCACCATCACACGGGTAATGGAAGGGAGGGCCTGGGTGATGGCGTCGGCGGCTCGATCCTGCAAGTCATACGGCAGGCGCGCAGGCATCATGCCAGCGGCAGTTTCGGTCACCGCGCGCAGCAGCACAACCAGCTCCTCCGCGGACGCGCCGGGCGTAGAGGACAGCGCGGCATAATACTTCCACAGTTTGCGCTCCAGCCCGGCCACCGCGATCTCGCGCGTGAAAATTGCGTCGGCGGCAATCAGCGTATCGACGCGTTCCGCCGTCACCTCGCCAAAGATGCGCGCGGCCAACCCGGCCAGCGGGAACGGCTGGCGATGCAGCATGTCCTCGGGCATTTGCAGCAGCGCGCCCACCGCACGCACCTCATCTCGGAACAGCTCGTTCAGCGGCTCCATCATGCGCATGGCACCGCAGCTGGCACCCTCGGCCTGCGCCTTGCGGCCGCCGACAATGATGTCGGTGTAGGTCGTGCCGTTGATGAGCAGTTTGCATCCGCCCAGCTCCTCAGCCGCTTCTTCCAGCGCGTGCATCACAACCGCGTGCACGGCATTCCGTTTGACCTCCATGTCGCTCAGGCCGTCCAGCGCGCCCAGCGTCTCGGCGCGCTTTTGCACGCAGTGCACCGGCAGCCCCAGCGCGCCCAGCTCGGCACACGACGCCTCCGCCTCGCCCTGTCGGAACAAGCCGGTATCGACGAATACGCAATGCAGCCGCTCTCCGATCGCGGCATGCGCCAACAGCGCGCACACCGTCGAGTCCAGCCCGCCGCTGACCGCGCACAGCACCTCGCCATCCCCGGCAGCCTTGTGGATTTCCGCCTTCGCGCGCTCGGCAAACGCCTCGGTGAACCACCAAGGCGTGCAGCCCGCGACCTTCAGCGCAAAGTTGGACAGCACCGCCAACCCGTCCGGGTCGTTTTGCTCAATCTGAAACTGAAGGCCGTACACCGGCTTGTCCTGGCGCGCGAAGCCTATGGTAAACCCCTCGGTTTTCGCGATGGGCACCGCGCCGTCGGGCAGCGCCAAGTGATGCACATGCTCCAGCCAGCGGTCGCCGGGCTCCACATTGTCAAACAGCGCGATATCGGCATAGCCGATTGGCGCGGTGCGCTGTGCGATCTCTTCTTCCATACGCCGTCCGCCCAGCACCTCGCACACCGTTCGTGCCGCGCTGCCCAGCGCCAGCACAGGCACCCCCATTTCCAGAATGCGCGCATCCAGCATTTGCGCCGCGCCGCGCCGCGCGTTGATGCCGCCCGCCAGTATAATGCCCGACGGGTTCTCCTGCTGCACGCCGCTGCTGTCGGTGCTGCCGGGAACTACCTTGCAATAAATGTGCTCATTGCGCAGCTTGTGCGCGATGATGCGGCTGAAGTCATGATCCATGTTGATGATCAGCATCAGGTCACGCATCGTTTTCCCCCTCTCGCTTTGGGCAGGCGGTTATCGCGGTATGTCTGTAGCATGTGCCAAACAGTGCTTGCTCACGCGCGCTGTACGCGGCGCACACGCACGCCGCCAGGGCCTGCGTGCGCGGCAAGCAGCTTTGCCAGTCCGCCAGCCTTCGCGGGCAGGCACTGCGCGGTGATGACCTCCGCCCGGTTGTCGCGCGCGTCGATTGCCTCCACGCGCCAGACATCCTCCGCGCCCTCGGCAAGCAACTGCGCTGCCAGCGCTGCCCACGCTGCCTTGCCCAGCGATGGGCAGGTGGTTTCCACCAGACACAGGCCAGCCGTGTCCGCCGGGGTGACCACCGGCTCGGCTGCATGCACCTGTTCGCCCACCCATACGCGCACGGTGTGCTGATCGCCATCCACGCCATACCCGGCCTGTTGGCCACGCAGCATGGGCAGTGTCGCGTGCTCGGTGCTACTGGCCGTCAGAATGGCCGCCCCAATGGCGCCCACTTGCGTGGCGGCGCTGTCCTCGATGCACAATGCATCGGTCATCAGCACGCGCGCGGGCGCGGCCAGCCCGCTGGTGCGAATCGGCCCGCAAACAATGTGCACGGCATGCAGCAACTCCAGACACACTGCCGTGCCGACAATGTGCAGCACATCACCGAGCGTCAACCATTGGCGCTCGCGCACTTCACGCGCGGGTACGCCTTCCGCTTCCGCGCAGGCCCGCTCCAGCAGCATCAGCGTGTCGCGCACCATGCGCTGCGCGCCGTCGGTGAGTGCCGCGTTCTCCGCCATGCGCAGCGTCTGCCGGATGCTCCACGTCGGCTGTGGCGCTTCTTCAATCTGCTCGTCCACGTCGTCAGCCTCCAGCCCGGGGTGCTCATGCAGCTGCCCCAGCGTCGGCATATATTCCACGTCGCCCAGCGCCGCCCGTTCCGCGTCGCGCACAGCTTGCAGCATCACCTCATGGTCATGCTCAAAACTGAACGGCCCGCGCTGGCTGCGCGGATCACTGCGCATCGGCTGCGCGTCGGTGGCGTGCATGGCATACAGCTGGATCCGCGTGCCGGAGGAGCCTTCACGCACGCCGCGCTGCACTTCCAACCGGAAGGGCGGCATGCCCTCCAGCCTGTATAGCGCGGTGCGCAGCGCGCGCTCGTCGGCACCAGCATCCAGCAGCGCGGCCAACATGGCATCCTCGCTGGCGCCAGCGTAACAATCCCAGCACAGTACTCGCATGTACCTGTCCCCTCGCAATCATGATGATGCGCAAATAAGCCTGTTCGTAGGACAGTAGCATACCATATTTGCATGCAATTGGCAAAAAAATTCCAAGGCATAGCAAAAGCCGCCCGAAATGGGCGGCCTGCGAAGTGCGCACAAGTTCAGGCTGGCAAGAAGCGTCCTATCGCGAGAAGGTCGCAAGCCCATCCGACGGAGGCGTATGGGGTAATCCGCCGGCAAGGTGGGTGCCGTGCCGGCAAAGTGAGAGGGTGTTTCTTGCCAGCCTGAAGATTATCTCATGTAATTGGGCGACTCCTTGGTGATATGGATATCGTGCGGATGGCTCTCGATCAGTCCTGCAGAGGTAATGCGCATAAACTCCCCATCGTGGCGCAGCGCCTCGATGTCCGGCGTGCCGCAATAGCCCATGCCCGCGCGCAGGCCGCCCACCAACTGATACACCGTCTCACTGAGCGCACCCTTGTAGGCCACGCGCCCCTCGACGCCCTCGGGCACCAGTTTCTTCGCGTCGTCCTGGAAGTAGCGGTCCTTGCTGCCCGCCGCCATCGCGCCCAACGAGCCCATGCCGCGATACACCTTGAACTGGCGGCCCTGGTACAGCTCCAGCTCGCCCGGCGCCTCCTCGGTACCGGCCAGCAGGCTGCCCAGCATCACCGCGGTCGCACCGGCGGCAATGGCCTTGGGGATGTCGCCGGAGTACTTGACTCCGCCATCGGCAATGATGGTGCGGCCGTGCTTGTCGGCCTCCTCGGCGCAATCGGCGATGGCGGTGATCTGCGGCACACCGATCCCCGCGACCACGCGCGTAGTGCAGATCGAACCGGGGCCAATGCCGACCTTCACGCAGTCCGCGCCGTGCTCGATGAGTGCGCGCGTGCCCGACGCGGTGGCCACGTTGCCCGCGATGATCTGCGCGTTCGGATACGCCGCCTTGATCTTTTCAATCTGCTTGAGCACGCCCACCGAGTGGCCGTGCGCGGTGTCGATGGCGATGACGTCTGCCTTGGCCTTGAGCAGCGCATCCACGCGCTCCATCACGTCCTTCGATACGCCGACCGCCGCGCCGCACAGCAGGCGTCCACCCGCGTCCTTGGCGCTGTTGGGGTACTTGGTGGCCTTCTCGATATCCTTGATGGTAATAAGGCCGCGCAGGTTAAAGTCCTTATCCACCAGCGGCAGCTTCTCAATACGGTACTTGGCGAGGATGGCCTTGGCTTCATCCAGCCCGGTGCCCACCGGCGCGGTGATCAGCCGTTCGCTGGTCATCACCTCGCTGATCTTGCGCGTTTCATCGGTTTCAAAGCGCAGATCGCGGTTGGTCAGGATGCCCACCAGCTTGCCTCCCTGCGTGATGGGCACGCCGGAGATGCGATAGCGCGCCATCAACTCCAGCGCGTCGGAAATCAAATGGTCGGGCGACAGAAAAAACGGATCGGTGATGACGCCGTGCTCACTGCGCTTCACCTTGTCCACGTTTCCGGCCTGCTCCTCAATGGACATATTCTTGTGGATAATGCCCAGTCCGCCTTCGCGCGCCATGGCGATGGCCATGCGCGAATCGGTGACGGTATCCATCGCGGCGGACAGCAGCGGGACTTGTAGCCTCACCGCACGGGTCAACTGCACAGCCAGGTTCACATCCTTGGGCAGCACCTCGCTGCGACGGGGCACCAACAGCACGTCGTCAAAAGTCAATCCCTCACGCACCGTTTTTTGCAGCATACCGCATCCATCCTTTCGCATCGTCCAATCCAGCACACACAATTTTTTGCCTACTATCATACCGCCCACAGCGCAAAATATCAAGCGCTGTTTGCAGGAAATAATGCATTATTTTTCATTATCCGACACCGGCAGTTTGCCGATGATTTTTTGCTGTGCTTTTGTCCATTCCATGCGCGCAATCAAATCGGGGCGGCGCGCGCGGGTCAGCGTATAGCTTTTCTCAAAGCGCCACGCCTCAATGTCGGCATGGTTGCCGTTCAGCAGCACCTCGGGTACTTCCAGCCCTTCGATCTCGCGCGGGCGGGTGTACTGCGGATATTCCAGCAGACCGGAAGTAAAGCTCTCGCTATCCGCCGACCCCTCGTTGCCCAGCACGCCGGGGATCAGCCGCGCCACGCAGTCGATCAGCACCATCGCGGGCAATTCGCCGCCGGTCAGCACATAGTCGCCGATGGACAGCTCCTCGTCAACGCACAGGTCGATGGCGCGCTGGTCAACGCCTTCGTAATGTCCGCACAGCAGCACCAGATGGTCTTCCTTGGCCAGCTCCTCTGCCTTTTGCTGCGTCAGCGTCGCGCCGCGCGGCGACAGGTAAATGCGCCTGCCCGAAAAATCCTGCCCGCACACGCTGCGCATCGCGGCCAGGATGGGCTGCGCCAGCATCACCATGCCCGCGCCGCCGCCAAAGGGCGCATCGTCGGTGTTCTTGTGCTTGCGGTCAGAAAACGGGCGGATGTCCACCGCTTCGATGGCAATCCGCCCGCTCTGTTGCGCGCGCCCAATGATGCTTGCGTCCATCACCGGCGCAAACATTTCGGGAAACAGCGTCAATACCGTAATTTTCATGCGTGCTCCTACTTTAATGTAAGTCTTGCTGCGGAAACGCTTCGCGCAGGATATCATACATGTGCTCTTCTTCCGTGCCGATGGACAGCGCCTCGATATCGCGCAGCGGGAACACCTCGTCCTCACCCTCGGGCTGACCAAACAGGTCCAGCACGCGCACGGTGACGCGCAGGTCGTCCACCGACAGCGGCTCACAGGTGAAGGTTTCGGTGGCGGTAAACAGGCTGACCAGCATTTTTTTGTCGATGGCATGCGCTAGCGCGGCACGCATCCAGTCGGTGTCCTCCGCAGCCGAATCCGCCAGCAGCGGCTCGTGCTCCTGATGATGGTATTTCATCAGGAAACTGAGGCGCAGCTCCTGCTCCTCCCCGCACATCACCTGCAAAATATCCTGTGTTCGGCGCACCCACCAGCCGTCCAGCTTGCCCCAGGGCGTCACCGCCGCCACCAGCGCATGGCGCGCGTTGACCTGCTCGATAAACGCGCCCTGGTAGTTATCCGGGTCATTCGGGTCGCAATACAGCGACGCAATGACCTTCTGCTCGGCAATCATGCGCAGCAAATATACAATGTAGCCGTTAGCCATGTGTGTCCTCCCATGCAAAGAACGCTTGGTTGCCAAGCACATCAAGTACCGACACGCACAGCGCGCCGGACACCATCGGCACCTCCAGCGTGCGCTGAAGCTGCGGATGGGCGCGGCTGCGCGCCGCGTGCGCCATGGGCACAAAGTCATCACCGCGCAAAAAACCCAGCGACCACTGATCCACCGCGTCCAGCCCAGCCACATCCAGCGGCGCGATGCCGCAGGTCTTCCAGTCCAGCTCGCAGCCTGTCAGCGTCACTTCAATAAAGCCGATGCCGTCCATTCGGTCGGTCTGCACGTGCATTGTCTGGTTTCCCTGGCCCACCGGCACATGGCGCGTGGCCTTGCACTCCAGCAGCCGCTTGCGCGCCACCGCGTGCGCCATGCGTCCCTGATCGACGCCCAGAAACCGGCGGTCCTGCTTGGCGGCGGCGACCAGTGTCGTGCCCGAGCCAAAGCACAGATCGGCCACCAGATCCCCCGGGCGTGTGCTGCACAGCAGGATGCGCTCCAGCAGCTTGAGCGGCTTTTGCGTGTCATAGCCGGTGCGCTCAGGGTCTTTCTGTTGCAGGTGCGAGATGTCGGTCCATACGTCACTGGGATACACCGGTTCGTCGTCATAATACGTGTAGGTTTTGCCATTGGCGGTGATGGTGCGATAGCTGCGTCCCTCGGCGTCCACCGCGCGGCGCATATGGTTGTTTCGGTTCTCAGCGCGCGACACCGGCACCGTCGTGATGTCAAAGAAATACCCCGCCTGTTTGCGGTAGAAGAGAATGGTATCATGCTTACGCGAGAAGTGTTTGAGCGAGCGTCCGCCCGACTGGTATGCCCAGATGATCTCGTTGACACAGTTTTTCGCGCCAAATATCTCGTCCAATAGTTGCTTGAGCGCGGCATGCATGCGCATGTCCAGATGTACGAAGATCGTGCCGTCGGGGCGCAGCAGCCCATGCGCCACCGACAGCATACGGCGCATCATCGCCAGATAGGTCTGCTCGTCCGGCCACGCGTCGTCATAAGCCTCCAGCGCCAGCGCCGGTGTGCTCCGCTTCCAGCCCACGTCACCGATACGCATATTCATCTGGAACTGTTGGCCGGTGAAAAACGGCGGGTCGATGTAGATCATCTGCACCTGCTCGGCATAGGTATCGAGCAGCGTGTCGGCACACGCGTCCAGCGGAGATTGCCACAGCTCGCCGCCGACTCCCTGCCCCTCTTGCACCTCGCGCGCGCAGCGCACTTTCTTCATTGGCTAGACCCTCCGACCCTACAGTTTCTCCCATTATACCTGCTGCCCATGGTATAATGCAAGCATACAGAGCCTAAGGAGGTCACCCGATGCAAGACGACGTGCGCACCGCGCTGGAGAACGCCCGTGCGCTGCTCGATACACTCACCCCGTTGCGGCAGGACTGCGGCGCGCTGTGCGGCGCGGTCTGTTGCCAACCCAGCGAGGAAGGCGACAGCGGCATGTATCTTTTTCCCGGAGAAGCGGCGCTGTATGCCGACGCGGACTGGGCGCGCATCGTGCCCACGCGCTGGATGGTGGACGGCGTGCCCGTGCCCCTGCTGCTATGCGCGGGGCGCTGTCCCAGAGCGCGGCGCCCGATGGCTTGCCGCCTGTTTCCGCTGGCGCCGCGTGTGAAAAACGGTGCACTGACACTGTGCATGGACCCGCGCGCCAAACCTGTCTGCCCGCTGTGCGCCTCGGGCGTGCAGGGGCTATCCTCGGCTTTTACCGACGCGGCGGCGCAGGCGCTGACGACGCTGTGGGCGGTACCGGCGCACCGCGCGTATCTGACCGCGTTGGATGCGCTGATGCGGCAATACACGACGCTTTGATGAACTATCGTGACTGAGCGGCGCTCACCGCATTCACCTCCTTGCGCACATACGGTTCCTTCCATGGTTTGTAAGGAATCCGTGCATGCGTAACAGGAGGTTTTTTCTTTGCCCGGTTGATTGAAACCCCGCCTAATGGGTATCCTATACATCATCGCCACGCATAGCATAAGGAGGCCCCCGCGATGTTTCCGACATTCATCCGAACCGTGGTGCTGTTCGTTGTGGCTGTTGCGGTCGTTCGCTGCATGGGCAAACGTCAGATGGCGCAGTTGCAGCCCTTCGAGTTTGTGATTACACTGCTCATCGCCGACCTAGCGGGCGCGCCCATGAGCGATCCCGGCGCATCGCTGCTGGAAGGCGTGCTGCCCATGCTGGCACTATTGCTTTTGCACAGCCTCATCGCGCTGATCAGCCTGCGCTCGCAAAAGTTCCGCGGCTGGATCTGCGGCAAGCCCAGCATTCTCATCCAGAACGGCCGCGTGCAGGTAGCCGAGCTGGAACGGCTTTGCTACGACCTCAACGACCTGATGGAAGCGGTGCGTGGCTCCGGCGTGCTCAACCCCGCGGATGTCGGCACAGCGGTGCTGGAGACCAACGGCAGCCTAAGCGTATTTCCCAACGCGTCGCAGCGCCCGGTTTGTCCCGCCGATTTGCAGCTGGAGACCGGCTACGAGGGCATTCCGCTGACACTGATTCTCGACGGGCACATCCAGCATGACAATCTGGTCAAGGGCGGACTGAGCGAGGAATGGCTGCGCAAACATCTGTCGCAGCTTGGTTTTCGCGGCGAGCACGAGGTCTTTCTCTGTTCGCTGGATACGCAGGGCCGACTCTATGCGCAGGGCGCGGGCAAGCGCGGGCGTCTGCATGTCGTGCCCGCACTCCGCCCGGAACATGTGAGGTGGTAACATGTGGTTCAAGCAATGCCTGGTCGTATTTCTGGTGCTGTGCGTGGTGGCACTGGGCAGTTTTTCGTGGCTGTATACCGAGAATGTCGTGCGCAGCACGGTCAGCGCGCTGGACGGCATTGCCGAGTCGGTGGCCGAAAAGCAATGGGAGCGCACCGCCATGCAGGCCGACAACGCATTGCTCGCGTGGCAGGGCAAAATGCCTGTGCTGGAACTCTATATCGCCCATCAGCAAACCGAGGCCATCGAGGCTGCGCTCGCTGCGGTGGCCGCCGCCGCGCGCAGTCAGGAAGCGGGCGTCGTGCTGGTCAAGATCGCCGAGGTGCGCACCGATGTGGGCAATCTAGCCGCGCGCGAAGTGCCCACGCTCAACAACATCCTTTAGCATTGGCTCGTCTTGACAATGCTTGTACGCACCCTCTATACTGCTTATAGCGCGCGCCGTTCCCGCTGTTTTTCGCGCACCCAAAATATGCGAAAGAAGGTCCCGCCATGCCGAGGAAGATGTTGGCGCTTTTACTGGCCTGCTGCGTCTTGATGGGCTGCCCGGCAACCGCCGAAGCGCCCGATCCGCGCATCGCGACCGCCGAAAGCTTCTGCCAAGGCGACCCGGATATCATGGACGCCTTCATCGCGGCGCTGACGGCGGACAGTCTGGATTTGCACGCGTATTTCGAAAAGCTGCTCCCCTATTATGGGCGGGATAACGACTGGTATTATCCGAGCGTTGACCTCTCCATGCAGGTTGCCCTGTCCGCAGGGTTTGACGAGGAAGCCGTCGAGAACGCGTTTTCCGCTGTGCTGACCGCTCACATAGACACATTGCCAAAGGGCACCACGCTGTATGAGGATGCCCAATACCGCGCCAGCTATGATCGCGCGGACAACGCCCGCGCCGAGCTGATCGCGTTTGTGCAGGCGCAAGGCATCGATTTTTCCGAGGACGAGGAGCTGTCGTACCGCTACGAGCCCGTGGCCGACGCGCTGATCGCGCTGGACGAAGGCGCGTTCAGCGAGCAATTGGGCTTTGTATGCGCGTACATGAAAGACAATGGACGCGACGCGGCGGAGGCTTTTCTGGCCGTGATGCGGCGGTATGCGCAGGAAGGGCTGCTGCCCTCCGCATTTGTCGCCACCACCACAGATGCCTTGTGCCACCTGTCGTTTTGGACATCGCTACAGATGCGGCTGCACACCATCGACCAGTCGGAGGTCGAGGAAGCCGCTTACCGCGCGTATCAGGTGGCCTATGCCGTGGACAAGCCGCTGGATGCGGATGCGCTGGCGGCTGAAGTCGCGGGCATGGGCGATATGGCGCGCCAAGTTTTACCGATCTACGCGGAAATCTTGGACTATGAAAAGGTCTGGGGTGGTTTCGCGGTGGCCTGCCGTGCCCTGTCCAGCCAGAACCCAGCCATTGGCGATTTCTTTACCGAAGCGGCGTATCAATACAGCCGCGAACACGAGTATTGGCAGCTCGCGGACTTTACCAGCCTGTGCGATGCCGCGCCGCAAGAGGACGGCATACTCGCGTTCACGCCCGCCGCGCCGGAACCGGGGCTGGCGCTGATGGTCACGCAGGAAGGCGACGATGGGTATGTCCGGCAATACATGGCCGCGCTGCACGACGCGATCCCGGGGCTCCACTTCACCAGTGATCCCGACAAAGCCAGTGTGCTGTTTTTCTATCAGATTACCTATACGCAAGCGGGCCAGTATGGACCCATGGGCAGCATTCAGGCCTACAGCAGCAACGCCGCGCTGCGTGCGTGCGCGCTGACCGACGCCCGCCTGCCGACTGCGCTGATCGAGGCGACCCGTTCGCCTGGCGGCTCGATCCGCACCGCACCGGGTGTGAGCAAGTTCTACTGCATGGATCCCGACTTGACCGAGGACGATGATTGGCCGACGTTTGTCGAGGCGGTGGCGAGGCTGGCGGGTGCGCCTCAAGCGCCGACGCCCCAGGCAGTCACCCCCATGCCGACTGCCGCGCCCACCATCGCGCCGCCCGTGTTCAGTCCATCCACACCAGATCCGAGTATGCCCGCTCCCGAGGAGCCGGTGCCTCCGCCTCCTGCCCCTGCGCCATGAGCAAGCAAAAACCACCGCCCCGGCGGTGGTTTTTCGTTCTCGGCTACTTTTTCTCCAGCACCGGCTTTAAGAAGTGCGCGGTGTAGCTGGCCTCGCTCTTGACCAGCTCCTCCGGCGTGCCCACCGCCACAATCTCGCCGCCGCGATCGCCGCCCTCCGGCCCTAGGTCGATCAGCCAGTCGGCGGTCTTGATCACGTCCAGATTATGCTCAATAATCAGCACCGAATTGCCGGTGGCCACCAGTCGCTGGAGCACCTGCACCAGCCGGTCGCAGTCCGCCATGTGCAAGCCGGTGGTCGGCTCGTCCAGCACATACAGGGTGCGCCCGGTCGCCGTGCGGGAAAGCTCGGTGGCCAACTTGATGCGCTGCGCCTCGCCGCCGGACAGCGTGGTGGACGGCTGCCCCAGCTTGATGTACCCCAGACCGACATCAAACAGCGTCTGGATTTTCTTGACGATCTTCGGGTGGTTTTCAAAGAAAGCCAGCGCGTCCTCGACCGTCATGTCCAGCACGTCGAAGATGGTCTTGCCCTTGTAGCGCACCTCCAGCGTCTCGCGGTTGTAGCGCTTGCCCTTGCATACCTCGCAGGGCACATAGATATCCGGCAGGAAGTGCATCTCGATCTTGATGATGCCGTCGCCGCTGCACGCCTCGCAGCGCCCACCCTTGACGTTGAAGGAGAAGCGGTTCTCTTTGTAGCCGCGCTCTTTGGCGTCGGGCGTCTGCGCGTAGACCTTGCGGATCAGGTCGAACAGGCCGGTATAGGTCGCCGGATTGGAGCGCGGCGTGCGGCCGATCGGCGACTGGTCGATATTGATCACCTTGTCGAGCTGTGCCACGCCCTCGATGGCGTCGTACTGCCCGGGACGGATCTTCGCGCGGTTTAGATCGCGCGCCAGCGTCTTGTAGACGATCTCGTTGATCAGCGACGACTTGCCGCTGCCCGACACGCCGGTCACCACGCACAGCACGCCCAGCGGAATCTCGGCGGTCACGTTCTTCAGGTTGTTCTCGCGCGCGCCGATGATTTTCAGCCACCCGGCGGCTTTCTTGCGCTTCTTGGGCACGGGGATGGCCTTCGCGCCGCTCAAATACTGGCCGGTGATGGAGGCCGGGTTGGCCATGATCTCCTCGACTGTGCCCTGCGCAACCAGGTACCCGCCGTGCACGCCCGCGCCCGGGCCGATGTCCACGATTTGGTCGGCGGCGTACATGGTGTCCTCGTCGTGCTCGACCACCACCAGCGTGTTGCCCAGATCGCGCAGGTGCTTGAGCGTGCGCAGCAGCCGCTCGTTATCGCGCTGGTGCAAGCCAATGGACGGCTCGTCCAAAATATACAGCACGCCCACCAATGAGCTGCCGATCTGTGTGGCCAGCCGAATGCGCTGTGCCTCGCCGCCGGACAGCGACCCCGCGGAGCGCGCCAGTGTCAGGTAGTCTAGGCCGACATCGGCCAGAAAGCCCAGCCGCTCACCGATTTCTTTGAGGATTTGGTGCGCGATCAGGTGCTCCTTCTCGGTGAACGTCAGCCCCTCGAAGAATGCCTTGGCCTCCAGCACCGCCAGATTCGATACCGCCGCGATGGAGCGTCCGCCCACCGTGACGCACAGCGACTCAGGCTTGAGGCGCTGGCCGCGACACGCCTCGCACGCGCTCTCGGACATGTACTCCTCATACTGATCCTTCATCATGTCGCTGGTGGTTTCGCGATAGCGGCGCTCGGTGGCCGGGATAATGCCCTCGAACGGCGACATGAAGGTGCCGGTACCATGCTGGCGCGCGTAGTCGATGCGAATGCGCTCGCCGTCGGTGCCATAGAGCAGCACTTTGATCGCCTGCTCGGGTAGCTTGTTCAGCGGCATATCCATCGAGAAGCCGTAGTGCTTGGCCAGCGCGCCAAAGTACATATTGGCCATGCTGGTCGGGTCGGCGGTGCGCCAGCCCACCACCTGAATCGGGTCCTCGTTCAGCGACTTGTTCCAGTCTGGGATGATCAGCATCGGGTCAATCTTCTTGAGCACGCCCATGCCACTGCACGCCGGACACGCGCCGAACGGACTGTTGAACGAGAACATGCGCGGCGTCAATTCCTCAATGCTCACGCCGCAGTCCGGGCACGCGTAGTTCTGCGAGAACACCATCTCGCCCTGATCTCCCGCATCGACGATCGCCAGTCCCGCCGACAGCTTCAGCGCGGTTTCCAGCGAGTCGGTCAGGCGTTTTTGCATGTCAGGCCGCGCGATGATGCGATCGACCACCACCTCGATGGTGTGTTTTTTCTGTTTGTCCAGCGCGGGCACTTCGTCCAGCTCATAGTTCGCACCATCGACGCGCGCGCGCACAAAGCCCTGCTTGCGCAGGTCCTCGAACAGCTTGTGGTACTCGCCCTTGCGCTCGCGGATCACCGGTGCCAGCACCAGCATGCGCGTGCCATCGGGCAGCGCGGCGACCTGGTCAAGCATTTGATCAACGGTCTGTTGCTGGATCACCTTGCCGCACACCGGGCAGTGCGGCACGCCAATGCGCGCGTACAGCAGACGCAGGTAGTCGTACACCTCGGTCACCGTGCCCACGGTAGAGCGCGGGTTGTGGCTGGTGGACTTTTGATCGATGGAGATCGCTGGCGACAGGCCGTCGATATAGTCCACATCGGGCTTGTCCATCTGCCCGAGGAACTGGCGCGCATAGGAGGACAGTGACTCCACATAGCGGCGCTGGCCCTCGGCATACAGCGTATCGAACGCCAGCGATGACTTGCCGCTGCCCGACAGGCCGGTAAAGACCACCAGCTTGTCGCGCGGAATTTCCAGATCGATATTCTTCAGGTTGTGCTCGCGCGCACCTTTGATGTAGATTCTTTCCTTCACGATGCAATGTCTCCTTGGTGTGAATTAGGGTGTGTATCAAAACGTAGATCGTGCAAGTTCTGCAAATTTTTCGCCAGTTCAAGGAGCTGGAGCGCGGCATAGTGGCGCTACGCTAACCGGAAAGCGACGCCGAAATGGCGGAAAAGACGCGCAAATTGCACTTTTCGGCGTTTTGAAACACGCCCTAGAATTTCGGTTTTTTCAGCCGCGCGCGGTGCTTGATCTGCGTGGGCACCGGTTCCATCGGCGCGTCGCCGCGCAGGCCATAGAGCCGATCGCGCAGTTTCGCGGCGGTTTCAAAGTCCAGATTGGCCGCCGCTTGCAGCATCTGATCCTCGATGCGATCCATCAGCATCTGCCGCTCCTCGGCGGTCAGGCCGTCCTCCGGCTTCTTGCCGTCGGCATCGGGCACGCGGCTGATGGTCAGGAGATCGCGCACCGCCTTTTGCACCGAGGTCGGCGTGATACCGTGCGCCTCATTGTAGGCCATCTGAATCGCGCGGCGGCGATTGGTCTCGCCGATGGCGCGCATCATGCTGTCCGTCACTTTGTCGGCGTACATGATCACGCGGCCCTCCACATTGCGCGCCGCGCGACCAATGGTCTGCACCAGTGATACCTCGCTGCGCAGGAAGCCCTCTTTATCGGCGTCCAGGATCGCGACCAGCGCCACCTCGGGCAAATCCAATCCCTCGCGCAGCAGGTTGATGCCCACCAGCACGTCAAACTCGCCCAAGCGCAGCTCACGCAATATCTCGGTGCGCTCAAAGGTCTGGATATCGGAATGCAGGTACTTAACGCGCACCTCCATCTCCTTCAAATAATCGGTTAAGCTCTCGGCCATTTTCTTGGTCAGCGTGGTCACCAGTACGCGAAATCCCTTTTCGGTGGTGGCGCGGATCTCACCGAGCAGGTCGTCCACCTGATGCGTCGCCGGGCGCAGCGTGATCTCCGGGTCGATCAGCCCGGTCGGACGAATGATCTGCTCGACCACCTGCTGGGCGTGCGCCAGCTCGTAGGGGCCGGGCGTCGCGCTGACATACACCAACTGGTGCACGCGCTGCTCAAATTCGTCAAAGGTTAGCGGCCGGTTGTCCAGCGCTGACGGCAGGCGGAAGCCGTATTCCACCAGCTGCGTCTTGCGCGCCTTGTCGCCATTAAACATCGCGCGGATCTGCGGGATGGTGACGTGCGACTCGTCGATGATCACCACATAGTCATCCGGGAAGTAGCTGAGCAGTGTGTACGGCGCGTCGCCCGGCTTGCGCCCATCAAAGTAGCGCGAGTAATTCTCAATGCCGCTGCAGTAGCCGATCTCGCGCAGCATCTCGATGTCGTAATTGGTGCGCTGGGTCAGGCGCTGCGCCTCCAGCAGGCGGTCGTTGGTTTTCAGCTCCCTCACGCGCGCGTCGCGGTCGGCCTCGATCTGGTCAATCGCCGCCTCGATGCTTTCGCGGCTGTTGGCGTAGTGCGTCGCCGGAAAGATCATCTCGTGCTCCAGCACCGCCAGCGCCTTGCCGGTCACCACCTCGGCATGGGAAATGCGCTCGATCTCGTCGCCGAAGAACTCCACGCGAATGAGCACCTCATCGCTGTGCGCGGGGATGATCTCCACCACGTCGCCGCGCACGCGGAAGCTGCCGCGCTTAAACTCGATGTCGTTGCGCTCAAACTGGATGTTGACCAATCGCATCAACAGCTCGTCGCGATCCAGCCGCATGCCTGGCCGGATCGAAATCACTTGGTCGCCATACTCGCGCGGATCGCCCAGCGCGAAGATGCACGACACCGACGCGACCACAATGGTGTCCCGCCGCTCCAGCAGCGACGCGGTGGCGCTGTGGCGCATGCGCTCAATCTCGTCGTTGATGGACGAGTCCTTCTCGATATAGGTGTCCGACGAGGCAATGTACGCCTCGGGCTGATAATAGTCGTAATAACTGACAAAATACTCCACCGCGTTATCGGGGAAGAACTCGCGCAGCTCGGCGTGCAACTGCGCCGCCAGCGTTTTGTTGTGCGCGATCACCAGCGTGGGGCGCTGTGTGCGCTCAATGACGCTGGCCATGGTGTAGGTCTTTCCCGAACCGGTGACGCCCAGCAGCACCTGCCCGCTGTCGCCTTCCTCAATGCCTTTGGACAGCGCGTCGATGGCTTGCGGTTGGTCGCCCTGCGGCTTAAAGGGAGACTTGAGCACAAAGCGCCGGTCGCTCATAACGTGTGTCCCTCCCACAGCTGCTTGTTGGTGAAGTTATAGGATTGTTTCTTCCAGCCGTGCCGCTCATAGAACGCGTGCGCCTCGGTGCGGCCAAAGCTGCTGTTGAGCTCCATGTGGCTGCACCCTGCGTCGCGCGCGGCCTGATGCGCGGCCTCCAGCAACGCGTGCCCCAGCCGCTTGCCGCGATATGCCTGATCGACGATCAGTTCCTGCACCTCGCCGACCAACGTCGCGTGGTGCAGCTGCTCGTCCATGTGCACGCTGATGAATCCGCGCACAGCGCCGTCGTCCTCGGCGACCAGGTATCGCACCAGCGGCCGCGCCAGATTGCCCGCGTACACGCGGGAAAACGCCTCGCGCGGCAATTCAGTGCGTTGCAACGCGCACAGCAGCGCATAGACCTGCTGTTCGTCTGCCGGTGCTGCTTCTCGTATGCGCATGACCGCACCTCCTCGCGTTGTTCTCCGCTGCGCGCATTATACCACGACCGGCGCAAAATGTGAACATTTGTTCTTAAAAATTCTCGTCCATTCCAGCTTTTCCCCTTTATCTTTCTTGTCATATTTTTGCCATATTTTTTGAACGCGCAATTGCGCAATATATGGTATCTGTAACGGTTTCAGATACAATATATTGTGTAATTGAGATTTGTTTCACAATAATCCAACGATTGGCTGCCAAAGCATTGGAAAACCAAATGGGAAGAATGACCGTCTTATTTGCGTTATCACTGTAGAGCGTACGCCATTTCACCTCCCCTTCAACCCCGAAAGGAGACTGTCACCATGTGGAAACTGGAGAAACGCTTGCTACCCTGCCTGCTCGCGACGGCGCTGCTGCTGTCCGCCATTCCCCTTGCAGGCGCCGCGCCCGAAGCTTACCTGACGGTGGACACCATGCTGGCCAAGTTGTCCAAGAACAGTTCTTCGGCCTTTGCGTCCTTGACAGAGGAGCAGCAAAACGCCGCCATGGTGTTGCTGTCCGCCAAACTGATTACAGAGAAGCAAGCCGCCGCCGACCCGGACCCGGACGCCGCGCAGCAAGCAGCCGATAAAGCCAACGGCAACGAGGTCTATGCGCTGGCCGCGTCGATCTGGACCGACAGCGCTTCGCAGTATGTCGTGCCTTCCTGCGAGGAACAGGGCGCGATGATCCTGCTCAGCCTGCAAGACGACGAATATGTGCAGGTCATTCAAAAGGGTGCGGACGGTCAATGGGAGGCGATGCCGCAGGTATCCGGCCAAACCGTTGCGCTGCCGCCCAGCACGCTGTTTATCTACAGTTATCCGGATGCCTCCGGCGCGATGGTGCAGACCATTTCGCGCACGCTTAGCGCCGAAAGCGGCGGCTATGAGGAGGAGGAAGATTCTTCGCAGTCCTTCACCGATCCGCAATTTGAGAAGATGTGGTGCGGTCACCGTCCGGGCACTCCGGGCAAGCATGGCCGGTATAAGGTCTGCGGGCGCTTCGCCTGCGAGGACAATCACTTTGGTACTGAGCACAAGAACGCGCCCTGCGGCATCGTCGGTCACTTCACCTGCGATGGCAAGACGCATCAGGCTGGCGTCTGCACGGGCGAGCGCCGCAAGAGCGCGCCCACACCGGATAAGCTGGAGCCCTGCGGCAACATCTATCACCTGAAGGGCAACGGCGGCGACCACACGTTGCACGCGCTGTGCGGCAAGTACATGTGCTCCGGCAAGCACAGCATCCCTGCCTGCGGCAACAACCAGCACTGTGTGCAGGATGGCAAGAAGCACGACAAAGCCCCGTGCAAATCGTCGGGTCACTTCCTTTGTGACGGCAAGAACCACGTCGCCGCGTCTTGCCGCTTGTCTGGTCACTGGGCTTGCGACGGGCTGGATCACTCGCCGTGCGGCGCCACGCCCAAACCCGCGACGCCGGTACCCACCGCCGAGCCTACCGCAAAACCCACCGAACAGCCAACCGAGAAACCAACAGAGAAGCCAACAGAGAAACCCACCGAGAAACCCACCGAAAAGCCTGCTGATCCGCCTGCGCAGCAAGACCCGCCTGCGGTATAACGCGGGAAAGCAAAACCACCAGCGTGCTGGTGGTTTTTTTGACTCACTTTGTGATCAGGCCAACCAATTTCTGGCTCCTCGCCAGAAACGCGGTCATCTCTTCGGGCGACAGCGGCCCATTGGTCAGCTTGGCTAGGTCATAGATCTGGCGGGCGATCAGGCTCGTTTCCTCTCCCGACTCGCGCGCCGCCAGCGATAGCAGTGTCGGGCTCTGCCGGTTGAGCACCAGCGTGTAATCGTCCGGCATGGCAAACGCCATATCGCCATACATGCGGCTCATGTCCTTAAACCGGCGACTCTGCTCGCCCTCCACCAGCATCGCGGCCATGCCCTCTTCCCCTAGCGGCTTGGCCTCTACCTTCATTTCCGGCTTGCCCGCCGCCTCGCGGAACAGCGCCTCCAGCTTGGCCACATCCAGCGCACCTTCGGCCGCGTCATCATCGGTTAGGCTGCTCACGTCCGCATCGACGCGGCGGAAGCTCACTTTCTGCTCTTTGCCGCTGTACTCCAAGAAAGAGATAAAGTTCACGTCGATAGGCGTGTCCAGCTTGACCACGCCAATGCCGCGCGCCTGATACAGCGCGATGGTCGCAGCCTGACGGTTGGCGTCGCTGGTGTAGTAGACGACGTTTTCGGCCTTGTCCTTGTTGGTCTCCAGATACTCAGCCAGCGTCACCAGACCGCCCGACACCTGCTCAAACAGCAGCGCGTCCTTCATGCGCTCGTAGAACTTTTCATCGCGCATGCAGCCAAACTTGATGAATGGGCTGATGTCATGCCAATAGGAAGCATACGCCTCGCGCTCGCTGGTGAACATGCCGGTCAGCTTGTCGGCCACCTTCTTGGTGATATGCGCCGACAGCTTGCGCACGTACCCGTCATTTTGCAGGAAGCTGCGGCTCACGTTTAGCGGCAGATCGGGACAATCGATCACGCCCTTTAGCAGCATCAAAAACTCTGGGATGACTTCCTTGATGTTGTCGGCAACGAATACCTGCCCACTGAACAGCTTAATCTCGCCCTCCATGCCGCCAAAATCCTGCTTGAGCTTGGGGAAATACAGAATCCCTTGCAGTCGGAACGGATAATCGACGTTCAGGTGCACCCAGAACAGCGGATCATCATACTGGTGGAACACCTGATGATAGAACGCCTTGTACTGCTCGTCGGTGCAGTCGGCAGGCTTTTGCAGCCACAGCGGTTCCGTGTCGTTAATCGGCTTGGGGGTCTCCTCGGTCTTGCCGACCTCCTCCAAGTAAATCGGTACGGCCATGAACGCGCAGTAGCGATCCAGCACCTCGCGCACGCGGGACGCCGACGCAAACTCTGCCTCGTCGTCTGCCAAATGCAGCGTGATGCGGGTGCCGCGCGCCGACAAGTCGCCCGCCTGCATTTCGTAGGTCATGCCATCGGCGCTGACCCAGCGCACCGGCTGGGCGTCGGGCGCAAAGCTTCGCGTGTCGATGGTCACCTGATCGGCCACCATGAACGCGGAATAGAAGCCTAGGCCAAAGTGACCGATGATTCCCGATGCGTCCCCGGCAGCATCCTTGTACTTCTCCAGGAAGGATTCCGCGCCGGAAAACGCCACCTGATTGATGTAGGTACCCACCTCGTCGGCGGTCATGCCAATGCCGTTGTCAATGAATTGCAGCGTGCGCTGCTCGGCGTCAACCACCACGCGCACAGCGAAGGGGTCGTCCGGATTACCCGCCGCCATCTTGTATTTTGTGATCGCGTCGCAACCGTTGCTGACCAGCTCTCGGATGAAGATATCCTTATCCGAATAGAGCCATTTTTTGATGATGGGCATGATATTTTCCGCATGGATAGACACCTGCCCGGTTTGTGTTTTGCTCATGTGCATTACTCCTTTTGTGCGCGGTGATTGGATCGTAATCCTTCCCTATTTTAAGACGCTACAGGAAGCATGTCAAGCATTTTTTAGCACTCTTCGACGGAGAGTGCTAACATGCTACACCACCGTGTCCCGCACGATGCGGCCATCGCGCACGGCGATGCGGCGCGTGGCCTGCTGCGCGACCGACGGATCATGCGTGATGAGCACGACGGTGGTGCCCTGCTCGTGCAGCCCGTGCAGGATGCGCAGTACCTCTGCCCCGGACTGGGTGTCGAGGTTTCCGGTCGGCTCGTCGGCCAGGATGACCGGCGGCTGCCCAATCAGCGCCCGGGCAATGGCCACGCGCTGCTGCTGCCCGCCGGAGAGCTGTGTGGGGCGATGCTCCAGCCGAGCGCCCAGCCCCACGCGCTCCAGCGCCTCGGTCGCGGCCATGCGGCGCGCATGCCGGTCGATGCCGCGCAGTGCCAGCGGCAACGCCACGTTGTCCACCGCCGACAGGCGCGGCAACAACTGAAAGCCTTGAAAAATGAAACCGATCTTGCGGCTGCGGATGTACGCCAGCTCCTCCGCGCGCATCGCGCTGACCAGACTGTCGTCCAGCTTATAGCTGCCTTCTGTGGGCTTGTCCAGACAACCCATGATGTGCATTAGTGTACTCTTGCCGCTGCCCGACGGCCCAATGATCGCCACAAACTCGCCCGCGCGGATATGGAATGACACACCGTCCAGCGCCGCGATCTCCTCCCCACCCAGCGGATAGACTTTGCGGATGCCAACCAGTTCGATCAAAAGAAAAACCTCCCTTGCGGGAGGTAGTATGCGCAAAAGGTGGGTTTGCGCATCAGCGTTTTTTTCGGCCGCGCGCCCACGCCCAGCCAAGTGCAATGACCAGCGCCGCCAATGATATCGCCGCGCCGATCCACATGCCCGGCGGCGCAAAGTGCATACGGATGCTGTGCTCGCCTTCGGTCAGCCGCACCGCCATCAGCGCGCCAAACGCGCGCTCCACCTCCGCCGGTTCACCGTCCACCCACGCGCGCCATCCTTTCACCCATGGGATGGTGAGCAGCAGTGCCTGATCCGGCTTGTGCACGCTGACCGTACCCTCGATGCGCGTGCCGCCCAGCCGCGTCCAGCGCGCGGGCTGCGCCATCACTTCGGCGGCAAGCTGTTTGAGCAACACCGCGTCCTCCGCATAGCATATCGGTGTGCCCACCGAAAGATGCTGATCCAGCGGCACAATTCGCACCGTCACCTGCTCGCCCGGTGCAAAGCTGCCCAGCGGCAGCGTGCCATAGCCCCACCATTGCAGCAACTCGTCGGCACGGCGTCCATTGACCCACAACTCCGCCATGTAGCACAGGCCATCCGCCTTCTGACAATACAGATACAGCATATCGGCGCTGGGCGCGATCAGCGTGTAGGTGATACTCGCCGGTTGGCTGGCATCGGTTTTTACATACAGCGGATCGACCGCACCGGGCAGCGTTGTCAAAGACAGGTTCTCCAGCGCCGCCGCACCCAGCGATACCGGGGACAGAATCGGCGCCGGGTGCCCGGTGATCGCTGCCCACAGGTCGTTTTGCCGTACCAGCGGATCCACCGCTTGCCAGTCCTGCCCCAACACAGCGGCGTTCGCCACAAACCCAATCGGCAGGGCGGCATCGCTTTCCATAATCTCTATGGTGCCCACCTTTGCCCGCGACATGTAGAACGGCATGGGAACATGTCCCTCATTGGCCAGCACAAACCGGATGCCGAGCAATTGATCCATCGTCGCTGTACCGCTCAGACCGTGACCTGCCCACATACCGGAATCCTGATATCCCGCTTCATGCAAAAACAGGCGCGTGGATTGTTTCTCGCTGCTGCTGAAATGCGTCCGTCCCAAATAGTTAAACAGCATGCCATCGTTAAACCCGTACGGCGTCTGCCGCTCCAGTCGCGCGCCTTTCAAATCGTCGCCCAACGCCTGCCGCACCGCGCGCATGTCCGCCTCGTGCGCCGCATACACCACCCTCGGCTCATATTGCAGCAGACGCAGGCACTGCCACGCGCCGACCACCATCTCCGCGCATACCAGCGCGACCAGCGCGAGGCTGAGCAGGCGTGACGGCCGCTTGATCGCCCACCCCGTCCCCGCCAGCAGCGCCAGGCAAAAGGCAACGTTGACCGCCAGCGCGCGCCAGGGCAGCGTCTCCGCCGCGCTCCATGCCGCCCACAGCCCCAGCGCGATCACTGCGCCCAGCCCCCAGCCCAGCGTCCGCGCACGTCCCTCGGCAACCACGGCAGTGAGTCCGCGCACCGCCAGCCACAGCAGCACAAACGACCACACAAAGCTCTGCCGAAACGGATACCAGACCGGTGCGTTCAGCCCATGCCACAGCAGATTGAGCGGGCCATAGGCCATGCAGGCATAGAGAACCAGCAGCAGCGCCGCCGACGCGATTTTCTCGCGCCAGCCGATGCTGCAGCTCGCAAAGAAGCAGCCCACGCCGCCCAGCGCCAGCATGCCCGCGCATAGGTTGGGCAATCCGTGGTTCTGATAATCCTCCACCGCAAACGTGCCGCCAAAGAGCCGGGCAACAAACTGTGGCGGCGTGAACGTCCAGTTGCCCGCCAGCGACCAGCCGCCAAAGCTGGCCTTGCCCCCGGCCAGCGACTGCATCAGCGGCAGCAGCAACCACGCGCACAGCGCCCCGGCCAGCAGCGATGCCCCTGCAAAGCGCGCCGCCACACGCCAACCGCCATGCTCCCTGCCGCCCAGCATCCGCGTGACAAAAAAAAGCACACTGAACAGGCACAGCATCGCACCGATGTAGTAGTTCGTGACAATGGCGGCGGTCAGGCTGATCAGGTACACCCACGGCGCACCGCCGCGCGCCAAGCGATGGAGCCCCAGCGCGATCATCGGCAACCAGATTAAGCCATCCATCCACATCAGGTTCTGCTGATAGACCACGGCATAGGCCATCAGCGCGTAGCACACCGACGCGCCGAGCGCCAGCCATTCTGGCGCGCTGGACTGCTCGCGCCGCAGCAGCGCATGCATGCTCAATCCGCACAGCCCGGCCTTGATCAGCGTTACGATGGCCACCGCTTCGGGCAGCAGCCGATCAGGCATCAGCAAAAAGACGAAATTGACCGGGCTCATCAGGTAGTAGGCGATCAGGCCCACCATCTCGCCGCCCAACCCCTTTTGCAGTGAAAACAGCAGCCCTTCCCCGCCCAGCAGTGCGTGCTTTCCCCACGCGAAAAAGGCGGTATATTGCTGCCGCATATCATAAAACAGCAGTGTCCGGTCGCCCAGCGGCGCCAAACGCGTTCCCACATAGACCGCCAGCAGGCACACTATCGGCAGCCCAAATGCCGCAACCGCGCCCAACAACCGCTTGCCTCGCATCGGCGCACCGCCTTTCACCTGCTGTATACAATAGGGATACTATACCAGAAAACCCCACAAAAAAGAAGAGCTCCGCCGCAAGGCGGAGCCCATAGACACCAGCGCATCAGAGAATGTATCGCGTCAAATCCTGCGTCTGCGCGTCGCCCAGATGCTCTTTCACATAATCGCCGGTGATGCGCACCTCGATCTCCGGCATGTCCCCAGCCGCGTTGAATGAGATATCCTCCAGCAGCCGCTCAAACACCGTGTTCAGCCGCCGCGCGCCGATGTCCTCCTGCGTTTCGTTGGCAGCAAAGGCGGCGGTGGCCAGCGCGTCCAGTGCCTCGGCCTCGAATACCAGCTTCACATGGTCCACACCGAGCAACGCCTCATACTGGCGGGTCAATGCGTTTTCCGGCTGGGTCAGGATGCGGCGGAAGTCCTCGCGCGTCAGCGAGGCCAGTGTCACGCGCACCGGGAAGCGGCCCTGCAATTCTGGAATCAGGTCGGTTACCTTGGCCACATGGAATGCGCCCGCGGCGATGAACAGCATGAAGTCGGTCTTGACCGGCCCATACTTGGTGTTGACCGTGCTGCCCTCCACGATGGGCAGGATGTCGCGCTGCACGCCCTCGCGGGACACATCCGGGCCGTGGCCGCCTGTGGAGCGCCCGGCGATTTTGTCGATCTCGTCGATGAACACGATGCCGTCCTGCTCGGCACGGCGGATGGCCTCCTCGGTCACCGCGTCCATGTCGATGAGCTTGGCTTCCTCTTCACTGGTTAATAGGCGGCGCGCCTCGGCCACCTTCACGCGGCGCATCTTGGTGCGTTTGGGCATCATGCCGCCCATCATGTCGCCGATATTGACCGCTGCGCCGTTGATCTCGACGTTCTGCGGTGCTTCCTCCACTTCGATCTCGATCTCGACCTGCTCCAGCTCGCCCTTCATCAACTGCTGGCGCAGCGCGTCGCGCTTGGTCGCGATCTGTTGCTTCTCCTCATCGGACATCTCCGGCTCCTTGGGCTTGTTGCCCAGAAAGATGTCGATCGGGTTGCTGGCTTTCTTTTTCGGGTGCAGCAGCAGCGACACCAGCCGATCCTCGGCCAGCACCTGCGCGCGGGCTTTCACCTTGTCGGCAGCTTCTTCCTTGACCATGCGGATCGACGCCTCGACCAGATCGCGCACGATGGAGTCCACATCGCGGCCCACGTAGCCGACCTCGGTAAATTTGGTGGCCTCGACCTTCACAAACGGTGCTTCGACCAGCTTGGCCAAGCGGCGGGCGATCTCGGTCTTGCCTACGCCGGTCGGCCCCATCATCAGGATATTCTTGGGTGTGATCTCATCGCGCACCACCTCGGGCAGTTGCGCGCGGCGATAGCGGTTGCGCAACGCGACGGCGACCGCGCGCTTGGCGTCATTTTGCCCGACAATATAGCGGTCGAGCTCGCGGACAATCTCCTTGGGCGTCAGCTGTGCCATCTCGTCAGACCTCCTCGACGATTACGTTGTGGTTGGTGTACACGCAGATGTCGGCAGCGATGTGCAGCGCGCGCTCGGCAATCTCCTTCGCCGACAGGTTGGTATTTTCGCGCATGGCGCGCGCGGCAGCCATCGCGTAGTTGCCGCCGGAACCGACTGCCGCCACGCCGTCGTCGGGGCTAATCACTTCGCCGGTGCCCGACACGATGAGCAGTTCCTCTTTGTTGGCGACGATGAGCATCGCGTCCAGCTTGCGCATCGCCTTGTCACTGCGCCAGTCCTGCGCCAACTCCACAGCGGCGCGTTGCAGATTGCCCGCGTACTGGGTCAGCTTCTCCTCGAAGCGCTCGCACAGCGAAAACGCGTCGGCCACCGATCCGGCAAAGCCGACCACAACCTGCCCGCCAAAGATGCGCCGCACCTTATGCGCATGCGCCTTAAAGATCGTATGTTCACCCATCGTCACCTGTCCGTCGCCCGCCACGGCGCATTGTCCGTCGCGGCGCACGGCGCAGATGGTGGTGCCTCGCATATCCATGCATCTTCCTCCTTGTTCCCCGATCGTATGGCGATAGTATAAGACGATTGTCCGCAAAAGACAATCGTCTAAGCCCCATTTGTCATTTTTGCCGCTCAAAGTCCGTCATAAGCGGATTGCTACGGATCGCCTCAATGGTGTCGATGGCGCGGTTGGCGATGTATGCGTATCGCTCCTGCTTGTTTCGGATGCGCTTGCCCGCATCCTCGATGATGCCGAAGTTTATGTTCATCGGCTGAAAGTCGCTGTTGGGCGCGGCGATGTAGTGCGCCAGCGCGCCGATCGCCGTGCGGCGGGTGAAGTCCACCGGCGGTTGTCCGGTCAGTTGTCGCGCCAGCGACAGCCCGGCGACCAGCCCCGACGCTGCCGATTCCACATAGCCCTCCACGCCGGTCATCTGCCCGGCGAAGTATAGGCCGGGCCGCGCAATCATCTGATAGGTGCTATCCAGCACGCCGGGCGCATGCAGGAAGGTATTGCGGTGCATCACGCCGTAGCGGGCAAACTCCGCATTTTCCAGCCCCGGAATCATGCGGAATACGCGCCGTTGCTCGCCGAATTTCAGCCGTGTCTGGAACCCGACCAGGTTATACAGCGTGCCTGCCGCGTCATCCTGGCGCAGTTGCACCACCGCGTATGCGCCACGCCCGGTGCGCGGGTCGGTCAGTCCGACAGGCTTTAGGGGCCCAAACGCGATGGCCATTGGCCCGCGCGATGCCATGACCTCGATGGGCATGCAGCCTTCAAACACCTGTGTTCCGTCAAACTCGTGCACGTCGGCGGTCTCAGCGGTCAGCAGCGCGTGACAGAATGCCTCGTACTGCTGCTTGTTCATCGGGCAGTTCAGGTAGTCGTTGCCCTTGCCGTAACGGCTGGCGCGGTAGACGATGTCCATGTCCAGCGACTCGGCGGTGACAATCGGCGCGGCCGCGTCAAAAAAGCGCAGCGTGCCCATGCCGGGCAGCGCGGCGATATCAGCGGCCAGCGCGTCGGCGGTCAACGGGCCGGTGGCGACAACGCATGGCGCATCCGGCACACGCGTGATCTCCTCGTGCGCGATGGTCACCAGCGGATGCTCCGCCAGTGCGCGCGTAACCGCGCCGGAGAACAGGTCGCGGTCCACCGCCAGCGCGCTGCCCGCAGGCACTGTGGCCGCGTCCGCCGCGCGCAGGATCAACGAATCGAGCTGGCGCATCTCCTCCTTGAGCAGCCCGGCTGCGTTGGTCAGCTCATTGCTGCGCAAGGAATTGGAGCACACCAGCTCAGCAAATCCGTCGGCGTGGTGCGCCGGTGTCTTTTTGCTCGGCTTCATATCGATCAGCGTCACCGCGACACCGCGCCTCACCAACTGCCAGGCCGCCTCGCAGCCCGCCAGCCCCGCGCCGATCACGGTCGCGCTCTTTGTTACGTCTGTCACGCGTCGATCCCCGCGTCCTCGTCGCCAGTGTCCTCAATCTCCACACGGTGCTTGCACTGCTCGTTTGCGCAGATGTGCAGCGTCTCTCCCTTGCGTCCGCGCTTCATCACCATATAGCTGCCGCAGACCGGGCACTTGTCGGCCACCGGCATCTCCCAGGACACAAAATCGCAGGCCGGATACTTCTCGCAGCCGTAGAACTTGCGTCCCTTTTTGCTGTTCTTCTCCAGCAGCTTCGCGCCGCACTTCGGGCAGGGCACCGGCAGCTCCACAATGATCGGCTTGGTATTGCGGCACTCGGGGAAGCGCGGGCAAGCCAAGAAGCGCCCAAAGCGGCCCATCTTGTAGACCATCATCGCGCCGCACTTGTCGCACACCACGTCGCTGACTTCGTCCTTGACCTCGACTTTCTCGATCGACTTCTCGGCATGCTCCATGGTTTTTTCGAACGGGCCGTAGAACTTGCGCAGCACGTCCTTCCACTGCATCTCGCCGTCCTCGACCTCGTCGAGCTGCTCTTCCATCCCGGCGGTGAACTCGATGTTCACAATATCCGGGAAATACTGCATCATCATCTGCGTAACCATGTTGCCCAGCTCGGTGGGATAGAGCCGCTTCTTCTCGCGCGAGACATAACCGCGCGCCAGGATGGTCGAAATGGTTGGCGCGTAGGTGGAGGGGCGGCCAATGCCTTTCTCTTCCATGGCGCGCACCAGCGCAGCCTCGGTGTAGCGCGGCGGCGGCTGGGTAAAGTGCTGCGCGCTCTGCACGGCGGACACCTCGACTGCGTCGCCGACCTTCACATCGGGCAGCACGGTCTCGGCTTTCTCCTCCTCCTCGTCGGTGCTCTCTTCGTAGACGGCGGTAAAGCCGGGAAAGCGCTTTTTCTCGCCATAGAAGCGCAGCGCGACGCCGTCGCCGCCAATATCCAGCGCCAGCGTGTCAAAGATCGCCGGGGTCATCTGGCTGGCGAAAAAGCGATTGTATACCAGCTTATACAGATTGTACTGATCCTTGGTCAGCGAGGCCTTGATGCTGTCCGGCGTGTACGCCATATCGGTGGGGCGGATCGCCTCGTGCGCGTCCTGCGCACCCTTGCGGCCCTTATAGATGTTGGGCGTCTTGGGCAGATAGTCGTCGCCATAGCGCTCGACGATGGCGGCGCGCACCTCAGTCAGCGCCTCGTCGGAAATACGGACGCTGTCAGTACGGATATAGGAAATGAGTCCCTGCGTGCCCGAGCCCGCGATGTCCACACCCTCGTAGAGCTGCTGGGCGATCTGCATGGTCTTGCCGGTGGTGTAGCCTAGCTTGCGCGAGGCCTCCTGTTGCAGGTTGGAGGTGGTGAACGGCGCGGCGGGGTTCTTCCTGCGCTCGCCGGGCTTCAGCCCCTGCACGGTAAAGTGCGCCTGCTCGATGCGTCGCTGTGCTTCCTGCGTCGCTTGCGCGTTATTCAGCTCGGTCTTGTTGCCGTCCAGCCCAACAAATCGCACGCCGAATTTTTGCTTGCCGACCTGTCCGGTGGCAGCAATGTCCCAATATTCCTCGGGCTCGAAGGCGTCTATCTCGGCCTCGCGATCCACGATCATGCGCGTCGCCACCGACTGCACGCGACCGGCAGACAGCCCTTTTTTGATTTTCATCCACAGCAGCGGGCTGATCTTATAACCCACCAATCGATCCAACAGACGGCGCGCCTGCTGCGCGTTGACCAGCTCCATATCGATGGCGCGCGGCTGCTTGATCGCGCTCTTGATGGTCTTGCTGGTGATTTCGTTGAACTCCACCCGGCACGCGTCGGTGGGATCGACCTTCAGGATCTGCGCCAGGTGCCACGAAATAGCCTCCCCTTCGCGATCCGGGTCAGTCGCCAGATAGATCTTGGAAGCGTTTTTCGCCTCCTTGCGGATCTTCTCCAAAATATCGCCGCGCCCACGGATGGTGATATACTTCGGCTCGAAGTCATTCTCCAGATCAATGCCCATTTGGCTCTTGGGCAGGTCGCGCACATGCCCCTGCGAGGCTTCGACCTTAAAGCCCTTGCCAAGGAACTTCGCGATGGTGCGCGCCTTGGCCGGGGATTCTACAATCACAAGTTTTGTACCGCTCAACTGGTTTTCCTCCTGAACAAAGGGTGTGTTCGCCCTTGGTCTTGCCCGCTAGCGCATCAATTCATACATGCGCCCGGGCAACTGCCTTATTATTTCGTGAATCTCCAGCATTGTCAAGTACGAATTGAGCGCCGCGGGAAAAAACCCAGTTTCGCCCAGCAATTGCTCGAATGATTTTGCCTCATCGGCCAGGCAGGCGGCAATGCGCGCTTCATCGTCTGTCAGGCCGGATTGCGGCGCGGTTTGGCCGGGTTGTGGGCGGGCTTGGAAGCCCTCCGCCTGCCATTTCAGCCAATCCAAAATATCTTGACCGCAGGTTGCCATCTGCGCGCCCTCGCGCAGCAGTTGCAGCGGCATCTGGCTGGTCGGCGCGCCCACCTGACCGGGCACGGCGAACACTTCGCGTCCCTGCTCCAGCGCATAGCGCACAGTGATCATCGCGCCGGAACGCTCGGCGGCCTCGACGACCAGCAGCGCGGTGCATAACCCGCTGATGATGCGGTTGCGCTGCGGAAAGTGGTGTTGCAGCGGCGGCGTCCCGGGGCGATACTCCGATACCAGCGCGCCGCCCGCGTCCAGTAGTTTCCCGATCTCCCGCGCGTTTTCCGGCGGGTAGACCACATCGGTGCCGCATCCTAAGACCGCCACGCTGGGGCGCCCAGCGGCTACGCAGCCCATGTTGGCGGCGGTGTCAATGCCGCGCGCCATGCCCGACACCACCTGCACCCCCGCCTGCGCCAGTTCGCGCGCAATGCGCTCGGCCATCTGCATGCCGTAGCGCGTGCACCGCCGCGAACCGATGATCGCCACCTGCCGGGGGTATGCCAAGTCCGCCGCACCGCGCACAAACAGCGCAATGGGCGGACAATCAATCGGAAAGAGCAGTGGCGGATAGTCGCTGTCCTCGCGGGTGATCAGGCGCGTACCGCTGTCAAGCATCTGCCGCTCAATTTTGTCCAACAGGCTTTCGCTGTGGTTGGCGCGCAGGCTGTCCAGCGTCGCGCCGACCGCCAGACAGGTGCCGTCAGCCACCGCGTCCCAGATGCCCTCCACGCCGCCATGCCAGGCGATCAGTTGGTCGAGCTGTTCCCATGTCAGCGATTCACTGGCGGTGGCCAGCCACAGCCACAGCCTGCGCTGTTGTTCGGTCATATGTTCAGCCCCAATACTTTTGATCCAGATTGCGATACTGGACGGCCTCGGCGATGTGCTGCACGCCAATGTACCGCTCGCCCGCCAGATCGGCAATCGTGCGCGCTACCTTGCGCACGCGGCTGTAGGCGCGCATCGACAGCTTGTATTTCTCCACCGCGCGGAACAGCAACTGCTGCGCCGTGTCGTCCAGCGGACACATCTCGTCCAATTGCGCGGCGGTCAGTTCGGCGTTGCTGTGGATGCCGATGCCCGCATAGCGCGCTTGCTGCACCGCCCGGGCGGCGTTGACGCGCGCGCGCACGGCAGCGGAGTTCTCCTCGCGCCCATGCTGTGCGATCTCCTGCACCGGCACCGCCTCGACCTCCATCTGCAAATCGATGCGATCCAGCAGCGGCCCGGAAATGCGATCCTGATACTTGCGGATCTCGTGCTCGGTACAGCGGCAGGTCTGCGCCTGCGAGCCATAATGACCGCACGGGCAGGGGTTCATGGACGCGACCAGCATCACGCGCGAAGGATAGCGCGCCGACGCGTTGATGCGCGAGATGGTGACAAATCCATCTTCCAGCGGCTGGCGCATGGCCTCCAGCGCGGCGCGATTGTATTCGGGCAACTCGTCAAGAAACAGCACGCCGCTGTGCGCCAGGCTGATTTCGCCCGGTTTGGCCTTGGTACCGCCGCCCACCAGCGCCACCGCCGACGCGGTGTGGTGCGGCGCGCGAAACGGGCGTTCGGCCAAAAGCCCCGTGCCCGGCGCAATCCATCCAGCGGCGCTGTGGATGCGCGTAGCGGTCAGCGCCTCGTCAAAGCTCATATCGGGCAGGATGCCGGGCAGGCAGCGCGCCAGCATGGTCTTGCCCGAGCCGGGCGGGCCAATCATCAGCAAGTTGTGCCCACCGGCGGCGGCGATCTCCAGCGCGCGCTTGGCACCGGCTTGTCCGCGCACCGCGGCGAGGTCGTGCGCGGTGTGCCGCCCGGCCATGTAGGCCGCATAGGGCACCTGTTGCTGCGGAACAATGGGCATCGCGCCCGATAGGTGCCCCACCGCCTCAGCCAGCGTACCCACCGGAATGATGCGGATACCCTCCACACAGGCGACCTCGGCGGCATTGCCGCGCGGCAGCAGCACCTCGGCCACGCCGTTGGCCCGCGCGGCGATCACCATGGGCAGCGCGCCGCGCACCGGCGTAATCTCGCCGCCCAGCCCCAGCTCGCCCAGCAGCATGCGGGCAACGCCGTCCGTCGGCTGCGCAAGCTGCCCAGAGCCAATCATGATCGCCAGCGCAATCGGCAGGTCAAACGCCGGACCTTCCTTTTTTACGTCGGCGGGCGCTAGGCTGACCGTGATACGTGCCACCGGCATCTCAAAACCGCTGTTCATCAGCGCGGCGCGCACACGCTCGCGTGATTCCTTGACCGCCGCATCGGGCAGCCCTACCAACTCGAACATTGGCAGCCCATCGGACACATACGTTTCCACCGTCACGGGGAAGCCCTCGATGCCGGACAAACCATAGCTAAAAAGCTGTGCCAGCATGCGGTGGCCTCCTTTCGGCGGTTATCTTTTGTGGGAGGAATGGCGATCGGCGCTTATAGGCGGCCGAACCAGCTAGAGGCCGCTCAGAAGCTGCCGAGCGCTAGGAAGCGCAAGCCGGGCGAGAAAGGCGTATCGGGAATACGCCACCGAGACCGGCGCGGCGCTGACACCGCGATCGGCGCTTATGTGTGGCCTCAATAATACATCCAGTTGGGGAACCACTGCATCATCTCCGCCCAATTCAAGCTCATCGGCATGCCGCTGGCAAAGGGGAAGAACCCGATGAACAGCAGCAGTGCAACCAGCGTGAAGGCCGCGCAACCGATACGCAGCACTTTGGGGTGGTCTCCCGCCAGCCACAGCGCGCACTGCGCGATGCACAGGATGATGAACGGCACGCTGGCAAAGTAATGGTAAATGTAGGTGGAGCGCGGCACCAGTACCCAAGGCAGATACTGCGACGCAAACCCGACGATCAGCAGCACAGCGGTGCACCACAGCGCGCGCTTGTTTTCGCTCATGTCGCGGGCAATGCCCTGTGCGCGATCCAGCAGCATGCGGATGCCCTGCGCAATCGTGCAGCCGATCACCCACAACAGCGCCACCAGTCCGCCCCACCAGATCAGCGGATTGCCAAAGCTAAGGATGGTGGACACAAAGCCGCCGGGCAAGCGCGGCGTACTGTAGTACCACATTGGCTTGGCGATGATCGGCCACTGATACCACTTCGACTCAAACGGATGCGTCGCCTTGAGCTGGCTGTGGTAGCTGTACATGGATTTCTGCATCGTCCAGAACCGCTGCCAATTCAACCCGCCGTCGGGTTTCAGCTCCCAATAGAAGGAGAAGTAGTAGATCAGCGCGGGAATGACGATGAACCACAGCACGCACCAGCCCAGCGTGATCAGCGCGTACTTGGGGAAGTCGCGGGTGCGTTCGCGCAGTTCATCGGCGTCCTCGCCGACCGCACGGGTGGCGTAGGCGTACTCCTGATAGCGGCAATACAACGCGTAGAAGAACAGCAGCGCCAACCCTGCGCCCGCATAGATGCCAATCCACTTGCTGGCAATGGCCAGCCCCATGAACAGGCCGGACAACGCCAACGGCACCAGCGTTTTCCATAGCTTTTGGTGGTAGAAGCTGCTCTGCATGTACCGGAACATGCACAGATACATCAAGATGATGAAGAACACCGGGAAGCTGTCGATGGTCGCGATGCGCGTCTGTGTATAGTGCATGCAGTCAAAGGTCATCAGCAGCATCGCGAACGCCGCGATATCTCTGCGCTTCCATAGCTGCTTGGCCAGCAGGTACATCGCCGGCAGCATCAGGATGCCGATCAGCATCCCGGCAAAGCGCCAGCCAAACGGCGTCATGCCGAACACCTGCACCGCAAACATCATCAGCACCTTGCCCAGCGGCGGGTGCGTCCACTCAAACGTGTGGATGTTGTGCAGGTGCTCATACGCGGTGCGCCCATGATAGATTTCGTCGAAGTACATGCTGTTCATGTAGCTCGGGCGCTCGGGCACAACGCCCTGTTCGTCAATCAACGGCATCAGCGCGCTCACATCGTCGGCTGCCCCCAGCACGCCCTGCTTGGCCAGGAACGCCTCAAAGTCGGCGTCAATTTCGCCATAGGACACATCCACCACCGGATAGTTCGCGCCGTCCGCGCCACGGAAGGCAATCTCCATCAGCGTCAGGCCCAAGCCTTCGGGCGTTAAGCGCACATAGCGCGCGCGCATCTGCGCCGGATCGCCCTCAAACATGCCGTTATCATCAGCGTCTCGCAGCTGGATGCCCTCGGCGTCCAGCCGGGGCAGCTTGTTGATCTGCCAGCTAAAGCAGTCGCCGCCGTCCAGCTTGGCAATCTGCGGCAGCGACCAGGCCTCGTTGTCCTCCGAGGTCTGGATATAGAACGAGTCGTCGGAAATACCGGAGTAGTAGAACAACTGGAAGTCACGCATTTCGCCCAGATCGAAGGTGACCTGTTCGCGCATAGAGGCAGGCTCCCACGCCGTTTGTGGCGCCTTTGTGTCGCCCAGGTTCCAGAATGCCAGCACCGAGTAGCCCAGCGTAATGACCACCATGATCACCCAGTCGCGCCAGGTCAGGTGCAGGCCGCTGTCCTGTGCTTGGGCAAGGTCGCGAGCGGCGCGGCAGCCCGCGCTGGGCGGTTGCGCCGGACCCTGCTGCACGGCGGGCAACGCGCGCACGCGGTCGAGCAGGCAATGATCGACCGCTGTCCATGTCGCCAGCGCCAACGCCAACAGGTTGATCACCGCCAGCGTCTTGCCCAGCCATACGTTGGGCGCGATCAAGTGTTCAAACGCCAGCACCAGCCCGATGTTGAGCGTCGCGGTCAGCGTCACCCCGGCGATAAACGCCAACGTGCGCCAGTCGCGCCGCTGGATGAACGCCATCATCGACAGCAGCACGATGGGGAACAGATACCGCTCATGCATTTTGCTGCCCAACATAAACAGGCCAAACAGCAACAATGCGGTTAGCTCATAGAGCAGCGCGCGATCCTTTGCGCGCAGCGTCAGATAGATCACCCCGGCAAATACCAGCGCCATGCCAATGGCTCCCCACGCCGTCCACGATAGCCCCAGCACAGTATTTGTCGCCTCGACCCAGTTGCCGCCCATCAGGTAGAACAGGTTGGCCGCGTTGACACTGGCGTAGTTATAGGAGGACAGCGTCTGCCCATACAGCCTCCACAGCCAGTCGAACGGCTGCTTGCCCCAGAAGGGCAGCACCACGACCAGCGCGACAATCAGCATGCCCAACAGGCCGAAGGGGATGCGGCGCATCGCTGCTTTGTCCTTGCTGCACAGCGTCTGGATGAACACCACCAGCCCCAGTGGGCCAAACATCAGCGCCTGCGGCTTAATAAGCACGCACAGCATGTAGATCGGCAGCGCCCACTGCCATTTGTTCTCGATGACAAAATAGATTGCCAGCACGATGCCCAGCGTCATCAGCGCGTCTACCTGCCCCCATGCCGCGCCGTTGACCAGCACCGCCGGATTAAACGCGTACAGGGCGGCCAGCGTCAGTGCGGCGGGCTTGCCCAGTTTCTTGATGGCCAGCGCGTACAGCATCGCGACGCACGCCAAGTCGAAGATGACCGGCGGCAGCTTGGTGATCAGGTTGGCGACGCCGTCGCCCGGGATCGCGCCAAACAGCGCCATCAGACCGCCGTTGAGCCACAGCACAAACAGGTAGCCCGGCGGGTAATCGCAGAAGTAGCCATCCGCATAGAACTTGCCCGGGCCGCTGTCCGCCAGCCGCTGCGCCCACAATCCAAAGCAGTTCATGTCCACCTGATAGCCGGGCACAATCATTGCCACCGCGATGCGCACCGCCAGCGCGATCAGCAGCAGCGGCACGATATCCAGCCACTTCACGCGCGGCTGTTCGGTCAGATCACGCGCCCCGGACAGCGCCGCACGGCTAAACAGCGCGCCCAGCGCCGCGAACAGCAGACCGAGCAGCGTCAACCCCGGGATCGCCAGCGCGCCCAGTTGCAACGGCTTGCGCTCCTTCTGTGGGGCAGGCGTTTCCAGCGTAACCAAAATTGCGTCGTCGGGCAGCTTTTCGACCGGCTCGACTACAAACTCGTCAAACCATGCGCGGCCGACGTTCTCGTTGCCATAGCCGCCCACGCGCGCCATGATGGTGAGCTCTTTCTGCTTCTTGCCGGTGCGGCCATAGAACTCAAGCTGCTCCCATTCACCCTGCGTATCGTGCACATCCTTGGATGTGTCATAGATTCCGCTGACCGAGATATTGGCGCCCTTCTTATCGGCGCCGCAGCCCTCGGCACGCACCATGCAGCTAAAGCGATACAGCGTTTGCGGCTTCACGCGCACAATCTGCTCATAGCGCGCGTCGTTGCCCGAGGCGTTATAGACCATCACCGACAGTTCGCCGGCATACGCTTCCTCGGACACCTCGGTGAAGGTGACGCCTTTGCCGGTGTTCCACATCGCCGGTGTCCAGTCCACCGGCACGCCGTTGCGCACCTCTTCAAAGCCGCCGTTTTTCACCAGGTTTTCAGCCAAAACCGCTTGCGAAAACAGCGTGCACAGCACGCAAAGCGCAATGGCTGTCCGTTTCATCCAACGCAAATGATTCGCCCCGCTTCCTTAGTAGGTTACATCGCGGAAAAAGCGTTCGTCAGGTGGCGCACATCGCCAGCCTGTATCTCGACCACGTCAAACCGCACCGGCGTATTTGTCAGCCCCTGCTGCTGCAAGTATTGCATCGCGACTTGCTGGATGCGCCGCTGCTTGCGCGCGTCCACAGCCTCGCGCCCCAGCCCGTAGCGACCGGTGCCGCGCAGCTTGACCTCGACAAACACGGTGTATTTTCCATCGCGCATCACCAGGTCGATTTCGCCGCCGGGCAGACGCAGGTTGCGCGCCAGGCAGGTCATGCCCTTGCCCTCCAGATAGGCGGCGGCAATAGCCTCGCCTTGATCCCCGACCGCACGCTTGTTCATACGCGCCCCATGATCTTGTCGGTTAAGAACGTTGTGCGGTGCTCCGGCGTGGGCCCTTTTTCGCGCAGCGCGGCAGCGTGCGCGGCGGTACCATAGCCCTTGTGCCGCGCGAAACCATAGCCCGGGTACTGCCGATCCAGTGCGATAAGCTGGCGGTCGCGCGTCACCTTGGCGATAATCGACGCCGCCGCGATGGAAAAGCACTTCCCGTCACCGCCGATCACGCAGCGCATCGGCCCGGGCAGGTCCACGCGCTGATTGCCATCCACCAGATACAGTGTGCAGGGCGCACCCTCGGCAGCGCGTCGCATCGCCAGCTTGGTCGCTCCGAGGATATTCAGCGTGTCAATCTCCCGCGCGCTGGCCTGCCCGATGCCGACAAACAGCGCTTTCGCCCGAATCTCATCAAATAGCTTTTCCCGCTTGGCCTCGGACAATTTCTTGGAATCGTTGACGCCCTCGACCAGCACGCCTTCGGGCATGACCACGCACGCGGCCACCACCGGCCCGCACAATGGCCCCCGCCCGGCCTCGTCAATGCCGCCAAAGCACACGCCTTCCGCCCACAGCGCGCGATCCATCGCGGCCAGCGCCGCCAGTTTCTCGGTCGCGCTAGGCATCGGGGGCGTCCTCCTTGGGCGGTTTTGCGGGCGGCACGTCGGGGCGCTCCAGCGTGATGCGTCCCAGCTTGCCCGCGCGAAATTCGTCCAGCACCACCGCGCTGCCGCGATCGGTATCAAACAGACCACCGGGCAGCAGCCAGCCGCGCCCACGGCACGCGTTATCCAGCAGTGCCTCGCCGGGCTCTATCGGCTGCTTGAGGTGGAAGCGCTCAATCACCACCTGCTCGCGAACGTTCAGCAGCTCTTCCAGCAAGCGAATCGCTAGCTGTTCCTGATTGATCACCTGGTCGCGAATGGTGCCCAGATACGCCATATGGCGGGCCGCCTGCTCGTCGTTGAGCCTCGGCCACAGCAGGCCGGGTGTGTCCAGCAGCTCCAAATACGGCGTAATGCGCACCCATTGGTTGGCGCGGGTCACGCCGGGTTTGTCGCCGGTCTTGGCAATGGCCTGCCCGCGCAGGCAGTTAATCAGCGTTGACTTGCCCACATTGGGCACGCCGACCACCATCACGCGCACGGTTTTCTTGACGCCGCGCGCCGCCTGCCGTGCCACCGCCTCGCTGGCGGCACGCTCAATGCGCGAAAGCATTTCCTTGGGCTTGCCGCGTGAGGCGACAAAGGGCGCGGCCTCCAGCCCCTGCTTTTGAAAGGCGCGAACCCAAGCCTGCGTGGCCTGTTCGTCGGCAAGGTCCGCCTTGTTCAGTACGATAATGCGTTTTTTTCCGGCGCACAGCGCGTCTAGGTCGGGGTTGCGGCTGGCGCGGGGCAGGCGCGCATCGCACAGCTCCAGCACCACATCCACGCGCCCTAGCTGTTCTTTCAGCAGCCGCTTGGCGCGCGCCATATGCCCAGGATACCAGTTGATCTGCATGCATTCTCCTGATGACGCTGATGAAGCGTTATTCCGACAGATTGTCAGACTATATCCTCCGCATTGTACCAGAATTATGCACAAACCGCAAGATGTAGTGTACTAGCGTCTGCGGCGCACAAAAAGACCGTGGCAACAGCTCGAACAAAATGCAAAGTGCAGTTTGTTCGGTTGCGCGGCGCTGCCGCGCACTCGCCTTGCTCGCGGTAGCAGGACTGTTTTCCTGTCGAAAAACGCCCCGCCCGGCCAGCAAAGCTGGCCGATACGATCCATCGCCAAGGGGCTGCGCCCCTTCGCAATCCCCCGGCTCGTGATAAGCGTCTGCGGCGCACAAAAAGACCGTGGCAGATGCCACGGTCTTGCTTGGTTTTCGCTTAGCGGGTAGACAGTTCCTTGATCTTGGCGGCCTTGCCGGACAGGTTGCGCAGATAGTACAGCTTCGCACGGCGAACCTTACCCTTACGGATCACTTCGATGCGATCCACACGGGGGGAATGCAGCGGGAAGGTGCGCTCCACACCGATGCCATAGGACATGCGGCGAACGGTAAACGTCTCGCGGATGCTGCCGTTGCGCTTGGCCATCACGGTGCCTTCAAAGGCCTGCAAGCGTTCGCGGCTGCCCTCGACTACCTTCACGAATACGCGAATGGTATCGCCGATAGAAAACTTCGGCAGGTCGCTGCGCAGTTGCTCGCGCTCCAGGTTGCGGATGATTTCGCTCATGGTCACGATCTCCTTTCCTCATAGACGTTCGTGCCATGCTTGGCAGGCATGCAGAGGACCGCCCGTGTAGTGCGAGTGGTATTATAGCACACCACAAACAAGAAACACAAGCTATTTCTGTTTTGCGGCGTCGCGCAGCAGTTGTTGTAGGTCAATTATGTACATCACCAATGCCAGCAACGCCATCGGTACCGCCAGATATAGCAGCACATACGCCAGCCGTGTCCAGTGCAGCAGGAAGCTGATCACCGTGGCGGCAAACAGCACGGTGGCCACCTTCCCCGGCCAAAGCGCCTGCACCACCACGTCGCGGCGCAGTGCGTACAGGCTGCCGAGGATCATCAGCCCCTCTTTGGCGATCATCACGCCGATCACCCACCATGGCACTTGCCCGCGCAGACCAAAGCAGCACAGCACGGTCAGCAGCGTCAGTTTATCGGCCAACGGATCCACCAGCTTGCCAAAGCTGGTGATCTGCCCGAGACGGCGCGCGATAAACCCATCGAGCAGATCAGACACCTGTGCGATCACATAGATGGTCAGCGCCTTGGTGAGATTTCCGCTGAGGTATGACCACGCAAAAAACGGCAGCAAAAATAGCCGCAATACGGTCAGCATGTTGGGAATATTCAGGTTTTTTTCTTTCCAGATTTTGTCCACTCGACTGCCCATCTCCCGTCAAAAGCCCAATCACTATAGAGTATACCAGAAAAAGCGCTTTGCGTCGCTATTTTCTTTTGCGGCGGGTTCTTGCCCGCTTTTTTTGCACATGCGCCCGCACCACCTTGACTTTTGCGTTGCAATGTGCTCTACTGATTGTAATCTTTCCCATACTTCGCATCGCTTCAAAGAGGAGGCTTTTTCGTGCTGAACCTAAGTCTTGAGGCACAGTATCTGCTGCGTTTGCTGATTTCGCTTGTGTGCGGCGCGCTGATCGGGCTGGAGCGTGAGCGCGGCCATCGCCCCGCCGGCCTGCGCACGCACTCGCTAGTATGCGTCGGCGCGTGCCTGGTGATGATTACATCCTTCTGGGCAATGTCGCGCTATGGTTTGGATGGCGATCCGCTGCGCATGAGCGCGCAGGTCATCAGTGGCATCGGCTTTCTGGGCGCGGGCACGATCATCAAGGCCGGACGCGATGTGCGCGGGCTGACCACCGCCGCGTGCCTGTGGATTGTTGCGTGCATTGGGCTAGGCATTGGCGCGGGCTACTATATCGGCGGCATCGCCACCACGCTGATGGTGTTAGCGACCCTGTATATCTTCAAGCTGGTCGAGGCGCGCATCGAATACCGCACGCTGGAAGTGCATGTGCGCGCGGACAATCACCCCAACGCGGTCGGCCACATCACCGAGAGTGTCTCCGACTGGGGCGCGTCCATCCTCCAGTTTTCCGCCAACCAGTCCGGCGATCAGGTGCACCTGACGCTGACTGTCCATCTGCCCGCCTCGCTCAAGCGCGCGGCGTTTGTCGGCATGCTGATGGCGCTGCCGGACATCAAGAGCGTGTCGGATCAGCCGATGTAAGTACGCTTCGAACAAAATGCGCCTCGCGGATTGCGGGGCGCGTTTTTTGTGACGCGGCTCACAGCCACTTCTTTTGCTTCAAAAACCAGATGATGCCCAGCGTAATGATCGCCATAGTGCCCAGCGCCACTGGGTACCCCAGCGTCCAGGTCAACTCCGGCATGTGCGTAAAGTTCATGCCGTAGATGCCGGTGATGACGGTCAGCGGGCCGACGATCACCGACACGATGGTCAGCTTGTTGATTACATCGTTGGTTTGCATGGCCACTTTGCTGTTGTAGGCGTTAAGCACCTGCGTGGTGTATTCCTGCAAGTTGGCGACAAAGTCTTGCAGCTTGTTCAGGCGCATGTCGATATTCTGAAAGAAGCGCAGGTTTTTCTCACGGATGTTGCCGTTTTCATTGATGAGCATCTGGTCGCCGATGTAGAGCATCGGGCGGATGTGCCGCCGGACGCGGTACATGTCCTCCTTGATGGCAGCCAGTTCGCTCAGCGATTGGCTGTCCACCTTGCTGTTCACGCGCTTTTCCAGCCGGTTCAGCTCGTCCTCCATGCGCTCGAACGCATTGGAAAAATCGCTGATCACGCGGTCAAACACCAAATAGTACAAACGGTTGAGCAGATCATCGTCGTAGGGCGCTTCCTGCGCGCGGCGACACACAAAGTCCACTGACGCCCGCAAATCGGCGCAGCGAACCGTTTCGGGCACCACCAGCACCAGAAACTTCTCCGACACGTACAGATTCAGCTCGGCCTGCTCCATGCCCTTTTTGCCCTTCCAGAAGTAGACAAAGCTGATAAAATCATAACTGGCGAAGTTGTTGAAGCGGACGTTTTCGTCGAAGTTCATGCACTCGACCAACGTGTTTTCATCGAAGTGAAACTGATGCTGCATCCCCACCAGCTCGGACGGCGTACAAAGCACAAAGATAGCGCTCTGCCCATCCCACTTGCCTTCGCTGTCGATACGCTTGGTGCTCAAATCAATCATCTGCATGCCAGCGTCCTCCTTTGCGGGTCAGGTGCCGGGGTGCGTCAGGGTGGCCAGCCATTCGCGGTTGTGCCATAGCGCGCAGCCGCCCTCTCCCTCTTTGAGTGCGCGGTGATTTTCGCGCACTTTGGCCAGCAGCTCGCTGCCTAGCGCCTCTTTCAAGGGCAGATTCGTCAGGTTGCGGTCGGCGAACGGCGCGAATGGGCAGGGCTCCACCTGGCCGGTGGCGCTGATATGCACAAAACCGCGCCCGGCGGCCAAACAGCCGCCGTATTGATCCTCGTCGCCGGGGAAAGGCACGCACACCACGGGATGCGCCCGCATCGCGGCGTTGGAAAAGTCCTGCAAGCGGCGCTTATCAGCATGCGTCAGCACCATTGGCTCGCTGCCCGCCGCCACCGGCACATACTCGACAAACACGAACAGCGCACAGCCTTTTTCCTGATACGACTTGATGTACGCGTCGGTCAGCACGGTATCGATGTTGTGCGCTGTCACGGTGATCGATACGCCGAACGGGATGCCCGCTTTCTTCAGCGCCGCCATCCCAGCCATTGCCTGCGCGTGCACGCCGTCGCCTCGCCGCGCATCGGTCTGCGCCTGATCACCCTCAATGCTGATCGCCGGAATGATGTGCCGATGCGCACCGAACCACCGCACGGTGTCGTCGCCCAACAATGTGCCGTTGGTGAACAGCACGCCCAGCAGCTCGGGGTGCGCGCCCAGCGCATCCAGCCAGTCAACCGCCAGCAGCGGTTCGCCGCCGGCCAGCATCACCACGCTGACGCCCAGTTCGGACGCCTCGTCAAACAGCGTGGTCACGCGCTGTGCGGACAGCTCATCGGCGGCACTGTGTTGGCGCGCGCAACTGTAGCAGCCCGCGCAGGTCAGGTTGCACTGCTCGGTGGTGCTGCAAATCATCAGCGGCGGTACCTCCACGCCCTCGCTAAACAGCTTCGCGCGGGTCCGCTCGGCACGCGGAAAAGCCGCCGCGACGCGCGTCAGCGCGCCCAGCGACGCCGGATAGTGCGCAAAGATTTTGATCGCCTGACCAACGGTCAGTTCAATGTTGCCGCTAAACGCCTGACGATAACGCGGTTGCTCCATGCGAGCACCTTCTTTTATTAGATTTTCGATAGTTTCGCCCGTAGCACGGGCACATCCTCGTTGTCCAGATACTCGTCGTAGGTTTCACGGCGGTCAATGATGCCGCCGGGCAGGATCTCAATGATGCGGTTGGCGACGGTCTGCATGCACTGGTGATCGTGCGTGGCAAACAGCATAGAGCCGGGGAAGGCGGTCATGCCGTCATTCAGTGCGGTGATCGCTTCCAGATCGAGGTGGTTGGTCGGTTCGTCCATCACCAGCACGTTGGCGCCGGACAGCATCATCTTGGCCAGCATGCAGCGCACGCGCTCGCCGCCGGACAGCACCTTGACAGGTTTTAGTGCCTCGTCGCCGGAGAACAGCATGCGCCCCAGCCAGCCGCGGATGTCGGCCTCATACTGTTCCTCGGAAAACTGGCGCAGCCAGTCAATCAGGTTGTAATTCACGCCGTCAAAGAACTTGCCGTTATCCTTGGGGAAATAGGACTGGCTGGTGGTCACACCCCACTTGAAGGTGCCTGCGTCGGGCTCTACCTCCCCCATGAGGATCTGGAACAGTGTGGTCTTGGCCAGCTCGTCGGTGCCAACAAAGGCAACCTTGTCGCCTGGCATGAGCATGAACGATACATTGTCCAGCACCTTGCGGTCACCAATGGTCTTGGTCAGCCCATCGACGCGCAGCAGGTCGTTGCCGATCTCGCGGTCGGGCTTAAACGACACAAACGGATATCGGCGCGAGGACGGATTGTAGTTCTCCATGGTCAGGTTGTCCAGCAGCTTCTTGCGGCTGGTGGCCTGTTTGCTCTTGCTGGCGTTGGCCGAGAAGCGCGCGATAAATTCCTGCAATTCCTTGATCTTCTGCTCGGTTTTTTTGTTCTGATCTTTGAGCTGGCGCGCCGCCATCTGCGTGTATTCGTACCAGAAGTCGTAGTTGCCCACGTACATTTGGATTTTGCCGTAATCAATATCGGCGGTGTGCGTGCACACCTTGTTCAGGAAGTGGCGGTCATGCGAGACCACGATGACGGTGTTCGGGAAATCCAGCAAGAAGTTCTCCAGCCAGCGGATCGACTGGATGTCCAGATGGTTGGTCGGTTCGTCCATCAGTAGGATGTCCGGGTTGCCGAACAGCGCCTGCGCCAGCAGCACCTTTACCTTTAGGCCGCCGTCCAGCGCCGCCATCTTTTCATGCGTCAGTGACAGGTCGATGCCCAGGCCGGACAGCATGCGCTCGGCCTCAGCTTCCGCCTCCCAGCCGTTTAAGTCGGCAAACTCGCCCTCCAGCTCGGCGCTGCGGATGCCGTCCTCGTCGCTGAAGTCCGGCTTGGCATACAGCGCCTCTTTCTCCAGCATGATCTCGTACAGCCGCTTGTGGCCCATGATCACACAGGTCAGCACGTCGTAGTCGTCAAACTGGAAGTGATCCTGCTTGAGCACCGCCATGCGCTCGCCGGGTGTGATGCTCACTTCGCCCTGACTGGGCTCCAGCTCTCCGGCCAGAATTTTCAGAAACGTGGACTTGCCGGTGCCATTCGCACCGATCAGACCGTAGCAGTTTCCGGCGGTAAACTTGACGTTGACATCCTTAAACAGCGGCTTGCCGCCGTAGCTGAGTGTAAGGTTACTGGTACTGATCATGGTGTTTTGTGTTCCTCCGAATAACTAGTTTGCATAACACAGGCTGCCCAGAAATGCCCCCTCGCAAGAAAGCACAAGCGAGGCGCGGAGCCATATCGTTTCATACGGCAACAAGCCGGGCGCTGTGCCGACGCCGCGAGCGGGCGTTTAGCGGCAGCCAGGAAGCGCTTGCAACGCCCTCTATTATCGCACAGAAAGGGGATTCGTCAAGCGTTTTGGGGAAATTCTCGGGCAGGGAGGGGAACTGGGGACATGGATTCGCTGCGACTTTCTTCATTTCGGCAATCTGTCCTTTATTTCTTTCCGTTGCCGCACCTTTTCTTCTTTCAGAAAGCCGTCATCCAGCTGTACGACGATACATTCCTCACACATTCCCAGCGCGTTGATGCGCGTATTTTCCAGCACGCACGAAGAACCATCCTGATATATACAATAGATCGCTTCACACTGCATTGGTATTTCCTCTCTCGCTAATATATCCACCATCATTTCACCATATTACCACCATTTTGCCATTGCAGCAATCATGTATGCAAAATAGAGGTATATGACATCAGAGAGGTGGCACAATGGTGGACAACATTTTGCGTTATACCTTGCGTGTAAATCGTGAGCTGTTCGGAAAATTTCGTTACATTGCCGAATCCGAAGGCCGCTCCGCAAACAAAGAAATTGAACAGTATATGAAGCGGTGCGTGCGCAGCTATGAGGAAAAACATGGAAAAATCGCGCTAGGAGAGGCACGGGACGAGTAGTTTTTTTACATAGAGAAAACGCACAGAAACCAGTGTATTTTCATCCCGCTTGCTCCAAAAAATTCCTCACCTGCGCCACAAAACGCAAGTGAGGAATCTTTCGTTTATCCCGTATCCTTTACAGTGCCATCTCCCGCACCCGCTCGCTCAACTCCGCCAGACTCTCCGACGAGGGCACATATTGCTGCCGGATCATCTCGCCGACGATCTCGATCCCCATGCCTTTGAGCGCCTCTTCCACCTGGCCGATGCTCTGCCCGCTCCAGCCAAACGAACCAAAGGCAAAGCCTTTGCGTCCCTTGGGCGCCAGGCCGCGGCAGTAGGACAGGAATGCGGCCATGGTGGGCAGCATGTTGTTGTTGAGCGTCGGCGAACCGGCGATCAGGTACTTTGCTTCCAGCAGATCGGCCATGATGTCGGAGATGTGGTTGACCTTCAGGTCGCGCAGCTTCACTTGGATGCCGCGCGCGGAAAAACCTTCGGCGATGGCGGTAGCCATGCGCTCGGTGCTGTGCCACATGCTGTCGAACACCACCACCGCCGCTTCCGGCGGGGTATTGGCGCACCAGCGGCGATAGGCGGCGACGATGTCGGCCACATGGGCGCGCCAGATGATGCCATGGCTGGGCGCGATCATGTCAACCGCCAGCCCCTCGACGGCAGCCAGCACGCCCTTCACCTGCCCGTCGAAGGGCATCACGATGTTGGCGTAGTACTTGCCCGCCTGCTCCATCACCGCGGCCAGCGGCTCCTGGTCGTCAAACCGGCCGGACGACGCGTAGTGCTGGCCGAACGCATCGTTGGAGAAGAGGATTTCCTCCTCCGGGCAATACGTCACCATGTTGTCGGGCCAATGCACCATCGGCGTGGGCACAAAGCGCAGCGTGCGCTTGCCCAGCGACAGGGTGTCCCCGGCCTTCACCGGCTGATACGGCAGCTCGCCATAGTGCGCGGTCAGCCCCTTCAACCCCTGCGGCGCGCTGGTGATCACCTTGGCGTTGGGCATGCGCCGCACCGCCTCGGGGATTGCGCCGGAATGATCCATCTCCACATGGTTGCTGACGATGTAGTCGATTTTGTCCAGCGGCACGATATGCGCGATGCGCGCAAACATCTCATCGGCAAACTCGCGCTTGACTGTATCAATCAGCGCGATTTTGTCATCGACGATCAGATAAGCGTTGTAGGTGACGCCGCGCTCGGTGGTGTAGCCGTGGAAGTTGCGCAGCGCCCAGTCGATAGCGCCAACCCAATAGATGCCGGGTTTCAGCTCAGTCGGGCGCACGCTTACGCCTCCTCGAACTGATCCTTGCCAGCGCCGCACAGCGGGCAGGTCCAGTCCTCGGGGATATCCGCAAACGCAGTGCCGGGGGCGACGCCATTGTCCCGATCACCCACCGCTGGGTCATATTCATAGCCGCACAGCACACATACATACTTGCTCATTTCTTTGTTCTCCTTTCCATTCGTCCATTTGGACTGCCCTCATTGTACCCCCGCGAATCCCAAAAGTCCATAGCCACGGGCAAATTAACAGGAATAATTCTCAATAATATTCGATTGTCTTTTTCGCGCCGATTTTGGTACAATGCTGCTATGAAGGCTGAAACGGGGAGGGATGCGCATGGCGGTGTCTATCGCGATCATTGGGGGTGGCGCGTCAGGACTGATGGCGTCGCAGACCGCCGCCCGCGCGGGCGCGCAGGTCACGCTGATAGAACAATGCGACCGCGTGGGGCGCAAGATACTGGCCACCGGCAACGGTCGCTGCAACCTGACCAACCTGCACCCCTCGGCCTCGCGCTACCATGGCGGCACCACGCTTGCTGCCGAGGTGCTGCGCGCGGTGCCCGCACAGACGGTACTCGACGCCTTTGCCGACCTAGGGCTGGTCGTCACCGCCGATGAGCAAGGCCGTGTCTATCCCCTGTGCGGGCAAGCCACCGCCGTACTGGATGTGCTGCGCATGGCCTGTGACCGTGCGGGGGTAACCCTGCGCACCAGCACCACGGTGCGGAGTATCCAGCGCGCGCCGCAGGGTTTTTCGCTGGACATTGGCGAGGCGCAACCGCTGATCGCCGACGGTGTGATCATCGCCACCGGCGGTCGCGCCGCACCCAAGCTGGGCAGCGACGGCAGCGGGTATGCGCTGCTCACCAACCTCGGCCATACGCTGACGCGCTGCGCGCCCGGGCTGGTGCAGTTGCGTTGCGCATCACCACTGCTGCCCTCGCTCAAGGGCTTGCGCGCGCCCGGCGCGCTGGACATCACCATCGACGGCCAGTCCGATCGCCGCGCCGTCGGCGAAATCCTGTTCGCCGACTATGGTTTGTCGGGCATCGCGGCGATGGAGGTATCGCGCAATGTTGCCGCCGCCATCCACAACAAGCGCGTGGTGACCGCGCACCTGTGCCTGCTGCCCGACCTGTCCGCCGATGAGGCGCGCCGCATGATCGACCAGCGCTGCGCGTTGTTCGCCGAACAGCCGGTCAATCTGCTGTTCACCGGTTTATTCCCGCGCCGCATTGGCGAGGCGCTCATCAAATTCTGCGATATCACTTTGGATACTTGGGGCAAGAAGCTCTCGCCCGCACAGCGCAACGCGCTAGCCGCCGCCGTGCGCGATTGGCCGTTTTCCATTACTGGAACGCAGGGCTATGATCAGGCACAGGTCACGGTCGGCGGCATCGACACGGCGGATTTTGACCCCGCAACGCTGGAATCCACGCTCGTACCCGGCCTGTACGCCACCGGCGAGGTGCTGGATGTGGACGGCGATTGCGGCGGGTTTAACCTGCACTTTGCCTGGGCGACCGGCCTGCTGGCCGCGCGGGCGGCAGCGGAGGCACACGCATGATTCGCATCAACAATCTTTCGGTATCGCTGGATACGCCGCTGAACGCCGATGGGCTGACCGCATTGGCAGCGCGCCGCTTGCGCATTGCTTCGGCAGACATCGTCCGTGTCAATCTGCGCAAAAAAAGCGTTGATGCGCGGGACAAGCGCGCGCTGTGCTTTGTGCTGGCGCTGGATGTATGCACACAGGGCGATGAATCGCGTCTGGTGGCATATTGCGCGCACAAAGACGTGACACTACTGCCTGCCGCGCCGGAAGTACTCGCGCCGGTGTATCCGCCCGCGCCCGCGCTGCGCCCGGTGGTGGTGGGTACCGGCCCTGCGGGCCTTTTCGGCGCGCTGCGGCTGGCCGAGGCAGGCTGGCGGCCCATCGTGCTGGAGCGCGGGTATGATGTCGCCACCCGGCAGCGCGATGTAAATGCCTTCTGGCGCGGCGAGGGCTTCAACCCTCGCTCCAACGTGCAGTTTGGCGAAGGCGGCGCTGGCACGTTTTCCGATGGCAAGCTCAACACCGGCATCAAGGACCCTCGCTGCGCCGAAGTACTGCGCGCATTGGTCGCGCACGGCGCGCCGGAGGATATCCTCTATACCGCCAAGCCGCATGTCGGCACCGACCTCTTGTCGCAAATCGTCGTGCGGTTGCGCCAGCGCATCGAGCAGCTGGGCGGCGAAGTGCGCTTCGGCGCGCAGGTGGTCGGACTGCGCATCGCTGACGGCGCAGTGCGCGGCATCAGCGTCGCGACCGACGCGGGCACTGAGCAGCTCGACACCAACGCTGTGCTGCTGGCCATCGGCCACAGCGCACGCGATACCTACGAAATGCTGCACACGGCGGGCGTCGTCATGATCCAGAAGCCCTTCTCTTTGGGCGCGCGCATCGAGCACCCCCAGCGCATCATCGACCAAAGCCAGTATGGCGCGTCCGCAGGGCATCCGGCACTGGGTGCGGCGGAATATAAGCTGGCGGTGCATTTGCCCAGCGGCCGCGATGTGTATACCTTCTGCATGTGCCCGGGCGGCCAAGTAGTGGCCGCCGCCAGCGAAATCGGCGGCGTCTGCACCAACGGCATGAGCGCCCGCGCGCGCGACGGCGCCAATGCCAACAGCGCGGTGCTGGTCGGCATATCCCCCGCCGATTTCCCCAGCGAACACCCGCTGGCTGGGGTGCACCTACAGCGGCAGTGGGAACAAGCCGCCTTCCGCGCGGCAAGCGGCGACTACCGCGCACCCGCGCAACTGGTCGGCGACCTGCTCGCCGGGCGCGACAGCGCGCGTCTGGGCGACGTGCAGCCCACCTATCTGCCCGGTGTCGCACTGGGCAATCTGCGCGCCTGCCTGCCTGATTTCGTGGTGGACGCGCTGCGCGAGGGCCTTGCGCGCATGGATCGTCAGGTGCAGGGTTTTGCCGCGCACGACGCGCTGCTCACCGGGCCGGAGACCCGCTCGTCCTCGCCGGTGCGCATCCCGCGCGACGAGCATGGCCAAGCCTCCATTCGCGGCCTGTTCCCCGCTGGGGAAGGCGCGGGCTACGCCGGGGGCATCCTCTCCGCCGCGGTCGATGGCCTAAAGATGGCCGAGTGCGTGTTCGCGGTGCCGTCAACAGACTATTCCTCCGCGAAATAGAGGCAGTCAAACACCTGCCGTTGATTTCCGGCCAGCGTCTGCCCGCGAAAGATCATCGCGGACGAGCCGCCGCCGTCCAGATTGAACGCCCACTCCGGCTCGAACCGCTGCATGAACAGTGCGGTCTGCTCCAGGCTAAAGCCATATCCCTCTTTGTTTTTGCGGATGCTGACCACGATGAATGTGTGTGGATCCGTGCACGCGATTACGGTGCGCGCCGCGAACTGCCGATGCACCGATCGCTCATGCGGCGTCCTTGGCTCCCGCAGCGCTGGCTTCCGATCTTTGATCAGCACCGAATTTTCCAGAAAAGCCCACGTCTCCCCCGCCCGTGCGGCCACCTCCCGCGTCGGCACGCCTTGGCGCAGCATCAGGCCCTCCTCCTCGAGGCACAGCCCAGTAAAGTCCCGCGCGTCCAATTGGCGCAGCACCACACCGCCGGTCATGACGATGCTGCCCAGACTGGTGAAATAGTTATCCTCCGGCTTGCCGTATTCTGGATCGTAGGATGGATAGGTCGGCGACAAAAAACCGCTGCCGTTGATAAGCAGCACCGCCTCTTCTCCCGCCAGCTCGCCGGGAAACGCTAGATTTTTTCGCCATGTCGCGGCGGCTTTGTGGATTTGTTGGCTGGGCTCCGCGACCCAGATGCGGGCAATATAAATGTTGCAGCCCCGCTCGGCAGTTCGTTCGATGGTGATCTTTAGGGTAGGTGACGCGTATTGGCGAATGATCTCGCTCTCGCTCAGCGCGGGCGGCCAGTAGCTGAACGCCATCGTTGCCGCCAAGCAGATGGCAACCAGCCCCCGTGCCATGCATTCTCGCTTTTGCGCCATCACGCGTCTTCCCTCTTGGATACCGGGCGCGGCGGATCACGGCGCTCATCGGCATGAAGCTCCGCCATAAACCGGAGCACGCGTTCCACCTCGTCGCGGGATAGCGCAACAATCTTCCGCATGATCATTGCTCGCAATGCCGCAGTATTCATCGCACGTCCCTCCTAATTATTGACTGTGTTAATGATAACATTGTTCAGTCAACATATCAACGCACTTCCTTGCCAGGATTCCCTGGCTCTGCTATACTCGGAGTCGAAGGAGGCCTGTGCATTGGACTTACGCAAACGCATTGCTGCCATTGTGGCGGAAAACGCCCTGAAACAAAAGGAGCTCGCCGCCCTGATGGGCGTGACG
>JAVBMF010000047.1:0-7261 GCA_031552735.1 Eubacteriales bacterium
CTGGGCCTGAAGGAAGCGAAGGACCTGGTCGAGGCTGCGCCCAAGGCCGTCAAGGAAGGCGCCAGCAAGGACGAGGCCGAGAAGATCAAGGCGAAGCTGGCCGAAGTGGGCGCCACCGTCGAGATCAAGTAAGCGTACAACAAAAAAGAACACCGGTGCAACCGGTGTTCAGGCTGCCCACAAAGGGCACAAACACAACACCGCGCATCATACGATGCGCGGTGTTGTTTGCTGTGTCGCCATCACCCGCACATCTCGGTCACTTATCGTACAATAAGCTCCCTCGTATGCGGGTTCGGCTCCTTGCCTTGTACCCTTTCTAGACAGCCTGCGTTGTGCGCATTTCAGGCGTCGGTTCCGTGCTTCTCCAGCGCGGCGACAAAGTGCCGGGTGATGTCCATCGGGCGCGTGATGGCGGTGCCCACCACCGCGCAGTGTGCGCCCGCGTCCAGCGCTTGGCGCAGTTGTTCCGGCGTCCAGATGCCGCCCTCGGCGATCAGTGGCACGCGCAGGCGCGCGGCCAGACCGCGAATCACATCGTAATCAGGCAGCGAACGGCCTTGCGTGGCGGCGGTGTATCCGCAAAGCGTCGTGCCCACCGCGTCAAAGCCCATCGCCTCAGCGCGCAGCCCTTCCTCCAGCGTGGAAATATCGGCCATAAAGCACTGCTCCGGATACTTGGCGCGCACCTCGGCAAACAGGTCCGCGATGCTGCGGCCATCGGGACGCGGTCGGTCGGTCGCGTCCATCGCCAGCAGGTCCACGCCGCAGGCGACCAGCGCGTCCACCTCCGCCATCGTGGGGGTGATGACCACCGGGCAGCCCTCGGTGACGCGCTTGATGATGCCGAGGATCGGCAGGGAAACCTCCTGCTGGATCTGCCGGATATCGGCCACGGTATTGGCGCGGATGCCCACCGCGCCGCCGCGCATGGCGGCATAGGCCATACGCCCCATGATTGCGCTGCTGTGCAGCGGTTCCTCGGGCAGCGCCTGACAGGAAACGATCAGCCCGCCGCGCAGCCGGTCGAACAGTGAGGAAGAACGCATGGTATGGCACCTCGCTTCATACAGAGTAAGTCACAGGATTTTGTCGGTGATCGCCGAGGCGGTTCGCTCTTTGTTGCGCGCGGAATCGGGCAGGGTCTGGCGGAAATACTCCAGATACAGCACATCCAGCAAATACAGCTGCGACATCCTGACCGCGATGGACCCGCCCTGCAACGGCCCTTCGTTCGCGCCGCAGGGGAGCACCAGATCGCTGCGTTTGCCCAGTAGCGAGCGCGGAAAGCGCGTGATGGCGATGCACTTGGCGCCCGCTTCCCTGGCCAATTGCAGGACATCCAGTGTGTCCTTGGTCGCGCCGGAATAGGAGAACAGCAGCGCCACATCCCTTGGCGACATCAGCGAGGCGCTCATCAGTTGCAGATGCAGATCGGCGTCCGCCTGCACTTTGGGGGTGATGCGCATCAGGCGGCTCTTGGCCTCTAGGGCGGTCACCATCGAGCCGCCCACGCCGAAGCAATAGATGCGTTGGGCGGCGCGCATCCAAGTGACCGCCTGTGAGACGTCCTCGGCGCGCGTCAGGTTGTAGGTCTCGTTCAGCGCGTCCACGCTGCTGCAGAGCACTTTGCGCAGCACGTCGCCCAGGCTGTCCTCGTACCCGACGGCGCCGGTCAGCTGCGCGGCGGCGGCTTCCTGCGAAGTGGCGGCCAGCGCCTGCGCCAGTTGCAGCTTGAAGTCCTGATAGCCTTTGAGCGATAAATCCCGGCAGAACCGAAACACGCTGGTGTCGCCGACGCCGCAGGCTTCGGAAAGCTCGCCGATGGAGTAATACACCACGCGCTGCGGATTTTGCAACACGAAATCGGCTACGGCTTTTTCCGCCTTGGTGAATTGCAGGTAATGCGCGCGGATGCGCGTGAATATATCGTTCATTGTCCCTCCGCTACCACAAGCAATGCTGCCCTGTGACAATATTATAGCGGTGCATATACACGAAAAGCAAGCAGAAAAAAACAATTTTCCAAATATACTCCGGAAAATAAAAAAATATTCCCTTGACTTATTGTGCAATGCATGGGACAATAGGGACATAAATTTGTGCGGTTGTGGCAAGTGTTTTCGCAACCGCCAACACAGTGAGGGAGGGGACTATCATCATGAAAAGATTGCTGTCGTTGTTCCTCGTACTGATGCTGCTGGTGCCAATCGCCGGGCTGGCGGAGGCCACCAATAGCAACCCGCTGTCCGACCCGCGCGTGCGCCAGGCCATGGCGTACGCCATCGACATGCAGGCCATCATCGATTCGCTGATGAGCGGCAAGGCCACCGTGGCCTCGGTCATGGCACCGGAGGGCGCGTGGCGCGCCGAAGGCCTGAACGACTACGCCTACAACCCGGACAAGGCACGCGAACTGCTCAAGGAAGCAGGCTGGGATCAGAACCGCGTGCTGGACGTCGTGTACTACTATGGCGACCAGATGACCGTGGACCTGATGACCGCCGTGCAGGCGTACTTCGCGGATGTTGGCATCCAGATGACCTTCCGCAAGCTGGAAGGCGATCTGGCCTCGCAGCTGTGGGTGCCGCCGTCTGATCCGGTCAACGGCCCCTCTGCGGTCAAGTGGGACATGGCGTATGCGGCGGTGGCCGCGCTGTCGATGGGCGATTACTATGATCGCTATCAGGGCGGCTTCTCCTCCAACAGCCATACCCCCACCGATCCGAAGCTCGACGCGCTGGTTGCCGCCACCAATGTCACCAGCGAGGTGGATAAGCAAATCGCCGCGTATCATGAGCTGGAGAAGTATGAGAACGAGATCGAAGTGAACATCCCGCTGTATCACCAGCCGGTGTTTGTGGTGCAGAGCAAGCAGCTCGACCGCGGCAGCGCGCCGTACGGCAACGAGCAGTACCTGTACAACTGGGACATCGTCAACTGGGACATCCCGGCGGATGCGAGCGGCAAGAAGATCCTGCGCACCAACGGCGGCCCCGCTGAGTTCTTCGAGACGCCGTTCTTCAACCCAGCGTTCATCATGAGCCAGAAGCTGCTGTTTGACCGCCTGCTGCTGGCCGATGAGAACCTGTCGCCCAAGGAGGGCGCGCTGGCCAGCGATTACGCGCTGAGCGAGGATGGCCTGACCCTGACCATGACGCTGCGCGACGGCATCAAGTGGCACGATGGCGAGCCCATCACCGCCGAAGATGTGCGCGGCACTGTGGAACTGGCCACCAAGGTGCAGACCAACCCGGTTCTGCTGACCACCTTCAAGGCGCTGGAGGGCTACGAAGCCTATGCGTCCGGCGCGGCGGAGCACATCAGCGGCATCGCGATCGACGGCAGCAAGATGACCTTCAAGTTCGCGACCCTCAACCCCAACGTGCTGCTGACCTTCACCCAATTCGCGCCGATGCCCATGAAGTATTTCGCGAATGTTGATCCCGCGACGTTCCAGCAGGCCGAGTTCTGGCAATCGCCGATCGGCTCCGGCCCGTTCAAGATTTCCGAAGTGAAGATGAACGAGTACACCGTGTGCGTGCCCTTTGAAGAGTACTATCGCGGCCGCGCCAAGATTGACGAAGTGCGTCTGTATCCCAGCGGCGAATCCGACCCGAATCTGGTCAAGAACGCCGCCGCGGGCCAGGTGGACTATGCCTACACCAAGTCGGTGGAGGACGTGCTGGCGCTGGAGAAGATGGACAACATGATCGTCACGCCGGTCAACGTGCGTTACACCCGCCTGTTCTACGTCAACAAGTTCCCGCATTAACCCATGCCGTAAGGCAGCCGCGCTGTTGTAAGGGAGGGGGGGTACGCCCCCCCTCTTACTTCCATCACATTTCTTTTGCGTTTATCGGGGGGAGGGAAGCCTGTGCTGGCCTATATCACACGCCGGTTGCTCACGCTGATTCCCATGCTGCTCATCATCAGCTTTTTGGTTTATCTGGGCATGGAACTGATGCCCGGCGACGCGGTGACGTACATGGTCAGCCCAGACCAACTGGCCAACATTTCGCCCGAGAGGCTGGAGGAAATGCGCGAAGCATTGGGCCTGAATCAGCCTTTTTTTCTACGCTATATATCCTGGCTGGGCGGTGTGGTGCAGGGCAACCTGGGCTATAGCCTGACCAGCGGCGTGCCCATTACACAAATACTGATGGCAAAATTGCCCGCCACGCTGGAGCTTTCCTTTGCGGCGCTATTGATTTCGACCATCCTGGGCAATGTGCTGGGCATTGTCAGCGCCGTACGACGCGGCGGCAAGGCCGACTCCGTGCTGACGGTGGCCGGTATGCTCGGCGTATCCATTCCGGAGTTTTTCTTTGGCCTGGCGATGATTCTTGTGTTTGCGATTCATCTGAAGTGGCTGCCGGTGGGCGGCCGCACACAGCCGGAATATACGACCTATTGGCAGCACTTTCGCCACCTGATCATGCCGGCGCTGGTGCTGGGCATCTCCATGACAGCGGGCGTGATGCGCTATGCCCGTGCCAGCATGATGGACGTGCTGAACAAGGAGTTTATCAAGACCGCGCGCAGCAAGGGGTTGGCCTCGTGGCGCGTGTACCTGCTGCACGGCTTCCGCGTGGCGCTGACGCCCGTGGTGGTGCTGATCGGTTTCCGCCTGCCGATGCTCATCGGCGGATCGGTGGTCATCGAGCAGATCTTCCAGTGGCCGGGCATTGGCGAGGCGTTTGTGGCGGCGGTGCGCGGCCAGAACTACCCGATGGTGATGTCCATCGCGCTGCTGTCGGTGACGATGGTGTTGATGGCCAGCTTTGTGGTGGACCTGCTGACCGCACTGATCGACCCGCGCGTGCGGCTGGAATAGAAAGGGGGAGAGCACATGCCCACATTGCACGGACGTGCCCGCTCCTTGCAGCAAAAGATGGATCGCATCGAGGCGGCCTCGGCCAGCGCCCCCAAACGGCGCTGGATCAAGAGCCGCGCGCTGCGCAAGATGCTGTCCAACCGCCTGTCGGTGCTGGGGCTTTGCGTCTTTCTGATCATCGTCGGCGCGTGCATCTTCGCGCCGCTCATTTCCCCATACGAGCCGGGCAAGATCGACCTGAAAAGCACGCTGCAATCGCCTAGCTGGGCGCATCTGTTTGGCACAGACAAGCTGGGGCGCGACATCTTTGCGCGCGTGCTGTATGGCGGTCGCATTTCGATTCTGGTCGGATTGGGCTCGGCGCTGGGCGCGGCGCTGGTCGGCGTGGCGCTGGGCACCTGGTGCGGCTACAAGGGCGGCTGGGTGGACTGGCTGGTCATGCGCATCAGCGAGATTTTCATGAGCTTCCCGCAGATCATTCTGGTGCTGCTGCTGGTATCCATGGTGGGGCAGAGCCTTAGCAACCTGCTGATCATCTTCATCCTGACCGGCTGGGGCAGCATCTATCGCATGGCGCGCGCGCGCATGCTGTCCTTGCGCGAGGAAGAGTATGTGCTGGCGCTGCGCGCATTTGGCGTGCGCGATGTGATGATTTGCTACAAGCACATGCTGCCCAACGCCGTGGGGCCGATCGCCGTGAATATTACGCTGAGCACCGCGATGTTTATTTTGCAGGAAACCGCGCTCAGTTTTCTGGGGCTGGGCGTGCCGATGCAGATACCCACCTGGGGCAATATCCTGAACGTCGCCAATGACCTGAACGTGTTGCAAAGCTACTGGTGGATTTGGCTGCCGGTGGGACTGGTGATCTCGCTGTTTGTGCTGAGCGTCAACTTCATCGGGGATGGGCTGCGCGATGCGACCGATCCCACGCAGAGCGGCTGAGGAGGTGTGAGAGATGGCGAACCACGAGGCGATTGTGACAGTGCGGAACCTAAACGTCAGCTTTTACACCAACGACCAGCGCAACAACGCCATCTGCGATGTGTCGCTGACCGCGCGGCGCGGCAAGACGCTGTGTGTGGTGGGCGAGAGTGGCTGCGGCAAGAGCGTGACCGCATCGGCGATCATGGGGCTGTTGCCCGAATTGTCGCGCATCGAGGGCGGAGAGATTCTCTACCACACGCCCGAACAGGACATCCGCATCGACACGCTGCCCAGGGAAAGCGCCCAGATGCGCCGCCTGCGCGGGCAGGATCTGGCGATGATTTTTCAGGACCCGATGACCGCGCTGAACCCGGTGTATACCATCGGCTTCCAGATTGCGGAAAACCTGCGCAGCCACCAAAAAATCAGCAAGGCCGCCGCACGGGAACAGGCCATCACGCTGCTGCGCAACATGGATGTGCCCATCCCGGAGCAGCGCGTCGATGAATATCCGCATCAATACTCCGGCGGCATGCGCCAGCGCGCCATGATCGCCATGGCCATGGCCTGCAACCCCAAGCTGCTCATCGCTGACGAGCCGACCACCGCGCTGGACGTAACGGTGCAGGCGCAGATATTCGAGCTGATGCGCCACCTAAAGGAGCAATACGATACCGCCATCCTGCTCATCACGCACGATATGGGCGTGGTGACCGAGCTGGCCGACGATGTGTCGGTGATGTACATGGGCTACATTGTGGAGGAGGGCACGGTCGAGGATGTGCTGCGGCATCCGGCGCATCCATATACCCGCGCGCTGCTGCAGTCGATCCCCGTGCTGGGTCGCGGCAGGCATCAGCAGCTGGAGCCGATCCGTGGCAACACGCCAGATCCGTATGACAGGCCGCCGGGTTGCCAGTTTGCGCCGCGCTGCGATTACGCCTGCGAACAGTGCCAGCAGCTTCCGACGCTGGAGCGGCTGACCGATACGCACGCGGTGCGCTGCTGGCGGCACAAGGAGGTGCAAACGCATGCCTGATCAAAAACCGTTGGTTAAGCTCGAACATGTCAAGACCTTCTTCCCGGTGCGCAAGGGTGTGCTGCGCAAAGTGGTGGGCCATGTGCAGGCTGTCAACGACATCTCGCTGGAGATCTATCGCGGCGAAACGCTGGGACTGGTCGGCGAGAGCGGCTGCGGCAAAACCACGCTGGGCAAGACCATTTTGCAGCTGTATCGCGCGACCGGCGGGCAGGTGCTCTACGACTTTGACGGGGAATACCGCGACCTGGCCAAGCTGGACGCCAAGGCAATGGACGAGGCGCGCCAGCGCATGCAGATCGTGTTTCAGGATCCGTATTCCTCGCTCAATCCGGCGTTCACCATTTTTGGCTCGCTGCAGGATCCGCTCAAACGCTTCGGCGTGCGCCGCCGCGCAGATCGCCGCAAGGTGATCGGCGACCTGCTGGAGGCGGTCAACATGCGCCCCGACGCCAAGG
>JAVBMF010000061.1:0-36478 GCA_031552735.1 Eubacteriales bacterium
TGACGGAAGAGATTCAGACCAACCTAGAGCGTGCGCTGCGCGTTGAGGAGGGCATTCGCCGCCGTATTGGGCCGGAGGCACTGGAACTGGTGCACCTGTGCGCGCGCTCCATCGATCCGGACGCGGTGCGCATTGCCATCCGCTATGTGGAGCTAGGCTTCTCCGTCGGTCCGCGCATCGATCAGCGCCTGACCGATCCGGCGGTGATCGACATGAACCGCATCACCCGCGCCGTCACTTGGGAAAGCTACCGCTGGCGGCAATTCGCACGCTTCTCCGCGCTGGAAGGCGGCGTCTACATCGCCGACATCCACCCGGAAAACGATGTGCTGACGCTGCTGGTGCCGCACTTTGTGGAGCGATTCGGCGTCCAACCGTTCATCATCCACGATGAGAACCGCCTGGTCGCCGCCGTGTGGGACACCAAGGAATGGCGGCTGGTGGATAGCGCGCATATGCGACTGCCTGCCCGCGCGTGCGACGACGCCGAATATCAAGCTTTGTGGAAGGCATTCTATCGCGCCATCGGCATCAAGCAGCGCGAGAACCCCAAACTGCGTCGCAATTTCATGCCCAAGAAATATTGGAAAAACATGATTGAGGTGCAACCGGATTTCCCTACGATTGGGGAGCGGGAAAAGAGCCGGTTGCTGTTGGAGCAGGCGTAAAAACGTCATGCCGGACGGCATCACGGCGAATGCACAAACAAGAAGTTGCCGTCCGGCAACGCACTTTTTTAGCTGTGTTGGCGACCGGGCGTGGTGTATGCATAACAAAAAGACTGCCCGTCTGTGCCCGAGCGCAGCCGGAGAACCTTTGCCCATTACCCCTTCAACACCAGCTCAATCGCTTCCAGCTCATCCGCCGAAAACGCCAGCTTGTCCAGCGCCTTCACGTTCTCAATGATTTGCGCAGGGCGGCTTGCGCCGATCAGCGCGCTGGTCACCGACGGTGCGCGCAGCACCCAAGCCAGCGCCATCTGTGCCAGCGTCTGCCCGCGTGCCTCGGCAATTGCGTGCAGCGCGCGCACCTTGTCCAGTTCCGCCTCTACGCGCTCGGTTTTCAGGAACTTTTGCAGCGCCGCGCGGGAGTCCTCGGGGATGCCATGCAGATACCGCCCGGTTAGCATGCCTTGCGCCAGCGGCGTAAAGGCGATCGCGCCGACGCCCTCTTGCTCCAGCAGATCGAGCAAGCCATCCTCCACCCAGCGATCCAGCATCGAGTAGCGCGGCTGGTGGATCAGGCACTTGACGCCGCGCTCGGCCAGCGCATCGAAGGCTTGCTTGGCCTGCGCCGGGCGATAGTTCGACAGACCCACATACAGCGCCTTGCCCTGCCGCACCGCCTGTGCCAGGGCGTCCATGGATTCCTCGACCGGCGTGTCCGGATCGGGGCGGTGATGATAGAAGATATCCACATAGTCCAGCCCCATGCGCTTCAGCGACTGATCCAGGCTAGCCAGCAGGTTCTTGCGGCTGCCCCATTCGCCATACGGGCCCGGCCACATGTAATAGCCCGCCTTGGTCGAAATGATCATCTCGTCACGATACCCGGCAAAGTCCTCGCGCAGAATGCGGCCAAAGTTGATCTCCGCGCTGCCCGGTTCCGGGCCATAGTTGTTGGCCAAATCAAAGTGCGTGATGCCCAAGTCGAACGCGGTGTGGATCATGTCCTTGGCGTTCTCATAGGCATCCACACTGCCGAAATTGTGCCACAGCCCCAGCGAAATCGCGGGCAGTCTGATGCCGCTTTTGCCACAGCGGCGATAGGTCATTGCGTCATACCGGGTTACCGAAGGCGTATAGCTCATGGCTTTTCCTCCTGCTCAAGCGCGTCGTCCATGCACAAAAATTGCAGCCCAGCCAGATAAGACCGCCAGCCCAGCCCGCACACCGCGCCGATGCATACCGGCGACAAATGCGAATGATGGCGGAAATTCTCGCGGGCAAACACGTTGGAGATATGTACCTCGACCACGCGATGTCCGGTCGCGAGGATGGCGTCGGCCAGCCCGACGCCGGTATGCGTGAAAGCGCCAGCGTTCAGCACCACGCCGTCCACTTGACCTTGCTTTTCGTGCAGGCAGTCCATCAGCGCGCCTTCGTCATTGCTGTTAAAACAAATCAGCTCGGCGCCCAGCTTGGCCGCCTCATCGGCCAGTCGACGCGCAATGGCGGCCAGCGTCGCGCGGCCATATATGCCCGGTTCGCGTGCGCCCAGCATATTCAGGTTAGGCCCATTGATCAGCAGGATGCGCTTCATGCGCCGCCTGCTTTCTTGGCCCGCACCGCCGCAATGGCCTGCTCCACCATCTCACGCGTGGCATAATTAAGCGGTGAAAATTTTCCATCCAGCGCAACCTCCAGCTTTTCCAGCGCGTCGTCCCACTTGCCATCGTCGATGTCGTACTGCGCAAGGAAGTAATTGGTGTCGATGGCAGTGGGTTTTTTCGCATAGGCGCGCTCAAAGTACGACTTGGCCTTCTGCTTGTCGTGCGCCAGCCGGTAGTAGGTCTGCGCCAGATTGTCCAGAAACACCGCGTCGTCCTCGTCGTAGGCCAGCGCTTCCTCATTAAGCGCCAGCGCGCGCGAAAGATCGCCCTTTTCAATCAGCAGGTAACCCAGCGTGCCATAGGTGAATCCGGTTTTGTTCTTGGCAAACACATTCTCCAGCACCTCGATGGCGCGATCAATATTGCCCAGCTTCCATGCGGCAATCGCATAGTGCACCTTTAGCTGCACATGCTGATCCGGCAACAGATTTTTTGCCTTCTCGCAGCGTTTGAGCACCTCGATGGCCTTCTCGTTCTCGTTCTCGCGCAGCAGCAGGATGGCGTAGCCCAATAGCTGCTTGGGCGTGTCCATGCCCTCGGCATACGCCTGTGCGTAGCCCTTTCGCGCGCCGTCCATATCGCCCTTCGCGTGCTTGTTGTATGCCTGGTTTCCATGCCAGTTCGCCAAAAATCCCATGCTTATTCCCTCCGCTTACCGGCTATCGCGCCAGTTTTTTGATCAATCGTTGCTGCCGCCGTTCCAGCGCGCACAGCGCCTGCGCATCGACCTCCCCGCCCAACCGCTGGCGGAGCGTCAGCCGCGCCATGGCGGCCTCGGTATATGTCAGTGCACCTGCATAATCGCGTGCGCGGTGCTCGGCGATCTTGGCCAACTCGATATAAGGCATCAGGCCGCCCTGCCCGCTCGCGATCATCTGCTGATAGACCGCCGTCGCCTCCGCGAACTGTCGGTCACCGCGATGCGCCAGCGCTAGGTGCACACGCGCCTGCTCGGACAATGCGCCCACACTGGCCACCTGAAAGCATCGTCGCGCCAAACCGCGCTGCCCATCGCGTGCCAGCGACCGGCCAGCGCTAAAGATGTCCTCGGCAAAGCTTTGCTGCTCCGGCTGGTCGAATACCCGCGCCAGTGCGACCAGCAGCTTGCCCAGCGTGATAATATCCAGCAGGTTATGGCGCAGCACATCCTCCAGCAGCGAGAAATCGCCCACTTTGAGGTAATGGAAGAACCGCTCCGGCACAAGGCTTCCCGGCAAGTCATCTTCGCGCCCGCAGCCGAGCACCTGTCGCTCAATATTGCCCAGCGTGCAGTCCTTTAGGCGCATGCGCCAGACACGGCGCGTCGGATACAGCAGGTCGAGGTGCGGCTTTGCGGCGGTGTCGCGCATGCGGTGCATAATCAGCCTATTTTGCAGCAGCGGCAGGTCAAAACTTTTGCCGTTGAACGTCACAAACGCATCAAATCGCGGCAACAGATCAAAGTAGTGTTGCAGCAGCAGCGGCTCCTCCGGATAGTCGCGCATGAGCAGCTGGCGCACCACAAAGTCGTCGCCATCAACAAAGCCCAACCCCAGCAGAAAAGCGACCGTGCCCGCGCCCATGCCCAGTCCAGTGGTTTCCGTGTCCAGAAACAGGAAGCGCCGCACATCGGTGGCGGCGGGGTCAAATCCCTTGTCAATGCGCATGAGCTGCTCCCGCGTCACCGTGAGCAGCCCGGGCAACTCACCCAGCGGCACGCGCATCTCACGCACATAGCAGGCGTCACTGACCGGCTCCGCACGGCGCGCCGAGGTCTGCCCGCTGGCCTGCGCCACCGAGATCTCATTCAGGCGCGCGCGAAGATCTCTCATGCCTCCAGCAACCTTCCCAGAATGTCGAGTGCCGTCGCCTTGCCGCGCTCGCCCACCTCGCCCACCGGGCCAACGCAGGAAGGACACCCGGCCTCGCACGGACACGCGGCAATCATGTCGCGCGCCTGCGCAAAGAGCTGCATGCGCATTTCATAAATCTTTTCCGACAGGCCAATGCCGCCCGGACAGGAATCGAAGATGGTCAGTGTCGGCAGTTTGGTGAACGGGTCGCGCACATGATAGCTGACCGCGATGTCGCGCGGCGAACACATCAGATATAGCGGCGCAAGCTGGCGCAGCGCGTTGGCAATGCCCATCATGCCGCCTTGCAGGTCGTCCTTCGGGTATCGCTCTGCCAGCTTCTCGTCCAGCGCCCACCAGCAGGCTTCGGTCTGCATTTGCAGCTCCGGCAAATCCACTGGGCCAAAGCCCAGCGTCTCCTGTGTATCGAGTTTGAACTTCTTAAACATCGTGACCAGCCAAGTCACCAGCACTTCGCCGTAGGCGCGCGATATGCCCTGCATGGGCTCCTGCTTGAACACATCGAGTACGCGCAGGCTGGTGTTCAGGTCGGCGTCGGTGTAGTAATCAACCTCCACCGCGCGCACATATGCCTTTTTCTCCGGGAAGTCTAGTTTCTCCACCTGGAACTGTTGGCCTTCGTGCAGATAAATCGCATGCTCGTGCAGCAGCATCGGCACGGTATATCGATCCATCTCACCGATCACGCGGTGCTTCTCGGGCCGCGAGATATCGACGATCAGGAAATTCTCCTCGCCAATAGAGCGCAACGAAATCTCCGACGCCGGAAATTCCTCGGCGCTCCAGTGCCAGCGGTCGCCGACCTGCCGCAGAATGTGCTGCTCGGAAAGATATGCCAGCAGCTCCGGCGTGGATGCCTGCCCGCCAAACAGCTCGCCCTGCTCAAAGGGCAGCTCGTACGCAGCGCACTTGAAGTGATTCAGCAGGATATAGAGATTGTCCGGCGCAATGCGCGCATGCTCCGGTGACTGACCAAAGAAATATTCCGGATGCTGGATGATGTACTGATCCAGCGCGGCAGATGAAGCGATCATCAGCGTCATGGCGGTATGCTGGCGGCGCCCGGCACGCCCCGCCTGCTGCCAGGTGCTGGCGATCGTGCCCGGATACCCGCACAGCACGCACGCGTCCAACTGACCGATGTCAATGCCCAATTCCAGCGCGTTGGTGGACACCACAGCCAAGATGTTGCCTTGACGCAGCCCGCGCTCGATCTCTCGGCGTTGGCTGGGCAGGTATCCACCGCGGTAACCGCGCACCAGCCCTGCCTCCCCCAAGGGATCGCGCACAATGTCCTTGAGGTGGCGGGTCAGCACCTCGACGGTCAGCCGGGACTTGCCAAACACGATGGTGGAGATTTCGTTCTTGACCAGCATGGCGGCCTTGCTCCAGGTCTCCTGCAACACCGACGCACGGATGCCCAACTGCTTGTTGACCACCGGGGGGTTGTAAAAGATCACATGTCGCGCGCCGGATGCCGCGCCATTGTCATCCACCAGCGTCATTTCCTCGCCGGTCAACTGGCTGGCCAACTCACCGGGGTTGGCGATCGTAGCCGAGCAGCAGATAAACTGTGGATGCGAGCCATAGAATGCGCAGATGCGCTTTAACCGGCGGATCACGTTGGCCAGGTTACTGCCAAATACGCCGCGATACGCGTGAATTTCATCGATGACGATGTAGCGCAGGTTCTCGAACAGCTTTACCCATTGCGTATGGTGCGGCAGGATGCCGGAGTGCAGCATATCCGGGTTGGTGACCACCACATGCCCGGCCTGACGAATCGCGCGGCGCGCCGCGCCCGGTGTGTCACCATCGTAGGTATAGGTCTTAATGTCCACATCCAGCGCGGAGATCAGCTCGTAGAGCTCGGCCACCTGATCGGCGGACAGCGCCTTGGTGGGAAACAGGTACAGTGCGCGGGCGTCTGGATTTTGCAGGATGGCCGACAGCACCGGCAGGTTGTAGCACAGCGTCTTGCCCGACGCGGTGGGTGTCACGACGCAGGCATTCTTGCCCGCGCGCACAATATCCACCGCCTGACGCTGGTGCGTGTACAGCTGATGGATGCCGCGCGCGGCCAGCACCTTTGGGATGCGCGCGTCAATATCCGCCGGAAAGGGCGCATACCGCGCCTCTCTGGCGGGAATCTCGCGCCAGTGCGTAACGTTTTCCATGAAGCCGGGGGTGTCGCGCAGCTTCGTCAGCAGTTGATCCAGATTCACGGGCATCCCCCTCTACGCTATAAATACTGAAACCATTATAGACGCAAAGCAAACGCTTGTCCATGTGTTTGCGCAATAATTACGAAAATACGTTCGCACACGCATGCCGAACAAAAAAAGAAGCCTATCGGCTTCTCTATGCTTTCAGGGTGTACACCTGTGTCAGGTCAAGCATGTATGGGAACATGACCCCGGTCAGCCCCGTCAGCGGCAGCACATCGTCGTGGACGACAATGCCCAGTGCATCACGCATCATTTCGCGCCGTTTCAGCAGGCGCGCATACACATCGGGATACTGCGCGGCAATCTCCTGTTGAAACGCTTCATCGGCGACGATGACGGTATCCTCGCAAATAGACACCATCGGTTGATCAGGGCTGCTGGCGATGATATCCGTTTGCAGCACCGAGCCGCTGTGAATCGGCACCGTCGAGCCCTGATACGAGCAGGAGTTGGTCCACTCGTCCATGCCAATGTAGTGGCCGGGGTTGAGCGCCACGCCAAACGCCGGATCACCAATCAAGCGCATGACGGTCTGATACAGTTCACCGCCCGTCGCACCGACACGCAGTGTTTCAATCCAGCGTGCGACCGCCTCCCAATGCTTGGCATAGAAGGTGTCGATCGTCCCTTTCAGCCGCGCACAGACGCTGCCCTCATCGCGCGCGGCAACGCCCACCTTCGAGCACAGCGAGCCCCGCAACGAGTAGCACAACCCCAGCACCTCGCCTGCTTGCAGTACGCAGTCCGCCATCGGGCTGCGCAGACCAAGCCGCACCGATTCCGGCGTCACATTGACCAGTGGATACATCTGCGTGGGCGCAAAATCCGTTTCAACCGTGCGCGCGATCTGCGTTTCAGACATGCCGGGCTTGACATTTTTCAGCAGTCCGCGCATCACATTGGCGGCTTTCACCGCTTGGTATTCCAGCACCGCCACTTCCTCGGCATCGCGCAGACGCATACGCACGCCGTTGGGCAGGCCGGTGATCTCGCGCGTGTAGTTGGTGATGTTGGGCGTGTTGACCACTTGCCGCAACTCATCAATCATGTACGCGGGCACATCAAAAGCATGCTGCGGATCATCGGCCATGTCCCCCTCGAAATACTTGATCCCGACAAAGCCGACCCGCGCGTCGCGCGACATGCCAACCTGCGCGAATACGTCCCGCAGCTTCTGGATACCGCCGCGCGGCTGGCCTTGCAGGCTGAAATGGCGATAGACAATGCGCTGGATCGGGTACGGAATGCAGTAGGAATAGCCCTCGCCCTCGTTGCCGACGACGATAGTGCGCGCGCCATCCTTGCCGAGAATGAACAGTCCTTCCTCAAACCGGCAATCGTACCGGGTAAAGTACTCGATATTGGCGAAGTGCTCGCGGTCGCCATAAATGATCACAAAATCGGTGCCGGTCTCGCGCATGCGTGCTTGCAGCGCATCCACGCGTCGTTCGTATACCTGCGCGGACAGCTTAACGAAAATCTCCAGCTCTTCATTCAATACCCATGGGGGGCAAATGGTGGTTTGCATCTGTTTTTCTCCTGTCACTTCATCGTTCGCAGGTAGATTATACCACAAAAAGTCCCGCATCTGTCGCGGGACTTTTGGGGATTCTGTTATGTTGGCATACAGGGGCTATAATTCGTCCACATAGCATTCAAAAAACGGACGTTCTCTATACACCTTTCCCGCGCGGGGTATCTCCGCAAGTGAGTGCCAAGGAGCCTTGTGCGAGCACAATTCCCCGCTTTCGGAAATATAGCTGTGATTGATAATTTCCACGATGTCGTCCACGCAGTAGTTTTCGGGCATATCAAAAAACTCGAACGAAAAGGTCGTGCCAAATCCAAACATGTTCCCATCCTTCATGCGCGCGACAAAGCCTGTCCAGCCCATTTACGTTTTGCCCTGGATCTGTTCCAAAACGGAACTAGGAAAAGCAAATTCGCTTTTTTCACCCGTGCAATTTCGTGCCCATTTACGCGATTGCCCACCGTTACAAAATGCTGGACGATCGTCCGATAGCAGCTCTCACGCTTCCGAAAAAGCCTTTTTTTAGACTGTTCTTCCTTGAATTGGCGAATCGCCAAATCTGTCATGTCTTTGGGGTTGCGAAACGCCACGCAAGGCAGATAGGTTCCATCCAGCAGATACGCGGACGCTCTGTACCCAGTGCCATACACATCTTCAAGCGGTTCAATATTGCTTTTCAGAAACCGAGCGATCTCTTCCGGTTTGGGCGTTTTCATGATGTTCACCGCCAAGCAGTTTTTGCTCGCAGCCAATTTTCATTGGCGCGATTTTTTCCTTATCGCAAAAGCAATTATCCCTTTTCAAATACCAGCTTGCCGTCGTGCATCACCGCGCGGACGTGGTCACCCAGCGAGATTTTGCCGGCCAGGATTTCCTCGCTGAGCGCGTCCTCGACCATGCGCTGGATCGCACGGCGCAATGGGCGCGCGCCATACTGCGGATCAAAGCCCTCCTGCGAAAGATAGCGCACCGCATCGTCGTCGATGGTCAGGAAGATTTCACGCTCGGCCAGGCGCTTTTTCACCTGCTCAAGCATCAGCGTGGCAATCTGGTCAATGTCGCCCTGCGCCAGCGGGTGAAACACAATCAGCTCATCGACGCGATTGAGGAACTCCGGGCGGAACAGGTTCTTGACCTCGGAGAGAATGGTTTCCTTCATCTTTTCGTAGTTGCGCGCTTGCTCCATCTCGTCCTTGACAATATCGCCAAAGCCCATACGCTTCTGCTGCGTCAGCAGGTGCGCACCAGCGTTGCTGGTCATCACCACCACCGTATTCTTGAAGTCCACCACGCGGCCCTGCGCGTCGGTCAGGCGGCCATCTTCAAGGATTTGCAGCAGGATGTTGAACACGTCCGGGTGCGCTTTCTCTATCTCGTCAAACAGCACGACGCTATAGGGCTTGCGCCGCACCTTCTCGGTGAGCTGACCGCCCTCGTCATAGCCCACGTAGCCCGGCGGCGAGCCGACCATGCGGGACACCGCGTGTTTTTCCATATACTCGGACATATCGACACGGATCATCGCGTTCTCGTCGCCAAACATCGCCTCGCCCAGCGCGCGGCACAGCTCGGTCTTGCCCACGCCGGTCGGACCCAGGAAGACGAATGAGCCTATCGGACGCTTGGGGTCTTTGAGTCCGGCGCGCGCACGGCGAATCGCGCGGGCAATCGCGCCCACCGCCTCATCCTGACCGATCACGCGCTGATGCAGCGTTTCCTCCAGCTTGAGTAGACGCCGCGATTCATCCTCGGTGAGCTGCGTCACGGGGATACCGGTCCAGGCCGCCACAATCTGCGCGATCTCGGTCTCACCGACGGTCTCGCGCACCACGTTCTTGGCGTCCTCCCACTCCTTGCGCTGGTTCTCCATATCGGCCTTGAGTTTCTTCTCCTCGTCGCGGATGCGCGCTGCCTGCTCAAAGTCCTGATGCGCGACAGCCTCGTCCTTCTCCTTCTTCAGCGCGTCCAGCTTATCCTGGGTCTGCTTCATATCGGGCGGGGGTGTATAGCTTTTGATGCGCACGCGCGAGGCAGCCTCGTCCACCAGATCAATGGCCTTATCGGGCAGGAATCGGTCGGAAATGTAGCGACTGGACAATGTCACCGCCGCTTCGATGGCCTCATCGCTGATGCGCACTTTGTGATGCGCCTCATAGCGGTCGCGCAGTCCGTTCAGGATGGCGATGGTTTCCTCGGGCGTCGGCTCACCGACGGTCACCGGCTGGAAGCGTCGTGCCAGCGCGGCGTCCTTCTCAATGTGCTTGCGGTACTCATCCAGCGTGGTCGCGCCGATGCATTGCAGCTCGCCGCGCGCCAACGCAGGCTTTAAGATATTGGCGGCGTCCATCGCGCCCTCCGCGCTGCCCGCGCCGACCAACGTGTGCAGCTCATCTATAAATAGAATCACATTCCCGGCCTTTTTCAGTTCGGACAGCGCGTTTTTCAACCGCTCCTCAAACTCACCGCGATACTTGCTGCCCGCGATCACGCTGGCCAAATCCAGCGAGAATACGCGCTTGCCGCGTAGAATCTCGGGGATATTGCCCGATACGATCATCTGCGCCAGCCCTTCGGCGATCGCCGACTTGCCCACGCCGGGCTCGCCGATCAGCACCGGGTTGTTCTTGGTGCGGCGGGAGAGAATCTGGATCACGCGCTCCACTTCTTGCGCGCGGCCAATCACCGGGTCCAGCTCGCCGCGCTCGGCAGCGCGCGTCAGGTCGCGGCCAAAGGCGGCCAACGCCTTGTTCTCTTGCGCGCCAGCGGTGCCTTCGCCCGGCTCGTGTGCGCCGTCGCCGCCGGACTCGGTCAACTCGGCCAGCAGTTGCTCACGCGCGGATCGCAGGTCAACGCCTAAATCAGCCAACACACGGGCGGCAACGCCCTCGCGCTCACGCATCAGCGCCAGCCACAGATGCTCAGTGCCGACGTAGTTGTGGCCAAGGCTGCGCGCCTCCAGAATGGCCGCCTCCAAGATTTTTTTGCTGCGCGGGGTGTAGCCGCGCAACGCCTCTGCCTCGCCCTTGCCTACCATGCGCACGATGTAGCCAAGCACTTGCTCCAGCGCAATGCCCTGCAATATTTTTTCCAGAATGATGCCCGGGTCCTGCATCAGCCCCAACAGGATATGCTCGGTGCCCACATAGTCGTGGCCGAGGCCGCGGGCGCTTTCCTCGGCGGCGGCAAGCGCGCGTTTGGCGCGCTCGGTAAAGCGATCAAAGTAGTTGTTCATGTGTATCCTCCCGTTTTCTCTCTGTAGAGATTATACGCAGGTATTGCGGATCAATTCCGCCCTGGCCTGATCGCGCTGCGCGGCGGTCAAGTCCTGCCCGGCGGCGCGCATGAGGCTGGCGGGTTGCGCATTGTACAGCAGTTTGTCCAGATCGTCCAGCGCGAGGGCAATCAGCCCCATCGCGGCAGCCAGCCGCACATCGCTCCATCGCTGCATAAACTCCTTGGTGTCCATGCGCCGCGCATGGGTAAAGATGCCCACCGAGCGCAGCAGCCGGTCCTGCACGCCGACAGGGTCGCTGTCGATCAGCGCCTTGCGCTGCTTTCGCTCCAGATCGGCCAATTGATGCCCCACCGCCTCAATGGCTTCGAGGGTCTGCTGCTCAGTACGCCCCAGCGTGATTTGGTTGGAAATCTGATACAGATCACCCTGCGCCTCGCTGCCCTCGCCATACAGACCGCGCATGGTCAGCCCCAGCTTGGCCACCGCCTGATTGACCGCGCCCATCTGTCCGGTAACGGTCAGCGCGGGCAGATGCAGCATCTGCGAAGCGCGCATGCCGGTGCCGGTGTTGGTCGGGCACGCGGTCAGATAGCCCAGTTGCTGGTCAAACGCATACGATATCTTTTCCTCAATGCTTCTGTCCGCTTGTTCGGCCAGCTCTGCGGCAAGCTCCAACTGCGCGCCGACAGCCAGTGCCTGTATGCGCAGGTGATCCTCCTCATTGACCATGATGCTCACCGCATCGTCCTCGCGGATCAGCGCCGCAGCCACATCGGCATGCGCCATCAGATCACGGCTGATCAAGTGCTGCTCCACCAGCGCCTGCCGCGCAATCGGCGTCAAATCACTCAGGCGCACCAGGCGGTAGCGGCGCGCCTCTTCGGCGGCGCTCACCGCATCGGTCGCGCGCCGTACAGATTCCGCCGCCCACACATCGTTCATGCGCGGTGGGAAAGGGATGTCCTGATAATTGCGCGCCAAACGAACGCGACTGGAAATCACCACATCCCGTTGCAAATCCACCGTATTCGCTTCGTTCATTTTGTCACTCCCCTTTCACCGCGTTCAGCCCGCGCAGCGCATCGCGCAGTTCGGCGGCGCGCTCAAACTCCTCGTGGTCGATCGCGCTTTGCAGGTCGCGTCGCAGTGTGTCGATGCTCTGCATGCGCTGGACATCCTCGCACACATCACTGGATTGCTCTGTGGTCGCCGGTGCGTCCGGCGTGTGCCCGGCGTGCTGCAATCGGCCATGGATGCGGCGCAGTACCGGCGTCAACTGCTCGCGAAAGTCGGTATAGCATTGCGCGCAGCCCAGCATGCCGGTGCGGCGGAACGCATCGTACCGCAGCCCGCATCGGCTGCACGTCGCCTCGGTCTCGGCGCGCGGCGCATCGTTTTCCAGCATGCCTGACAGCAGTGTGTTCACGCCGCCCAGCGCAAAGCCCCCCTGTATCTGCGCGCATGCGGTGCACAGGTTCATCTCGGTGCGAACGCCATTGATGACCTGTGTGTAATGCACGGTCGCCTGATGCTGTTGGCAGTGTTCACAAATCATGTTATTCCTCCTGTTTTCGCTGCGCCAGCGCGGCGAGCATATTGCGCAAAGTCATGGCGCGGATTTGATCCTTGATGTTACTTGGCAGCGCGGCGGTGCATGCGCAGGTGGCGGCGCGCATCAGCTGCGCGTCCTCCCGGCTGGCGATGCCCTGTTCCGCAAGTCCCGCGATGATCGCCAGCGCGCGGCTTTCGCTGATGGCATCGGCTGCTTCGGCACACATCAGCTCCGCCAGCCGCTCGCCACTGTCACCCATCATGCGGATGATGCGAATATAGCCACCGCCGCCGCGCCTAGATTCGGTCAGATAGCCGTGATCCGGCGTAAAGCGCGTAGACAGCACGTAGGTGATCTGCGACGGCGCGCAGGAAAACTGCTCGGCCAGCTCGTTGCGCTTGAGCTCGATCTCGGACAAGGATGGCCCTAGAAGCGCCTTGATAAACGCTTCGATGGTGTCGCTGAGCGGTGGCAATGGATCACTTCCCTACTGTTTTCGATGTTTTCATGCACAAATACTGACTTTGACTTTCCTTGACTATTATATCCCGTTCGTCGAAAAAGTGCAAGCATTCGTGCCCAAAAAGCGCAAAAAAACACCGCCCAAGCGAGCGGTGCTTCGCGTTGTTTTTGCTATCTGCCAGTCATGACATGCGCGGCTTTCCCCGCCTCTGCGATGATTTTCTCCCTGTCCAGCGTGGTGTATTCGCCATCGCGATACAGCACGCAGCCATCGACCATGGTCAGGCGCACATCGCTGCCCTGCGCGGCATACACCAGATTGGCCGCCGGGTCGATGCACGGCACCATATGCGGCACATCGGCGCGCACCAAGATGATGTCCGCGTGCCAGCCGGACAGCAGCATGCCGGCCTTGTCAAACCCCATGCCCTCGGCGCCATGCAGCGTCGCCATGCTCAGCACCTGCGCAGGCGAGATAATGGTCGGATCGTAGCTGACGCCCTTGTGCAGCATCGCGGTCAGGCGCACCTCTTCCCACAGATTCAGCGTATTGTTGCTGGCCACGCCGTCAGTGCCCAGCGCCACGCGGATGCCCTTGTCCAGCATCGCTTTCAGCGGCATCACACCGCTGGCCAGCTTGAGGTTGCTGACGGGATTGTGCGCGACGGTCACCTGCTTTTCGGCAAGGATGTCCATATCCTCCTCGTCGCACCACACGCAATGCGCCGCCAGTGTCGGCATGTCCAGCATGCCCATGTCGGCCAGATAGCGGGTCGGCGTGCGGCCATCGTGGCGCTGCTTGCACTGCTCGGTTTCGGTGCGCGTTTCCGAGATGTGCACATGAAAGCGCGCGCCAATTGCCTTCGCCGCCTCCACATGCGTGCGGATGGAATCATCGGTGTTGGTATATTCAGCGTGCGTGCCAAAGCCAATGCGGATGCGCCCATCCGCCGCGCCGTCGTATTGCTTAAACAGCGCGATGTTCTCTTTCAAGCGGCTGCCGTCGTCGCCAAAGGCAATCAGCCCGCGCGTCAACAGGCCGCGCGCACCGGCTTCCTCCGTCGCGCGCACCACTTGATCCATAAAGAAGTACTGGTCGGCATAGGCAGTGACGCCAAAGCGCAGCTGTTCCAGCAAACCGAGCTGCGCGCCGACATACGCAAAGTCAGCGGTCAGCCGATCCTCGGCAGGCCAAATGTGTTTCTCCAGCCAGTCTTGCAGATTCTGGTCGCTGCCCACGCCGCGCAGCAGCGTCATCGACAGGTGCGTGTGCGCGTTGGTCAGGCCGGGCATGGCAATATCGCCACGTCCATCAATGGTGCTTTCCGGGGCGAACACAGGGGCACCCTGCCGCGCGCCCGCGTAAGCAATGAGCTGACCGTCGATCTGAATGCACGCGTCAGATATCCAATCCGCGCCGGTGAACAGCGTCACATGGTCGATCAGTGTGCGCATCTCAGCTCTCCCAGCCAGCCAGATAGTCGGCCTGTTCCTTGGAAAGCTTGTCAATCGCGCAGCCCCACGAGGCCAACTCCATCTCGGCGACGCGGCGGTCGATATCGCGCGGCACGTCGTACACATCGGGCTTCATGCCCTTGCCGCGCATGGCGATATCGCGCGCGCACAGCGCTTGCAGCGCAAAGCTCATGTCCATGATCTCGATCGGGTGGCCGTCGGCGCAGGCCAGATTGACCAAGCGGCCTTCGCCCAACAGATAGACCTTATTGCCGTTGGGCAGCTCGAACGCCTCGATGTTGTGGCGCACTTCGCCCAGACTCTTGCCGTACTTGCGCAGCGCCGCCACGTCAACCTCCACGTCAAAGTGGCCCGCGTTGCTCAGGATCGCGCCATCCTTGATGACCTTGAAGTGCTCGGTGGTGATGACTTCCTTGCAGCCCGTGACCGACACAAAGAAGTCGCCCAGCTTGGCGGCCTCGACCATCGGCATGACCTCAAAGCCGTCCATCACCGCCTCGATCGCCTTCACCGGATCGACCTCGGTAACGATGACGCGCGCGCCCAGCCCTTTTGCGCGCATGGCGACACCGCGACCGCACCAGCCGTAGCCAGCCACCACCGCCACGCGACCCGCGACGCTCATGTTGGTGGTGCGCACGATGCCGTCCCACACCGACTGACCGGTGCCATAGCGGTTGTCAAACAAATGCTTGCAGTCCGCGTCGTTGATCATATACATCGGGAAAGCCAGCTCGCCAGCCTTGGCGCGCGCCTTGAGGCGCAGCACACCGGTGGTGGTTTCCTCGCAGCCGCCGATCACGTGCTCACCACAGTGCTTGTGCGTGGTGTGCAGCAGGTGCACCATGTCGCCGCCGTCGTCGATGATCACATGCGGCTTGGTTTCCAGCGCTTTGACCAGGAAATCCTCATATTCCTCCGGCGTGCAGCCATGCCACGCGAACACCGTTACGCCAGACTCCGCCAGCGCCGCGCAGATCGCATCCTGGGTGGACAGCGGATTCGATCCGGTGGCCACCACCTCGGCGCCGCCCATCTTCATCACCTGCGCCAGATACGCAGTCTTGGCCTCCAGGTGCACGGTCACCGTCGCGCGCATGCCCTTGAACGGCTGCTCGCGTTTGAACTCCTCGGCAATCTGGTTCAGCAGCGGCATGTGCGCCGCGGCCCATGCGATCTTCTTCTTGCCTTCCTCGGCCAGTGCGGGGTTCCGAATGATGCTTTGCATGGCGATTTCTCCTATCACAACGGCCACAAAGGTGGCATATTTGCATAGATGCATTATAGTATTTCTTGCTCGGATATGTCAATGCAATCGCGAACAAAGAACGGCGACCGCCCCTGTTTTGTTCGGAAAAAATAGGATTCCCCGCACAGCAGGGAACCCTCTTTGTCAGTACTCGGTCGGCTCTCCAAAGCGCGTGCCATCATAGTCGGTCACCGCGCCCTGCCACTCGGTCGTAAATTCCTCCAGACACATGCCGTTGTTCATGATGTACGCCGCCACATCGACGCCCACATAGCGCAGATGCCATGGCTCATAGATGATGCCGGTGATATCGCTTTTTTCCTGCGGATACCGAATGATGAAGCCATACTCCCAGCAGTGTTCGGCCAGCCACAGCGCCTCTTTGCTGCCCAAAAAGGTGGTGCTCAGCTTCGAGTCGATGGACGCCTTGTTGATGACGTCGGCGCCCAGCCCGGTCTGATGATCCGACGCACCGGGATACGCCACCGCCTTGTCGTCCACGCCGTTGTTGTTGTCCAGACGGTTGTGATACATCGTATTCTGCGTCTGATAGCTGCGATAGCCGGACAGCAGATACAGCGTGATGCCCTGTGTGTTGGCGTCGTCAAACAGCATATCCAGCGCTTCGGAACACACCTTGCGCAGTTGAATAGGGTCGGAGCTGGTCTTGCGCACGCGGGTCTTGACCAGATCTTTGGGCTTGTATTTGGCGTCCAGCATATTGTCCGGGTTGACCAGCTTGACATAGCCCTCTTTATCCTTCATCAGCGTATCGTACGCGATGGGATAAACCCACTCGCCGGTAGGCGCCAGCGGGTCATCCTGCGGCTCCTCTACCGGCAGCACGGCTGGTTCGACCGGCTCCTCCACGGCGGGCTGGCTCTGCGCCTTGAGCACGCGCTCGGGCCGCTGCGTCGCGGGCGCGGGCTGTGCTGTTGGGTCAGGCACGGCCTTGGGCACGCTGCCGCCGAAAAAGGAATCGTCCCCCTCGGTGGCCAGCGCGGGCAGCGCCAGCAGGCAAATCAGCAGGCAAACAGTCAAACCCTTGAGAATGCGCATCGGTGTGTACTTCCTCTCCTCTTGTATGGCGCGTATTACAGCGCGGGGGTGGCGGTCGGCTCCGGCGTGGGCTCGGGCACCGGTTGCAGCATGGCCGGAACCGGCTTGCCGTAGAGCGCCCAGCGCAGCTCTGTGAGCCGCTGCACATACGTTTCCAATGGAATCTTTTGCTCAAACATCACGCGCGCGTGCTCCTTGCCCACATAGCGCAGGTGCCACGGCTCATAGTTATAGCCGGTGATCGCCTCCCAGCCCTTCTGGTAGCGAATAATGAAGCCATGCTCGTGCGCGTGCTCGGCCACCCACTGGCCTTCCGGCGTATCGGCAAAGGATTCGACCAGTCCCATATTGCGCGTGGTGTGCCCGCCGATGTCCATGACCAGTCCGGTCTGGTGTTCGGAGTAGCCGGACGGCGCGACATATTTCTTCGTGCGGGTGGGCGCTTCCTCCATGCGGCGGTCATAGATCGCCTTTTGCGTTGCGGCGGAGCGGTAGCCCGACACGCCGACCAGCACATGGCCATCAGCCTTGGCAGCGGCAAACAGCTCCTCCAGCGCGCGCGCGGCGATGGGCTGCAAATATAGATTTTGCACAATGCGCGAGGACTGTGGCTCGATATCCGGCAGCACCAGTTCGGGCTGCATCACCGGCGCTTTGTGCTGCCGGTTCACCAGAATCAGCGTGTCAAAGGGTGTGTCCTGCGGGGCCAGATGCCCCCAACCCCCGGTCAGTATAGAACCGGAGAGCAGCAGCGACAACCATGCGCGCAAAATCGCGTGCAAGCGTACACCCCTCCCCTCCACACAATGCGTCTATGCGCATACAACGTCGCGCGGCGCTTGATTGCTCCCAGAAATTTTTACAAGGTCTATATCGCGCAAAGGAGCACCACTGCCATCGCGCGAGATTTTCGTGCTGCTCCGGGAGCCTGTAGGAAGCTGTGGCAGCGCGAAAACATCCGCGAGGACTGTGTGTACAATTTGGGCGGTGGTTCCCTAGCCCTCGTGCGCCACGGACACCGCGCCCGCGCCCAGCTCGCGCACCATGCGCGCGCACAACGCGTCGTCCAACATCGCCACCACGGCGGTGCCGCTGTCCTCATAGGTTTCGGACAACACGCGCCCGCCCTCGTGCAGTTGCGCCAGCAGCGCGCCTTTTTCATAGGGCACCATTAGGCGCATCGGTCGCTGCAGCTTGCGCAAATATGCGGTGATCGCGGTCATCAGGTCGTCCATGCCACTGCCGTCCTTGGCGCTAATGGCTATCGCGCCCTGCCAGCGCAGCGCGGTTTCATCCACGGCGGCGCACTGGTCGCACTTGTTCAGCACCTCGATTCGCGGCTTCTCCCCCGCGCCCAACGAGGCCAGCACTTCGTCTACCACGCGATGCTGCTGGATGAGCTCCGGCGAGGCCGCGTCGGACACGATCACCAGCAGGTCGGCCAGCATCGCTTCCTCCAGCGTGGAGCGGAATGCCTTGACCAGCGCGTGCGGCAGCTTGTGGATGAAGCCCACCGTATCGACCAGCAAAAACTCGCCGCCTTGCGGCAGGCGCACGTTGCGCGTCACCGGGTCGAGCGTTGCAAACAGCTTATCCTCGGCCAGCACGCCCGCGCCAGAGATGCGGTTGAGCAGTGTGGACTTGCCCGCGTTGGTGTAACCGACCAGCGCCACCACCGGAATCTCGTTTTTCTGGCGGCGCGCGCGGCGCACATCGCGCTGCTTGTTCAGTTCATTGATTTCCCGCTCCAGGTCGTTGATGCGGCGGCGGATGCGGCGGCGATCCAGTTCCAGCTTGGTTTCGCCCGGCCCACGCGAGCGAAGGCCGGAGCCCGCGCCCAGACGCGAGAGCACCAGACCATAGCCGATCAGGCGGGGCAGTTGGTAGTTGAGCTGTGCCAGCTCTACCTGCAAGCGCCCCTCGCGCGACTGTGCGCGCTGGGCAAAGATCGCCAGAATCAGCACCGTGCGATCCACCACTTCGGCGCCAGCCATCTTTTCTTCCAGATTGCGCGTTTGCGCACCGGAAAGCTCCGCGTCGAAGATCACCATGTTGGCATTCAGTCCCTGTACGTCCAGCGCCAGCTCGGCGGCCTTGCCGCTGCCCAGATAGGTCGCTTTGTCAGGCTTATCGCGGCGTTGCAGCAGGCTGCCCACCACTTGGATGCCCGCAGTGTCGGCCAGGCGCGCCAGCTCGGCCAACGACGCCTCGGTATCGGTGCCGACCAGAATCGCGCGCTGTGTGTCGTGCACCTGCTCGTTGGGCTGCTCGCCGGTCATCACGCGCCGGTCGCTCTCGTCAATCTCGCGCATCCACTCGGCCTGCGGGATGCGGCTAATCTTGACCGGCTCAAACACAATGACCTGCGGCACACCGCCCACCCGTTCGCCCAAAAAGGCGGCCTGTATCTGCGTGGGTTTGCCGTCCAGCACGCCGACTGCCGCCATCGCGTCCAGGCGAAGCGTCTTGAGCGCCTGTATGTCCACATCGGACAGAAAGGGGCTGCCGCCCGGGTGCGTGTGCACGCAGCGCACCATCGCCAGACGGTCCAGGTTGCGGCGCTGGTGCATATCGGCCAGCGGCACGCTTTCCAGCCCGCCGATGGTCACATCCAGCACTTCGCCGCCGCGCGATAGATACGCCGAGATTTCGCGATTGACCGCGCAGCTCACCTGCGCAAGCAAATCCATCATCTCTGTCGGCACAAACGTATCGTCGTCAATTTCCCACTCGTATAGTTTTTCCAGCGCATCCAGCGTCGATTGCCGAATGCCGTTAATATTTCCGTGAATCATAGGCCCTCCATATCGCAAGTTCTAATTACCGACACACTGCTATCTTGCGCATGGCACACCCTCCTCAACAATAACACACCGTCTTCTTCTGCGTACGCATAGAAAACGGACTATGTGCAATTCGCCATAGCCCGTCTATTTCCCTTTTCAATTGCGCCGGTTTATTTTGCCGCCGCCATCGCTTCCGGGTGCTTTTCCACATAGTCGTCGATCGCCGCTTTGATGGCTTCCTCGGCGAGCAGCGAGCAGTGCATCTTCACTTGGGGCAGGCCGTCCAGCGCCTCGGCCACCGCTTTGTTGGTCAGCTTCAGCGCCTCTTCTAGCGTCTTGCCTTTGACCATCTCGGTGGCCATGCTGCTGGTGGCGATCGCCGCGCCGCAGCCAAAGGTTTTGAACCGCACGTCGGTGATCACGCCGTCCTCCACCTTGATGGACATGCGCATGATATCGCCGCACTTGGCGTTGCCCACCGTGCCCACGCCGTCAGCGTTCTCGACTTCACCCACGTTGCGCGGATTGCTGAAATGATCCATCACTTTTTCACTGTACATATGCCTTGATCCTCCCCGCCTCGAAATCCTGATACATCGGCGACATGTCGCGCAGCGTGCGCACAATGCCGGGTAATACCTTCAGAACGCCGTCCACGTCGGCCGCGGTACTGTCGTCACCCAGCGAGAGCCGCAGCGAACCGTGCGCCACCTCGTGCGGTAGCCCGATGGCCAGCAGCACGTGCGATGGGTCGAGCGACCCGGATGTGCACGCCGAGCCGCTGGACGCCGCGACCCCGGCCAGATCCAGACGCAGCAGCAGCGCCTCGCCCTCGATGAACTGAATGGACACATTGACGTTATTGGGCAGCCGCTGCGCGCGTGAGCCATTGAGCCGCGTGAAGGGGATCTCGGCCAGGATGCCGTCGATCAGCTTGTCCCTTAGGGCGCTGATGCGCTGGCTGCGCGCGGCGATGTCGGCGGTCGCCAGTTCGATAGCCACGCCCATGCCGACGATGGCGGGCAAGTTCTCGGTGCCCGCGCGGCGGTTGCGCTCCTGCGCGCCGCCGTCAATGAAGTTCTGCACGCGCACACCCTTGCGGATATACAGCGCACCGATCCCCTTGGGCCCATGGAACTTGTGCCCGGACAGCGACAGCATGTCGATGTGCATCGCGTTCACATCGATAGGTATCGCACCGATAGCCTGCACCGCGTCGGTGTGGAAGAGGATGCCCTTCTCCTTGGCCAGCGCGCCGATCTCCGCCACCGGTTGGATGGTGCCGATCTCGTTGTTGGCCGCCATGATGGTAATCAGCGTGGTCTCGGGCGTAATCGCCGCCGCCACGTCCTCGATATGTACCAATCCATCACTGTCAACCGGCAGGTATGTCACGTTGTAGCCCTGCTTCTCCAGCGCCTGGCAGGTGTGCAGCACCGCGTGGTGCTCGACCTGGCTGGTGATGATATGCTTGCCCTTCTTGGCCTGCGCGTACGCCGCGCCCTTGATCGCCCAGTTGTCGCTCTCGGTGCCACCGGCGGTGAAGTAGATTTCGTCCTTGTTGGCGCCGATCGCTCGGGCCACCTGCTCGCGCGCTTTCTCGATAGCCCTGCGCGCATCGCGTCCAACGCTGTGGATGCTGCTGGCGTTGCCATAGTGTTCGGTGAAGTACGGCAGCATGGCCTGCACCACCTCGGGGCGGGTGCTGGTGGTCGCCGCGTTGTCCATATAAATAACGCTCACAAAAGCGCTCCTCTCTGTGCTTGCATTCGCTGTTGGTCGTCGAGCATGTCTTGCAGCGTAACGTCGCGCAGCACCGAATCGATGCTTTCGGACAATCGTTCCCACACACGCTTGGTGGGACACGCACAGGCGCGCGCGCAGACATCCTCGCCGGTGAGGCAGTCGGATAGTTCAATCGGGCCCTCCAGCGCGTCCATCAGATCGGCCATGGTGATGTCACCGGGCGGTTTGGCCAGATAATAGCCGCCCTGCGCCCCGCGCACGCTGTGCACCAATCCCGCCTTGCGCAGTACCGCGATCAGCTGCTCCAGATACTGCTCGGGCACGCCTTGCCGCTCTGCGATGGCCTTGATAGGCTGTGGGCCGTTGCCAGCCTGCACCGCCAGGTCAACCATGGCGTGGATACCGTACTTGGCGCGCGTCGAAAGTTTCATGGTCATCCCCTTCTCTGTCAGTTCGCGTGAATCCCGATTGTTTTCATCCGGTTTCGAGGACATGATAGCACCGCACGGAGAGCTTGTCAATACATTCGGCGACTATTTCTACTGTTTTTGTCGGATTTCAAAAAATGAGGCGCGTTAAGCGCCCGCTCATGATCTTCTAATTTGACAGAAACTGGTTTTGTGCTGTATGGTCTAGGTACCGACAGTCGAGAAAACAAAGGAGACTCACCCACATGCAGGCGAAGTCCTACAAGCCGCGCACATTCTGGATACTCAGTTATCTCTTCACCTGGGCGTTCTGGTTCTACGCCGCCTATCTCAGCCGCACACAGGTGGGCGACACGTATACGGTATACATGGTGCTTGGTCTTTTTGCCCCGGCCATCATCGGCTTGATTCTGGTGATGACCTCCGGCAGCCACGAGATGCGGCGCGATTATCTGGGGCGGTTGTTCGACGTCCGGCGGATCAAGCCTTGGAGCATCCTGTTGCTAACGCTGATCTTTCTGGGCGCGATTGTGGTGTCCATCCTGATCTCGCTGGCATTCGGGCAGTCGATTCAGCAGTTTTCCTTCACGGAAGGGTTTTCTTTTTCGGTTGGTGCAATCCCCACACTGTTTACGCTGTTGCTGGCCGCGCTGATCGAGGAAGTGGCATGGCGCGGCTACGGCTATGAGAGCATGCGCGCGACAGGCAGCGAACTGAAAGCCACCTGCCTGTTCTCCATCGTATGGGCGCTGTGGCACCTGCCGCTGTTTCTGATTGTGGGCAGCTACCAATACGAAGTGTTGCAGGCCAGTCCATGGTTCGCCGTCAACTTTATGCTCAGCGGCATCCCAATCACCTTCCTGTTCACTTGGCTGTGCGTCAAAAACAACCGCAGCGTCTTTGCCTGTTTCGCGTTTCATTTCATGCTAAATTTCTTGCAGGAGACCATCGCCATGACACAGGTCACAAAGTGCATCGAAAGCGTCGTGATGGCGGCCATCGCGCTGATCTTCGTGCTGCGCAATAAAGAAATATTCTTGGGGAAACAAGGCAGCCTCGCACAAAAATGACGTACGCAAAAACCACCAGCTTGCCGCTGGTGGTTCTTTGCTGTATCGGGGACGCTAAGGCTGACTAGAGATGCCCCATCGCAAGGAAACGCAAGTCAGGCGACCGAGACGTATCGGATCATACGCCGAGGAGCCTGGCGCAGCGTTGACACCGCGAGAGGGCGTCTATAGGCTGCCTTACTTCGCCTTCTTGGCCATCTCGACCAGCTCGGCAAAACCCTTCGCGTCGTTGACCGCCATATCGGCCAGCATCTTGCGGTTGATCAGGATGCCCACGCGCTTGAGGCCGTTCATGAACGTGGAATAGGACATCTCGTTCATGCGGGCGGCGGCGTTGATGCGGGTGATCCACAGGCGGCGGAAGTCACGCTTGCGCAGCTTGCGGCCAATGTAGGCATAGCGCAGCGAACGGCGAACCTGTTCACTGGCGGCGCGGTACTGCTTGGATTTACTTCCCCAGTACCCCTTCGCCAGCTTCATGATCTTCTTGCGACGTTTGTGCGCATGCACGGCAATCTTAATACGAGCCATGATATATTTCCTCCTTGCTGACGAAATTTTACTTGTAGGGGATGAGCTTCTTCATCACTTTGGCTTCGGCGGCATTGACAAAGGCCGCCTTGCGCAGGTTGCGCTTGCGCTTGGTGGTTTTCTTGTTCAGGATATGGCTCTTATAGGCCTTGGCGCGCTTCAACAGACCGGATTTGGTCACGCGCAGGCGCTTGGCGGCACCCCGATGCGTTTTCTGCTTAGGCATTTTTCTGCTCCTCCTCTCCGACCGAACGGCTCTTTTGAGCCGCAGCTTTGTTTTCCTTGGCATTTTCCCGCGCGATTTCCTTGGCGTTTTCCTTCGCGTTCGGGTCCTTGGGCACGAGGATCATGATCATGTGGCGCCCCTCCAGCAGGGGTCTGCGCTCCACGATGCCCACGTCCTTGATGCGCTCGATGAAATCCTGCATCACCTTCATGCCGACCTCGGTATGGGTGATTTGCCTGCCACGGAAACGAATCGATACCTTTACCTTGTCCCCTTCGCTAAGGAAGCGGATGGCATTTTTCGCCTTGGTCAGCACATCGTTCTCCTCAATGGTGGCGGAGAGCTGCACTTCCTTCAGGACGACGACCTTTTGATTCTTGCGGATTTCGCGCTCCTTCTTGGACTGCTCGAACCGATACTTGTCATAGTCCATCAGTTTGCAGACCGGGGGCTGCGCATTGGGCACAATCTTGACCAAATCCAGTTGGGCGGCGTCCGCCAAGGCATGCGCCTGGGCAATGGGCATGACACCCCGCTGCTCGCCGTTTTGGTCGATGACGCGCACTTCACGATCGCGAATCTCCTCGTTGATCATAAGATCCATGCTGATACCGATACACCTCCTAATAAAATAGAGCGGGTGAAGCATCACCCGCTCAAAAAGCGCACAATCCCTTATGGGGAACTTGTTTGCATGAACCACGGCCAACAAAGTCGCCGGGTGAGAAGCGGGCAGCTTCTGCTTGTTGCTCAGGTAGGATACCATGCGCGCATGTGTTTGTCAACACATTTCGCTTTATTTGGCCTTCACGCGCACTTCTTCTACGATCTTTGCGAGGATGGATTCCAGCTCCATGGAGCCCAAGTCGCCTTCCTTGCGCGAGCGCACAGCGACGCGCCGCTCCTCCACCTCTTTGTCGCCCAGCACCAGCATGTAGGGCACTTTCTCCATCTGTGCCTCGCGGATCTTAAAGCCGATCTTCTCATTGCGCAGATCCAGCTCTGCGCGCAGTCCTGCGGCTTTAAGCGCGCGGTCAATCTCTTTCGCCCAGCCGTCGCAGCGCTCGGTGATGGTCATCACCTTGACCTGCGTAGGCGCCAGCCACGTCGGGAAGGCACCGGCGTACTTCTCAATCAGCAGCGCCAGCGTGCGCTCGTAGCATCCGATCGACGTGCGGTGCAGCACCACCGGATGCTTCTTCTGGCCGTCGCTGTCGGTATAGGTCATGCCAAAGCGCTCGGCCAGCTGGAAGTCGATTTGGATCGTGATCATCGTGTCTTCCTTGCCGTGCACGTTGCGGATCTGGATGTCCAGCTTCGGGCCGTAGAATGCGGCCTCTCCCTCGGCCTCGACATATGGGATCATCATGTGATCCATGATGTCGCGCATCAGGTTCTGCGTGCGCTCCCACTCGGCGGCGTCGCCGATGTACTTCTCGCGGTCGTTCGGATCCCACTTGGAGAAGCGGTAGGATACGTCGTCCTCCAGCCCAACGGTTTCCAGCATGAACTTCGCCAGATCGACGCAGCCGCGGAACTCCTCCTCCACCTGATCGGGGCGGCAAGCCAGATGCCCCTCGGAGATGGTGAACTGGCGCACGCGGATCAGGCCGTGCATCTCGCCGGACGCCTCGTTGCGGAACAGCGTCGAGGTTTCGTTATATCGCAGCGGCAGGTCGCGGTAGGATCGCGTGCGGTTCAGGTACGCCTGGAACTGGAATGGGCAGGTCATGGGTCGAAGCGCCAGCACCTCGATGCCCTTTTTGTCCATCTCCTTGTCGCCCATGACAAACATGCCGTCGTAGTAGTGGTCCCAGTGGCCGGAGATTTTGTACAGATCGGACTTGGCCATAAACGGCGTCTTGGTGATCATGTAGCCCCTGCGCTCTTCCTCATCCTCCACAAAGCGTTGGAGAATCTGCACGATCTTCGCGCCCTTGGGCAGCAGGATGGGCAGCCCCTGGCCGATGACATCGGAGGTGGTGAACAGCTCCAGCTCGCGACCCAGCTTGTTGTGATCGCGGCGCTTGGCCTCTTCCAGTTTCTCGACGTAGGCGTCCAGCGCCTCCTTGCTGTCAAACGCTGTGCCGTAGATGCGCTGGAGCATCTTGTTCTTTTCGCTGCCGCGCCAGTAGGCACCGGCGGCTTGCAGCAGCTTCACCGCCTTCACTTTACCGGTGGAAGGCAGATGCGGGCCCGCGCACAGATCGACAAAGTCATCCATCTTGTAGAAGGAGATTTCCTCGCCATCGGGCAAATCCTCGATCAGTTCGACCTTATAGGGTTCTCCTTTTTCCTTCATCAGCGCGATGGCCTCGTCACGCGGCAGCACGAAACGTTCCAGCCGCGCGTTCTTTTTTAGGATGCGCTGCATTTCCTTTTCGATAGCGGCCAAGTCCTCGGCGGCAAAGGGTTGCTCCACGTCAAAATCGTAGTAGAAGCCGTTCTCGATCGCCGGGCCAATGGCCAGCTTGGCGCTAGGAAACAGTGCCTTGACCGCCTGCGCCAGCACATGCGACGCGGTGTGGCGCAGCGTGCGCTTGCCTTCCTCGTGCGCAAAGGTCAGAATGTTCAGCGTCGCGCCGTCGGGCACAGGCAGCCACAGCGGCTGCGTCTTGCCGTTGACCTCGGCGGCCAGTGCGTCTTTCTTGAGCTGCTGGCTGAGCTCCCCGGCGATGTCCAGCGCGTTCATGCCGTCGGCAAACTCGCGCACCGATCCGTTTTGCAGATGAATCTTCATGATGCTATCCTCCAAACCATAATCAATAAAACAAAAAACGCCCATCCCTCTGTAGGGACGAGCGTGAGCCCGCGGTTCCACCCTGTTTGTCAAAACCTCTCGAATGGAGACGGTATCGCTTCTCCGTGCGTTCCGATCCGGGGGTGGTCTTCGTCCGCCTCGCCTCGCTCGCGCTTGCAGCCATGGCGCGTGCTCTCTTGGAGGGTTTGTGCGGAGTACTCTTCCCCATCCTTTCGGATGTTTGTTATAAAGTTGACTTATTATATGCCCACTGCGCGCCTGTGTCAAGTGCAAGAGCGAATTTTTACTCAACGCGCGTCTCACGGCACATACGCATACAGTTTCTTGTCCTTCTGAATGATTTTATATCGTGGATTTGCCGTCGTAATGATCTCCGCCAGCACCTGCGGGTCGTCCGGCAGGTGATAGGTGCAAATCGCCAGCTTGGGCGCAAACTCCCGCAGGATGCGCGTCGCACCGCGCAGCATGTCGCGCTCGGCGCCCTCAATGTCCGCTTTGATAAAGTCCACCCGCGCGATGCCGTTGCGCGCCACAAACGTATCCAGATCAATTGCGTGCACATCCACTAAAGCAGCCGATTCGTCGCTGCTCTGGTGCGAGCCGCCAGAAGCGCCGGTATCCGCGAAAAAGCGCAGGGTCTGTTCCCGGTCGGACACCGCGTATGGCGCGACATGAATATTCCGCATCCATTGCGCGGTCTGATTCAGGTACACGCGGATATGCTCCATCGGCTCAAACGCGTACGCCGTGCACTGACGCACCGACGCCAGCGCGGAAAAGAAGCCGATGTTGGCCCCGCAATCTATGACGACGTCGCCCGCCGCAAGCTGGACGCCGTCAAATTCATACGGACCTTCGCCAAACCAAGCGGTGAATTGATTCTCGGTCGTATACGCGGACAAAATGTCCACGCACTCGGTGGAACGCATAGCGCTCTGCTCTTCTCCGGGCATGCACGCGACACGAATATCCCTGACGCTGTAGCACTGTTGCTGCGCGTCACGCCGGATAAACGTCCGCATAAAATCCAGCCCAAACGCCACCGTTGGGATGTTGATCCCCAGAACGCGCAGTGGAAAAAACGTACCCAACCGCGCAATCCACAGGCATTTTCGCGCTGTGCGCAGCAAAAACAACCGCAGTGATACCGGCGCGCCATCCGCCCCGGGTATCATCACATCCTCGCGCGTTTCCCAATCAGCCAGCACCTTCGCCAGTTCCGTGCGATAGTTCGCATAATATCGCTGGCGACGCTTGATCATTTGCACTGTCGCTTTTCTCCTTTGTGCCGCTTATTGCTCCGGGCAATGCAGCCCTTGCGCATGCTCATTAGGATAGGCTGGGATGAATAGGAATGTCAAGAAAAAATTTACAGCAAGCGCCTGACCGCGCGCCGTGCCCGTGCCAGCAGGATGCGCACCAGTTTGTTTCGCGCGGCAAACAACCGCATTCGACAGCCGATGCCCGGATGCTGGATCAGCCGCTTTGCGCGCCAAATGCCCGCCTGTACCGCCGGTTCGGACAGCAGCGCGCGCACCGCCCAGCGCCGTCCCGACCCCTTATGCGGGCAACCGGGATAGAACTCATTCTGGCACGCCTCGTCAATCAGCGCCAGATACAGCCTGCCCACCATACCGCCCACATTGGTCGGCTGCTTAACGGGGTCGGCAAAGTAGCGGTTTAGGTATGCGCAGGTCTCGGTGATATTGGCAATGCGGCGCGGATGGTAGCGGCGAAAAACCGAACCCACGCTGCGCTGATGCAAGTAATAGGGTGCGGGCAGCACATAAAAGCGCTGCGCCGCGCTGATCGCGTGCAGACAGAATAGCGCGTCGTCTCCACTTAGGATGCCCGGCACAAAGCGCAGTGACGCGATCGATTCGCGGCGAAACACTTTGCCCCAGACCGTCCACGGCAAGCGAGACGCATCCAGAAACGGCGCGATCTCCGCGCTATTGTATGCGCCTTCCGGTACGCGCAACGGCTGCTTCCTCACCCGCTTGCCCACCACGGCATCGCCAAAGAACAGGATGTCCGCGCGGCTTTGGTCCATGCGCAGCACCAATTCCGCCAGACAGTCGTCCAGCGCGTCGTCCGCGTCAACAAAGACAACATATGTGCCGGTCGCGGCATCCAAGCCGCTGCTGCGCGCACCGGCCACGCCGCCATTGGGTTGGCGCGTCACACGGATGCGCTTGTCGGTTTCGGCCATTTGCTGTGCCAATGGCAGCGTGCTGTCGGTCGATCCGTCGTCGATGATGATGATCTCGATATCCGCCAAGCTCTGGCTGGTCAACGAGCGCACCGTGCGCTCCAATGTGTTTTCGGCCTGAAAGGCCGGAAGAATGATACTGACTTGTGGCATTGCCTTCCTCCAAAGGATCAATTGCGCATGAGGTGTGGCGCATTGAGGATTCAACAATCCGTTAGATGATCCCCTCGTACGTCAGGGCGCTGGATACCGCACCCCGTCGGGCATAACAACCGCGTGGATCAGTGGCGGCGGCGCAACCGGTTTGTCGCCAATCGTCACCGCCTGTTGCATCTGTTCCGTGGCCGGTTGCACGGTGCGCGGATCATTGACATACAGCATCGCGATGGCCTCGCCTTGCGCCACCGCGTCGCCGATGCGCTTTTGCATCACGATGCCCACTGCGGGATCGAGCGGGTCGTCCTTGGTGACGCGCCCCGCGCCCACCGTATGCGCGGCGTAGCCGATCGCCACGGTGTCCATGTGGTCAATGAAGCCCGCCTTTTGCGCGGGTACCGGCACGACATGCGCCGCCTGCGGCAGACGGCCCACATCCTCGGTTATGCTGGCGTCGCCGCCCTGTGCGGCAATCATCTCGGCCAGCTTGGCTAGCCCCTTGCCGCTGTCCAGCGCTTCGCGCAGCATCGCCCGCGCATCGTCCAGATTGCCCGCGCGCTTGCCCGCCACCAGCATCTGACTGCCCAACGTCAGCGATACCTCCAGCAGAGGCCCGGCCGCACGCCCCGCCAGTACATCGATAGCTTCCTTGACCTCCAGCGCGTTGCCGATGTGCGTGCCCAGCGGCTCGTCCATGCCGGTGACCAGCGCTAGGGTGGTCTTGCCAGCCAGCTTGCCGATGCGCACCATGCTCTCGGCCAGCGCGATGCTGTCCGCCAGCGTATGCATCAGCGCGCCGCTGCCGGTCTTCACATCCAGCACGATAGCCTCTGTGCCCGCCGCCAGCTTTTTGCTGAGGATGCTGGCGGTGATCATCGGCATCGAATCGACGGTGCAGGTCACATCGCGCAGCGCATACAGCCGTTTGTCGGCAGGCGCCAGCGCACTGGTCTGTCCCACCACCGCGCAGCCCATGCGCCGCACCTGCGCAATAAACGCCTCAATCGACAGGTCAACCCGCATGCCGGGGATGCTTTCCAGCTTATCCAGCGTACCGCCGGTATGCCCCAGCGCGCGACCGCTCATCTTGGCCACCGGCACACCGCACGCCGCGACCAGCGGCACCAACACCAGTGTGGTCGTGTCCCCCACGCCGCCGGTCGAGTGCTTATCCACACACACACCGTCGATGGCCGACAAATCGACCACTTCGCCGGAGTGCACCATTTCCATTGTCAGATCGGCGGTTTCCTGCGGCGTCATGCCGCGAAAGCACACCGCCATCAGCCACGCCGCTAACTGATAGTCAGGCAGGCTGTTATCCGCCGCGCCGTGCACCACATAGGCGATCTCTTCGCGGGTCAGCGGCTGTCCGTCCTTTGTCTTTTGGATAATCGTCACCATGTTCATGCTCATCCAAATCACGCCTTTCTATCTGTTCAGCGCGTTTTGCAGTACGCGCCAGGCTGCAAGTTTTTGCGGAATCGGTATCGTCAGCGCCGGACTGGTCGATGGCAGGCGCGTGACTGTGATATGCGGGTAGCTGGGCTGCACAAGCCTCCGATAGAGCACGTGCGCGGCAGTGCCGTTGCAGAACACGTGGGCGATGCCTGGCGCAGCGGCAAACAGCATGGCGAAATCGTTGGGTTCCACGGCGCGCATTGCGGCATCTAGGCTGCCCTCTCGCTGGCAGGTATGCGCCACATCCCACAGCGCGATGCCGCGCCCGGTCAAAAACCGTAAGCGCGCGTCATAGTCGTCGGGCGGTTCCAGTCCCCACAAGCCAAAGATGATCGGCCAGAACGCATTGCGCGGGTGCGCGTAGTATTGCCGCGCGTTTAGCGACGCGACGCCGGGCATGCTGCCCACCACCAGCACGCGCGCGTCAAGCGCGTATATCGGCGCAAAGCTGGTGCAGGCGCTCATGCGTCGCCCCGCAAAACCGCTGGCAGGCGTTGGTCAAGTTCGCGCGCAATCTGCGCGGCGCAATCGTGATAGTCACGGTCGCTTCCGCCATACGGGTCCGCGATATGCATGGACTGCACGTGCGCGCCGGGCGCCATGCTGCGCACCGCCTCGGCATGGCGGCTGGACATCGTAAAGATATGGTCGGCGGATCGGATCAGCTCCGGTGTCAGCCGCGCGGCCTGATGATCGCGCACGCTGAGCCCCCGCGCCTGCATCGCGCGCTGCGCGCCGTCGGAGGCCGGTTCGCCCTCGAAGGCCGACACGCCGGAGGAGGCGACCGCCACATCCGAATGCCCGTGCGCGTCCAGCCACGCGCGCGCCAGTGCCGCCGCCATCGGGCTGCGGCAGGTGTTGCCGGTGCAAACAAACAAAAGTTTCATGCATCCTCCTGTGCTGCGATGATATCAAAGCCCGCGGCGCGCCCCAGCCGGTTCATCACCGCCAGACCGATGCCCTTCGCGTCCACCGCCTCGGCAATGATCAGCCCATACGGCTCGGCATCCAGCGCCCGCAGCGCGGCGAATAACTCGGCAGCGGCGGCGGCGGGATCGTCCACATTGCCGCACGCATAAAACGCGCGCGCGCCAAACGCGGCTTGCCGCTGTCGCGCCGCCAGCAGCACCGGACGCTGCCCGGTTTGCTCCGCTTCGTCGTATATCCCGCGCATCCTCGCGGTACACGCGGGCACGCTGCCGGACACAATCATCAGCCTTGCGCTGGGCGCATAGTGCTTATATTTCATGCCCGGCGAGCGCGGCTGATCCGTGTCCAGCGGCTTTAGCGCGCTGTCGTCCACGCACACGTCGCCGATCACCGCGCGCAGCATCTCCGGCGTGATGCCGCCCGGACGCAGCACCACCGGCACGTCACCTGTGATATCCAGCACCGTGGATTCCACACCCACATCGCACGCACCGCCATCCAGAACCATCGGAATGCGGCCATCCATATCCTCGAGCACATGCGCTGCGGTGGTTGGGCTGGGCTTGCCGCTGCGGTTGGCGCTGGGCGCGGCGATGGGCACGCCCGCCGCGCGGATCAGCGCCTGCGCCACCGGATGCGCGGGCAGGCGAATGCCCACCGTGTGCAGCCCCGCCGATACTTCCATAGGCACGCGTTCGCTTTTGGGCAGCACCAACGTCAGCGGGCCGGGCCAGAATGTGCGCATCAGCAACCGGGCGCGGTCATCCATATGCGTTACCAGCGGCGCGATCTGCGCTACGGATGCCACATGCACGATCAGCGGATTATCACTGGGGCGGCCCTTGGCGGCAAAGATGCGTCGCACGGCCTCCGGGTTGGTGGCATCCGCCCCCAGCCCATAGACCGTTTCGGTGGGAAAGGCCACCACCTCACCGGCACGCAGCAGCGCCGCCGCGCGCGCGATAGCGGCAGATTCGGCCTGGACGCATTCGGTACGCAAAGGGACGTCCTCCTCTGTGTGATCATTGTACGAGCAAGGTGGCCAGACTGCCCGCGCCAATGCCGATGGCCAGCATCAGGTTGGCGTCCCAGCCGATATATAGCTCGCCCGCGCTGGGCAGCATCTCCTGCGCGGTGATTTGCAGCATCGCGCCACCTGCCAGCCCTAGACACAGCGCAATCATGCTGGGCGACACCCCGCCAGCCAACAGCCCAAAGTATGCGCCAACGCCGGTCGGCAGCCCGCTGGCCAGCGCCAGCAGCAGTACGCGCGCGGCGCTCATGCCGGATGCGCGCAACGGCACCGCCAGCGCAATCCCCTCCGGAACATCGTGCAGCGCGATCAGCGCGCCCAACGCCAGACCGAACGACGGCGTCTCCGCAAAGCCAGAACCCACCGCCAGCCCCTCGGGCAGGTTGTGCAGTGCGATACCGATCGCCACCAAAAACCCGGCGCGGTAAAGGCTGCCGCCGCGCGCTTTTCGCTGCATCAGGCGATCCGCCAGCAGCATCAGCAGCACACCCAGCGCCAGTCCCAGCACGCCAAAAGGCAGCGAGAGATGATACGCCTCCGGCAGCAAGTCAAAACAACTGACCGCCAGCATCAGCCCGGCCGTCAGATTCAGCAACAGCGACAGCGAGCGCTTGCCGGGCGCGCCATATATCGCGCCGATCAGCCCGCCCAACCCAGTCCCCACCAACCCCACCGCGCTGCCCCACACAATGGGATGCGAAAGAAAAAAGTCCACACGCACGCCCCCTTAATGGGGCAGTATATGCGCGAGCATCTTGCTTTTAGGCTGTTCAAAAGCAGCCTACACCTGATTCAATTGTTTGAGCTTTTCACTCTGCTCGGCAAAGGTCAGCGCGTCGATTACCTCGTCCAGATCACCGTCCACAAAATCGTCGATCTTGTAGATCGTCAGGCCGATGCGGTGATCGGTCACGCGCCCTTGCGGAAAGTTGTAGGTGCGAATGCGCTCGCTTCGGTCGCCGGTGCCGATCTGCGAGCGGCGATGCTCGCTGTAGGCACTATCGGCCTCCGACTGCTTCATGTCGTACAGGCGCGCGCGCAGCACACGCATAGCCTTCTCTTTGTTCTTAATCTGCGACTTTTCATCCTGACAAGTGACGACCAGCCCGGTCGGGATGTGCGTCAGACGCACCGCGGAGTCAGTCCGGTTTACGTGTTGGCCGCCTGAGCCGGACGCGCGATAAGTATCGACGCGAATGTCGTTGGCGCCGATGTCGATCTCGACCTCCTCCACCTCAGGCAGCACGGCCACCGTGGCGGTAGAGGTATGGATGCGCCCCTGCGATTCGGTTGCGGGCACGCGCTGCACGCGGTGCACACCGCTCTCGTACTTCAGGCGGCTATACGCACCCTGACCAATCAGCGTGACCACCACTTCCTTCACGCCGCCGATCTCGGTGAAGTTATCGCTGAGCATCTCCACGCGCCAGCCATGGCGCTCGGCATAGCGGGTATACATGCGCAGCAGCACCGCGCCAAACAGACCCGCCTCGTCTCCGCCCGCACCGGCGCGAATCTCCAGCACCACGTTGCGGTCGTCGTTGGGGTCCTTGGGCAATAATAGCAGCTGAATCTCTCGCTGTTTTTCGTCGATCGCCTCATCCAGACCGTCCAGCTCTTCACGCGCCATGTCCGCCATGTCGGGATCGCGCAGCATCTCCTGCGCCTCCTCGCGCTGGCGGAGCATGCCCTCGTATGCCTTGGCAGCCTGAAAAAGCGGCTCTAGCTGCGCGTGCTCACGCATCAGCGTGCGCCAGCGCTGCTGATCGGCCACCACATCGGGCTGCGAGATCAGCATCGACAACTCATCGTAACGCCCAAAGACCCAATCCAGTTTGTCGAGCATGCGTGCTATTCCTCACTTGCTTTCTCGCGCACCGCGCCGACCACACGCGCGATGCCCTGCAAATCATCAATGATAAACGTCGGACCAATATGCGCCGTAAACAGCGTCGACACCGCGTCGGCTTGACCTTGGCCGACCTCCACCAGCAGGCAGCCGCCCGGTGACAGATGCGCCCCGGCCTGCGTCGCCAGCGCGCGGTAGAACACCAACCCATCGCCCCCGCCATCCAGCGCCAAGCGCGGCTCTGCCTGCACCTCGGGCGCAAGCGTCGCCAACTCGCCGCGCGGAATGTAGGGCGGGTTGGACACGATCACGTCAAACACCTCGCCGGTCAGTGCGGTAAACAGGTCACTGCGCACGAACCGGACATTCGCGCCCAGACTGCGCGCGTTGCCGCGCGCGATGTCCAGTGCGGCCTCGCTGATGTCCACGGCGGTCACCTGCGCGCCCTGCCGGGCCATCGCAATGCTAACCGCCAGCGCGCCGGAACCGGTGCCCACATCCAGCACACGCGCGGTGTTGGACGTGCGACGAATGGCTTGCTCTGCCAGCACCTCGGTATCCAGCCGGGGGATCAGCACATCCGGCGTCACCGAGAAGGAGTGGCCGAGGAAGTCCTGCGTGCCCAGCAGGTATTGGATGGGCTCACCAGCTACGCGCCGCGCCAAAAGCGCGGAAAACGCTTCCGCGTGCTCCGGCTTCAGCGGCTGGCCACGGCTTAGAATTATCTGCGACCGGCTGACGCCCAGCACCGCGCCCAGCAGCCAATCGGCCTGCGCCGATGCTTCGCGCGCATCCAGCCCGCAGGCCGCGAGCCTTTCGCGCGCCGCCAGCACCGCATCAATAATGGTCACTGCTCCGCACCGGGCTGCGCCTCAAGCGCAATGTCCTCGGCCACAGCCGTGATCACCGCCGGAGAAACCGGTGGGCTGTCGGGCGCGTCCTCGGGTACGGCCTTGCCCGCCCGCTGCGCCAGAATCTTGTCATTGAGCGTCAGCGCCGCCTGCATGGAGGCAATCGCGACCTCCAGCATGGCCTCGTCGGGCTGGCGTGTGGTCAGCCGCTGCATTTGCAGCCCCGGCCACCGCAGTGCCTTCACCAGCCAGTTTTCGGCGTGCGCCAAGCCTTTTAGCGCCTCATACGACACGCCGGTAATCACGGGAATAAGCAGCAGGCTGCGCGCCAATCGCGCGATGTAGCTCATCTTCGGGATGCCGAAGATCAGCATGATCAATTGATCGGCGACCGCGCCCACCAGGATGGAGATGATCATCACCAGCAGCAGGAACGAGGTACCGCAGCGCGGATGCAGCGTGGAAAACTGCTGCGCGTTTTCGGGGGTCAGCTCCAGCCCGTGCTCGTTGCAGTAGACCGTCTTATGCTCCGCGCCGTGGTATTGGAACACGCGCTTCATATCCGGGATGAGTCCGGTCAGCCCAATGTAGGCGATCAGGATCAGCACGCGCACCGCACCGGCGGCCAGATTGACCACAATGGGCGAGGTGGATACCTGATTGACCAGCGTGCCCACGATGCTGGGCAAAAAGACAAACAGCAGCAGGCTGAGTCCGACCGCCAGCACCATCGCAGTGCCCATGATGATTTTATCAATGCTCTTGCCCAGCTTGGCCGCCAGCCACTTCTCGAACTTTGAGGGTTCTTCCTCCAGCACGCCGAGCATGCGCGTGGATTTGTTGAGCGTATCCATGCCCATTTTCAGCATCGTCACCATGTTCACACAGCCGCGCACCACCGGCCATTTCATCCAACTGTGTTTTTCGGCAATGCTGTGATACGGCTCGGCCTCAACGGCGATGGTGCCGTCCGGCTTGCGCACGGCCACCGCGATGGCATGCGGCGCTTTCATCATAACGCCTTCCATGACCGCCTGCCCACCGATATCCACGCGCGCCGGGCTTTCGCATGCGGACGCTTGTTGCTTCTTTGCCATAATACCGTCTCCTTTTCGGGTACTCTCTATGGGATGGACGCGCGGCGAATCGCCAACGATCGTCCGAAAATCACCCAAGTTGTAGTATTCGTTCCGCCGATCCGGTTTACCTGCGCCTAACAATAGAAAAAGACGCGGTTTTGGATCGCAAAGATTGACATTTTGACCGCTGTTACACAAAAGAAAAAGCAGAGTGAATCCACTCTGCCCTTTTGTTTAGATGCCGTAGCGCTTCTTGAAGCGATCGACGCGTCCGCCGGTGTCCACCAGCTTCTGCTTGCCCGTGAAGAACGGGTGGCACTTGGAGCAAATTTCGACTTTCAGCTCTTTCTTGGTGGAGCCGGTCTCGAAGGTCTCGCCGCAC
>JAVBMF010000077.1:0-3561 GCA_031552735.1 Eubacteriales bacterium
TCCCCCAACTCGCATCCACACTGTGTCATCTGGCCCTTGTGTCCCCTACTTGTTGGCGCCGACCCCGCCCAAACCGAGGGTAGCCACACGGGGCGCAGCCCATTGGGGGGGGGGGGGGCGGGGGCCCCCCCCCCCCCAGCGTCCCCTCTTTCTTACTTCACTTGCTCCCCGCCCAAAAACACCTGTGTCACATGTGCGCGGACATCCAGCGGGTGCGCGTCGTAGAGCGCGATGTCGGCCGCCTTGCCCACGGCGATGCTGCCCAGGTCGGCCTCGTGGCCTACCGCCCAGGCCGCGTCGCGGGTTACGCACGACAACGCCGCGCGCTCGGGCAGTCCCTCGCGGTGCGCGATGGCGGCGCACACCAGCAGGTACTGCACGGGGATGACCGGATGATCGGTCATCATCGCGAAACGAACGCCCGCCGCGTGCAGCTTGCCCGGCGCGGCAAATGTCAAATTCCGCAGCTCGATTTTCGCGCGCTCGGACAGCAGCGGCCCGATAATGATTTTCAGGTCGCTTGTTTTTTGCGCGCGAAGCAGCTCGTCCGCGATCAGATAGCCCTCGGTGCAATGCTCCAGCGACAGGCGCAACGAAAATTCCTCGGCGATGCGCAGCGCGGTCACAATGTCGTCGGCGCGGTGCGCGTGCGCCTTGACCAGCAGCTTCCGCTCCAGCGCCTTGACCAGCACCTCTTTGCCCAGATCGCGCGCCGGGCGCTTGCCCGGGTCCGCGTCGGCCATCTTGTGCTGATACTCCTGCGCGTCGATAAACGCCTGACGCATCAGCGCGGCGGTGGCCATGCGGGTCATGGGGCTGCGCTTTTTCTCGTCATAGCAGCGCTTGGGGTTTTCGCCAAAGGCCACCTTCAGCGCCAGCGGTTCTTCGACAATGCGCGATGCCATCTCGCCGCGCCCGGTTTTCATCAGCACGAATTGCCCGCCGATCACGTTGGCGCTGCCCGGCCCGGTGGCGACGGTGGTGACGCCCGCTTCCAGCGCCTCGGCAAAGCAGCGGTCCTGTGGATTGATGCCGTCGATGGCGCGCATTTGCGGCGTGATCGGGTCGGTCATCTCGTTGCCATCGCTGCCCTCAAAGCCCATGCCATCCTCCCACATGCCGACGTGGCAATGCGCGTCGATGACGCCGGGCAGCGCATAGCAGCCGTGCGCGTCGATAACCTTCGCACCGGCTTCGGGCAGGTTATAGCCCACCGCGCGGATCTGCCCGCCGTCGATGAGGATTTGCCCGCCGTCGAGGTAATCCTTGTCCTCTAGGGTCAGCACCTTGGCGTTTTTGATCAGGATCATGTGCTTCTCACTTCCACAGCCGCGTCACGCGGCCATTTTTGACCAAATATTTCTGCTGCGCCAGCGCCAGCAGCGGGCCGTCGGCGCGCACGTCGTCGGTATACATCGCGCGCACCTTCGCGTCGGGATCAAACTGCTTGAGCCGCTCGATCTTCTCGGCGCTCTTGCAGTTTTTGCCGATCAGTTGGCCGGTGGCCACGTCCACGCGCGTGCCGATCAGGTGGCGCACGCCATAGGCCGCCGCGATGGGCGCGAGCATGACCTCTGGCGACGCCGAGGCGATGACGATGGGCAGTTCGCTGTCCTGCGGCGCAAACCACGCGCCCAGCCGCTTTTTCGTGCCGGGGTCGTCCCAGAAGCGCCGCGCCATCTGCTCCACGTCCATATCGCGCATAAAGCAAAAGAACACGCCCTTGCCGCGCGTTAAGTCCCAGCGCTTTAACGCCATCATGATCAGCGCACCGATTTGCTTGGGCAGGTGCTTGATCAGGCTGGGCTTTTTTCGCAGACAGTAGAGCCAGAAGTGCATCGTCGAGTCGCCGTGGAAAATGGTGCCGTCAAAATCGTATACGTCCAGCCACATGGTGTTCCTTTCTTTGGTGCACTGTGCTACAGGTCGTCCTCGAACCGCCACGCCCATACGCTGCGGCCGGAGGGCTCGGTCAGTTCAATGCAAAAGGTTGCGCTGCTCGCCGTGTCGTCCAGCCACAGGTTGGCAAACCCTTTGACTTTCGTGCCCTTGGGCATGTCGTAGTCGTCCAGCCCGACGTATGCAATGGCCATCGCTTCTATTTCGTCTTCGGTTTCGTCTTCGCTTTCTTCCCAATCTTCGTCGTCAGCATCGTATGACGCCTCGTCATCCATTTCGTATGCCGCTTCGTCTTCGCTCTCTTCCGCGATATCGTAGTAGACGTCGCCGTTTTCCTGCCAGTGCTTCAGCATAGCCGCCGCGTCCAGCGGCTCGCCGGTGGCCAGCGCATAGGCGTTGATGAGCGGGCTGGCGACACATATCCCTTCGTCATAATCGCCGCCAGGCATCATGATGTTCGCGTACACGATCACATACGCGTCCTCGCATATCCTGCTATAGCTCTCGATCCAGCGATCCGGATCATCGAGCAGCCCTTCGCGCTGCACGCGCTTGAGCAGGTTGCCCCAGTCGCGCGTCAGCGCGGCATTGAGTGCATCGTCGCGCGGGACATCCTCGCCCTCGTTGATGGTGATGATCGGCTTTAGCGCGTATTGCTCGCCCGACAATTCTTGCCGCTGATGCCGCAAGGTCACACGCCAAGTATCCCGCACGGCATAGGGGCTGATGTCCGGCGTCAGCGGCACCAGGATTGAAATTGGATTCTGCGTATCTTGTCGCCAAAATGGGTTTTCTGAATCATACAGGATTTCGATATACTCCACGCCCCGCACCCCGCTTACAGGTGCAAAGAGTGGATAATCATTGGGCAGGCCGGAAAACGGCGCGCGCATGTCCCCCTCGGTCAGGGCAAAAAGGCGCTGGCGATCATGGTATGGCGTTTCTTCTTGATGGTGCGCGAGACAGCTATTGATGTAGGCGATATAATTGAAGCCGTCGTAGAAAAAATCGGACAGAACCAGTTGCTTGCCTCGCACCGGATCAAATATCGCGGTTTGGATATATCTTTTATCCTCCTCCGCCTCTTCCGCCTCCTCGACCTCTTCCTCTTCTCCCCATGCGGTCAAACGCGCAAAGACCAGCGCGTTCTGAACTTTCCATGCGGCCATCAAAAAAGAATATTCCTCGCCGTCTGCTATGTACGCTTGCGCATCGATGACCCACAAGTGCCTACCGGGTATCTGCTCCACAGATACATCCGCGCTCTGCGCTTTGCCCGCGCTGGCAAATGCGGCATCTTGGTCGCCATCATAGGCAATACCCCACGCGGCCAGCGCCTGCCGCTTCCACTGCATGATCGGCTGGCGGAGTGAATCGGGCACAACATAGGGTTCATTCGTCGTAAAGCAATCTTCGTCGCTGGGCACGCCCCAGAGGTTGCCCGTGTGAGGCACCGTGCCGCCAGTGCCGCTGGATTCGTAGATTTTCTGTCTGTCGGTGCGGTCAAAGGTGTAGGGCTGAATTTTGCCCTCTGCATGCCCTAGGCACGGCGCGCACAGGCACAGCGCGATCCCCAGCGCAACGAGGCGCCTCATGGTTGCACCGCCTCGCCGGACAATACCGGCAGATACCCCGCGCTACGCGACACGGCCTGCCCCTCGT
>JAVBMF010000018.1:0-5366 GCA_031552735.1 Eubacteriales bacterium
TCGACCTCCAGCAAGTATTTTTCGGTAACGCCACACTTTTTCGCCACTTGCTTGGCGGTCATCTTCTGCCGCGTGCGCTCCAGCAGGATCAAATCTCCCAGTCGGCTCATGCGGCCTCGCCTCCCCAATCTGCATACCCCGTTAGTATAGCCGTTTTGTCACGCGCTTTCAACCCGTCTCGCGCACAAAAAAACCGGGACAAACTGTGTTTTTGATATTCAATTTCAGTCCGCGTGTGCTATAATAGATTGGTTTGAGAAATAAGCGATGACCATAGCGACAAGGGAGGATGCTTCGAGTATGCAGTATTCCAGAGAAGTGGAAGAAATGATTTGCGTAGCCAAGGGCTGCAATCACGGCCCCGCCCCGATCCCCGAAGAGGGACGTTGGGTACAGGCGCGTGAGGTGAAGGACATCTCCGGCCTGACGCACGGTGTGGGCTGGTGCGCGCCGCAGCAGGGCGCGTGCAAACTGACCCTGAACGTCAAGGAGGGCATCATCCAGGAAGCGCTGGTCGAGACCATCGGCTGCTCCGGTATGACGCACTCCGCCGCGATCGCCAGCGAAGTGCTGCCCGGCAAGACCGTGCTGGAGGCGCTGAACACCGACCTGGTGTGCGACGCCATCAATACCGCCATGCGCGAGCTGTTCCTGCAGATCGCCTATGGCCGCACGCAGAGCGCCTTCTCCGAGGACGGCCTGCCCATCGGCGCCGGTCTGGAGGATCTGGGCAAGGGCCTGCGCAGCCAGATCGGTACCATGTACGGCACGCTATCGAAGGGCAGCCGCTACCTGGAGATGGCCGAGGGCTATGTGCTCAAGCTCGGCCTGGACAAGAACAATGAGATCATCGGCTACCAGTTTGTGCACCTGGGCAAGATGATGGAAGCCATCAAGAAGGGCGTGGATCCGAAGGAAGCCTACGAGAAAAACGTGGGCACCTACGGCCGCTTTGCGGAAGCCGCGTCCACCATCGATCCAAGACACAAGTAAGGGAGGATGAAGAAGATGGCAACCTTTGAAGGATATGAAAGAAGAATCGCCAAGATCGAAAAGACGCTGGCGGAATACGGCTTTAAGTCCCTGGACGAGGTCAAGGACTACCTGACCGGCAAGGGCGTTGACGTGGACACCGTTGTGCGCGGCATTCAGCCCATCGCGTTTGAGAACGCGGTGTGGGCATACACGCTGGGCGCGGGCATCGCCGTCAAGAAGGGCATCACCAACGCCGCCGACGCCGCCGAGGCCATTGGCCTGGGCTTGCAGGCGTTCTGCATCCCCGGCTCGGTCGCCGACCAGCGCGAGGTGGGCATCGGCCACGGCAATCTGGGCGCGATGCTGCTGCGCGAGCAGACCAAGTGCTTCTGCTTCCTGGCCGGACACGAGTCCTTCGCCGCCGCCGAGGGCGCGATCGGCATCGCCCGCACCGCCAACAAGGTGCGCAAGCAGCCGCTGCGCGTGATCCTGAACGGCCTGGGCAAGGATGCCGCGTACGTCATCGCGCGCATCAACGGCTTTACCTACGTCAAGACGCAGTATGACTACGCGACCGGCACGCTGAACATCGTGCAGGAGAAGGCGTTCTCCGACGGCGAGAAGGCCAAGGTGCGCTGCTACGGCGCGGACGACGTGTCCGAGGGCGTGGCCATCATGCGCCAGGAGGACGTCGATGTGTCGATCACCGGCAACTCGACCAACCCGACCCGCTTCCAGCACCCGGTGGCCGGTACCTACAAAAAGTGGGCCAACGAGCACGGCAAGAAGTTCTTCTCGGTCGCTTCGGGCGGCGGCACGGGCCGTACGTTGCATCCGGACAACATGGCCGCCGGTCCCGCCTCCTACGGCATGACCGATACCATGGGCCGCATGCACTCCGACGCGCAGTTCGCGGGCAGCTCGTCTGTGCCCGCGCATGTCGAGATGATGGGTCTGATCGGCATGGGCAACAACCCGATGGTTGGCGCGACCGTGGCCGTCGCCGTGGCCATTGAAGAGGCCAGCAGAAAGTAAGGGCAATACAACCAAAAGAAGATTCCTCACCGCACGAAAGCGCGGCGAGGAATCTTTTTTGTCGAACGTGCGCCACATCCGCTTCATAGCATGCAAGAGGCACAGAAGCAAAGGAGAGATACGCATGCTATGGATCGGACAAACGCTGACGGTGCTGGCCGTCAGCATGGACGCATTTTGGTGCGGATTCGCGCTGGGGGGACGGCAGGTGCGCCTGCGCGCCCGCTCGGCATTGTATATAGGCGCGTGGCCGCTGGCGCTGTCGCTGGTGGCGGCGGTTGCCGGGCATGGCGCGCGGCAATTCATTCCAGCCGGGTGGGTGCGCATGATCGGCGGCTGTGTGCTGCTGGTCATCGCGGTCATGGCCTTTCGCGAGGCGCTGCGGCAATGGCGCGGCGGGTGCGACCGGCTGGCTTGCGGGCGCGACGCCAGTCTGGGTGAGAGCACGCTGGTCAGCGTGGCGGTGGCCATCGACGCGTCGATGGCGGCCTTCGCGCTGTCGCTGGCCGGGCTGCCGCCGGTGATCAGCGCGGTGGCCATGGCGGCGGCGCACGGCGCGCTGGTGCTGGTGGGCAACCGGCTGGGACTTTTCAGCATCGGCAAAATGCGCGGCTGGTACGTGTTCCTGCCGTGCGCGATCCTGCTGGGGATGTCGGTGCTACGCTTCGCGGGCTGAGTAATTTTCCGCAGCCCGCGCGGTATCGATCAGGGCGCGCATCGCGGCCACCGGGTGCGCGCCGATCGCGGTTTCGCCGGTCAGCATCAGCGACGCCGCGCCGTCCCATACCGCGTGCGCGATGTCGCTGACCTCCGCGCGGGTGGGCTGCGGCGCGGTGACCATGCTGTGCAGCAGTTGCGTCACCACCATGAACGGAACGCCTTGCGCACGGCACACGCGCGTGATGTCCCGCTGCGCGCCGGGCAGTTCCGCCAGCGGCAACTGCATGCCCAGATCGCCGCGCGCGATCACCACCTCGTCGGCCAGCCGCGCCCAGCCGGGCAGCGTGGTCATGCCCTGCCGATCCTCTACCTTGGCCAACAGCCGCACGCCGGACAAGCCGTATCGGGCCAGCGCGGCGCGCGCATCGGTCAGGTCGGCGGCACCGCGCGCGAAAGGCAGCATCACCTCGGCGACGCCAGCCTGCGCGGCGATCGCCAAATTCTGGTGGTCGGCGTCGGACAAGCATGGCAGGCTAAGGTCGGCGCCGGACAGCGCAACCCCCTTGTGCCCGTTGAGCTGTCCGCCGCGCAGCACGCGGCAGTCGGCGTGGCCTGGGGCACACCGCGTGACCGCCAGCACCACCGCGCCGTCGTCGATGGTCAGCACCATGTCCGGTCGCAGCGCATCCAGCGCCGCCTGCGCGAAGGGCACACCGCCCGCGCCCAGACGCACAGCACCGCCCTCGACCAGCGCCAGCGGGGCAAGAAGCGCGCCGATACGCACCTCCGCGCCTTGCAGATCAATCAGCAGATCGCAGGCGTGCCCGGTGCGCGCCTCCGCGTCGCGCAGCGCTGCAATCCAGTCCATATGCCGTGCCAGTCCGCCATGCGACAGGTTCAGCCGCGCGCCGGTCATGCCGTGCTCCAGCATCGCGCACAGCGCATCGGCGCGCGCGCACGCCGGGCCCAGCGTCGCGTAAAACTTCAACATACAGTTCCTCCGTTCGCTCGGTGCATCCATTGTACCATGCGCGCACGGCGCCAACAACGGTTTGATATTTTGGGCGCAAAATGGTATAGTAAAGAACGGTTACAAATGAAAGTGAGTGGTGCGAATGAAGGCGCGCGCCTGGATCGGTATCGGCGCGGGGGCACTGGCGCTGCTGCTGCTCATCGCATGGGTAGTGGCGGGCAATGTGCTCTTTGAGATGATGGTGCACTTTGACACGGTCGAGGATGACGCCGCGCAAGCCGCCAAGTACACTTATGACGATGGTCGGCTGGAGTGGCTGGCCGCGCAGAATCACCAGGAATGGTCGATTACGTCCGACGACGGCATCCAGCTCAATGGCATCTATATCGCCGCGCCCGCGCCCACCGGGCGCACCGCGCTGGTGGTGCACGGCTATGGCGGCAACGCGCGCAACATGCTGGGGCTGGCCCGCATGTTTGTGGAAGATCTCGGCTATCATGTACTGCTGCCGGATTTGCGCGCGCTGGGCACCAGCCATGGCGACATGATCGGCTTTGGCTGGCTGGATCGCAAGGACATGCTGCTGTGGATACAGCGCGTGTTGCAACAGCAGGGCCCCGACGAGCAGATTGTGCTGTACGGCAACTCGATGGGCGGCGCGACGGTGATGATGACCAGCGGCGAAAAACTGCCCAAGAATGTCAAGGCCATCATCGAGGACTGCGGCTACACCGACGCGGGCACGCAGATACGGCATCAGCTGCGGAGCATGTCGCTGCCGATGAGCGGCGTGTTGGAGAAAGCGCTCAGTCTGGTGTGCAAGGTGCGCGCGGGCTACTTTCTGGGCGAGGCGTCGGCGGTGAAGCAACTGCACAAGAACAAGCTGCCGGTGCTGTTCATCCACGGCGAAAAGGACGACTTTGTGCCCTTTGAGATGGTGCACACCCTGTACGAAGCCACGCAGGGCCCCAAGCAACTCTTTACCGTGCCCGGCGCGGAGCATGTGGCGTCCTTTGCGATAGACCCGACCGCGTACATGGAGCAAATCCGAGGCTTTTTGCAGCAGTACATCGCGATGGATTAGGAGGAAAAAACATGGAGCGAAACGTAGCGTATCCCGCGGGGCTGGTGACCGGCGTGCAGGTGCGTTCGGGCTGGGCGCAGGTAGAGCTGTTCAGCGGCGAATGCACCGATGTGCAGGCCATCATCTCCGGCGACGAGCACTCGGTGAAAAACCTGATCGTCCGCCACGAGAACGGCAAGCTGGTCATCGAGCAGCCGACCTATGGCCTCAGCCTGGATTTTTCCACCGGCAAGTGGATGCAGATCGTCCTGTGCGTGCCGCACGCGTGGCGCGGCGACGTGGCGCTGAGCACGGTATCCAGCCCGATTTCCATGAAGAACATCGAGGGCGGCGAAGTCAGTGTGGATACGGTGGCCGGTACGCAGTATGTGGACCGCGTGCGCGCCGAGTCGCTGTCTTTAAGCGCGGTGACCGGGTCGCTGCAAGCCACCCGCACCGTCACCAAGGCGCTGAAGGTGCGCAACGTATCGGGCAGCATTGGTGTGTATGACGCGCAGGCCGATACCGTCAAGCTGACCACCGCTGCGGGCGACGCGACGCTGACCTTTGAGCAGCCGTTCGCGTCGATGGATGTGCAGACCGCCACCGGCGCGGTGCGCGTGACGCTGCCCGCCAGCAGTGTGGATACCAGCTTCCGCT
>JAVBMF010000013.1:0-12473 GCA_031552735.1 Eubacteriales bacterium
CTTGTTGTAGAACAGCACCATCGGCAGCGGGGATTCGCCGATCCACAGGTCCTCGGCATCCTTGTACGCGTCGCCGATCAGCTCGTCATTGGCGCAGACATAGGGGGCAAAGAAGGTCTTGAACGCGGCCAGCGAGTCGGCGCCGCCGCCCCACAGCACGTCGGCCAGCGGCGCGGCCGCTTCGGCCTGGATACGGTTGAGCAGCTCGCCGGTGCCGGCGGCCACGACTTCCACCTTGACGCCCGGGTACTTGGCCATGAACTGGTTGACACCGGCGTTCAGCGGATCGGCGTCGTGCGGGGAATAGACCACGACGGTGCCGCTGGGATCATCGGCCAGGGCGGCGGGAACCAGGCACAGAACCAGCGCCAGGCACAGCAGGGTTGCGAGAGTGCGCTTCATAGTAGAAAGCCCTCCTTTTTATTGGTGCCGTTTTGCGTACAAGCGGCATGTTATTACCCACATTATACGCCGCGTGGCAGGATGGGTCAAGAGGGGCGATCGTTGCCGCGCCCGCGCGATCCGGCGGTTTCGTTCGACAAACTTTCATAATCCGGACAAGCGGCGTGCGCGAAACCATCGTCCAAGCAGCTCTCGCAGAAAATATTTTCCAGAATTGGGTGCGTTTATGAAGGAATTAGCATTGATTCCTTCAAATTCCTGTGCTATAATCTGCGAAACTGTGAAAAATTTGTCGGGAGGAATGCCTCGTGGCCTATAATCCCTATGTAAACGCCCAACAGCAGTTTGACCGTGTGGCCGACCTGCTGCGTTTGGACGACGCGACGCGCGCACTGCTGCGCGAGCCGATGCGCGAGCACCACTTTTCGATCCCGGTGCGCATGGACGACGGCACAACCCGCGTTTTTCGCGGTTATCGCATGCAGCACAACGACGCGCGCGGCCCGGCCAAGGGCGGCATCCGCTTTCATCCGCACGAAACCGCCGATACGGTGCGCGCGCTGTCGATGTGGATGACCTGGAAGTGCGCGGTGGTGGATATCCCGCTGGGCGGCGGCAAAGGCGGCGTGATCTGTGATCCGCCCAGCATGTCGCCCGCCGAGCAGGAGCGGCTGTGCCGGGGCTATGTGCGCGCGCTGCACAAGGCCATTGGCCCCAATCAGGATGTGCCCGCGCCCGATGTGATGACCAATGGACAACACATGCTGTGGATGCTGGACGAATATGAAACCATCACCGGCGGACGCTATCCGGGCATGATCACCGGCAAACCGGTGGGCATGGGCGGCTCGCTGGGGCGCACAGAGGCCACCGGCTACGGCATGATCTATACGCTGTCGGGCGCGCTCAAGCATCTGAACATCGACATCCGCCGCACCACTGCCAGCATCCAGGGCTGCGGCAACGTGGCCGAATACGCCGCGCGGCTGTACACCGAGATGGGCGGCAAGGTGATCGCCATCTCCTGCTGGAACCGCGACGATCAGCGCGCCTATACCTTCCGCAAGGAGGGGGGTCTGGACATCCCTGCCATCATGGCCATCAAGGACAAGTTTGGTTCCATCGACGTGGCCAAGGCCAAGGCGCTGGGCTGCGAGGTGACAGACGGCGACGCATGGCTGAAAGAGCCGGTGGATATTTTGATCCCCGCCGCGCTGGAAAACCAGCTTACCCCAGAAACATTCCCGCTGATCGCGCCGGAGGTAAAGGTGATCTGCGAGGGGGCGAACGGCCCGACCACGCCGGACACTGACGCGCTGATCGCCGCGCGCGGCATCTTTCTGGTGCCCGACTTTCTGTGCAACGCGGGCGGCGTGACGTGCAGCTATTTTGAGCAGGTGCAGTGCAATATGAATTTCTTCTGGTCCAAGACCGAGGTGCTGGACAGACTGCGCGCGGCGATGGACAACGCGTTTGACGCGGTGCTGGCGCTGGCGCGGGAAAAGAACCTGTATATGCGCGACGCGGCCTATACCATCGCGATCCAGCGCGTGGCCAACGCGGTCAAGTTGCGCGGTTGGGTGTGACAGGGGATAGGGGACGGCCGGTTGGACAGGCGGTATATACACGCTGTTCAACCGGCTTTTTTGCTATGCATACACCACACCCGGTTGTCAACGCAGTTGCAAAAGCGTGGTGCCGGACGGCAGCCTCTTGTTTGTGCATTCGTCGTGATGCCGTCCGGCATGATGTTTTTATGTAGAAGTGTATAAAAATTGTGTATTGGTGCAAAATGTTTGCAACCGGCGCGTGTGGTGGCGCATCCAGTCGATAGGATGCAACTACACTGTCAGGGGTAGCGCGCGCCGCCATCGCGCCGCAAAGTGCGCAGAAGGCAACGAGAATGTTACAACTTTTTACAAAATGATGCGTTTTTTGTCACGATTTGCTTGACACGCACAAAGGAATGCACTACAATATTTATACTCCATAGTAGTGTGTACATAGGTTTATTATACGTTCCGACCGATTCGCGAGATCATTCGGGTCTTTATTTGGAAGGAGGAAGGGCGCTCCGCGCTCCCGCCAAACATGATGAAAAAGTTATTGCTGATGGTCCTCGTGGCTGTTGCCGCAACGCTGCTTTGCGCTGCTGCGGTGCATGCCGCCGATGACCCCATCACCGCCACCGGCACCGCTTCGCCCAAGGGCATGAGCGCCCCGCAGGATATCACCATCACCATTGTGGTGAGCAATGCAGACGAGGGCGACTTTGCCTCCAAGCTGGAGCTGTTTGATGCCGCGAACAAGGCGGTTTCATGGTTCGGCGAGAAGGGCAAGGCCACGGTGGAGGCGGGCGAGGAAGTGACCTTCTCCGGCGAGCACAAGGTCACCGCCGAACAGCTTTCCGCAGGAAAAATCAGCTATAAGCTCAAATACCAGGCGCCGCCCGAGGAAGAAGGCGGCAACCCGGTGTCCAATACCCGCTCGATCCCCATCACCATCAGCAAGAGCACGACCGCAGGCAAGCTGAGCGTCGATTATTCCGTGTCGCCGTCCTCGGCCAGCAAGGGGCAGACCGTCACCTTCACCTATACGCTGAGCAACATCGGCGACGAGGACATCACCAACGTACAGATCAAGAACCCCAACATCACCGACAAACTGCTGACCATCACCAATATCCCGGCCAACGCCACCGAAACGCGTACCTTTAACTACACGATGGGCTCCAAGGCGGTCAAGGCCAAGCCCAGCGTCACCTACCGCATCGGCGAGGCCACCAAGGTCTACACCATCACCAACCTGCCCATGAAGGAGATCGCGGTCGCCAAGGGCGGCGTGATCATCAACCTCAAGGCCACCGGTGATCTGGAGGCGCTGCCCGGCGAGACTATCGAACTGGAATGCACCATCACCAACAACTCCAACACCACCTACGAGAAAGTCGTGGTCACCGATGCGCTGCTGGGCGAGATTACGCTGTCGGGCACGACGCTCAAGCCCAAGGGCGGCAAGCTGACCGGCAAAAAGACCGTCACCATCGGCCAGACCGCCGATTATGCCTTCAAGGTGACCAGCGCGGGCGGCAACAACGCGCTGAACCTGACCAGCAACAACATCCACGTCATCGCGCTGGACGAGGCCAAGATGCTCAAGCTGGAGGTATCCGCCGAGAGCCAGGCGATGGTGATCTATGCCGAGCCAGCGGTGATGGACTTCATCATCCGCGTGAAGAACGTCGGCGCGATTGACGCCAAGAACCTGAACGTCAAACTCGGCAAGACCGATATAGCCTCCATCGCGGAGCTAAAGGCCGGGTCGGAAACCGTGCTGGCCAAGCGGCTGGAGCTGAGCATGCACGGCAAGTACGCGTTCACCATCACCGGTCTGGACGCGCAGAACGCCACGCAGACCTTCCAGACCAACGAACTGATGATTGATGTGTTGCAGCCCACGCCCGAGCCGCCGCCGCCCACCGAGGAGCCGTACGAAGACGAGACGCCGATGCCCATCGTCGCGCCCACCGAGCCGCCCAAGGCGAGCGGCAACATGGGCATGACGCTGCTGTACATCATGGCGGGACTGATCGTCACCGCGCTGCTGGCCGTGCTGGGCATGATTCTGCTGGGTCGGCGCAAGACCGCGCAGGCGCGCTATGACAGCTATGGCAACTATGGCGGCGAGGAGGACACGCTGGATTCTGTGGAGCGCGGTTCGCGCCGCGACTACATGCACCGGGCGGGCAGCGGAAAAAGCCGCAGCCGTGGCAACGGCATGAATGCCCGTGCCGAGGAAGTGTACGACCGCGAGGGCGGCAACGACACATACGAGCCGGCCACCTCGCTGCACGCGCTGGCGGCGCGCTATCGCGGCGCCGATGAGGCGGACGAGACGCAGTACGCGCCCGAGCACACCGAGCCCGAGTGGGACGAGCCGAGCGATTCGCAGTACCGCGCGAGCCGCAAGCAGCCGCCGCTGGGCGCCGACGCGCCGATGGCGTCGCCGGAGCAGTACGAGGACCCGTATGATCTGCCGCTGGAGGAGCAGCCCCGTCACGAACGCCGCTCGCGCCGTGGCAACACCGCCTCACACAAGCTCGACTTCTAACCGCATGCACACAAAGGCTTGTCGCCGATATTTGGCGGCGAGCCTTTTTTGCGGTTTTTTTCACAAGTGCCGCTTTGCGCGCGCGGCCATCTATGGTATACTATACTGTGGCAAAATCATAGCACACCGGGAGGCGAGCACGTGTTTACCGGCATCAGCGATGAACTGGTCGAGTTTTTGCTCGGCATTCGCTTCAATAACAACGCTGCGTTCTTTGAGCAGAACCGAAAGGTGTATGAGCAAAAGGTGCAGGCGCCCCTGCGGGCGCTGGCAGAGGACCTCGCGCCGGTGCTGCACGATATCGACCCAATGTTCGACACCCGGCCGGTGCGCGTGCTCTCGCGCATCCGCCGCGATACGCGGTTTTCCAACAACAAGGACCCATACCGCGACCACCTGTGGCTCGGCTGGCGCTATACCACCGACGCGCGCGAGGAGTCGATGGGCTTTTATTGGGACATCACGCCCGAGGCCACGCACTGGGGCTGCGGCACCTATGGCGAGCACAAGCCGCTGATGGACTTCGTGCGTGCGCGGTTGGTCGCCAAGCCAAACGAGCTGCTCGCCATCCTGCGCGACAACGATGTCTGGCGGCGCTTCACCCTCAGCGGCAATGAATATAAGCGCATCACCATCCCGCCGGAAGTACCGGAGGCGCTGTGGCCGTTCTACCGCAGCAAAGGATTTTACTTCGAGAACATCGCGCGGCCAGAGGACTATGGCCTGCTGTATTCCGACGCGATTGTGGCGCAGCTAAAAGAGGACTATGCCCGCCTAAAGCCGGTGTATCGGTTCCTGCGCGGATTAGAGAGCGAGTAGCAAGGAGGGGTTCCATGAACTATCTGGATTTGCGCAGCGGCAGCGATGTGCGCGGACAGGCGGTGGACCAGCCGGATCATCCGGCGGTGGTCACCGAGGACGTGGCGCGGCGGCTGGGATTCGTGTTTGCCGGGTGGCTGTCGGCGAAACTGGGCGTGCCCGTGCGCGCGATCGCCATCGCGGTCGGGCGCGATTCGCGCGTGTCCGGGCCCAAGCTGGCGGCGGCACTGCTTGAAGGCGCGGCGCTGGCCGGTGCGCGCGCCATCGACTGCGGGCTGTGCACCACGCCCGCGATGTACATGACCACCATCACGCCACAGATCGGCTGCCAGGGCGCGGTGATGGTGACCGCCAGCCACCACCCGTGGACGCGCAACGGCATGAAGTTTTTCACACGCGAGGCGGGGCTTTCCGGCAAGGACATCGCCGCGCTGCTGGAGCAGGCGGAGAAAGCGCAGTTGCCCGACCGCGCGCCCGACGCGCCCGAGCAGGTGGACTTCCTGCGCATCTATGGCGGCACGCTGGCCGACATGATGAAAAAGCGGCTGCCCGAGGGCGGCGACAAACCGCTCTCCGGCATGAAAATCGCGGTGGACGCGGGCAACGGCGCGGGCGGATTTTACGCGGGGCTGCTGGCCTCGTTGGGCGCGGACACCTCGGGCAGTCAGTTTCTGGAGCCGGACGGGCGCTTCCCCAACCATATCCCCAACCCCGAGGATGACGGTGCGATGGCGGCGATCAGCCGGGCGGTGCGCCAGAGCAGCAGCGACCTGGGCGTGATCTTTGACGCGGACTGCGACCGTGCCGCTATTGTGGACAAGCGCGGCGAGCCGGTCAACCGCAACCGCCTGATTGCGCTGACATCGGCAGTGCTGCTGGCCGAAACGCCGGGCGCGACCATCGTCACCGACTCGGTGACGTCGGCGGGGCTGACGCGCTTTATCGCGGCCAAGGGCGGCGTGCATTATCGCTACAAGCGCGGCTATCGCAACGTGATTGACGAGGCGCAGCGGCTCAACGCCGAGGGCGCCCAGTGCCCGCTGGCCATGGAAACCAGTGGCCACGCCGCACTGAAAGAGAACTACTTTCTGGATGACGGCATGTATCTGGTCACGTGGCTGATCGTCGCGGCGGTGCGCCGCGTGCGGCAGGGCGGCGACCTGATGGACCTGATCGCCGACTTGCAGGAGCCGGTCGAAGCCAAGGAAGTGCGCCTTGCCATCACCGCGCCGGACTTCCGCGCTGCCGGGCAGTGCGCCATCGACGCGCTGCTGGACAGTGCCGCGCGCTGGGACGACTGCGCGCTGGACAACGGCAACCGTGAAGGCGTGCGCCTGACCTTCCATCTGGATGGCGGCAAGGATAACGGCTGGTTGCTGCTGCGCCTGTCGGTGCACGACCCGGTGCTGCCCATCAATGCCGAGGCCGACCAGCCCGGCGGCGTGCGCACCATGCTGGCAAGGCTGCGCGACGCGCTGTCCGCCGTGCCGGGCATTGACCTGACCAACCTCAACGCCGCGCTGTAACAAGAATGTTTGGATAGATAAGAGGAGGAACCGCCCATGAATGCCATCGACCAACGCTGTGTCAACACCATCCGTACCCTGGCCGCCGATACCGTGCAAAAGGCCAATTCCGGCCACCCGGGCACGCCGCTGGGCGCCGCGCCCATGGCTTATGCGCTGTGGAGCGAAGTGATGCGCCACAACCCTGCCAACCCCGACTGGGTCAACCGCGACCGCTTCGTGCTGTCGGCGGGGCACGCGTCCTCGCTGCTGTATACGCTGCTGCACCTGTTCGGCTATGGCCTGACCATTGACGATCTCAAGGCGTTCCGCCAGTGGGGCAGCAAGACCCCCGGCCACCCGGAGTACCGCCACACGCGCGGCGTGGAGATCACCACCGGCCCGCTGGGGCAGGGTATCGCCAACGCGGTGGGCTTTGCCATTGCCGAGACACATCTGGCCGCGAAGTTCAATCAGCCTCAGTACCCGGTGGTGGATCACTACACCTACGCGCTGTGCGGTGACGGCTGCATGATGGAAGGCATCGCGTCCGAAGCGGCGTCGCTGGCCGGTACGCTGGGGCTGGGCAAGCTGACCGTGCTCTACGACGACAACGAGATTTCGATCGAGGGCAACACCGACATCGCCTTCCGCGAGGACGTTGGCGCGCGCTTTGTGTCGTATGGCTGGCAGGTGCTGCGCGTGAAGGACGGCAACGACCTGGTCGAGCTGGTGAACACGCTGGAGGCCGCCAAGAAGGAAACGGGCAAGCCCACGCTGATCATCGTGCCGACCGAGATCGGCTTCGGCTGCCCGGCCAAGCAGGGCAAGGCCAGCGCGCACGGCGAACCGCTGGGCGCGGACAATGTGACCGCGCTGAAGGCGTCGCTGGGCATGCCTGCCGAGGACTTCTATGTGTCCGACGAGGTGAAGGCGCGCTATGCCGAGCACCAGCAAAAGGGTGCGTTGGCCGAGCAGAGCTGGGACGCGATGTTCAAGAAATACGCCGCCGTGTATCCGGAACTGGCCAAGGAATGGGCGGTGTGGTTCGCCGACAAGCTGTCCGTGGATTTGACCCAAGAGGCCTCGCTGTGGGAGTTCCCTGGCAAGGCGGCGACGCGCAACAGCTCCGGCGAGGAACTCAACCGTCTGGTCAAGTTTGTGCCCAACCTGATCGGCGGCTCGGCCGATCTGGCGCCCTCTAACAAGAGCGACATGAAGGGTCGCGGCGACTACTCCGCCGAGAACCGCGCCGGTGCCAACCTGCACTATGGCGTGCGCGAGCATGCGATGTCGGCGATCGCCAACGGCATTGCGGCGCACGGCGGCCTGCGCACCTACGCGGCGACCTTCTTCGTCTTCAGCGACTACATGAAGAACGGCATGCGCCTGTCCGCGCTAATGAAGCTGCCGGTCACCTACATCCTGACGCACGACTCCATCGGCGTGGGCGAGGACGGCCCCACGCACCAGCCGGTGGAGCATCTGGCCGGGCTGCGCGCCATTCCCGATCTGATCGTCTTCCGTCCCGCCGACAGCCACGAGGTGGCGGCGGGCTGGTGCACCGCGATGCAGAGTGGCCTGCCCACTTGTCTGGTGCTGACGCGTCAGGACCTGCCGCTGTATGAGCGCAGTGGCAAGGACGCGCTGAAGGGCGGTTACATCCTCTCCGACAGCAAGCAGGCGACGCCCGACGTGATCCTGATGGCGTCCGGCTCGGAGGTGGAGCAGATGATGGGCGCACAGGCCAAGCTGGCCGAGGCGGGCATCGACGCGCGCGTGGTGTCCATGCCGTCGATGGAGCTCTTTGAGGCGCAGGACGCCGCCTATCGCGAGCGCGTGTTGCCGCGAGCCGTGCGCGCGCGCGTGGCCATGGAGGCCGGTGTGGGCGACAACTGGTATAAGTACGTCGGTCTGGACGGCGCGGTGATCAGTCTGGAGCACTACGGCGCGTCCGCCCCGGCAGCCAAGCTGTTCGCCGAGTTCGGCTTCACGGTGGACAACGCGGTGGCGACCGCCAAAAAGGTGCTGGGCAAGTAATCGCACAAAACCGAGATAAAACCCCTCTTTGCCTCATAGGATTAGGTGAAAACCATGATCTTATCGGGCAGAGAGGGGTGTTTTTGCGTGCGGATACGCGCAAAAGCCGTGACCAAGGTGCAGCGGGCACAGCCGACGATAGAAACAAAGCGAGAGGAAGCCGCCGAGGTTATCTCGGTGGACTGGGGCGAGCCGATTGAAACCGCGCTGCTGACCCCCACCTTTGAGGAGGAGGCGGCGGCCGAACAGCAGCCACTGGTGTTTGAACCGTGGGTCAGCGATGCGCCCGCCGAAGCGCCGGAGACGATGGTCGTCGAACCGGAGGTCGTGATCATCGAGACGCCGGAGCCGCCCGCGCCCGAGCCGGTTTGCGAGGGCAAGCCATACACCGTGCGGCGTGGCGACAGCTTCCAACTGATCGCGCGGCGTTTTGGCGTGACCATGCGCGATCTGCTGGCCGCCAATCCGGAGCTGCATCCCGGGCGGTTGATGGTGGGCGATGTGCTGTGCATTCCCGATGCCGAGCAGCCCGCGCCCAGCCCGGCGCCAGTGCCGGTGCCCGCGCCCGTGCCGCAGACGCCGCCCGCGCGCACCGGCCCGACGCAGTTCCAGGTGCGCGAGGGGCAGAGCATCGTCGATATCCTGCTGGAAGGAGATGTGTCGCTCAACGCGTTTCAGGCCGCCAACCCGCGCCTGCGCCTAGGCCAGCAGCGCGTGGGCGAGTGGGTGCGCCTGCCGCCCAGCGGCACGCGCGGCAGCTGCGGCAGCGGCACGCCGTATGTGATTATCGAGCAGATGACGCTGCCCGAGCTGGCCAACCGGCTGGGCATGAGCACCGGTGCGCTGCTGCGCGCCAACGCGCACCTGCTGCCGTCCGACTTTACAGTAGGGCAGGTTATCTGCCTGCCGGGCGGGCGATAAGCGCACTGGCGATAAGCGGACTGGCGATAAACGCCCTCTTGTGTTGTCGCCGCTGCGCCGACTTCCTCGGCGTATTACACGATACGCCTCGTGCAGATCGGCTTGCGTCTCCTAACAATAGGGCATTTCTTGCCAATCCGCGCGTACTGGCGATATGCGCCCTCTTGTGTTGTCGCCGCTGCGCCGACTTCCTCGGCGTATCACACAATACGCCTCGTTCAGATCGGCTTGCGCCTCCTAACAATAGGGCATTTCTTGCCAGCCCGCGCGGACTGGCGATAAACGCCCTCTTGTGTTGTCGCCGCTGCGCTCGAGACAAGCCGGAGCTTTTCGCTCCGGCTCTTTGTATTGCGGTCTATTTGTCGGCATGATACAATATGTGGTATGCGGGAGAGGGGGAAGTGCATGCATACCGAGCAGGTGGTGGCGGCGCTGTCGTCGCTGCGCGTGCCGCCGGGCACCGGCGAGCTGGACATGCATGCCCGCATTGCCGACGGCCTAGCCGTGGCGGGTATCCCCTTCACGCACGAGGCCAAGTTGGCGCCGCGCTGTCGCATCGACTTTCTGATCGGCGGCATCGGGCTGGAGGTCAAGTGCGGCAAGCCTAACCGAACGGCGTTGATCCGCCAGCTTTCGCGCTATGCCGCGTGCGAGGGCGTCACCGAACTGATTGTGGTGGTGGCGCGCAGCGTGCATCTGCCCACGCGCATCTTGGACAAGCCCTGCCTGATGCTGAGCATGAACCGGCTGTGGGGCATTGCGCTGTCGTAAGGAGATTTCACATTGATCGAAGCAATCGACAACCACATAGACGACGCCTTCGCGCTGCCCGCATACCTGCGCGACGGCGGCCCCGCGCCGCACCTGTACGGCACGCTCAGCTATAACCGCCGCACGCGCCGCTGGATCATTCAGGGGGAGCCGTGCGTCACCGAGCTGGCCAAGCGCCTGTTTCCGGGCAGCGATGGGCACAAGCGCGGCGAGGCGCGCTTTACCGCGCACCGGCGCATCGTCGGCGAGATCAACTGGCTGATGCTGCGTTACCCATTGGCGGTGCGTGAGGGCGACCTGCCACGCTGGCAGCAAGCGCTCGGTGAGGCGCGCGAGGATGCCCATCGCAAGGCCGAGGCCGCCAAGCTGCCCACCATCGCCGAGCCGCCGCGCGCGTACTTTGCCGGGGAACTGCGCGATTTCCAGAAGCGCGGGCTGGCGTGGCTGCTGGCCAATCCGCGCGGCCTATTGGCCGACGAGATGGGGCTGGGCAAGACCGTGCAGGCGCTGGCGTGGCTGGCGACCACCCGCGCGCTGCCGATGCTGCTGATCGTGCCGCCGCATCTGGTGCTCAACTGGCAGCACGAGATCGCGCGCTTTCTGCGATTGGACGGCGGGGTGCGCGTGCATGTCATCAAGGGGCTCAAGCCCTACGATCTGCCCGAGGCCGATATCTACATCGTGCACTACCTGCTGCTGCGCGGCTGGAAGCAGGTGCTGCCGCAGTTGGGCATGCGCTCGGTGGTCTTTGACGAGATGCAGGAACTGCGCCACGCGGGCACCGAGAAGTATTCGGCGGCCAGCCTGATCGGCGACGCGTGCGACAGCGTGATCGGTCTGTCCGGCACGCCGATCTACAACCGTGGCGGCGAGATTTGGAACGTCATCAACATCCTGGACTACCACTTTTTGGGCGACTGGGAGAGCTTTACGCGCGAATGGTGCTATGGTTACGGCAACAACATCGTCGCCAAGCCCGACGTGCTGGGCGACCATCTGCGCCGCGAAGGGCTGATGTTCCGCCGCACCAAGGCCGAGGTGCTGTCCGAGCTGCCGCCCAAGCGCAGGCTGGTGCAGGACATCGATCTGGACGACGCGGTCTATCGCAAGCTGATGGTGCCCGCGCTGGACAAGCTGCACCTGCTGCGCGAGGGCAGCGAGCTGACCGGCTCGCAGCGCGCGCTGCTGGAGGAGCAGATCAGTCAGGACGAACGGCAGGCCACCGGCATCGCCAAGGCGCCGTTTGTGGTCGCCTTTGTGCGGGCGCTGCTGGAGGGCGGCGAGCAGGTGCTGCTCTTTGCGCACCATCACGCGGTCATGGATATCTATAAGAAGGAACTCAAGGCGTTTGCGCCCGCGTTTGTGACCGGGCGCGAAACGCCGGAGAAGAAAAACGCCTCGGTGGAGGCGTTTATGCAGGGCAAGACCGACCTGTGCGTGATCTCGCTGCGCTCGGCGGCGGGGCTGAATCTCCAGCGCGCCACCTGTGTGGTCTTTGGCGAGCTGGATTGGTCGCCCGCCGTGCACAGCCAGGCCGAGGACCGCGCGCACCGCATCGGCCAGCAGGATTCGCTGCTGTGCTACTATCTGGTGTCGCCGCGCGGCTCGGATCAGGACATGCAGGAGGCGCTGGGGCTCAAGGTCAGCCAGTTCCTGGGCATCATGGGCGACCAGCCGCTGGGCATCGCCCAGCAGACGCAGCAAGAAACGCTGGCGCGCGCACATATCAGGAGCTTGGTCGAACGGCTTGCGGATGCGTGAAAGATACGATACAATACGCATGGATGAGGTGAGGGTATGGAAGATCGAAGCCAGATTTGGATAAAGATACAGGCATGGTTCGCGCGCGCCGGGCGGGCGACGAAAAGCGGGCTGAAGCGCTTTTGGGCGTGGCTGCCCGGCACG
>JAVBMF010000063.1:0-4087 GCA_031552735.1 Eubacteriales bacterium
GTTGGGGGCGCAACGGTTGCGAAAAAGTCGCGCCAGCATACATGCCACCCAGGTCGCGCAGGGCTCCGCGCCCGTTGGAGCCAGCCGAGCCATGGGGCATGTACTTACGAAGCCCTGGGGCGGAATTGCCGCCGGACTGGAGGCGCGGGCTTCCGGCCTTGGCCGGATTCAGGCCCGCGACGAACATTGGTAGGCGCCCGCACCAGGGCGAGTATATGCCCATGGCGTCAGATGGCGAACCCGGGCGCAAACGCCTTTCTGGTACTCTTTGGGCGTAATCCAAAGAGTACACCGTCCTCCTTTCCTCAAGGGAAATCACGCGCCACCCAAAGAGTACACCGTCCTCCCTTGCCCAAGGAAAATCAAGCGTCATCCAAAGAGTACACCGTTTCCCCCAGCCACGGAACATGCTCCTCCCCACAAAAAAAGAACGCGCCCCTACGCGTCCTCCCCTTGCTCCACCATACTCCACACCAACCGCAGCCGCTCGGCCAGCGCGCTGTATCGCTTGGCGATGTGCGCGTTTTCCACCAGCCCGCGTATGCACTCCTCGCGCCCGACCAGCACCACCAGTTGCCGCGCACGCGTCACGGCGGTGTAGAACAAATTTCGGGTCAGCAGCATCGGCGGGCCGCCGACCACCGGCATCACCACCACCGGGAACTCGCTGCCCTGGCTCTTGTGCACCGACACGCAGTAGGCCAGCTCCAGCTCATCCAGTTGGTTGTCCTCATACACCGCGATGCGGTCGTCATCAAAGCACACGGTCACCGTGTGCTCCTCGTCGTCCATGCCGACGATAAAGCCCATGTCGCCGTTGAACACGCCCTCGCCCTGCTCATACGCCAGCCCATCGGCATCGCGCCGCTGCCAGATCAACTGGTAGTTGTTGCGGATTTGCATCACCTTGTCGCCAACGCGGAACGCGGTGTCGCCGCGCAGCCGCTCCGACGCGCCATGCTGCTTGGGGTTGAACCGTTGCTGCATCAGCCCGTTCAGCGCCCACACGCCGCAATCGCCCTTCTTGGTCGGCGACAGAATCTGTATCTGCCGCGCGTCCACGCCGATAAAATCCGGTAGCCGCTTCTCGCACAGCGACACGATGATGCCCGCCGCCTGACTGGGCGACTGCTGCCGCTCAAAGAAGAAATCGCTGCCCTGCACGTTGAGCAGCGGCATCTCGCCATGGTTGATGCGATGCGCATTGACCACAATCATGCTGCGCTCATCCTGGCGGAATATCTCGGTCAACCGCACCGAGGGCACCACGCCGGAGGTTAAAATATCGCGCAGCACATTGCCCGCGCCCACCGACGGCAACTGATCCGCGTCGCCCACCATGATCAGCCGCACGCCGGGCAGCAGCGCACGCAACAGCCCGCGCATCAGGAAGATGTCCACCATGCTCATCTCGTCGATGATCACGGTGTCAAACTCCAGCGGGTTGTCCTGCCCGCGCGCGAATCGCCCCTCGTCGCCGCCGTATTCCAGCAGGCGGTGCAGCGTCTTGGCCTCGACGCCGGTGGCCTCCTGCATGCGCTTGGCGGCGCGCCCGGTGGGCGCGGCCAACGCCACCTCGCCGTCGCCCGCCAGCAGGCGGATGATGCTGTTGATGATCGTGGTTTTGCCGGTACCCGGGCCACCGGTGATCACCGTCATGCCGGTGCGCACCGCCATCAGAATGGCCTCGCGCTGCTGCTGGTGGAAGGCAATGCCCTCCTTGGCCTCCAGCCGCGCCAGCGCCGCCTCGGCGTCGGGGAACGGGCTTTCCGGCGTCGCGCGGAGCAGCTCGCACAGCCGCCGCGCCACCTCGCCCTCGGCGCTGTACGCGCCGGGCAGGTACACCGCCACCTCATCGTCGATCTCCTGCGCCACCACGTCTTTGCGCAGGATCAGCGTGTCCATCGCCACATCCAGCAGTGCCAGCGGCACATCCAGCAGCGCCAGCGCCTGCTCCACCAGCGCCGCGCGCGGCAGGTAGGTGTGGCCGTTGGCGCTCATCGCCTCTTGCAGCACATATTTGATCCCGGCGGTCAGACGGTCGAGGCTGTCGGGCGCGATGCCCAGCGACACCGCGATGCGGTCGGCGGTGCGAAAGCCCACGCCGGTAATGTCCTCGACCAGCCGGTACGGGTTCTGCTTTAGCACCGCCTGCACGCGCTCGCCATATTGCTTGAATATCTTGACCGCCAGCGCGGGCGTGACGCCATAACCCTGCAAAAAGACCATGGCCTCGCGCTGCTGCATCTGCTCGGCGAACGATTCCAAAATGACCTCGGCGCGCTTTTTTCCGATGCCGCCGATCTCCTTGAGGCGCTCGGGGCTATATTGCAGCACATCCAGCGCGTCCTTGCCAAAGGCGGCGACGATGCGCTTGGCGGTGGCCGGGCCAATGCCCTTGATCAGCCCGGAGCCGAGGTAGCGCTCGATGCCGGTCAGGGTGGTCGGCTTTTGCACCTCGTACTGCGACACCTTGATCTGCCGCCCGTACTGCGGATGCTCCACCCAGTCGCCGGTCAGCACCAGGCGCTCCCCGGCGGCGAGCATGGGCAATACGCCCACCGCGGTGGTGCGCTGGCGATCCACCTTGACCTCCACCACGCTGTAGCCGTTGTCCTCGTTGCGGAAGATGATGTCCTCCACAACCGCCTCGATGCGCTCCATAGGCCTCCTGCATCCAAAACGAAAAAATGGCAGGCGAATTTTTGTTCGCCTGCCATGTATTGTATCATACTCCCGCAGCCTTTTTCAACCGCTCCGCGCGGTCAGTCTTTTCCCACGGGAACGCGCCGTCCTCACGGCCAAAGTGGCCGTACGCGGCGGTCTGGCGGTAAATCGGGCGGCGCAGGTCCAGCATCTTGATGATGCCGTTGGGCCGCAGGTCAAACTCTTTCATCACGATGTCGGCCAGCTTCTCATCGGCGATTTTGCCGGTGCCAAAGGTATCGACCAGCAGCGACACCGGGCGCGCGACGCCGATGGCGTACGCTAGCTGGATCTCGCACTTCGCCGCCAGCCCGGCAGCGACGATGTTCTTGGCGATATAGCGCGCCGCATAGGCCGCGCTGCGGTCCACCTTGGTCGGGTCCTTGCCGGAGAACGCGCCGCCGCCGTGCCGCGCATAGCCGCCATAGGTATCCACGATGATTTTGCGCCCGGTCAGGCCGGAGTCCCCCGCCGGGCCGCCCAGTACGAATCGTCCGGTCGGATTGACGTAGAACTTGGTCTTGCTATCCAGCAGCTCGGCGGGCACTGCCGGACGGATGATCTTCTCGATCACCTCTTTTTCAATCGTGTCGTGCGCAACCTCGGGCGCGTGCTGGGTGGAAATGACCACCGTGTCAATGCGCACGGGCTTGTCATTCTCATATTCCACGGTCACCTGGCTCTTGCCGTCGGGGCGCAGCCAGGGCAGCGTGCCGTTCTTGCGCAGCTCGGTCAGGCGGCGGGTTAGGCGGTGCGCCAGCGCGATGGGCATGGGCATGCTCTCCGGCGTTTCGTCGCAGGCATAGCCGAACATCATGCCTTGGTCGCCCGCGCCGGTTTCGCTCTGCTCCTCCAGCGAGGCATCCACGCCCTGCGCGATGTCGGGCGACTGCTCGTGCACGGCGGTCAGCACCGCGCAGGTGTTGCCGTCAAAGCACAGCTCGGCGCTGTTGTAGCCAATGTCCAAGATGACCTGCCGCGCGATCTGGTCGATGGACACATAGGTGTTGGTGGTGATTTCGCCCATCACCATCACCAGACCGGTGGTGGTGGCGGTTTCGCACGCAACGCGCGCGGTCGGGTCTTTTTCCAGAATGGCGTCCAGCACCGCGTCGGATACCTGGTCGCACAGCTTGTCCGGATGTCCTTCGGTCACGGATTCGGAAGTAAAGAGTTTGCGCATACAGATGCCTCCCCAAATAAGATGTCGCTCGGTCGGCATAACCCAGAACAATCCAGAAAAAAAGGCTCATTCACACAGAATGAGCCTTTGAATCGCTTGGCTTGCAAGCTATCCTCATCTGTCGGCGTTTCCGCCGTGGGAATTGGCACCGCAGCGTCTGCTCGGTTGCCGGGTTTCATCGGGCCCAGTCCCTCCACC
>JAVBMF010000041.1:0-17971 GCA_031552735.1 Eubacteriales bacterium
GCCCCGTGGCGGCGACCGTCAGATGTACGAAGTCGTGTGCGATGGCTGCGGCAAGACCACCCAGGTGCCCTTCCAGCCGCGTGGCGATCGTCCGGTGTACTGCCGCGATTGCTTCGACCGTCAGCGTCAGGGCTACTAAGAGACAGGAAAGCCGCGGAGAGCCAAATGGCGCTCCGCGCTTTTTTGCTTTTTGGCGCGCGGAAAGCGGCCAGTCTTTTCTTGTCCGGGGCGGCTTTTTCTGCTACAATACGGACGATAGTGTGGATGGGAGATGACAGGATGCAGCCGGTACGTTTTGGCATATTGGGCGCGGGCAGAATCGCGGCGCGGCTGGTGACGGACCAGCACTTGGCCGAGGGCGCTTCGGTGACCTGCGTGGCCTCGCGCGATCTTTCGCGCGCGCAGGCGTTTGCGGACAAGTGGCACGTTCCGCACGCGGTGGGCAGCTATGAGGCGCTGGTTGCGCGCGAGGACGTCGATGTGGTGTATATCGCCACACCCAACCCGATGCACTGCGAGCAGGCCATGCTGGCGATGAACGCGGGCAAGCATGTGCTGTGCGAGAAACCGGTGGCGATCAACGAGGGCGAGTTGATGCGCATGCTGGACTGCGCGAAGAAAAACAATGTTTTCTTTATGGAAGCGATGTGGACGCGCTTTTTCCCGGCGACGCTCAAGGCCAAGCAGTTGCTCGCCGATGGCGCGATTGGCGCGGTGCAGGGCATGCACGCGCAGTTTTGCTTTTCCAAGCCTTTTGATCCGGCGGAGCGGCAGTTTGACTTGGCGCTGGGCGGCGGTGCACTGCTGGACGTGGGCTGCTACCCGATCTGTTACGCGCTGGACATGATCGGCGGCATCCCCGAGCAGGTAACCGGCGTGGCGGCCATTGGCCCGACCGGCGTGGACGAGCAAAACACTTTGGCGCTGCGCTTTCCCGGCGGCGTGGTTGCGGATCTGTCCAGCGGTGTGCGCGCGGCGCGTCCAGAAGTAGCCGAGATATATGGCAGCGAGGGCGTACTGACCATCCCCGCCTTCCACTTTGCCACACAGGTGCTACTGACCCAAGGCGGCAAGACCGAGGTGGTGTTTGACCAGCCGTATGCGCCGGAGGGTTTCTGCTATCAGGTAGCGCATGTCGCCCAGTGCGTGCGCGCGGGGCTGAAGGAATCGCCGCGCATGACGCATGCCGACTCCATCGCGTGCATGCGTGTAATGGATACGCTGCGCAAGCAGTGGGGACTGAAATACCCGATGGAGTGACGACATGCCAAAGCTCGAAACCTATTCCCGCGATCTGCCCTACAGCTATGCGCTGGGCATCTTTCCGGCGATGGAATGCCTGATTGCTCGGCCGGACGCCTGCCAGCGCCTGTTGGTGCATAGCGGGGCGGAGGCCAGCGAAGGCGTAGCCAAGCTGATCGTGGCGGCAGAAGCCCACGGCGTGCGCGTTGAGCAGGCCGACCGCGTGCTGGGCAAGCTGTCTGGCAAGGAGAACTGCTACGCGGCGATGGTATTCGCCAAACAGCAGGACGCGCTCAATGCGACCCGACCGCATGTTGTGCTGCACCACCCGTCGGACGGCGGCAACGCGGGTACGATGCTGCGCACTTGCTTGGCGCTGGGTGTGCGCGACGTGGCGATCATCCGCCCGGCGGTGGATATCTATGATCCGCGCGTGGTGCGCGCGTCGATGGGCGCGATGCTGCACATGCGTGTGGCACACTATGATGATTTTGCGGCGTATCGCGCGGCATATCCGGATCACACGGTCTATCCGCTGATGCTCGATGGCGCGAAGCCGCTAGACGAGGTGGCGGCGCGCGTGCAGACGCCCTACGCGCTGGTACTGGGCAACGAGGCGACCGGCCTGCCCGTGGAGTTTGCGCAATACGGGCAAACGGTGCGCATTGCGCAGTCCGAGCAGGTGGATTCGCTCAATGTGGCGGTGGCGGCGGCGATCGGATTGTACGCGTTTCGGCGCGCTGAGGGCGCGTTCGATGGCGCGCGGGTAAAGGAGGACATCTGATGCGGGCATTCATGCAGGATTGCGCGCGCCAACTGGGCGACGCGGTGCGGTTTGTGGTGGAGCACGGCGCTCTGCGCGAGGGTGCGGTGGTGGTGCTGGGCTGCTCGACCAGTGAGGTAGGCGGCGGCACCATCGGCAAGGATTCCAGCCCCGAGCTGGGGCAGGCGCTGGCGCAAGGGTTCTTGGACGCGTGCGAGGCGCTGCGCCTGCACGGCGCGGTGCAATGCTGTGAGCATCTGAATCGCGCGCTGGTGGTGGAGCGTGCTTGGGCCGAGCAAAAAGGCTGGGAGATTGTGTCGGCGGTGCCGCATCCCAAGGCGGGCGGCTCGTGCGGCGCGGCGTATTACCGGCTGCTCAAAGCCCCGGTGTTGGTCGCGGCGATCCAAGCGGATGCCGGGCTGGATGTTGGCGATACGCTGATCGGCATGCACCTTAGGCCGGTCGCCGTGCCAGTGCGCGCGCCGTTTGATACCGTGGGCAAGGCGCATCTGGTGATGGCATTTTCCCGCCCGCGCCTGATCGGCGGCGAACGCGCGCGGTATGCGCTAGACTGACCGCTTGCAATGCGGCGGAGCCTCTGATACAATTACCCATTGGGAATGGAGTGAATGCATATGAAAATTGTCGTGGACGCGATGGGTGGCGACAACGCGCCAAAAGTCAATGTGGACGGCGCGATTGCCGCGCTGCGCGAATACTCCGACCTTGAGATTTGTCTGATCGGTCAACAGGACGCGATGCTTCCCTGCTTGGGCGATTACCAGGATGTCGCCGACCGTCTGGAAATCGTGCACGCACCCGAGGTGATCGGCATGCACGACACGCCGGTACTGGCCATCCGCCGCAAGGTGGATTCCTCCATCGTACAGGGCTTGCTGCGCGTGAAGGAAGGCAAGGCTGACGCGTTCGTATCCGCTGGATCGACCGGCGCGGTGCTGGTCGGGGGCATGTTCCGCGTAGGGCGCATCGCGGGCATTGAGCGGCCCTGTCTGGGTGCGCTGCTGCCGCTGCGCCACAGGTCGTCCATTCTGGTCGATACCGGCGCCAATGTGGACTGCCAGCCCGATTGGCTGGTGCAGTTCGCGCTGATGGGCGCGGTGTATATGGAGCGTGTGCAGGGCATTGAGCGGCCCGAGGTTGCGCTGATCAATATCGGTGTGGAGGAAGAAAAAGGAAACGAGCTGGCCAAGAAAGCGCACGCGCTGCTGGCAAGCGGACAGCCGTTCCATTTTATCGGCAATGTGGAGCCGCGCGATATCCCCGAGGGCGTCGCCGACGTGCTGGTGGCCGACGGGTTTGTGGGCAACATGCTGCTCAAGTTTCTGGAGGGCATGGCCAAGACGCTGTTCGGCATGATCAAGGAAGGGCTGATGGCCAGCCTGCGCGGCAAGCTGGGGGCGCTGCTAGCAAAACCGGTCTTTATGCGGATCAAGGGCAGCATGGATGCCACCGAGGTCGGCGGCGCGCCGCTGCTCGGTGTGGAGGGCGTGGTCATCAAGGCGCATGGCAACTCCAACGCGCGTGCAATGTTCTGTGCGATCCGTCAGGCGCGCACAATGGTGGAGCGGCAGGTTGTGCAGCACATCCGCGAAGGCGTGGGCCAGCTCAAGCAATCGGTTTCTGAATAAGTGATCATAAAGCAATCATAACGCAATCAGAGGAGGACGCACATATGGTGTTCGACAAAGTCAAAGAGATGGTGGTCAAGCAGTTCAAGGTTTCGCCGGATCAGGTGACGCCCCAGGCACGCTTGCTGGAGGATCTGCGCGCAGACTCCGCCAATGTCATGATGCTGGTGATGGATCTGGAATCCGAGTTTGACATCATGATGGAGGACGATGCGCTGGTCACGGTGAAAACCGTTGGCGATCTGGCCGACTACATCGAGAACAAGCAGAAGTAATTTTAGTATTCTACATAAGCGTTGCGTGCGGCCAACGGCGGCGTTGGCCGCACACGCGTGATCAGGAGGCACAGGGAAACATGCCCGAAGGCACCGCGCTTGAGCGCGCAATTGGATACCGCTTTCTACAGCCGCAGCTTCTCTCGCAGGCGCTGACGCATCCTTCGTATGCGCTTGGGCATGGCGTGCGGGACAACCAGCGGCTGGAATATCTGGGAGATGCGGTGCTGCAATTGTGCGTGACACGCAGGCTCTTTGACCTGTTCCCCGACCTGAACGAGGGCCAACTGAGCAAGCGCCGCGCCGCGCTGGTCTGTGAGGCTTCGCTGTGCGAGGCCGCCAAGCGGTTCGGGTTGGGCGAGGCGCTGCGCCTGGATCATGGCGAGCAGGTGACCGGGGGCCGCGACAAGCCCTCGGTGCTGGCCGACGCGATGGAGGCGGTGATTGCCGCCACCTACCTAGATGGCGGGCTGGAAGCCGCCGCCGCGCTGGTGGACCGCGCACTGGGGCAATACGATGCGTTGGGGGTTGTGACGCCCGACGCCAAGACCGCGCTGCAAGAATACTTGCAGGCACTGGGCAAGCCTACGCCGACCTATCGCATCACCGGCGAGGAAGGCCCGCCGCACGCGCGGGTATTCACCGCCGAGGCACTCATTGGAGAGCGCCCGGCTGGACAGGGACAGGGCGCCAGCAAAAAAATCGCGCAGCAGCAGGCCGCGCAACAGGCACTGGACGCGCTGATGCAGCGCGCATGATACGACACGCAGAAAGGGGGAGATGCCGATGCGCCTAAAAAAGCTGGAGATCTATGGCTTTAAGTCCTTTGCCGAGCGCACCGAGATCGTGTTCGAGCAAGGCATAACCGGCATCGTCGGCCCCAACGGCAGCGGAAAATCCAACATCGCCGACGCGGTGAAATGGGTGCTGGGCGAGCAGAACGCCCGCAGTCTGCGCGGCGGCAAGATGGAGGACATCATCTTTGGCGGTACCGAGAAGCGCAAGAAGCTGGGCTATTGCGAGGTGTCGCTGACCTTTGACAATCAGGACATGTCGCTGTCCATCGACTACAGCGAGGTACAGGTCACCCGCCGCGTCTACCGCAGTGGCGAGAGTGAATACATGCTCAACAAAACCCCTTGTCGCCTGAAGGATGTCATTGACCTGTTCCGTGACACCGGCATCGGCAAGGAGGGCTATTCGTTGATCGGTCAGGGCCGCATCGACGAGATTCTGTCTGTCAAGAGCGAGGATCGCCGTCAGGTGTTCGAGGAAGCGGCGGGCATCGTGAAATACAAGGTGCGCAAGGAAGAGGCCGAGCGGCGAATGGAGAACACGCGGCAGAACCTGCTGCGCGTCGAGGACATCATCGAGGAACTGGGCAACCAGCTGGAGCCGCTGGCGCAGCAGAGCGAAACCGCGCGCCGCTATCTGGCGATGCGCGACGAGCTGCGCGGGCTGGAGCTGAACGCCTTTTTGCTGCGCAATGACCGCTACAAGGAGCGCATCGAAACCGTTGGCAAGAACCTTGCCGGGCTGGCCGAGGCCATCGCGCAGGGCGAGGCGGAGGAGAAAAGCAGCACCGCAAAGCGCATTGAACTGGAAGAGTCACTGGCCGCGCTGGATCGCCAGCTCAACGAGGCGCACGAGACCGTCACAGAACTGACGCGCGTGCAGGAAGTGCACGAAGGCGAGCATAACGTGTTGCGCGCCGATCTGGCGCACATCGGCGAGGAGCAGGAGCGTTTGGCCGCCGAGTCTGCCGAAGCTGAACAGCGCATGAAGGCGCTGGACGAATTGCTGGGCGACAGCGAGGGCGGACGCACAGAGCAGGACGCGCTGCTGGGCGCGCGCCGAAAAGAAACCGAGGCCGCCGACCGCGCGGTCGCGGAGTTGCAAGCCGAGACCGAGGAAAAGGAAGCGGCACTGGAAAAACACAAGGCGGCGATCATCGCGTCGATGAACCGCCAGTCCGATATGCGCACGCATCAGACGCGACTGATCACCATGCGTCAGTCGCTGGAAAAGCGGCTGGAGGAGCTGGGCGGTGAGCAGACCGGGAACACCGAGGAAGGTGACCGACTGGCCGAGGCAGTCAAGGCGGCGCGGCAGGAAAGCGAAACGGTCGCCGCGCAAATGGGCAAACTGAAGGCTGAAGCCGACCGCTTGGACGAGCAGGTGCGCGCCGGGGCGCAGCACACCGAGGCGCTGAGCCAGAAGCTGGCCGAGCAAAAGGGCGAAGAGCAGGCGCTCTCTTCACGCTTGCGCGTGCTGCGCGAGATGGAGCGCGACTACGCGGGCTACCAGCACGCGGTCAAGCAAGTGCTGCTAAAAGGCAAGCAGGAAAAGGGCGTGCATGGCATCGTGGCTTCGCTGCTGCGCGTGCCCAAGGACTATGAGAAGGCTGTGGAAGCGGTGCTGGGTGCCGCGCTGCAAAATATCGTTACCGAGGATGAGTATGTCGCCAAGCGCATGATCGATTACCTGCGCCAGAATCAGTTTGGCCGCGCGACCTTTCTGCCCATCACGGCGGTCAAGGGGCGCACGCTGAACGCCGAGGAGCGCAGGCTGCTGTCCATGCCCGGTTGCCTGGGTCTGGCCAGCGAGCTGGTGACGTTTGACACGCCCTATCGCGGCGTGATGGAGAGTCTGTTGGGGCGCACCGTGATCGCCAAGGATTTGGACAGCGGCATCGCGATCATGCGCGCCGGGCGACAGGCGTTCCGTCTGGTGACGCTGGAGGGCGACGTGATGCACTCCGGCGGATCAATGACCGGCGGTAGCGCACAGGCGCGCTCGACCAGTCTGCTCTCGCGCGAGCGTGAGATCGAGGAGTGCGAGCAGGCGATCGAGCGGCTGGGCAAGGACATTGCCGCGACCCGTGAGGAGCTGACCCGTCTGGAGGCGCAGCGCGCCGAGGATAAGAGACTGCGCGGCGAGATTTTTGCGCAGTTGCATCAAGAGGAAATCGCGGTCGCTCGCGAGCAGGAGCGCCTGTCACGCGCGGAGGAGCAGATGACCGCGCACCTGCACCAACTATCGCAAAAGCTGCTCATGCGTGAGCAAATTGAGGACAATCTGCGCGACATCGCTGGCGAGCTGACCGAGCTGGACGACAGCCAGAGCAATGCTGAAACCGACGCCGCGACCATGCACGCGCTGACGCAGACCCTGCAAGCGGCGCTGCTGGACGCGCGCGCCCGGTTGGAGAAAGAGCGTGAAAAAGCCACCGAGCAGCGTGTGGCGCTGGCCTCGCTGGAGCGCGATGTGGAGGCACTGCGCCGCGACGCCGCGCGACAGGCTACCGAGAAACAGGCGTTGGTGCACCGCATGGCGCAGCATCAGACCAAGACCCAGCAAGTTGCCGAGCGCACCGCGCATGTGCGGCAGCAATTGGAGCAAGGCGAGCGGCAACTGGCGGCTTGCCAGCAGCAGTTGGCCGACGCCAACACCGCCTTGGCAGCGCTGAATCAGCAGCGCGAGGGGCTTCACAGCAGCCTGCGCGCACAGGGAGAGCAGCTGGATGCGGCGCGCGAGCGTGTCAATGCGGACATCGACAAGCACCACCGCGCGGAGCTGCAACTCACGCGGCTGGAAGGCGAGCTCAAACAGATGCAGGATCGCATCTGGGAGGAATACGAGCTTAGCTATGCCGGCGCGATGGAATACAAGGTGGAGGGCTTTGAACTGGGGCCCGCCGAAAAACAGATCGACAGCATCCGTGCGCAAATCCGCGAGATGGGCTCGGTAAACGTCAACGCGATCGAGGACTATCGCGCCTGCCGTACGCGCTATGACGACCTGTGTACCCAGCGCGAGGACTTGACCCGCGCCGAGGAAGACTTGCAGGGCATCATCGCCGGGCTGCTGGTCAAGATGGAGAAGCAGTTCCGCGAGCAGTTCGCGCAGCTGGCCATCTACTTTACGCAAACCTTCTCGCGGCTTTTTGGCGGCGGACATGCCGAGTTGAAGCTGCTCGACCCATCCGACGTGCTCAACTGCGGCATCGAGATCGTCGCGCAGCCCCCGGGCAAGAAACTGCAATTGCTGACGCTGCTGTCCGGCGGTGAGCGCGCTTTGACCGCAATCGCGATTCTGTTCGCGATGCTGCGGCTCAAGCCGACGCCGTTCTGCATCCTTGACGAGATCGAGGCCGCGCTGGACGACGCCAACATCAATCACTTCGCCGACTTCCTATCCGAGTTTTCGCGCGGCACGCAGTTCGTGGTCGTCACGCATCGCAAGGGCACCATGGAGCGCTGCGACGCGCTGTATGGTGTGGCGATGGAGGAAAAGGGTGTGTCGCGGATGGTGTCCGTGCAGTTGACCGACAATAAAACCGCGTGAAATAGGCGCGGGGCGGTGTTGACGCATCCCTCGGGCTCGGTCACTGGCGTTTCGGCCAGCTCCCTCGCCTTCGGGCGCGCCGCCTAGCCCCGCATCCCATTTGACGCGGTTTTCGCAGGGCGCGGGGCGGTGTTGACGCATCCCTCAGGCTCGGTCACTGGCGTTTCGGCCAGCTCCCTCGCCTTCGGGCGCGTCGCCTAGCCCCGCATCCCATTTGACGCGGTTTTCGCAGGGCGCGGGGCGGTGTTGACGCATCCCTCGGGCTCGGTTACTGGCGTTTCGGCCGGCTCCCTCGCCTTCGGGCGCGCCGCCTCACTGGCGAGAAATGCTGCCTTCTATCCAACCAACCACCCGGGAGGTGATTCCCATGGCCGAGGAAAACAAGGGCTTCTTTGGGCGGCTGAAAGAGGGCCTGACCAGATCGCGCGGGTCGCTGGGCGGTCGTGTAGACACGCTGGTCAAGACCCGCCGCATCGTGGACGAGGATTTTTATGATGAGTTGGCCGATATTCTGATCATGGCCGATATCGGTGTGCGCGTGACCGATGAGGTGCTCGACGAGCTCAAGCGCAAGGTGGCCGCCGAACGTACAAAGGATGCCGACCGCGCGCGCGAGCTGCTCAAGGACATTCTCAAGCAGCGCATGCGCGTGCCGCGCCCGCCGCTAAAGTGGCCGATGGTCATGCTGATCGTCGGGGTCAACGGCGTGGGCAAGACCACCACCATCGGCAAGCTGGCACTGCGCTTCACCGATGCGCAGCACACCGTCATGCTGGCTGCCGCCGATACCTTCCGCGCCGCCGCCGCCGACCAGTTGCAGATATGGGCCGAGCGCGCCGATGTGCCGCTGGTGCGCCTGTCCGAAGGCACCGATCCCGCTGCCGTCGTGTTTGATGCGGTGCAGTCGTTTAAGGGCAAGGGCGCCGATCTGCTGATCGTCGATACCGCCGGGCGCCTGCACAACAAGAAGAACCTGATGGACGAGCTGAACAAGATTGCCCGCGTGATCAGCCGCGAATGCCCCGAGGCGGAGGTGCGCACCTATCTGGTGATCGACGCCACCACCGGGCAAAATGGGCTGGTGCAGGCGCGCGAGTTTTCGCAGGTCACCGATGTGACCGGCATCATCCTGACCAAGCTGGACGGCACCGCCAAGGGTGGCATCGCGGTGGCAATCCGGGGCGAGCTGAATCTGCCGGTGCTGTATGTGGGCGTCGGCGAGGGCATTGACGACCTGCAAGCCTTTGACGCAGACGCGTTTGTGGACGCGCTGTTTTAGGGAGGTTTCGGTATGAAACGGATTTTGTGCATCATGCTGCTTGTGCTGCTGTGCGCCGGTACCGCGCTGGCCGAGATGCCAGCCGGGCTGAGCGAGCAGGCGCAGCAGGCATATGCCGGATTGCGCGATATCGATGTATTCGCGTTCGAGCCGATTGGGTATGCGGGCGACGAACCCTATGGCCCGTACGCCATGGCTGGGCTGTTTGCGCAGGACAACGCGCTGGAGATATTCGAGGCGCTGGAGGCCGACGCCACGCCTGCGGGCAAGCTGCACGCGCTGTGTGCGTTGTACTATCTGGACAACGAGGGCTATGCAAAACGGCTGGAGAAGTATGCCGAGGACGCGAGCCCTGTGCGGCAGATGAGTGGCTGCATCATGTGGGAAACGCCTATGAAGGATGTTGTTTTTTCCGGCGATTCCAGGGCTGTGCGCCTGAAAGACCAGTACGACACGATCGAGGCTTGGGAACAGCGCACCGGCATCTCCGACTGGGTATCGGATTTCGCGGGCGGCACATACCCGAAGTTTATGATGGAAAAGGTGCGTCAGGTGATGATGAGCGGGCAGGAATATGACGCCGACACGGAAGAGCCCGACGAAGCGGAGCCCGACGACGACGCACCCGACACGCGCCTGACCGAAACCGCCGCGCCCACCCAGAACCCGAACGCGCCGGTGACCTGAGCATTGCTTCCGGACAAGCAAAAACACTTGACACGCTTGCCGTTGTGCGTATAATGGTAAGGGTGTCAAGTTTTTTTGCTTGACGGAGGAGCTCATGGAGAAATTGGTGCGCACCGGTTGGCTGCTGGACTTCTATGGTCCGCTGCTGACCGACCGGCAACAGACGCTGCTGCGTTTGTATTGCGAGGAGGACCTGTCGCTGGCGGAGATTGCCGCACAGGAGGGTGTCTCGCGTCAGGCAGTGCACGACGCCGTGCGCAAGGGCGAGGAGCAGCTCGCTGCCTTTGAGCGGCAGTTGGGGCTGTTGGCACGCTATCAGCGGCTATATGGGGCGTTGAGCCGGGCGGCAGCCGCGCTGGCCGAGATGCAGCCCGACACGCCGCATCAACAAGCATTCGATACCGTGCGCGCCGATTTGGCCGCGCTGCTATCTGCGGAGGAGGGTTCCGATGGCATTTGAGGGTTTGTCCGAAAAACTGCAAAGCGCCTTTCGGAAGATTGCCTCGCGCGGCAGACTGACCGAGGCCGATGTCAAGGACGTGATGCGCGACGTGCGCATGGCGCTGCTGGAGGCCGACGTTAACTACAAGGTGGTCAAGGACTTTATCGCCAAGACCACCGAGCGATGCGTCGGCCAGCAGGTGTTGGAAAGCCTAAGCCCGCAGCAGCATATCCTCAAAATCGTCAACGAAGAGCTGACCGGCCTGATGGGCGGCAGCAACGCCAAGCTAACCTATTCGTCCTCGCCGATATCTGTATTCATGCTCTGCGGCCTACAGGGCGCGGGCAAAACCACGATGGCGGGCAAGCTGGGCGGACACCTGACGCGAAACGGCAAAAAGCCGCTGCTGGTCGCTTGCGATATCTATCGCCCCGCCGCCATCGAGCAGCTCAAGGTCGTGGGCAAGCAGGTACAGGTGCCGGTCTTTGAGAAGGGTCAACAGGACCCCGTTCAGACCGCGAAGGAAGCCATTGAGCACGCACGCTACTACGGCAATGACGTAGTGATTCTTGATACCGCCGGGCGCTTGCACATCGACGAGGAGCTGATGGGCGAGCTGACTCGCGTGCGCGACGCTGTAAAGCCGCAGGAGATTCTGCTGGTGGTGGACGCGATGACCGGTCAGGACGCGGTGACTGTCGCCGAGTCGTTTGATGGGCAGCTCGGCCTCACCGGCGTGATCCTGACCAAGCTGGACGGCGATACCCGTGGCGGCGCGGCGCTGTCGGTGCGCGCGGTCACCGGCAAGCCCATCAAGTTTGCCGGTGTCGGCGAAAAGCTGGGCGATATCGAGCCCTTCCACCCCGAGCGCATGGCCTCGCGCATCTTGGGCATGGGCGACGTGATGACGCTGATCGAAAAGGCGCAGGAAACCTTCGACCAGCAGAAGAGCGAAGCCGCCGCCAAGCGCGCGCAGTCCGGCGCGTTCACGCTGGAGGACTTCCTCGACCAGATGCAGCAGCTCAAGAAGATGGGGCCGTTGTCCAGTGTATTGGGCATGATGCCCGGCATGGGCAAGCTCAAGGACGTGGAAGTGGACGACAACGCGATGAAGAAGCCCGAGGCCATCATCCAGTCGATGACGCGCGCCGAGCGCGAACACCCGGAGATATTAAACGCCGGGCGCAGACGCCGCATCGCCGCCGGATCAGGCACCACTGTGCAGGACGTGAACCAGCTGATCAAGCAGTTCGATTCCAGCAAGCAGATGATGAAGCAAATGATGGGCATGCGCCATGGCAAGCGCGGCATGCCCCGGCTGCCCTTTTAGTTCAGTTGACCATCATGCATTCATGATTGTTCATACAACATTACCCCACAATCAAAGGAGGAACCGAACATGGTTAAAATTCGTCTTCGCAGAATGGGCATGAAGAAGCAGCCCTTCTACCGCATCGTTGTCGCCGACGAGCGCACGCCCCGCGATGGCCGCTCCATCGAGGAGATTGGCTACTACAATCCGCTCAAGCAGCCCGCCGAGATCAAGGTGGATAACGAGCGGGCCAAGTATTGGATGAACAACGGCGCGCAGCCTACCGATACCGTTCGCATTCTGCTGAAGAAGAGCGGCGCGATCGAGGCGTAATGTCGCCAGAAATGAGGGCCTGACATGGCTGAATTGATTGCGTTTGTCGCCCGAAGCCTCGTGGATAATGCCGACGCCGTTTCGGTGAACGAGGTTGAAGGCCCCGAGTCCATCATCGTCGAGCTGCGCGTCGCGCCCGAGGATATGGGCAAGGTTATCGGCAAGCAGGGCCGCATTGCCAAGGCCATTCGCGCCGTGGTGAAGGCGGCGACTGCTAAGGACAGCAAGCCGGTTTTTCTCGAGATCATGTAACCTGGACGGCGATAAGCGTCCGCTTGCGGTGTCGGCGCTGCGCGAGACTTGTCGGCGTATTGTGATATACGCCTCCGCGTCTCGCTTGCGACCTCCTAGCAATCGAACGCTTCTGGCCGCCCAGGAACCCGGACGGCGATAAGCGTCTGCTTGCGGTGTCGGCGCTGCGCGAGACTTGTCGGCGTATTGTGATATACGCCTCCGCGTCTCCTTACGCCTAGACCCGCCTGACCCGCCGGAAGAGAAACGGCGGGTGATCCTCTTCGTTCTCTAGGGCGCTTTGGCGCCCTTTTTTCAAAGGAGCGGTGGTATGCCTGAACTGGACGCGTATCTGTTGATCGGCACGGTGGTCAAGCCCCAGGGGGTCAAGGGAGAGGTTAAGGTGAAGCCTGAAACCGACGACCCCGCGCGCTTTCTGGATTTAACCAGCGTTTTTGTGCGCGATGGAGCGGGCTTTGCTCCGCGCGCGATGCGCTGCACCCGCGTGCACGACGGCTTTGTGTATCTGCGGTTTGACGGTGCGAACGATCGCGATGCCGCCGAGGCGCTGCGCGGGTTGGCGCTCTATATCGACCGCGCACACGCCGCCACGCTGCCCGAGGATGCGGAGTTTATCTGCGATCTGATTGGTTGTGAGGCATTTGACGTGGCGGGGCAGCGCATCGGCAAGCTGATGGATGTGTTGCAGCCCGGCGCCAACGATGTGTACGTGATCGAAACGCCGCGCGGCGAACTGATGCTGCCCGCGCTCAAGCGTGTGGTGCTGTCGGTCGATGTGCGGGAAAAGCGTATGGTGCTTGATGCCGTTGCGCTGACCGAGGTTGGCGTGTACACGGGCGAAGGGGAAGTATACTGAGCGTAGGGAGAAACACAGCGTTGCTACGGCGGCGCTTTTTTATTATAAGCAGATATGCTTCCGTAAATTACCAGCAGCCGGTTTATTGCGCGGGTGTATTAGGTGCAGGTATACTCTGTATATCGTCATCTGGAAGGGGAAATGGAAGTGGAGGGTGATTCCGCGCGCTTTTGTCTGGCGCTAGAGCAGGAGAATTTGGACGACCTGATGCGCGTTGCCAAGGTGGAGCGCCTTGCGCATATGGGTCTATATGGCAATCCGCAGTTTCTCTTTCATCGCACGGGCGTGTGGGTGGATAAGCTGCCGCATCCCCTGAACAATGTGGAAGCGATGCACCGTTGGGCCGAGCGCCACGTGCAGCGCCGATTTGATCATATCGACGATGTCAACTTGTGGATGGATGCGTGCTTTCAGCAGGCGCGCCGCGACGGGCTGACACATCTCGTTGCCGGTGAGGATATTTGGTCGATCTTTGCGATGCACGGCGGCGATCTGGATGATCTCTTTGCGCGGTATGAGCGGTCGCGCGCTTGCTTTGCCCCGGACTGTGAACTGATCTATCAGATTGGCCTGTCGCGGCACTGCGACCTACTGGATATGGAAACGTGGGCTGAGCCGCTGTTTGCCAGCGGGCGAAGCCGAGCGATGGACCTATATGGCGATGAGCGGGCGCAACCGATCAAGGATTTTGTTTCGCTGTACCGCCACGCCAGACAGCTAGGGCTGCGCCTGCGCGCGCATGTGGGGCAAACAGGCAGCGCGCGCGATGTGCTGGAAGCGGTGGAGCTGCTTGATCTGGACGAGGTGCAACATGGCACGGCCATCGCGCAGTCGCCCGAGGTGATGCGGGCGCTGGCTGCGCGCGGTACACTGGTCAACGTATGCCCGACGGCCGACCTGATGCGTGGAGCGGTGAAAAGCCTGTCGGAACATCCGTTGCGCGCGATGATCGACCATGGTGTGCGCGTCACGCTGGGCGCGGATCAGCCGCTGACGCTGGGCACGTCCTTGTCACTGGAATATCAGCGGCTGTATCAGGGCGGTGTGTGCTCCGCTACTGAGCTGAACTCACTGCGCATCAATGGACTCAATGCGTGAAACCCTGCAAATAACATCAATATTTGCTTGACAGGCACACAAGTTTTTGTTATCCTATTACGGCAAGCCGCTCGGGAGAGGTCTATCCAAACGCCGGTTTTTCGGCTACCTACTGCCTGGCGAGTCCATGAAATGGGAGGTGCATAGCGTGTACGCCATCATTCAAACCGGAGGCAAGCAGTACCGCGTGCAGCAGGGAGACACCATCTACGTCGAGAAACTCGAGGCCGAAACCGACGCGACCGTCAGCTTTGACGTGTTGATGCTCGGCGGGGACAAGAAAGTGACGGTGGGCAAGCCCACAGTCAAGGGTGCCAAGGTGGAGGGCAAGGTGCTTGCCCATGGCCGCGGCGAAAAAATCGTGGTCTATAAGTACAAGTCCAAGAAGAATTACCGCCGTAAGCAGGGCCATCGTCAGCCGTTTACCAAGGTGGAGATTACCGCCATCGAGGCTTAAGATGACCACTGTCACCGTATTTTGGGGCGCGGATGGACGGCTGGCGGGCTTTCGCACGCAAGGCCATGCAGGACAGGCGCCCCATGGATCGGACATTGTGTGTAGCGCGATTTCCGCGCTGACGCAGACCGCCGTCAATGCGCTGGAAAGCGTGGCGGAGGTGCCGGTTCGCCCCGCCGTGGCCGATGGATTGCTGGAAGTTATGCTGCCCCGCGACCTATCCAAAGCGCAGCGGGACACGGGTGACATCATCCTGCGCACCATCGTCCAAGGTCTGACCGATATAGCATCGAGCTACCCAGCCTATGCGCGGGTAGTGTACAAGGAATGGAGGAATCCCTCATGATGATCATGAATTTGCAGCTGTTCGCGCACAAAAAGGGCGTCGGCAGCTCGCGTAACGGTCGCGACAGCCACTCCAAGCGCCTGGGCGCCAAGCGCGCCGATGGCCAGCACGTGCTTGCCGGCAACATTCTGTTCCGCCAGCGCGGCACCAAGATTCATCCCGGTGCCAATGTGGGCATCGGCAAGGACGATACCCTGTTCGCGCTGGTCGAGGGCACGGTGCGCTTTGAGCGCTTGGGCCGTGACAAGACCCAGTGCTCCGTGTATGCGGCGGCGGCCAAAGAAGCAGCGGCGCTGTAACAAAAGCTCGCTTATGACCCGCGTTGAGATGTGCTCAGCGCGGGCTTCTTTTACCCATTGATCTCGCTTGTCGGGGAGGAAAACACGATGCTGGGTTCGATCATCAACGCAGCCGCCATCCTGATCGGCGCATGCGTTGGACTTATGCTGCGCGGCGGCATTTCGCAGCGCTTTCGCGATACCGTCATGCAGGGGCTGGCACTATGTGTGCTGCTCATCGGTATCAAAGGCGCCATTGGCACCACCGACATCATGGTGGTCATTCTGTGCATCGCGATCGGTGCGGTGGTCGGCGAGGGCATCAATATCGAGAAGCGACTGGACAGTCTGGGAGCGCACGCACAGCGCATTTTCGCACGCAAAAGTGGCGAAGGCGACCACAGCTTCGCGCAGGGGTTTGTCACCACTAGTCTGATTTATTGCGTCGGTGCGATGGCCATTGTCGGGTCGATGGATGCCGGGCTCAAGGGCGACTATGCGACGCTGATTGCTAAGTCTGGTCTGGACGGCATTTCGGCGGTGATCTTTGCCTCCAGCATGGGTGTGGGCGTGGCGCTGTCCGGCGCGTCGGTGCTTTTGTATCAGGGCGCGATCACGCTGCTGTCGCACTACGTCGCACCCTATCTTAGTGCGGCAGTCATTGCGGAGATGTCGGCAGTGGGCGGGTTGCTGATCATTGGTCTGTCGCTGAATATGCTGGGCATCACCAAGCTAAAGGTCGGCAACCTGCTGCCCGCGGTGTTTCTGCCGCCGCTGATTCTGCCGTTGATGCAGTGGATCACCGCGCTGATCGCGCGCTGAGGAGCGAAAGAAGCTATGCAAGTATTCCGTCGCATCCGGCAACACCCGCTGATCACTTTGCTTGGCCAAGTGCAGCGCAACGCGTTCGTCTGCATCGTCACAGAGCCGATGTGGGGCATTCCATATTATCTCTATCAGCCGTTTTGCACGCTGTACATGGCGGCGCTGGGCATTGGCGACGCACAGATTGGTCTGGTGCTGTCGATCTCGTCGATCGCGCAGTTTTTTGGCGCGCTGCTGGGCGGTACCATCACCGACAAGCTTGGGCGACGCCGCACCTGTCTGATCTTTGGGCTAACCAGCTGGAGCCTGCCGACCTTCTTTTGGGCGGCGGCGCAAAACGTGTGGTGGTTTGTGGTGGCCGCGCTGTGCTTTGGCACACTGCGCATCAACACCACCGCATGGAATTTGCTGCTGACCGAGGACGAAAATCCCAAATTGCTGGTGCCGATTTACACCTGTGTCAGTATCGCGTCGTTGCTGTCGGCGTTCTTCGCGCCAGCATCCTATCTGATGGTGCAGCGACTGGGCGTGATTCTGGCGATGCGCATCTTGTTTGGGCTTGCTTGCGCGTCGATGACCACGCGTTTCATCCTAGAATATGTGTACACCACGGAAACACATATGGGTGTGCAGCGCATGGACGCGACGCGCGGCCGCTCGATCACTGACCTGCTGAAGGGGATTGGGCCGGTGCTGGGCACCATGCTGCGCTCGCCGAAAATCCGCCGCACCATCGCGCTGTCAGCCTGCTTCTTTGTGTCGAAGAATATCACCGATAACTTTTGGCCGCTGCTGGTGACCAGTAAGCTGGGTGTCAGTTCCGAAAGCCTGTCGATGTACGCGATGCTGCGCTTTCTGGTGATGCTGGTGTGCTGCCTGACGCTGACGCCGCGCGTATCCACCACGCGGTTTAGGAACCCCATGCTGCTCGCGTTTGGGCTGCAAATTGCGGCAAAACTGGTGCTGATCTTCATGCCCAAGGGCGCGGCGATGGTGTTAGTCATCAGCGTGCTGCTGGAGGCGCTGTCGCTGTCGGTGCTCAATCCGCTGGTGGAGTCATTGCAAATGACCAACATTGACCCAGAGGAAAAGGCGCGCATGCTGAGCATCCTCGTGTCGGTGATGCTGTTGTGCGCGTCGCCGTTCGGGTACATCGCCGGGTTGCTGTCGCAGGTCAACCGTGTGCTGCCCTTCCTGCTGACGCTGCTGATCTATGGGGCGGCGATTCTGCTGGCGCTGGGGATTTGGCGGATACAGCGGCAAGAACAGCAGACTGCGTAAGTGATGATAAAACACAAGCTCCCTTTCGGGAGCTCGTTTTTTTAGTATTCTTTGTTTTCAAACCGCCTGCACCAGACATATTTAGACACCGCCGAGCGCTGCGCCGTGACGCCGCCGAGAAGGTTCTGGATGTAGTAGGGGAGAAAGCGGTTGTATTTGACCTCCAGAATCTCCCACGGATCGTCGAAGGGCGAGTAGGTGGGGATGTTCGGATTGAACAGGTCAGTGGAAAACAGGCCGGTGCGTAGC
>JAVBMF010000033.1:0-90547 GCA_031552735.1 Eubacteriales bacterium
TGGTATTGGTTCCTCCTAAGATGTTAGTTCCCGCACCCGATGACAGACCCGACGCGATTCAGACTTCCAGTCATCGGTGTGACGCGACTGACGAGGGAGGAATCATGGGTGCTTTTTGGTTGCGGCCTGGCTCGGAGTATACCACAGCAGCAAGCAAAAAGCCAGCATAATTTTTTGCCATCGCTCGCGCTCCTTTGCTTTCGGCGCGCAATTATTTTGCACAAAAACTGCGAATTTGTGTGTTTTCGCGCAGGATTCGACAAATTTCGCTAGAATAGTATAATATCTTACAAATTTCTCCGCAGGAGGATTGTCCCCATGGATTATGTCGCTCTGGGTCGGCGGATACGTGTGGAGCGCAAAGCGCGCAAATGGACACAGGCACAACTCGCACAACAGGTCAACCTTTCTATCTCCTATCTTGGTCATGTGGAACGCGGCTCTCGCAAGGCCAGCCTGGAAACCATTATCGCCATCGCCAACTGTCTGCGTGTCACGCCGGATTTCCTGCTGGCTGATTCATTGCAGATTGATCCATCCGCCACGCCCTACAACGTGCTAAACGCGAACCAGCGCAAGGTACTGCGCGAGATCGTCGAGAGGATCGGCGTGGATCTGGACAAGTGGCCCGGCTGACACGCATTGAAATAGAGCAACAAAAAAGAACGCCGTTCGTCGAACCGGCGTTTTTCTATGATATTTCTATATGTCCAGTCTAGCTCAATTGATCCAGCGACAAGGAGAAGCTGGGCACGAACTCGCGCATAAACACATCCACCTCCGGCAGATCAATGGCCTGTATGCTGACCAGAATGCTGCGCTCGGCCTGCGCAAACTCCTCGTTGCCCGCGCGCAGTTCCTCCACGCACTTGAGGTACGCGGCAATGCGGTCAGCGGCCTTGACAAACCGCCACGCCAACGCCTGCGTATCGGGCGTCAGCAAGGGCGCATACGCGCCGCGCATATCCTCGGGCAGCATATCCAGCAGCTTTTGCGCGGCAACGCCCTCAATGCGCTGATACGCGGTTTTGATCTCGGGGTTAAAGTACTTGATCGGTGTCGCCAGGTCGCCGGTCAGCACCTCGCTGGCGTCGTGATAGAGCCCCAGCGCGGCGACCTGTCCCGCGTCGATGCTGCCGCCAAAGCGCGCATTGTGTAGCGCCGCCAACGCATGCGCGATCATCGCGACCTGCGCGGCGTGCTCTGCGTCGTTCTCCTGCTGCGTGTTGCGCATCAGCCCCCAGCGGCGAATCAGTTTCATGCGCGCCATGTAGGCAAAAAAATGCTTCGCGGACATAGCTCGTCCTCCTTGACAAACAGGGATCGTCCCTGTATACTGACAACGAATTTCATACGCTAGGGGAGCAGAAATGCTGAGAGGGCACTCGCCCAACCCTTAGAACCTGTGTAGGTAATCCTACCGTAGGGAAGCGAAAAGCGCAAGTCTTTTTCACAAAAGTTGTGTTGCTGTCGTTTCCCGTGTGCGTGTCACACGGGTTTTTTGTTCGCCTGGCACATCGCAAAGGAGGGTTCCCATGTTCAAAAAGTTTCTGGAGTTTACCCCCTCGGTCTGGATCGCGCTGATCGCACTGATCATGCTGGGCGTCGTGCTGCTGGCTGTGCGCAAGCAGAGCAAGCACATGTCCACACGTATGCTGGCGTATGCCGCGCTGTGCATCGCGCTGTCATTCGTGCTGTCGTATATCCGCCTGTATCGCATGCCGCAGGGCGGCAGCATTACCCCTGCGTCCATGCTGCCACTGATCGCTTTCGCGTATCTCTATGGCACCGGCCCGGGCATGCTGGCCGGTCTGGCCTACGGCCTGCTGCAAATGCTGCAAGACCCTTGGATCGTGCATCCGGTGCAGGCCATTCTGGACTATCCGCTGGCCTACGCGATGATGGGGTTGGCCGGTTTCGCGCACAGGTTGCCAGTGCGCAAGGGGCTAATCGTCGGCGTGTGTCTGGCGACAGTGGGGCGCTTTGTGTGCGCGGTGCTGTCCGGCGTGGTGTTCTTCGGCTCCAGCACACCGGTGGGACAGAACGCGCTGCTCTATTCGATGGGGTACAACCTCTCTTATCTCGGGCCGGACGCGCTGGTGTGCGCGCTGGTGTGCCTGATTCCCGGCATGGGCAAGGCGATTGAGCGCCTAGGCAAGAGCGCATAACTGCGTACTACAAGAAAGAAGTGTTCCGTTTCGGAACACTTCTTTTTCATATTGCTTTACAGCGTGTACCTCTTGACTTCGGCCGGGCGGTTCTTCATTTCCTCGCGCTTGGCGGTGTATTTCTCCGCCGTGTTGCCCAGCACCGCATAGGACGCGATCTTGGATTCCTCCACACCGGGCTGGTTGAACGCGTCGATGTCCAGCAGCTCTCCCGCATAGGCGGTGCACAGCTCAAAGAAGAACAGCAACTGACCGATGGTGTGCGCGTTGACCTCGGGCAGGATGATGGTCTGATTCATGCGGCCCGCGCGATACAGCGCGTACTCGGTGCCCACACGCTCGGCCTCGATGAGCTGATTATGTGTTTTTCCGCCCAGGAACGCGACATCGGCAAACGCCTCGCAGCCGTGCGGGATAGGCTGTGCGTGGCGGAAGTTCTCCACCTTCAGGAAGGTCACAACCTTGTCATACGGGCCCTCGGTGTAGAGCTGCAACTGCGAATGCTGATCGGTGACGCCCAGCGACTTGGCGGGCGTCTGGCCATAGTTGACCGCCATGCCCTTGCGCGTGACGTTCTTGCCCAGCGACTCGGCCCACAGTTGGCAGAACCAGTCGGCCATATAGCGTAGCGAGTCGGCATACGGCATGACGACCTGCACATTGATGTCCAGCTCCTGCATGCAGATATATTGCAGCAGTGCCTGAAGCAGCGCGGGGTTGCTCCACACATCACCGGTTTTGCAGCGCTCGTCCATGTCGGCGGCGCCAGCCAGCATCGCGCGGATGTCGATGCCACACACAGCGGCGGGCAGCAGCCCCACCGGGCACAGCTCGGAAAAGCGTCCGCCCACGCTGGACGGGATGGTGAAGGTTTCAAAGCCCTCTTCGGCGGCGATCTTCACCAGGTTGCCCTTGGCCGCGTCGGTGATGGCGATGATGTGCTTCTGCCAGCCGTTGCCCACCTGCTTTTTCAGCAGGTCGCTGATAATCAGGTACTGCGACATGGTCTCGGCGGTGGCGCCCGACTTGGTGATCACACAGAAGCAGGTGTGCTTGACATCGATCACATCCAGCAGCGCGGCCATGCGCTCCGGGTCGATATTGTCCTCGACATACAGGCGCGGGCCGCCGCGCCGCTCATCGGGCAGCTCGTTGTAGTGCAGGTGATTCAGCGCCTGCTGCACGGCAGTCGGGCCCAGCGCGGAGCCGCCGATCCCCAGCACGACAAACGCCTTGAACGACTCGCGCACATGCGCGGCCACCTTCTCCAGCCGGGTCAATATCTCGGCCTGATTGTACGGCAGCTCGGTCCAGCCCAGCCAGCCGGTGCCGCGATGCTTCTGCACCGCTGCCTGCGCCGCCGCCGCAAAGGAAGCGTAGCCGTCCACCATCTCGCGGGTAATGCCATACTGCATGCCCATCGTGTCTGCCATCATGTGGTTTACATCCAACCGAATGCGCTGCGTTTTGCTCTCGCTCATATTTCCTGCCATCCTCTCATCTACACGCGCTACAGTTCATTTTTCAGTTATATACTATACTCTTTTTCCAGCGCCGATGCAAGCGGCTCGCACTTGTTTTTTCCGGCATTGTATATGCTGCGCGCAACCCACAGCGCATTGACGCACACGCACAGCGCAATGCCCGCCGACAGCAGCATGAACGGCCAGCCGTCATACATCACAGCGCCGGTCAGATAGCGCATGTATGGCACAAACGACGCAAACAGCATGACGGCGGTCACATACCAGCGCCTCGGGAAATACGCCAGGAACACAATGGACAGCATGTCCGCGATAAAGTAGTACCGCCCATGCATGCTAGGCAGCAGCAGTGGCATGGCCATCGTCAGCGTCAGCGTGGCGGCAATCACGATATCGGTGGTCAGCCGCTTGGCGCGATAGTAAAGATAGCCGCAGAACGTCAGCGCCACCGATATCGACAGGAACAGCGCCACATCCTTGAAAATCGGATAGCTGAGTTTTTCCGGCAGCAGCTGATACAGCGACGCGGCGCCCATGGTCAAATACGGATAATTGCCCACCTGCATGCTATAAATCGCCATGATGCTGGCCACGCTCTTCCCTGCCAGCAGCGCCGGACTCATCATCAGCACATAGCCCACAGGGAACATCAGCACATGCTTGATGGAAATTTTGCGCATGCCGTAGAGCACCAGCAGGATGGGCAGGATGAAGATGGCTTGCAGTTTCAGCGCGAAGCTAATGCCAAAGAACAGCATGCCGCGATACGGCTTGTCGCACAGCGCAAAATACAGCCCGCCCAGCGCAAAGGCAGTATACAGCGCGTCGCACTGCGCCCAGTAGGAGGCGTTAAACAGCATGGTCGGTGCCCACAGCGCCAGCAGCATGCAGGCAATCTGCGTCAGCATGCCCTTGAACTTGAGGCTGACCAGCTTCATCACGAAATACGCGCACAGATAATCAAAGATGATCGATGCGAACTTCAACAGATACAGATCGGGCAGCATCGGGAACCGCGACACGATAAAGATCAGGTACATGTACGGCGGCGTGTAGTCGCCGATGTTGCCGATGATCGACCCGGCGAACCCGCGATCCTGCATGCGGAATATCCACATGCTCAAGAAGTCGTTGTAGTCACCGCTCTGATAGTCCAGCAGCGAGATGCGCACCACCAGCGTCGCCATCCACACACCGGCCATCAGCACCAGCAGCGCCGCCGGTGCCTTGCCCCGCCACAGCTTGTAAAACAGCCCCGCCAGCGTCACGGCGAACAGCGCGCAGAAGATCGCCGCCAGACAGGTCTGGATAAACGCCGCCTCCCGTGGCGGGAAGGTGTCGATATACTCAAACCGGCAGCGGTGCGCGACGTAAAAGAAGAGGACGCACGACAGTGCCCACAGCACCGCGATAAACGCGAAATGCCCGCGCGCCGCCAGTCCTTTGCGCACCAGATCGTCGGGCTTGTCCAGCATTTGCTTTGCTTTATTCAGCCAGTTGCGCATGTGCCTCCCCCTTCCCTTTCAGCTCGCCCACCAGATGCATCGTGGCCAGCCCTGCCGCCAGCACGAATGACAGCACCGCCATCGCGTAGGGCACCGCGGTCCATGGCATGCGCATCAGCGATACCAGATAGCCGAAGCTGGACGACGCGAACACCATGCATGGGATGAACCACTTGCGCGGGTAATACATCAGGAACACGATGGCCAGCATATCGGCCAAGTAAAAGTTGCGCTCGCGCATGGTGGGCAGCAGCAGCGGCATCGCGATGGCCAACACCAGCGCGCAGGTCAGCACCATGCCGGTGGTCAGCCGCTTGGCGCGCAGGTACAGCGCGCCGCACAGGAATGCCGACGCGCCCATGCTCAGGTAAATGCCCACATTGGAGAATACGCGATAGGGAATCCTGTGGATCGGCAGGATGCGATAAATCGAAGCGCCGGACAGCACCAGCTCCTTCTTCTCGTCGATCTGCATGGCGTAGATGTCCAGGATATCTATCAGCGGCTTGTCGGCCAACATGGCGGGCAGCATCATCAGCAGATATGCCGCCGGGAACGCCAGCAGGTGGCGCAGGCCGATCTTGCGCATGCCAAACAGCACCAGCAGGATGGGCAGGATGAACACCGCCTGCATCTTGATGGCAAACGCCGCGCCAAACAGCGCCACGCCCGACCAAGGCTTGTCGGTCAGCGCAAGGTACAGCCCGAGCAGCATCAGCGATACGTACATCGCATCGTACTGCCCCCAGTACGCGCCATTCATCAGCACAGTGGGCAGCAGCAACACCAGCATGGCCGCGCTCAACCGCACACCCAGCCGCCGATATTGCAGCCCCACCAGCTTGACCACGCCATAGGCGCATAGATACTCAAACAAGGCCGACGCCCACTTAACCAAATACAGTTCCGGCACCGGTCCGCAAAACTTGCCAATCAGGTACAGCACATACTGATACGGCGGAAAAAACACGCCCACATAATCGGTGATGGTATAGGAGAAGCCCTCCTCGCGCATGCGCAGTGCCCATTCGCCCGCACCACTTTCGAACTCTGCGGGCAGATTATTGGACAGCGCAATGCGCAGCAACAGCGCCGCCGCCCATGCGGCACCCATCAAGATCATCAGTGCGCGCGTCGCGCCCGTTTTGCGCATCATGCGCTGCAGCGCGGCCAGCGTTGCGCCAAACAAACCGCCATAGAGCACGCCCAGCCACAGCCGCGCCGCCGTCGCCTGTTCCGCCGCGACGCCCGCCAGTACATCATAGCGATAGCCGCGCGCAACAAAGAAAAACGCGCCGGTCATCAGCGCCCACAGCGCCGCCGAAAAAACTTTGCCCGCCGGGCTGTCCAGCCCCCGCCGCAGCAGGCTGTCGAAGCGATCCAGCGCGCCGCTGACCGCCGCGCCCGCTTGACGCACACGCGCAACCACCTTGCCCATCTCATCATCTCCCGTACTTCAAAACCTACCAGATTATACTATAGCCGGTCAGCTTTGTATAGCGCGTCCCGCAAAACATCAAGCGCCGCCCGCATTTGTTCGACACGATCGAACAGGTTGCTGTACGGCTCCAAGATCACCGGCCCATCGTACCCTTGGGCTTTGAGTGCTGCAAAGAAACGGACAAAATCAAACATCCCTTGTCCGGGCATGCACAGCGCGCCATTGGCGTCGCGGTCGCACACATGCACGTTGACAATGCGATCCCCCATCGCGGGGATAAACGCAACCGGATCCACGCCGATGTGCGTCGCCTGCTTGATGTCCAGCACGAAGCGCATGTCGGGCACCTCCTCGCGCACAGCACGCACATGCTCCGGGCGCGACAGGTGGCACCACCACACATTCTCCCAGCCCATTTGCATCCCATGCGCCGCCGCCCGCGCGCACAGATCGCTCAGCCCCTCGCGCCAGCTGGACAAATTAGGGCCGTTGCCGCGCCGGTGCGTATCGGGCACGCCGTGGTACACGTACACCCGCGCGCCCAAAGCGCTGCCCGCAGTCAATACCCGCTCAAACACCTCCAGTGCGTCGGCGCGCTGACGCGGCGACTTGCTGAACAAGCTATTCTCAAACTGCGTGCCCAGCGGGTGCACCGAATGTGCGGGCAGCCCGCGCAGTGCCCTTGTCACCTCTGCGGCAAACGCCGCATTGTACTCACTGTTGGTTTCCAAAAACACTTCGCAGCAATCCAGCCCCAAATCCGGCAACAGGGCGGCCGCCTCTTCGGTTTCATAGTGCCCATAGAACGCCGCCGTCGATAGCCCCAGCCGCAATGCAATTCCTCCCAGTCGCCGCCGCGAGGCGCGCGTGTTTATCGCAACTCTTCCTCCAGTATACCCCTTGGTTTTCCAACCTGCAAGCACAGACAATGTGTACCAGGCATACATGCGTACAAACCAATGCGATCCTGTGTGCGTCGTTTATATAGAAACAACGCCGCAAAACAGGGAGGGATGCGCATGCGACGCGCGACGCGCTGGGGATTGCGCCTTGCCGGGCTACTGCCTGCGCCGCTGGCATTTTTCGCACTGCGTCTGTCCGCGCGTCATCCGCAATGGATCGAGGACGCGTTTTCGCGCCGTGTGTATCCACCGCTGATGGCCGCGTTGTCGCGGCTGACCGCGCTGGTGCCCTCGGCGGTGGCGGAGCACGCGCTGCCTGTACTTGCCGTGCTGGCGATCAGCCTACTGCTGTTTCGCGTTGGGCAGTCGCTGTGGCGACACAGCGCGCAGCCACTCGGGCACTTCTGCTACCGCCTGGTGTGTGGCGTAGGCGTGTGCTACGCCGCGTTTGTGCTGCTGTGGGGGGCAAACTTCGCGCGCCAGCCGTTCGCCACCTCCGCCGACCTGCCGCTGGCCCCTGCCAGCACAGCAGAGCTCGCAGCGCTATGCGACGATTTGCTGACCGACGCCACGCGGCTGCGCGCCAAGCTGCCCGAGGCCGATGATGGCACGTTCGCTTCGCCACTGCCGCTGCCCGAATTGCTGCGCAAGGTACCGATCGCCTATAGCACGCTGTCGCGGCAGTATCCGTGGCTATCCGGTCAGTATGCCGCGCCCAAGCTGCTCAAACACGGCGAAGCCTTCAGCGAGATGCAGGTCATGGGCATCTTCATTCCCTACACGGCGGAGGCGCTGCTCAATGGCGGCATCCCGCCTACGCAGCTCGCGCACACCGCCTGCCACGAGGCGGCGCACCAGCGCGGATTCGCGCGCGAAGCTGAGGCGGACTTCATCGCCTATCTCGCGTGCATGGCGTCCGGCGATGCCAGCTTCGCATATTCGGGCACGCTGACCATGCTGCGCTACGCTTCGCTGTCGCTCAACGCGGTTGATCCCGCCGCTTACAGCGCGCTGGCCCAGCGCGTGCCCATCAATATCCAGCGCGACTATGCCGAGCAGTACGACTACTGGGCGCACTATGAAACGCCGCTGGCCGGACTGGTCAGTTTAACCAATCAGCGATATCTGTCCACCTTTGCGCTGCAACAACCCCAGCAGCAACGCGATGATGTCGTGGCCATGCTGCTGGCGCGATATCGGTTGTCCCATCAGAATCCTTGACTTCCCCGCGCGGTTGTGGTACAGTAGCGCAGGCTTTTTCCGCCCCATACCGGGGCTTTTGGCATGTCGCGAAACAGCAAAGGAGATTCTTGCATGTCTACTGCACAAAACACATTCGACGCCATCATCATCGGCGCGGGCCCGGCGGGCATCTTCACCGCGCTGGAACTAACCGAGCAAATGCCCGACGCGCGCATCCTGATGGTCGATACCGGCCGCGCGATCGCGAACCGCGCTTGTCCCGCGCGCACCACCGGCAAGTGCGTGCATTGCAAGCCCTGTGCCATCGTGCACGGCTGGGCGGGCGCAGGCGCGTTTTCCGACGGCAAGCTGTCGCTATCCGACGAGGTGGGCGGCCATGTGGCCGACTATCTGGGACACGATGAGGCGCAGGCGCTAATCGCCCACGCCGATCAGATGTATCTGCGCTTTGGCGCCGATCCCAAGGTGCACGGGCTGAACACGCAAAAAGTGGACGAGATCACCTACGAGGCGACGCGATACAACATTCACTTGGTGCCCTGCCCGGTGCGCCACTTAGGCACCGAGCACGCCGGTGAAGTGCTGGGCGGCATGCACGACTATCTGGTCGCACAGACGCACACCACCTTTCGCGAGCTGACCGACGCGCTGGAGATTCTGGTCGAGGACGGCCATGCGGTGGGCGTAACGCTCAAACCGCGCGACGGCGAGGCATATACCGCCTATGCGCCCAATGTCATCGCCGCGCCGGGCCGTGGCGGCGCCGCCTGGCTCAGCCAAGAGATTCGCAGTCTGGGTCTGCCTACGCGCAACAACGAAGTGGACATTGGCGTGCGCGTCGAGGTGCCCAATTCCATCATGGATCACCTGACCAAAGAGCTGTACGAGGCTAAGCTGGTCTACTACGCCGACACCTATGAGAACAAGGTGCGCACCTTCTGCATGAATCCCGGCGGCGTGGTGTCCGAGGAGCATTACGAGGGCGGCATCGCGGTGGTCAATGGCCACAGCTATGGCGACGAGTCGCTGCGCACCAAGAACACCAACTTCGCCGTGCTGGTATCCACCAGCTTCACCGAGCCGTTTGATCAGCCCATCGAGTATGGGCGCTACATCGCGCAATTGGGCAACATGCTGACCGGCGGGCCGATCATGGTGCAGCGCTTGGGTGATTTGCTCAAAGGCCGCCGCACCACCGCCAGCCGTCTGGCGCGATCCACCACCATCCCGACGCTCAAGACCGCAGTGCCCGGCGATTTATCCTTTGTGCTGCCGCCACGCCACCTCACCTCGGTGATCGAGGCGCTGAAGGCGTTTGACAACATCGCGCCCGGCCTGTACAGCAAGAATACGCTGCTGTACGGCGTCGAGGTCAAGTTCTACTCGTCCAAAGTGCTAGTGGACAGCAACTTCGAGACCGCGATCCCGGGCCTGTACGCCATTGGCGACGGCGCGGGCATCACGCGTGGGCTGATGCAGGCGTCGGTCACCGGCATCAAAGTCGCGCGCGCCATCGCGGGGAAGAAAGCGTAAAGCACGTCACAAAGCAGCCCTCTCAAAAAAACGAGAGGGCTTTTGTGTGTTATATGCGGTTTCATGTGTGCTCGGCGACTCGGTTGGCGCTGCTAGTGAAGCGGAGCCGCCCTATCACCAACGCCAGCAGGCAACCCGCGATGCCTAGCGCGCAGAGCCAGAATCCGGCAATCAAGCCTGGGGGCGTGTATACCATCCGCACTTCATTGCGCCCCTGCGTCAGCGGCACGGCACAGAAGATATCCAGCCCACGCTCCACCCGCACAGGCGTGCCGTTGACCATGGCTTGCCAACCGCCGTCGTAGGGCACAGTGAGCAGCAGCGTGTTGTGCGCGTCGGTCGCATCTACCGTTCCGGAGAGGCGATGCCCGTGCCAGGACAGATCGTATAGCTGCGCGGCGCACGCCTCGTCGGTCAGCGTCTCCAGCGCGGCATAATCCAGCTGATAGAGTGCTTGCTGTCGGAGTGTCGTTACTTTCCCTTCCTGCAAAAAGGCCAAAGCAAGTTCCTCATCGGGGCCATAATCGCCAATGCGGACAGCCTTTGGCACGGCGTAATTGTCCAGCTGTTGCAGCAGACGCCGCCTGTAAGGCATGTAGGTTTCCATGATGAATTGCCCCGCGCCGCCCTCGTAATCGCTTGCCCAATAGGCATAGACCGGCCCATCAGTCTGTGTAACGGCCTGATAGCGCTTAGCAGGATTATCGAAGAACCCTTCTTCAACGGTTACCCGCTCGGCGCCATCGGGCAAGGTCTGCGAAAGGAGCATCTCATACTCCACCGTCATTGGCAGAGGCTGGAGGATCGGTGGGCCCCCTTCATCCTGCAGCGCGTCAAACATTCCGCCTTGCAGCGCAAAAAGGTTCTCTCGCAGATAAGCCGCACCGTAATCGGTCTTGGTCAAGACCTGCGGCGGCAGATGATAATCCATTACAGCCGCTCGCGTAGCAAAGGCCAAGGGCAAAGCCGCCGGGTTTTCATATACGTGCAGGCCATCCTGCTCCACAATATCGTAGTAATAGTCGTTAGGCGATTCACTCGCCAGCACATAGCGGATGCCCAACAGGCTGTCCAGCGCAATGTTGCTGCCGGTGTATCTGTAGTTGGTACTCTGTCCATCTTGACCAAGCCGAATCAGCGTGTTTCCGAGGACGGTATCCGCGGCACTGCTGAAGGTTTTGACGCCGTTATAGCCCAGTGTCAAGCTATCGTTCGCGTCCCAGCCCACGGTGCTTTCCACGCGGTATGGGTCCTCTGGATCATCGGGCAATTGCGCCAGCAGCGTGGCGCGTTGCGCAAAGAAATTGGTAAAGCCCGAAAGGCTCATGTAATGATTGGCTGCATCGAGGCTGCGCATTGTGACATATGCGTTGGCGCTAGCCTCGGTAGTCAGCAGCAGCACGCAAAGCGCCAGCGCAACGCGCCGACCCTTGGGCACGAGGCGCAGCCACAGCAACGCGACCGTCCAGAACGCGACCAAGCATGGTGCCAGCGTGCGCGCGATGGGCAAGGTGTTGGGAAACTGATTTGGATGGAATACCAAAAGATAGAGCAATGCCAGCGTACCACTGGCGACCACGCTCCATACGCGGATGCCGTTCATCCGGGTAAAGCAGCGGTGTGCGCACCAAACCAGCAGGAAACAGAACACGAAAGCGAAGCGACCTTGATACCACATAGCAGCATCAAACGCTTCCCAAGCGAAGTTGAGCATCGCCGCCCAGAAGCTGAGCAGCATGAAAGCGCAAATGCAGCCAAAGGCGATGCGCTCCCGCTTGGGAATGCGCGCATTCAAGAAGTAGACAGGCAACAGTAGCAGCACCATCGTGCCACTATACAGTGGCGGCATGCCGCCCGTGATGGAATCGAATGCGCCAAAGAAGGTGCGCGAAAATACATCGAAGAAGGGAAACATTGTCTTCCAACCGGGATCAACATTGAGCAAGGAGGGGCCGGAATCTTGCAGTATGCGCAGCGCGGCGGGCAGCAGAAGCGGTGCGCAGCACAGCGCGGCGCAACACGTCGCCGCGAAGAATTTCAGCGCCACACGCCAAGGCCGTGCGGGCCTATAGACCCACAGCATTGCAAGAAAGCAAAGAAGGGCGAAGATGCCGCCCATATAGGCAAGGTAGAACTGGGTGAAGAACATTGCCGCCAGCGCCAGCACAAGACCGAACCAACGGCCCCGAGTTACCAGTGTGTGCACACCGCGAATGACCAGCGGCAGCAGGATGAGTGTATCGAGCCACATGATGTTGCATGCATAGCACATCGCGTAGCTGCACAGCGCATAGCACGGTGCAAACAGCAGGCTGGAACGCCGCGCGCCGAGCACCGTGCGGGCGAAGATCGCATAGGTTGCCCCGCACAGGCCAATCTTGAGCAGCGTGATGAGCAGCAACGCATGCGGCAGCGCGCTTGGGGAATCGAAGAATGCCACGATCAGTGAAAGCGGACTGGCCAAATAGTAGGCGATCATCGGCAGCATATTGTTGCCCAAGGCGGGCAGCAGGCTGAAAAACGCGCTCTGGTCGCCGGCCAGCACGCGCTGCCAATAGGCGTGAAAGTGTATGTATTGGCTGATACCGTCGGCAACAACCACCGTGCGGTCACCCAGGGGCGCAATACCCATCGCGATACAGGCCACGAGCATCGCGCCAAGCGACAGAAAAAACGCTCCGAGGGGGATCAACCACCGACTCAAGCGTTCAATGTCTAGCTTTTTCATCCCGGCCTCCATCCATTGCATCCAACAAGCATATTTTCTATACATCTTATAAAAATGGGAAAATTTTGTCAAGCGACGACACGCATCCCCAAACCTCGTCAGCATGCACAGTGAAGCATTCCGCGCGATACCCCGGCGCATGCAACCATTGAAAGCATCCGCATGTGCATACATAGCAAATGGCGCGCGTATTGGATCACCGAAAAAGAGAGGCCTTGTTGCGAATGCGGCATCATGATATGGTGGCTCGGGATGTGCAGTGAACAGAGAACCACCAGCGGCGGCAAAAAAGCATATGATATCGGCTCGTCCTGTGCGTCAAATAACGGTCTGCTGAATCTTTGCCACGATGCAGGTGCAATAGCCCCTTGTCAACTGAAGAGGCTTCCACCGGACACCGACTTCTTCAGACAACGCCAGCGTTCCACACTGCGCGCCAACCCCAGCACGCCCGCCATAATCAGCACCGAGAAGTAGTTGGAGAAGTAGCGGCCGCGTTTTTCCCACGTCAGCAGGAACAGCACAATGCCGACCAGCGCCATCCAAATTTCCGGGTGCTGTTCGCCTTCGGTGTCCAGGTTTCCGATTGCCGTGATCGCGCCTGCCAACGCCAGCACCCACAGCGCCAGCATGATGCCCGAGCAATATGCCTTATACCCTTTGAAGTGCGCGCCGTCATAGAATAAGTATTGCTGTAACCAGGTATCGTTCCATGGCCAATCGTCCAGGAACTCCTCCAGCCCCATCGTTCCCGAACCAAAGTCCTCTTCCATCTTCTGGGCATAAAACACGGGCATCTGTCCGCTGGCAAAACGCCGCTGATACATCTCGCGCACCATCTTCCAGCCTACCTCATTGCGCTCGGTGCGATTGGGCGCAAAGTGATACAAGTTGCCAATGCAGTCCTCCTCATAGGAGATGCCATGCACCAGCCAGTTGACAATGGGCAGGTTGTGCTTCTCCAGCTCGTCGGGCTCAAAGTGCTCGTCCAGCAGGTACTGATTCCACATCGATGATCCGATCAGTATCGCCGCCAGCGACAGCGGCAACAGCATGCCCAGCGACAGCCAGCGACCCTGGATCAGGTCGGTCAGGACCAGCGCGATGAGCATGATCACCACTGTCGCCTTGATCTCAAAGCCGATCAGCCCCAGCCCTGCCATCACCACATAGATCGGCAGTTTCAGCCACCACCTGCACCCGCGCCCCACCAGATACAGCCACAGCAGCGCCACAGGATACACAAAGGTCATCGCGTCGGTATAAAACACCGCGCCCAGCACGTAATACGGCGGCAGCAGCAGAAACACAAGCGCGGCAACCAGTGCCGCCGCGTGTCCGGCAATGCGTCGCACGATATCGATGCACAGGACGATGCTTAGTGTCGCCAGCAAGCTGTTGACGATGACACCCGCTAAGTAATACTGATCGCTGTCCATTTGGTTGACCAACTGAAACACCCGGGACAGCAGCGCCATCAACGGCACGTTGTTGGGGAAGATATAGAAGTAAAACGCACGGTCCGCATCCAGCATAAACGTGTATTCTGCCGCCCATGCCTGCGCGCCGTAGAACACATAGCCAAAGTCGCCACGCGGATCAAACTCCAGCAGCATGCCCAGCGGAATCTGGATCAGTGGCAGCAAGATGGCGACACCGAGCAGCACGAACGGGAACGCGCGCTTGGCAAAGGTTTCGTGGCGCTGCAGAAGCCGCAGCAGGAAGTACAGCCCGGCCAATGTCGCCACGCACACCGGGTAGAATATCCACGCCGGATGTTTGTTGAACGCCACGATGGATACGATGATCAGCGCGCAAAGCAGCGCGAAAATCACAAACACCGCTTTTTGCAGCCCGTTCGACAGCTTCTTCATCCTCTGTACCCTCCGACTTTCCGCTCTATGCCATCTGCGCAACATCCACGCGCGGCAGTTGCTTCGCTTGCACCAGATACCATACCAACATCGCCAGCCCGCGCACCATGCATGTGCAGGCGATCGCCCACCAAATGCCGTTGAGACCCAGCACGGTGGCCGCCAGCGCATACGCCAGCGGCACGCGCGCGATGTTGCTAAGAATGCTGCATACAGCGGGCGGCACGGTCTTGCCAATGCCGCGGAATGTCCCGCCGGTGGTCGCCTCGGTGCAGGCGATCCACTCGCAGGTGGCCAGCACGCGCAGGTACGTGCCGCCGATGTCGCGGATCGGTTCCTCGCGCAGGAACAGCGAAATCAGCGCGCGCCCGCCAAAGAACAGCAGCAGCGACACGAACAGCCCATAGACCAGCATCGCCGCCATGCTGATGCGGAATCCCCGATGAATGCGCGTCCATTTGCCCGCGCCATAGTTCTGCCCCACGAAGGTGGTCACCGCCGTGCCAAAGCCACCGCCGACCAGCCAGGCAAGCGACTCGATCTGCGTGCCCATCTGCTGCGCGGCAATCGCGCCCGCGCCAAACGAGGCCACGCGCCGCGCAATCGTCATCGCCAGCAGCGTAAACAGGCCGCTCTCCAGCGCGCTGGGAATGCTCCAGCGCAATATCTGGCGGATCTCCGCGCGGTGCGGCCTGCCCAGTAGATGGAATTGCGCAAACGGGCGCGATTTGTGCCGCTTCATCAGGATGCACATCAGCGCGAACACCAGCAGTTCAGCCAGCGCGGTGGCCAGCGCGCCGCCCAGCACGCCCCAGCGGAACACCAGAATGAACAATGGATCGAGCACCATGTTGGTGATCAGCCCGGTCGCGTGCGCCATAAAGGACAGGTGCGTGTTGCCGCTGGCGTTGAACGCGCCGGTCATCGCAGCGGTCATAAACCACGGCGGCACCGCCACAGCCACCATGCGCAGATATCCGGCTGCCTCTGCGGCCACATGCGCCTCGCGGATATTAAACAAGCTGATCAAGAGGTCCGCGCCAAAGCCAAGCAGCGCGCCATACACAATGCCCAGCACCAGCGACAGAAACACCGCGCTGTGCGCGTAGCGCTGCGCAGCCTCGATATTTTTCGCGCCCAAATTTTGCGACACACCAATCTGCGCGCCCATGCTGCCGATCATGATCAGCGCCATCGCCAGCCAGAAGAACATGCCCGCAGAGCCGACCGCCGCCACCGCTTCGCTGCTAACACCGCGCCCCAGCCAGAACATGTCGGTCAGGTTATACGCCATTTGCAGCAGCGACGTGCCCATGATCGGCACCGCCACCACCACCAGTTTCCGAAAGATGCTGCCTTGCGTTAAATCGCGCTGATGCGCGCCTGCGTGTTCCATGAAAGCTGCCTCGCTAACCTTGTGTAATTTTGAACCCCTGCTTGCTTAACGCGTCGATCACGCGCGCCACATGGTCACGGTCCTGTGTTTCCATCTCCAGTTCGACCATCGCGTACCCCAGCCCGGCGTCCAGATACGCGCGGTCGTGCCGGATGGACACCACGTTGGCCTCGCAGTCGGACACCACCTTGAGTAGGCGGTTCAGCCGCCCGGGCTTGTCCTCAATGACAGTGCGCAGACGGATGCGCCGTCCCGCCTTGAGCAAACCGCGGTCGATGATATTGGCGATGGTGGTCACATCAATATTGCCGCCGGACAGGATGGCCACCACCTTGCCCGCGCAATGAAACTTATTGCCCAATATGGCGGCCACCGCCGCCGCGCCCGCGCCCTCGGTAACGATCTTGCATCGCTCCATCAGCAGCAGGATCGCCTGCGCGATCTCATCATCGTCCACGGTGACCATCTCGTCCACCAACTGGCGGCAGATCGCGAAGGTCTGCTGACCGGGCGTCTTGACCGCGATGCCATCGGCAATGGTGCCCGCGCGCGCCAGCGTCACGATACGCCCCGCCTTCAGCGAGTCGGTCATGCTGGCCGCGCCAGCCGCCTCCACGCCGACAATGCGCACCTGGGGCCGGATCGCCTTGGCCGCCACAGCAATGCCCGCGATCAGCCCGCCGCCGCCCACCGGCACCACGATGGTATCCGCGTCGGGCAGTTCCTCCAGAATCTCCAGCCCGATGGTGCCCTGTCCGGCCATGACCAGCGGATCGTCGAACGGATGGATGAAGGTCGCGCCGCTCTCCTGCTGCAACTGCATGGCGGTTTTGTACGCGTCGTCGTACACCGCGCCGGACAGCACCACCTTGGCGCCTAGCGCGCGCGTGGCGGTCACCTTGGCCAGCGGCGCACCCTCGGGCATCACGATGGTCGCGGGCACGCCATACTTGCGCGCGGCCAGCGCCACGCCTTGCGCGTGGTTGCCCGCCGATGCCGCGATGACGCCGCGCGCGCGCTCCGCCTCGGTCAGCGCCGCGATCTTTACATACGCACCGCGCACCTTGAACGAGCCGGTCTGCTGCAACGATTCGGATTTGAGATGCACTTCACGGCTCTCATCACTGAGCACGCGCGAGGGCACCAGATCGGTTTTATGGATTACGCCGTGCAGCGTTTGCCGCGCGGCCAGAACATCCTGCAAAGTCAAGGTCATGTGTTTTCCTCCTGTGCGTTGGCAAGGCCATAGATCATGATCCCGGCGGCCACCGCCGCGTTCAGCGACTCCGCGCCGCCGCGCATGGGCAGCGCCAGCCGGTGCGTGGCCACCGCCGATACAGCGGGCGATATGCCGCCACCCTCGCTGCCAATGACCAGCACTTGTTTTTCTGGCATTCGGCCGCGCGAGAAGAATGCCTGTCCGCCCAACTCTGCGGACAGAACGGCATAACCGCGCTGACGCCACAAGGCCAGCGCCTCCGCCAGATCGTCTACCGCCCACACCGGCACGCGAAAGATCGACCCCATGGTCGCGCGCAGCGCCTTGCTGCCGAATGGATCGGCGCAGCCCGGGCCGAGCAGCATGCCATGAAATCCGGCCGCGTCGGCAGTGCGCAGGATCGTGCCCACATTGCCGGGGTCCTGCACGCCATCGAGCGCCACCCACAGGTTGCCCTCGGGCTCATCTGCGCGCAGGGGCAGCGCCACCGCCGCCGCGATCCCCTGTGGTGTCTTGGTGTCGCACACCGCCTCCAGCACATGCACAGGCACGCACAGCACATCGGCGTCCGCCGCCAGCAGACGATCGACCAGCGCCTGATGCGCGGGCAAACGCGCTGCATCGACCACCACCGTGCGCACCTTCACATGCGCCAGTGCCTCTTCCACCATCTTGCTCCCCTCTACCAGAAAGCATCCGGCGGCCAGCCGCTCTTTTTTTTCTTTTAGTGCGCGAAGGGCGCGTATCTGCGCGTTCTGTACGCTGGTGATTTGCTGCATGGACGCGTCCCCTCCTCGTCGTTCACCGATGCCTAATAGTATAGCATAGGATCGACCGATGAAGAAGCACTTTGTTCGCACATCACGATCAGTGTGCGCACGCTCCTGGGCGTGTTCGGCGCCAAGTCGCCTCTGCCGAAAACAACCAGCACGCTGTCCTCCCCCTGCCAGTGGAAGGATATCTCCGGCTCGGGATCGCGCGAGTATATTTCTCCGTTCTCCTGCGGGATACAGAACATCGCGTTGGCACATGGATAGGCGCAGAAGGTATCGTCCATCAAGCCCGAGCGCAGCACCACTACCTCGTGCGTGCCGTCGGGAGATTTCGACGATGCGTACAGCATCACATCCTTGATTCCAAGCAAGCTGTCGAGCGATAGCGCAAAGCCAAACAGCGGCACGAACCCAATCGCTATGATCAATACCATCGCCAGCAGCGGCCCTGCGATGCCTTGGGCCGACCGGATGATTCCCCATAGCAGTAGCATGTAGACACTCGGCACGCCCAGCACCCACAGCCACGCATGGATTTGGCCGATGGGCTGCCACCCAAACGCGCTCTCCACCGCACGCAAGAGCAGCTCCAGCGCCACGCAGCCAACGGCCAGCACCGATAAGCCGCGAAAAACCCAACGCTTCCAGCGCGTATTGGACAGTATCAGTTTGCGATATAGCAGCAGGTGGCACAGCAAAAACGCGAGAACTTCCAACAAGCTCGCCGCAGGAGTCGGCAGCCTGTAACGCACATATGCAAAGTAGCCCACGCAGACTGCGATGATGATCGCCCATTTGCTAATCTGTTTGCGCTGCATGTGTCGTTCCTCCCGCATTTTCCAGCTTTCTCCAATACAACGCAAAAGCGGGAGCAATTGCTCCCGCTCGATTCAGCGGTTCTTTATTCCCTCACCTGATCGCCCGGATACAGCGGATACCCCGCGCACAGCGCCAGCACCTCGGCCTTGACCGCGTCGATCGCCGCGTCGCCTTCGCGCGCAATGCGGCTGATCCAACCCGCGATGCTGCGCATATCGGCCTCGGTCATGCCGCGCGTGGTCACCGCCGGGGTGCCCACGCGAATGCCGCTGGTCACAAACGGGCTGCGCGTCTCAAACGGAATGGTGTTCTTATTGACGGTGATATTGGCCTGGCCCAGCCGTGCTTCCAAATCCTTGCCGGTCACGTCCAGTGTGGTGAGGTCCAGCAGCATCATATGGTTGTCCGTGCCGCCGGACACCAGGCGAATACCCTCGGCAGACAGCGCCTGCGCCAACGCGCGCGCGTTGAGGATGATCTGATGCTGATACGCCTTGAAGTCGGGCTTCATCGCCTCGGCAAAGGACACCGCCTTGGCCGCAATGATGTGCATCAGCGGGCCGCCCTGCGTGCCCGGGAAAATCGCCTTGTCAATGGCCTGCGCGTACTGTGCCCGGCAAAGGATCATGCCGCCGCGCGGGCCGCGCAGCGTCTTGTGCGTGGTGGTGGTCACAAAATCGGCGTAGGGCACCGGCGAGGGATGCTCGCCCGCGGCGATCAATCCGGCGATGTGCGCCATGTCCACCATGAACAAGCATCCGACCTCGTCGCAGATCGTGCGCATGGCGGCAAAGTCGATGGTGCGCGGATAGGCCGACGCGCCGGCGACCAGCATCTTGGGTTTGACTTGCTTTGCCTGCGCGCGCAGCGCGTCATAATCAATGGTTTCGGTGTCCTTGTCCACACCGTAAGCCTCAAACTTGAAGTACTTGCCGGAGATATTGACCGGGCTGCCATGCGTCAGGTGCCCGCCATGCGAAAGATTCATGCCCAGCACCGTGTCACCCGGCTCCAGCATGGCGAAATACACCGCCATGTTGGCTTGCGCGCCAGAGTGCGGCTGCACATTGGCATGCTCCGCGCCGAAAAGCTGCTTGGCGCGGTCGCGCGCCAGTTCCTCCGCAATATCCACACAAGCGCATCCGCCATAGTAGCGCTTGCCCGGGTAGCCCTCGGCGTATTTATTGGTTAGGTGCGTGCCCATCGCGGCCAGCACCGCCTCACTGACAAAATTCTCCGACGCGATCAGCTCAATGTGCTCGCGCTGACGTTTCAGTTCCAACACCAGCGCATCGGCCACCTGAGGGTCCACCTTGCGCACCGCAGCGATATCGATCATGGATGGTTTCCTCCCTGCCCTACAGTTTATAGAACAGTATAGCCCCAATGCGCGCATCGCGCAACAAAAAAAGATGTGGGGATGGCTATTTTGCCCATCCCCACAGGTTCCGCTAATTTTCTGACAGCTCCAGCCCCGATAGCTCCACCGCGGTGTTGCTGATCACCGTGCCTCGCCGCTGTTTAGCGGCAGGCGGTTTAATGCGCGGCATAATCAGCTGCACACAAGTGCCTTCGCCCAACTCGCTTTCCAGTCGGACGCTGCCGCGCATTAGCGACATGAAGGACTGCACCAGCGGCAGCCCAAGCCCCATGCCATCTTGCTGCCTAATGGGCTGTTCGCGCATATCGTGGCGCACAAACAGGTGCGCGACGCGCTCGGCGGAAATGCCGCAGCCATTATCCGAAACGCTGATGATCACCTCGTCACCAGAGTTTTCCACCGACAGGCAGATCAGTCCGCCGGACGGCGTATGACGCACCGCGTTGGATACCAGATTGAGCACGCACCGCTCCAGCTTTACCTCGTCACAGCGCACCCATAGCGCCTCATCGGCGGTAGCGCACACAAATTCTATGCCCTTGTTGCGAGCGAACGGCGCGCAGGTGTCGGCCACATATCGCAGCCACGCCACCACCTCTAGCGGTTGCAAGGTAAAGTCCATGTACCCGGCTTCCAGCTTGGTGATGTCCAGCACATTGCTGATCAACCGCATCAGCTGCTGCACGTTGCGCTCGATCTGCGCGGCCTCCGGCTGGCACACATCGCCGGTTCGCGCCTGCAAAAGCTGCACAGAGCTTAGGATGACGCTCAGTGGTGTGCGCATGTCATGGCTCAAATCGACCCATGGCTGCATATTCCGCTGTTTTTCAGCGGGGCGCTGGCGCATGCGCATCCTCCTTCGTAAAGTGCACCATAAGAACTTTACTGTTCCTGTGATGCATTTCTATTGTGAGTATAGCACTGATGCGCGCAATAATCCACCTTTTTCGACAAAATAATGCACCAAAGGAATTATTTATAAAAAAACAAACCGCCAAAGATGATTCTTTGGCGGAAAGCAGTAAAGAAGAACGGTGGTATCCATAGAAGCCACAGGAGGCTCGGGCCAGGCAACCCCGCGGCACATCCTGTACTGCGCTGATTGCTGCTTCCTTCCGGACCTGACAAGGTTCACGCCCCATGATTGCACAGGACCCGACCGTCATCGCCCCCAGTGGTGACGATAGTATACCCGAGCGAGGCACAAAATGCAAGCGGCTATGCTGGGTCCTGCGCACTGTTTGCCATGTGTCCGGTTACTTTTTCCATTAGATGCACGGCCAGCCGCAGCATCTCGGGACTGTCCAGCTTGGCATCGCGCAGCAGCAAGCTGGGTGGCGACTGCGCGGCCAGCACCAGCCGTTTGTCGGTATCGTGCAACGCCTTCAAAAGCCGCGCGCCGTCCAGCTGCGCCTGCGCGGAAAAGCGCATGATCAGCTGGCCGCCGCGATGCACCACCGTTTCAATGCCCAGCGCCGCGCACATGGCTTTCAGGTGCGCGATGCTGACCAGATTGCACACCGGTTCGGGCGGATCGCCGAAGCGGTCGGTCAGTTCCTCCTCCACATCGTCGCGGCTGCCACGGTCAGTGATCCCGGCGATGCGCTTGTATGTCTCGATGCGCTGATATTCGCCGCGCACATAATCGGCAGGCAGGTATGCGTCCACACGCATTTCCACGCGCGTTTCGATGTCCACCGCCTCGCCCATCTCGCCGCGGATCTCGCGCACGGTCTCCTCGATGAGCTTCACATACATGTCATAGCCCACGGCGGACATCTGGCCGCTCTGTTCGGGGCCCAGGATATTGCCCGCGCCGCGCAGTTCCAGATCGCGCATCGCGATGCGGAAGCCCGAACCAAATTCGGTAAACTCGCGGATAGCCTCCAGCCGCTTCTGCGCGGTTTCGGTCAGCACCTTGTCGGGGCGCACGGTAAAATACGCATAGGCCAAGCGATTGCTGCGCCCCACGCGCCCGCGCAACTGGTATAGCTGCGCCAGACCGAATCGGTCCGCGTCAAAGACGATCAGCGTATTGGCGCTGGGGATGTCCAGCCCCGATTCAATGATGGTGGTGCACAACAGCACGTCATACTGATGGTCGTAGAAGTCCAGCATCACGTCCTCCAGCGCGTGCTCGCGCATCTGCCCATGCGCCACCGCGATGCGCGCCTCGGGCACGAGCTGGGAGAGGCGCTGATGGAACTTCTCAATGCGCTCGACACGATTGAACAGGAAATACACCTGCCCTTTGCGCGCAATCTCGCGCAGTATCGCGTCGCGCACCATGCCGTCGTTGTACTCTACCACATAGGTCTGTACCGGATAGCGCTCCTCCGGCGGCGTTTCCAGCACCGACATATCACGAATGCCCACCATCGACATATGCAGCGTGCGCGGGATTGGCGTGGCCGATAGCGTCAGCACGTCGATGTTGCTTTTCAGGTTCTTGATGCTTTCCTTGTGCGCGACGCCAAAGCGCTGTTCCTCATCAACAATCAGTAGCCCCAAATCCTTGAACTGCACATCCTTGCCCAGCAAACGGTGCGTGCCAACCAGAATGTCGATCTTGCCCTGTTTCACCTCGGCCAGAATGTGCTTTTGTTCGGCAGCGCTCTTGAACCGGCTGATCACCGCACAGGTGACAGGGAACCCGGCAAAACGCGTCTGGATGGTGTTCATGTGCTGCTGCGCCAGAATGGTGGTGGGCGCGAGCAGCGCAACCTGCTTGCCATCCATCACCGCCTTAAACGCTGCGCGCAATGCCACCTCGGTCTTGCCGTATCCCACGTCGCCGCACAGCAGGCGATCCATGCAGGTGCTGGCCTGCATATCCTGCTTGATCTCGGCGATGGATTGCAGCTGATCCTGCGTCTCCTCAAAGGAGAAGTTGTCCTCGAACTCTCTCTGCCACGGCGAATCAGCGGAGAACGCGAAGCCGCTGTTGGCCTTGCGCGCGGCGTAGAGCTTCACCAAATCAAAAGCCAGCGCCTTGATGGATTGCTTGACCTTGGCCTTTTGCCGCTGCCACTCGGTACCGCCCAGCTTATTGATATGCGGCGCGGCTTTTTCCGCGCCGATGTACTTCTGCACGCGGTCGAGCTGATCTGTGGGCACATAGAGCTTGTCGGCCCCCTGGTACTGGATGTACAGGTAGTCGCGGTACGTGCCTTCGCTTTGCAGGCGCACTGTACCCTGATAGATGCCCACGCCGTGGTTCTCGTGCACGACATAGTCGCCGACTTTCAGGTCGGTAAACGCGGCGATCTTCTCGCCGGTTTTCTTGCGCGCGCGTGCCTTGACCTGACCTACACCAAAGATTTCGGCATCGGCGACCACCGCAAAGCGCGTCTCGGCACAGGAAAACCCGTGCGACAGCGCCACCGGCAGAATCACCACTTCGCCAGCGAGCAGTGGCGCGGTGCGTTCCTCCACAAAGGGCACGATGGCGTCGTGTTCCAGCAGCGACTGCGACAGACGCTGACCGCGCGCCACACCACCGGACAGCAGCGCCACGCGCCAGCCTTCGGCCTTCCAGCGCGCCACATCGCGTGCCAGTTCCTTGACCTGCCCTTGATAGCCTGCCGCACCTACGCTGGCAAGCTGGATAACCGCCTTGGGCACAACGCCGCCCATCGCGCGCAAAAACGCGCTGAAGGTCACCGTGGTGCCGCCGGTCAGCAGCGGCAACAGCGCGTCCCAGCCAAGCAACAGCTCGGCCTGCGCGGGCAACGCCTCGCCACGATCCAGCGCGGTGACGAACGCCTCGCGATTCTCCAGCGCGCGGTTCTCGCAGCGCTCGCGCAACCTATCGGGCTCATCCAGCAGCACGATCGGATCGCGCAAATAGTCCAGCACAGTGTGCGGTGCATCGTAGAGCTGTGCCATGAACCGCTCCAGCCCGCGCACCTGTCGCCCGGCCTCCAGCGCCAGCGCCGCTTCACGCACCTCGCCAACCAGCCGTTCTAACGGCGTGGCGGTCAGCCTGGGCGCATCCGCCACCATGATTTCACCCCCGGCTGCGTCGCCCATGTCCCACAGGCCGGGCAACTCGTCCTCGTCGCCCACGTCCAGCGGCTCCAATGGCGGCAGCGACGCGACCGAACCCTGCGCCGCCGCGCCCTGCTCCAGCATGGCCAGCAGCCGGTGCGCCGCCGCCGGGCCCTGCGCCGCGTCCACCAGCGCCTCGCTGGCCGGGGTGATATCCGCAGTCTGCACCCGGGTTTGCGACCGCTGCGTCAGCACGTCAAACGTGCGGATGGAATCCACTTCATCATCGAAAAACTCGATGCGCAGCGCCGACAGCGCCGACGGCGGAAACACATCCAGTATGCCGCCGCGCAGCGCGAACTGCCCCTTGCCCTCCACCATATCCTCGCGGGTATAGCCGCCTTGCGAAAGCTGGCGCGTCATCTCGTCCAACCGCACGCGGTCGCCTTCACGCAGCGAAAAGCTGTGCGCCAGAAACACGTCGGCAGGCATCAGTCGGTGCATCAGCGCATCGGCAGGCGTCACCAGTATCCGCGTGCGCCCCGACAGAATGCCGCTCAATGCTTCCAGCCGACGGCTGGCCACCTCCTGACTAGATGCCACCGCGCGGTAAAAGTGCGTCTCGCGCGCAGGCAGCAACTCCACGCCGCCGCCCAATAGCTGCGTCAGGTCGTCCACCATGCGCGCAGCCAGCGCTTCGGTGGCGGCGACGATCAGCAGCGGCCGTCCGGTATCGCGTGACAGCGCCGCCGCCAGCGTCGCCTTGTGCCCATCGGCCATGCCATAGGCAGTGCAAACACCGGGGCGCGCCACCGCGTCCCGTATCTCCCGGTAAGCCGCCCAATCGTGTAGCGGCGCAAACAGACAATCGCGCATGTACTATCCTCAGCTATGGCAAATTCGCATCGCCGCGTCCATACCGGACTGCACCCACGCCAGCGCCACATCGGCGGCCTGCACATAGGCGTCGAACTGCGTCTTACGCTCGGCTCCGTCCGCGTAGTGCGACAGCACCCAGTCGGCCAGCTCCCAGCCATCGGGCTTCGCGCCGACGCCGACGCGCAGGCGCGGAAATTCCTGCTGCTGCCCCAAACAATCAATGATAGAGCGCATGCCATTGTGCGTGCCCGCGCTGCCAGACGCGCGCAAGCGCAGCTTGCCCAGCGGCAGGTCGATGTCGTCATAGATCACCAGCAGGCTATCCAACGGAATCTTGTACCAATGCACCAGCGACTGCACGCTGTCGCCGGAAAGATTCATATAGGTCTGCGGCCTGGCTAGCGCTATTTTCTCCCCATTGTAGCTGCCCTCGCCCACATACGCCTGGCTCTTCTTGCGGTCGATGGCGATATGCAGTTTCTGCGACAGCACCTCCAGCACATCAAAGCCCACGTTGTGCCGCGTGTGCGCATACTTGGCGCCCGGATTGCCCAGCCCGACGATCAGGTGCATAGCGTGTCCTCCTAGTATCCTGACACATTTAGGATTTCGGTCTTCGAGCGAGAGATTTTTTCGTCCGGCAAGGAGCCGGAGAGCAGACGTAGAGCGACGCAGCCAGGCGGAAAAAATCCGCGCGAAAACGAAAGCCTACGTGCGCCAGGATACTAGTTCCCAAAAACCACCAGCGGCGGAAAAGGCGTTTGCCCCTTCCGCGTGTACCGGCATCATAGCATGATTTGCCGCCGGGCGCAAGCCGTGCGAGGTCTATTCGACCGCGGGCAGCGCCTTGATGTAAGCCAGCAACTCCGCATATCCGCCCTGCGCGTCCCAGCAGCGCGGCATATCGGTATGCTCGGCGAACACATCCAGCAGGAAGGTATGCATGCCCAGCGCGTGCGCGGGTACCATGTCCTCGCGGCCATCGTTGCCGACCATCAGTACTTCCTCGGGTTTCAACCCCAGTCTTGCGAGCACTTCTTCTGTGTAGTAGGCGGCGTTGGGCTTGGTGTGCCGACAGTCCTCATAGAAGGTGACAAACGCGAAGTCGTCCTCGTCCAGACCTGCCCAGCGCACACGCTCGCGCGTCGCGACGCCGGGAATGACCGGGTTGGTGGTCAGCGCGACGACCAGCCCTTTATCCTTGGCGGCGCGCACAGCCTGTGCGGCCTCCGGCACTGCCTCAATGTACTGCGCCAGCTTGGGAAACTGCTGCTCATAGAAGCGCAAAAAGTGCGGCTCCTGCTCGGCGTAGGGCATGTCCAGCCGCTGCGCAAGCCCGTCCGCAAACCGCTGCTCGATGGTGGCCACGCCGCTGGTATCGCCAATCACCTCTTGCAGTGTGCCGCCGATCGCGCGCATCACTTGCTCGGGCGTGCGCCCGGGAATGACCTGCACCAGCGCGCGCATATAGCGATCCATGAAAAAATCCTCACCGGCGGGCAACAGCGTCCCATCCAAATCAAAACAAACCGCGCGAATCATCCACATGCCTCCTGACATAGTTTGTCCGGCGCGATTCGCGCCGGACGCAATGCTTTTTACAGCTTCCCGTTTTTCTTCCGCTCCGCTACCCAGCCCTCTTTGATCACCTGCCGCTCGCGCGCGATGCAGAACGCCCCGGCGGGCACATCCTCGGTCACGGTGGATCCGGCAGCGATATAGGCTTCCTCGCCGATATGCACCGGCGATACCAGATTGACATTGCAGCCGATGAACGCGTTGTCTTCCACCTTCGAGCGGGTTTTTTTCTTGCCGTCGTAGTTGACAAACACGACGCCGCAGCCCAGGTTGATATCCTTGCCCAGATCACTGTCGCCCACATAGGTCAAGTGCGACACATGCGTGCCATCGCCCAGCGAGCTGTTCTTGATCTCCACAAAATCGCCGATGCGGCAGCTCTCGCCAATTTTGGTATTGGGGCGCAGGTAAGCGAACGGCCCAACATTGGTGCAGTCGCCCACCTCGGCCTCGATGCCCACCGTGTTTTCGATGGTGACATTGTTGCCCAAACGCACATCGCGCAGATGATTATTCGGCAGCAGTACGCTGTTCGCGCCGACCACCGTTTTGCCTTCCAGGTAGTTGCCCGGATACACCACCGTGCCCGCGCCGATGCGCACATCCGCGTCGATGTAGGTGGCTTCGGGGTTGATCATGCGCACGCCCTGTTGCATGTGTTGCAGGTTGATGCGCGCGCGCAGCACTTTTTCTGCCTGCGCCTGTGTCACCTGATCAGTCACGCGCACCGCGTCGTCGGCAAAGGTCGGCTGGATACGCCGCACATGCAGCCCCGCCGCGAAAAAGCGGCGCAGCGTCATATGGATCGACTCGCAGCGCTCACACTCCGCAGACGCGCCGGACGCCACGCGCTTGAGCGCATCCAGGCGGCAGCAGACAATCTCGCCGATCGCGATGCCGGACGCCTCTCCGGCCTCCAGCTCTGCCCACAGCATGCGCAGCGTGGTCGCCGAGATCAGCGGCATGATTGCCGGCAATAGAAACGCCACCTTGGGCGCATCCTCGGAGTCCTTGACCACCGCCAGCGCGCGGCCAAAGCTGCCCTGGGGCACCAGAATCACCTGCTCGCAGACCGCCTCGGCACTGCGCAGCACATGCTCGGTCATCGACAGGCCGCAAGCGGTCATCCCGGATTGCGGCGCATCCATCACAAACGCGACACTCTTGTTCATATGCTTACTCACTTTCCATACCCTGTTGCGGGTAGTATATCCTAGTTCACATCGCGCAACCACGACGCCGGACGCACCTTGGCTGCGGTTTGCTCCTCGTCCACGCCCTCCATAACCATCAGCGCCTTCACGCTGTCCACGCGCTTTTTCTCGGGCTCCTTGGTGGCCATCACGACGCATAGCCCCACCACGCTGACCGAGAACTCCGCCATCATGTCGATCATGCCCTTGGCGGTGCCGCCGGCTTTCATGAAATCATCGACGATCAGCGCCTTTTGCCCCTCTCGCACCGCGCGGCGGGACAGCGACATGGTTTCGATGCGCCCGGCCGAACCGGACAGGTAGTTGATATTCACCGCCGGGCCTTCGTATACCTTGCTGTCACGGCGAGCGATCACCAGCGGAACACCCAATGCCTTGGCGGCCATCAGCGCCACCGGAATGCCCTTGGTTTCCATGGTCAGCACAAAATCCGGCTCGGCCTGATAATACTCCCCGGCCATGATCGCGCCCATTTTTTCGACCAGATCGGGCATGGACAGAATATCGGCCATGTAGAGGAAATCGCCGGGCAGCAACCGCCCGGGCGCTGATAGCTTTTCGCACACACTCTGGATAAAGCGCAGCGCATCCTCGCGCGCCACGGTCGGGCGAAAACGCACGCCGCCCGCCGCGCCGGTTACCGTATCCAACTGGCCGAGCTTAAACTCCTGCATCACATCGCGCAGGATATCGATGTCCTCACTCAGCGTGGACTTGGCCGCGCCGAAGATTTCGCCAAAGTGGCTCAGCGTATAGATGTGATTGGGGCTGGACACCAGGATGCGCGTCATGGCCGACAGCCGCTCATTGCGCCGAATGCGTTCCATTCTGTGCCTTCTTTCTTCAAATCGACCGGAAAATTCCGAATGTTCGCACACACGGCTATTATTATAATTCACCTTTCCTCATAAATCCAGCAAAATATGCAGAAGAAGGCAACAAATTGTTCGACTTTTTTCCAGCGCTCCATTCGCGAAATTTTCCTTATTCTTGATTGTGGACAGCATTTCGGCGTATAATAGGCTAGTTGTTACTGGCAAATGGCGTAAACCCCTCGGCGGTAACCCGCCCAGAAAGGTGATCTGCATGACCCATCCGCACATCCGACAGTTCTCAGGGCAGCGCATCCACATGATCGGCATCGGCGGCAGCTCGATGTCCGGGCTGGCGGAGATGCTGCATCAGAAAGGTTACTTGGTGTCCGGTTCGGACAGCACGGATTCATATACCACCAAAAAGCTGAAATCGCTGGGCATTCCGGTGGTCATCGGGCACCGCGCGGAGAATGTTGCCGACGCCGCGCTGGTGGTGTATACAGCCGCCATCGCTGCCGACAATCCCGAGCGTGTGGCCTGTCAAACACAGGGCATCCCCTCGCTGGAGCGCGCATACTTGCTTGGCCAATTGATGGAAGGCTATCCGAACGCCATCGGCGTATGCGGCGCGCACGGCAAGACCACCACCACCTCCATGCTGTCGCAGGTGCTGTTGGAAACCGGGTTTGATCCTACCATCCATATCGGCGGCACGCTGGACGCCATTGGTGGCTCCACGCGCATCGGCGGCGGCGACACATTCCTGGCAGAGGCCTGCGAGTTTAACGCAAGTTTCTTGCAGTTGCGCCCCACGCTGGCCGTCGTGCTCAACATCGACGCCGATCATCTGGACTTCTACCGCGACATCGAGCACATCCAGCAGACCTTCACGGAATTTCTGGCACTGTTGCCCAAGGACGGCTTTGCGGTGGGCTGCGGCGACGATCCACGCGTGCGCGCGGTGCTGTCCGGCGCGCCCTGTCCCAACATTTCCTATGGCTTTGAGCCGCACAACCGGTGGCAACCGGCGAACCTGTCCTTTGATGAAACCGGACACGCCACCTTTGATGCCGCGCTGGACGGCAAAGCACTGTCGCACGTATCGATGCAAGTGCCGGGCAAATTCCAGGTGCTCAACGCATTGGCCACGCTGGCGACTGTGCACCACATGGATGCCGACATGCAACTGGCCGGTCGCGCGCTGTCCGGCTTTACGGGCGTGCACCGGCGCTTTGAGCTGACCGGAGTCGTGCAGGGCGTGCGTTTGTACCACGACTATGGCCACAACCCCGCCGAGATGCGAAACGCGCTGTCGGTTGCCAAGATGCAGCATCACAACCGTCTGTGGGCGGTCATGCAGCCGCATACTTACTCGCGTGTCAAGCGTCTGTTCGAGGAGTATATCCACTGCTGTGACGACGCTGATGAGATCCTGATCACCGATATCTTCGCCGCACGCGAGAAGGATCCGGGCGATATCGACAGCACCATGCTGGTCTCGCGCATTGCCGCCACCGGACAAAACGTGCATTACACGCCGACGTTTGACGCCACCGAGAGCTATTTGCGCGCGCACTGGCAGCCAGGCGATCTGGTGCTGACCATGGGCTGCGGCGATATCAACCTGCTCAACGACCAAATCGCGGCCAATGAGGCCGCCTCGCCATCGGTCACGCCGGTGAGGCGCGTGGACTGACAGGCAAAAGAGAACCGCCCCTTCCGGATATTCGGAAGGAGCGGTTTTTCATGTGCTCAGTATATCACTTCGTCCCCGACAAAGTCCTCGCGCTGATGCGTGCCATACCAAAGCACCGGCGCGCGTTCAGGGTAAATGTCGGTGGTGATCAGCTCACGCGATACCTCCAAACCATCCTTTTGCGCTACCAGATAGGTTTCCACCTCGTAACCGACGCGGCCTGCTACCAGCTTTTGCTCGTCTTGGTAGTACAGGCCATTCTTTTGCCCATTGTCCTCTCTTTGGACTTCCTCGGGCATCGGGATCTCACGCAGCTGCCGGGAATCCAGCACATAGCGGATGCCGTCAGGCAGCGCGCGCCCATAGATCGACACCTCGCAGCGCAGCGTCTTGGCCTTGTCGTTGGCCTGGGTCAAGCGTCCCCGGATGTAGACCGGATACTCCGTGTTGTTGCGGAACACAAGGTCGGCGCCGTTGTCCGACACCGTGGCGTCCTGCCCCTTCTTCGCGTAGTTGGATGGGATGGTGTGGCGCTCGCGGGTGATGACCTCCAGCCCGGCGCGCAGCACCGCCTGATACAGCGTGGTCGATACCTGACACACGCCGCCGCCCACGCCGGGCACATACTCGCCATAGGCGATTTCCGGCGCTTCCTGATAGCCGTTCCCCTTCGTGCGCTTGCCAAATACCTTATTCGTCGAAACTTTCTCCTTGGGCATCAGGCGCGTGCCATTGAGCCGCTCCAGCGCGATGCGAATGTTCTCGTTTCGCCCCGGCTCGCTCTTGCTGCTGATCTCGGTGGTCACCACCACAATGCAGGTCATGTTGGCCTGCAGACCTGCCTTGGTCTGCTGCGGCTGCGTATAGGCCAACTGCGGCTCGATGGTTGCGCTTTGCAGGCTGTACACCGCCTGCAATATTTGCTCCTTGAGCGGCGCAACATCCAGTGCGCGGCCGGGCACCTCGTCGGTGAAAGAGAAGGGGTGCTCCTCCTCGGGCGTAAAGGTGGCGGTGGCGTCCACCGGGTCACGCTTGATGCCCTTGGCCAGCTCCGCGAGGATGTTGTTGAGCTTGTCCTCGCTAAAACTGATACCGCCCTGCGTATAGAACGGCTGCACCTTCAGGCCATTGATCACGCGCTGGCGCTCAATCAGGCTGCCGCTGCGCCCCACATTCCACGCGGCGGTCAGCTGCTGCCCCAGATCCATGCGCAAGTCTATGTGCGAGGCCTTGATCTGCTTGGTGTCGGATGGGAATTGCAGCGTCACCGCCCAGTTGTCCAACTGCGATTGCTCCATATTCTGCAACGCCTGTTGTGCCTGTTCGACGGTCATCCCGCCCAGCGGCACGTTGGCGACATACACGCCCTGATAGAACACGTCGTTGCCTTGCTCGTTGATGTCGATCACCAGTTTCGCCGTGAACGCGCCCAGCACCAGCAAAGCGGTGCCCAGCACCACCACAAAGAACAGGATCATCGGTGGCATTTTCTTGCGCCTGCCATTGGAACGGGTAGGTGGACGGCGACCACTACCGCCATTGTTTGCGCCCCGTTTCGCGGTGCCATTCGCACGCGGCGCAGGCCGGTCGGCAGCGCCCGCGCGCTGCGAACCAGCCATCGCGCGGCGCGCGACATTGGCCTGCGATGGGCCGTTCGCCTGTCGCGGCGGAACAGGTTGCGGCGGGCGGTAGCCCGCTTGGTATCCTGTACGATTTGCCATGCCGTCCCTCCAGATCACTTGGTGTATGTCACACGCCGGGCCATTGCCCGACGGTATGCGCGGCTGCTTGCCACAGCGCGTGCGCATCCTCCGTCTTGTGTGTCCATTGCTGTTGTCCGTCGCCGATGCGTACCGACCGAATGGCCTCGCCGTGAAAATCGCTGCCGCCGGTGACCAGCAACCCATGCTGCCGGGCAAACTGGTCAAGGCTGCGCGCCTGTGTTGGCGAATGGCTGGGATGATGCGCCTCAATGCCCATCAGCCCGATGCGCTGCCAGTCCAGAATATGCTGGAATACCTGCTGCTCGTGCTGCTGAATCAGCCCGGGATGCGCCAGCACCGGCACCGCGCCGCGCTCGCGCAGGAAGGCAATGACGTCGCGCATATCCAACTGTGCGCGCGGCACATACGCCGGTCTGCCGGGGCGCAAGTATCGGTCAAAGGCCTCCTTCACGCTGCTGGCCGCGCCTTTTTCCACGATGGCGCGCGCAATGTGCGATCTGGACAGGCTATGCGCCGCCATGCGCGCAATGGCGTCAAAATCCAGCGCAACGCCCAGCGTGCCCAGTATATGGACGATGTGTGCCGCCCTTGCCTTGCGCTCGGCCTGCATGTTTGCAAAAAACTGCCGGTTGCGCACATCGTTTCCATCCAGTCCATAGCCCAGCAAGTGGATCTCGCTGGCGCCGTTGGTGCCCAGCTCCACGCCGGGCAAGAACGCCATGCCCGTTCGCCGTGCGGCCTCACCGGCTTCGGCCAAACCATCCACACTGTCGTGGTCGGTCAGCGCGATCAGCCGCATGCCCGCATCATGCGCGGTCTCCGCCAGCGCGGTCGGCGTCAGCATGCCGTCCGACGCGGTACTGTGCAGGTGCAGGTCAATGTTCATGCCTTGCCGCTGATCAAGCCGCTCTGGCTCATGCGGCGCACCACTTCGCGCATCGCGCTGTCGGGCTGCACCAGCGCCATGCGCACGTGTCCCTCGCCCTGCGCGCCAAACGCGGTGCCCGGCACCACAATGATGCCGGTGCGCTCCGCCACTTCGGTGGCGAAGGTGCTCGCGTCGGCGTACCCGGCAGGAATCCGCGCCCACACAAACATGGTGGCTTTGGGTTTCTCGACCGCCCAGCCAGCGGCGCTCAGCCCATCGCACAGGATATCGCGCCTTTGCTGATAGGTGGCGCGCATGGTGCCTACACTGTCCTGCGGACCATTCAGCGCGGCCTCCGCCGCGATCTGGATGGGCAAGAACACGCCAAAGTCAAAATTGCTCTTCAGCGAGCGCAGCAGACCGATCATCTTCGCATTGCCCAACGCGAATCCAACGCGCGCCCCGGCAAAGCTATAGGTTTTCGATAGCGAGTTGAACTCAATGCCGATGTCGGTCGCGCCTTCGGTCTGCAAAAAGCTGCCGCACGTGTATCCGTCAAACGTCAGCTCGCTATAGGCGTTGTCATGCACCACAGCGATATCGTACCGCTTGGCAAAATCGACCAGCTCGCGGTAGAACGACGGCGGCGCGACCGCGGCGGTCGGATTATTCGGGTACGAAACGATCATCAGCCGTGCGCGCTTGGCTTGCTCCTCCGGGATGGCATCCAGATCGATCAGGTAGCCGTTGCCGCGCATTTGCGGCATGCGCTCCACTCGCATCCCGCCCAGCTCCGGCCCAATCGAGAAGATCGGATAGCCCGGATCGGGCGTCAGCACAGTGCTGTCCACATCGAGCAACGCCTGCGCAATGTGCGCCAGCCCGTCCTGCGAGCCGAGCAGCGAGGTGATCTGCGTGTCCGGGTCCAGCGCCACGGCAAACCGGCGCTGATACCAATCGGCCACCGCGCGCATCAGTTGCGGCCGGTCGTGCACCGCGTAGCGGTAGTTCGCCGGGTCTAGCGCAGCGTCTGCCAGCGCGCGCGTAATGTGCGGCGCTGGGGCCAGGTCCGGCGAGCCGATCGACAGATCAATCACATCCACGCCACGCGCAAGCAGGCGGTGCTTGAGCACCGCCAGCTCGGCGAAGATGCTTTTTTCATAGGCGGCCAGCTTGGTCGAAAATTGCATGTGCCCTCTCACCCGGGTTACTGCGCCATGAACGCGGCGAACTCGGTGCCGTCGATAGTTTCTTTCTCCATGAGCAGGTTGGCCAGCTCATGCAGCTTTTCGAGGTTTTCTTTCAGCGCTTTTTCGGCGCGGTCATACGCACCGTGCAGTGTTTTTTGCAGCTCCTTATCCACTTTGGCGGCCACTTCCTCGGAATAGTTGCGCGACTGCTGCGCAAAATCGCGGCCTAGGAACACTTCCTGATCGCCGCCGAGGTAGATCGGGCCCAAGGCGTCGCTCATGCCCCAATGGGTGAGCATGCGGCGGGTCAGCTCGGTGGCGCGGCGGATGTCGGAGGACGCACCGGCGGTCATGTCGCCAAACACCAGCCGCTCGGCAGCGTATCCGCCCAGCGTCATCGCCAGATCGTCGTTCAGCTCCGTGCTGGTTCTAAAGTCGCGCTCCTCCTCGGGCAGCAGCAGCGTGTGTCCGCCGCTATCGCCGCGCGGAATGATGGTGACCAGATTGACCTTATCACAATGCGGCAGCGTCGCGCCGACCAGCGCGTGCCCGGCCTCGTGATACGCGACAATTTTCTTGTCCTTCTCGTGCACGACATGGCTCTTCTTTTCCGGGCCCATCGCGACGCGCTCGACCGCTTCGCGCAGGTTTTCGGTGGTGATCTGCGTGCCCTGGCCGCGCGCGCACAGGATGGCGGCCTCGTTCATGATGTTTTCCAGATCGGCGCCGGTAGAAAACGGCGTGCGCTTGGCGATCGACTCCAGATCGACATCGGGCGCCAGCGGCTTGCCGCGGGAATGCACTTTCAGTATCTCCAGGCGGCCGCGCACATCGGGGTAGTTGACCGTAACCTGGCGGTCAAAGCGGCCCGGACGCAGCAGCGCGGGGTCGAGGATATCGCGGCGGTTGGTGGCCGCCAGCACGATCACGCCTTCGTTATTGGAAAAACCGTCCATCTCGACCAGCAGTTGGTTGAGCGTCTGCTCGCGCTCGTCATGTCCGCCGCCCAGTCCAGCGCCGCGATGGCGACCCACCGCGTCGATCTCGTCAATAAAGACGATGCTCGGCGCGTTGCGCTTGGCCGACTCAAACAGATCGCGCACACGGCTAGCGCCGACGCCGACAAACATCTCCACAAAGTCCGAACCAGAGATCGAGAGGAACGGTACACCGGCTTCCCCGGCGACCGCCTTGGCCAGCAACGTCTTGCCGGTGCCCGGAGGGCCCACCAGCAGCACGCCCTTGGGGATGCGCGCGCCCAGCTCGGTGAAGCGTTTCGGGTTCTTCAGGAAATCAACAATCTCGGCCAGCTCTTCCTTTTCCTCCACCGCGCCGGCCACATCATTAAAGCTGATGCGGTTCTTTTCGGGGTCGTACATGCGCGCCTTGCTCTTGCCAAAGTTCATCACTTTGCTGTTGCCGCCAGCCTGCTGGCGCATGATGAACATAAAGAAAGCAATCGTCAGCCCGACCATCACCAGCATCGGCAGCACCTCCAGATACCAAGGCGCGACCGGCTTAGGCAGGTACTGGATGGAAAACGCGAAATCCTTATCGCCAATCTGATCCAGCGGCTTATTCAGCTTTTCCGCATAGATCTGTTTGACCGTCAGGAAGAAATTCTCGCGGTCAATGGTGGTCTCAAAATCATACTTGGTGGGAAAATCGGCCAGCGCGATCTTGGTATCGCGCATCAGGCCAACCAACGTCTGCTCCATGATGCCGATGGACTGAACCTTGTCCTCGCGCACATAGGTGATCAGCGTCGAATAGTCGATCTTCTTTTTGGTCAGCTGTCCAGAGGACAGGAACATATTGCCCAGCACATACAGTGCCAGCAATAAAATCACGGAAAATGCTATACTCCTGTAAGATTTCTTCAAGGTACCCTCCTTGCTCCCTCCACGGAAGCACCATTCAATCTCAAACCATGATTATTGTAGTATACCACGCTGGACGCATAAATGCAAAATGCGCCGCTGCTATTTTTCGTAAACCGCGGGCTTCAGCACGCCGATTTCCGGGATGTTGCGATAGACCTGACCATAATCCAAACCATAGCCGACCACGAACGCATCCGGAATGCTGAAGCCGGTGTAGTCGCTGCTCAGGTTGACCTTGCGGCGCTCGGGCTTGTCCAGCAGCGCGGCGATGCGGATCGACTCCGCGCCGCGCGAGAGCAGATTGCTCTTGAGGAACGACAGTGTCAACCCGGTATCCACGATGTCCTCGACCACCAACACATGCCTGCCCACAATGTCGTTGTCTAAATCCTTGAGGATGCGCACCACGCCGGAGGATTTTGTGGCGCTGCCATAGCTGGAAATCGCCATAAAGTCGATGGTCAGCGGCAGATCGATTTCGCGGATGAGATCGGCAAAAAACACCACCGCGCCTTTCAATATCCCAATGACCACCAAGTCCTTGCCCGCGTAGTCGCGGGTGATTTGCTCGCCTAGTTCCGCCACACGCTTCGCAATGGTTTCGCGCGTCAGCAGCACTTCGCCTTCCAGATCCTGATACAGTCTCTTATTGGTAGGCATGCCTTTTCCTCCATCTTGCATACAATGTTTGTTTTATCGTTCCCACGGCAAACTGCCGGTAAACGTCAGGTGTGTGGCGCGCGCGGTGCGCGCGGTGATCTTGGCGCCATCGGCGGGCGCGATGCCCACCACCCAAAGCGCGTCGTGCGCGTGCGCCACAATGGGCAGCACATCGCGAAAGGGACGATCAACGCTACGGTCGATCAGTGTCTGCTTGAGCGGTTGACTGCCGGGGCTGTTCAGTGGTGCGAACCGATCGCCCGTGTGCCGCGTACGCACGACAGCCTGCCGCAGCATCGCGGTATCCAGTACCTGTGTGCGCACACCGTCGCCCAGCTCGCCGGGGTTCGCCGCGCGCGCGGTGATGCGCATGCCATCCCACAGCAGCGTATCGCCGTGCAGCGACAGCGCGACCGGCTCCGGTGTGGGCGCTGGGTTCGGGGACAGCAGATGGATGTGCGCTTTGCCGCGCATCGCGCGCCAGCCTTCCGGCAGGTTGCGGCTGCCGCCCACTTCCTCGCGCAACAGCTCGCACAGTGCCAGCACATGCCGTGCCTCAATCTGCGCAATGCCACAGTAGTCCAGCGCCTTGCGCATCACGCGGCGCAAAAGCGCCTCGTGTACATTGGCCAGCGCCGTGTGCCGGAAGCAGCCGCCGTAGCGCATGGGTGTAATGGGCAGCGCGCCCAGCGCGTCAGCCTGCGACGCAAGGTACTGCTCGTCCAGCCACAGGCGCTCCGCCATCGCGGCCAACGCGTCCACCGCGTTCGGGTTCAGCCCGGTCAGCGCGGGCAGCACGCTGGCGCGCACGTAGTTTCGCGCATAGGCGGTGTCGGTGTTGGTCCTATCCTCGCGCCAAGTCTGCCCGCGCGCCGATAGGAAGTCGCGCAGCTCCGCCCTGTGCACGCACAACAGCGGGCGAATCACATCGCCCTGCCGCGCGCGCATACCGGTCAGTCCGGCCAGCCCGCAGCCGCGCGTCATGTGCAGCAGAATAGTTTCGGCCTGATCCTCCAGGTGATGCGCGGTGGCAATATCGGTCGCGTTAAAGTCAGCCTTTACCCGCGCCAGGAACGCGTATCGCGCCTGCCGCGCGGCCTGCTCCATGCCCATCCCCTGCGACGCGGCCAGCGCGGGCACATCTGCGTGCCCCACAGTCAGCGGCACATCCCACTGCGCGCACAGCGCGCGCACAAAGGCTTCGTCAGCGTCAGCGTCGTCGCCACGGATGCCGTGGTGCAGGTGCGCCGCCATCACCGCGCAGCCGCGCTGTGCACGCAGCGCGCACAATAGCCGCACAAGCGCCACCGAATCGGCACCACCGCTGACCGCGACCAGCACGGTGTCGCCCGGTTGGGCGGCACCCAGCGCATCCAGCGCCTGCCCGACGCGTTGCTCCAGCGGCATCGCTTTGCCTCCTCCTATGGGTACACTGTATATTGTACCTGCTCGGTTTGTCCAGCGCAAGAACCACGCGCCCAAAACCACAGATTGTTCGCTCAAATGCCGCAATTCGCGCCCCAATCAACAGCGCGAAAACGCTATTCGTCCAGATTCTCCTGGATGCGAATCTGATTCTCGGTGATCATGCGCTCGTGCCCGGGCGCGCCGGACAAAATGATGTCAAACGCGGCGCGTACCGCGCGATAACCCTGCGCGAAGGGCTGCTGACACACCACTGCCTTCACCAGTCCCGCGTCCATCATCTCGCGTGTGCCCGGCGTATTGTCAAACGCAAACACGCGCATGCTATGCTCCCGCCCCAACTCCAGAACCGCCTGACATACGCCGCTCAGTCCAGCGGCGATCACCATCAACGCGTCGATGGCCGGGTCCTGTTCCAACATCTCGCGCGTCACGCGATGCGCATGCGCGATATCGTCCTGCGCGCTGACCCGCGCCGCCACCGTAATGCCGGGACAGCGCGCGCTGAGCAGCGCCTCAAATCCCTCCAGCCGCTGCCGATGCCCCAGCACATTGTCCACGCCGGTCAGAATGCCCAGACGTGCCTTGCCCTCCGTCACCAGGCGCACCACCCCGGCAGCCGTGTGCCCGCCCAGCAGATAGTCGCTGCCCACATAGCAGCGGCGCTGGCTGTCGTCCAGATCGGTATTGACCGTGATAGTGGGAACGCCTTGTTCTGCCAGCGTATTGATCTTGCGCGCGATGCGCGGGTCATTGATCGCGTGCAGCACCAGTGCGGAGATGGATGTGCCCAGCTTGTCCATCAAGGAGAGCTGCTCCTCGGCCTGATAGCCGCGCATGGTGTGCATCGCGATGCTGACGCCGTAGTCAGCCAGCTCGCTTTCCGCGCGGCGGATACCCGCGATCACGTCGTCGAAGAACGGATTGCCCTCGCTGGACAGTACGATGCCGATCACCGGCGCGCTCTTGCGCACGGTCAGCGCGCGGCCCGCGATGTTCTTGGTATACCCCGCTTCGGCCAGCATGCTGAGCACCATCGCTTCGGTATCGGGGTGCACCTTGCCTCTGCCGTTGATCACGCGATCCACCGTGCCACGGGACACGCCGCAGCGCTGCGCGATTTCGCGTATGGTCATGTGCATTCCCTCCGTCCCTGCAATATACTGTATATTGTACCGAGTTTTGTGCGCGAGCACAAGCAAAAAAAGCCCCCGCAACGCGAGGGCGTTGTCGCGGATTACAGACTTTTCACATACGCAACGATGGGCGCAATGCTGTCGCGGTCGGTAAAGTCGGCCTTCTTGCCGTAGGTTTCCTGGATCGTGCGCATCTCATCGGTGCGCTTCTCCGGCGGGGTTTTGTCGATCATCAGCTTCTTGAGCACGGTCATCAGCGTGCGGTGCACGAAGCTTAACCGCGCATAATCCACGCCGCCGCGCAGGTGAAATACCTTGACGGTGTCGGGCACACCGGCGGGAAACGCCTGCTTGATCACATGGGTGTAATCAGCCGTCTTGGGATCGCCAAGGCCGACGGTAAACAGCGCCAGCCGCTTAACCGGGTGCTTGAGCACCAAATCCGCACCACCAATTCCCCCGGCGTACAGACCGCCGCCATAGATCACCGCATCATATTGCGCGAGGTCCGCAGGTTTGACCTGCGCGCGCGGCAATAGCTCGGCGCCCAACTGCTCGGCGATCCACTCCGCGTATTGCTTCGTGCTGCCATATTTCGATTGATAGATCACCGCGATGCGCTTCATTTTCCCTGCACCCTTTCACATCACAGCGTTTCGCTGCGCTTTTGCGCCTCGTTCTGGAAGTTTTGCACCTCATGCAGATATTCGCTTTCCATCAGCGGCGAGGTAATCATAAAGTCCGCCGACGCCTTGTTGGACGCGATCGGAATATCGTACACAATGGCGATGCGCAGCAGCGCTTTCACATCCGGATCGTGCGGTTGGGCGCACAGCGGATCAGAAAAGAAGATCACCAGATCAATCGCGCCCTCTACAATCTTCGCGCCAATCTGCTGGTCGCCGCCCAACGGGCCACTGTTGTATGCCCGCACAGGCAGGCCAGTGCGGTTGGCGATCATGCGCGCGGTGGTACCGGTGCCGCACAAAAAGTGCTTTTGCAGCAGTTCCTTGTTCCAGTCGCACCAGTCCAACAGTTCCTTTTTCTTGCCATCGTGCGCGATCAGCGCGATATTCTTTTGCTTGCCGATGGTCAGCGTAATCAGTTCGTCATGCATGCTCTGTCTCCTCTCCCGGGACGATGAATGGGCGTATGGCGCTTAGGTTGGCTTCGGTGGGCTGATGCACCCGAAGCTGCAACGGTTTGGATAAATCTAGGCTGAAAACGCCCATTAGGGATCGGGCATCCAGCATCACCCGGCCGTCCACGAACTCAAAATCACCGTTCAAACCAATCAGCGCATCGACAAAGCTCTGCACCGATTGCGTGGTGGGCAGCAACACGCGAACCGTTTTCATCGTATCCCTCGTTTCCATAGCGTTGTAGCACCCTACCGCTTCATTATATCAGACTTTGTGTCCGCGCGCAAAGCGGCGTCGCCTACCGTCACGGCTTTGCCTGTCGATAAAGCGCCTTGGACTTATAGCCCGCCGCCAGCAGGTCAGCGGTTTCCAGCAATCGCTTTTCACGCGTGGCATCGGTCTGCGCGCTGTACACATATCTCGCCCAGTCCTTCTGATATCCCGGTGTTAGCGCGTCATACAGCGCCACGATCTCCGGCCGGTGCGCCAGCGCCTCGCGCAGCGCCGGGATTTTGTCCACATAGTCGGCCACGCACTGGCTGGGGCCAGCCGGGGCGATGTGCTTGTCAAAGCGGCGCAGGCCAACCAGCGTAAACACATCGTTCAGCGCCACCATTTTCGAGAACTTCAGGTTCGTGCCCGCCACAAACCCGTCGCCCTCCAGCAGATCGTACTTCGCCGTGATCGCGTCGCGGTCGATATACTGCTTGTAACGTTTGTTGCCTTTCTTGGGGTAGGCGAGATAGAGATAGCCGCCATCGACCACCAACTCGCGCTGCGCGGTGCACAAAATGGTCTGCTCCATCTGATCCAAATCGAATACAAAGGTAAATACCAAGTCATACATGCCGGACGGCGCCGTGTCGGCGATGAGACCGTCCAGCTCCGGTAAGTCGTCGGGCTTGTCGATCAGCAGCACGCGGCGCAGTTTGTCGAGCATCAGTTTTTTTATCAGCGCTTGATCCATCGTATGCCTCCGTTTTACGGCGATTTTTGCGGGGTAACAGCACCCCTATCGTAGCGCAAGCCCAGTCTTTTTTCAAGCGCACAATTTGCTATTGACTTTCTGTTGAACCTATGTTACTTTTAACATATGTTCAACAGAAAGGAACAATGCCATGAATATCCAATACGCTATGCTTGGCTTAATCAGCCTCAAGCCGCTCACCGGCTACGAGATCAAGAAGATCATGCAGCAATCGCCGCTGTTCTACTGGTCGGGCAACAACAGCCAAATCTACCGTACGCTGGCCGATCTGCAGGCCGACGGCCTGATCGAATCAGAGGTGCTGCACCATGACGACGCGCCCACAAAGAAGCGCTATACGCTGACTGCGCGCGGTCAACAGGAACTGTCGGTGCTGTCGCGCGGCTTTCCACAAATGATGGAAGTGAAGCGGCCAATCCTTATGCAGCTGGCCTTTGGCGGCGACCTGACCCGCGCCGAGATCGACGGCATCCTGTCGCAATATGAGCACGAGATTCGCGGCATGCTGATGGCCGATAACGATCAGTCCTTCCCCCAAACCGATCAACCCTTCGCCCAGAGGTTGCTCGCGCTGGCACACCAGAGCCACCGCGCATTTTATGCGCAAGAATTGCAATGGATTGAGCAGGTGCGCGCCGAGGCGCTGCCACTGGTCAACGACCGGGAACGAACGCACGAAAAAGAGGTGAATGCTTTGCAGTACACTGCGGTACAAAAAAACGGCCAAACCTATGTGATGGTTACGCAGGGACAAATCACGCGCGAGCAGGATGGTCTGGACTTGGTCGGCGCCTGCGCGGAGCACGGCACCAACCTGCTGATGCTGCCCGAAGCCTGCCTGTCGCCGGACTTCCTCAGCCTGTCCACACGCGTCGCCGGGCTGGCGCTGCAAAAGCTGGTCAACTACAACATCAAGACTGTCGCGGTGCTGGATATCACCCGCACTGCCAAGCGCTTTCAGGAATTTGTGCTGGAAAGCAACAAGGGCAGCACGTTCCGCGTCTATGGCGACATCGGCAGCGCCGAAACTTGGCTGCTAGGAGGGCAAAACCCATGACCACGATCTATAAATCCGAGCAGGGCAAGCAAGCGGTGCTGGATGGCTACCGCCAGTTTCTGGCTGCCTGGCCGGTGAAAAACAAGCAGTATACCGTGCCCACCGCGTTCGGCGACACCTTCGTCATCGAGTCCGGCGACCCGGCGCATCCGCCGCTGGTGCTGCTGCACGGCAGCATGTCGTCCTCGTTCAGTTGGTTTGGCGACGTGCCATTGCTCAGCCAGCACTACCATGTGTTCGCCGTCGATCTGCTCGGCGAGGCCGGGCTTTCCGCCGAATCCCGGCCCGACTATTGGAGTGGCGCATACCAGCACTGGCTTGACGAGGTGCTGGTCGCGCTCAGTGCCCAGCCCTGCGCCATTGTCGGTCTGTCGTTGGGCGGCTGGATGGCGCTGCGCTATGCCACTGTACATCCGCAGAAGGTCAGTCACTTGGCACTGCTGTGCCCCGGCGGGCTGGCGATGCAGCGGCGCGACTTCCTGCTGCGTCTGCTGCTCCAGCAAATCATGTCGCTGGGCAATCAGAAAAAGGCGGTGGGCAGTGTGCTGGGTATGGAACCCACCGATCCCGCCAAAGCTGCCGAAATGCGCAAGGTACTGGACTACATCCTGCTGATTAACAAAAACGAACTGCCCCGCTATCAAACCCTACCGGTATTCAGCGACGACGAGTTGTCGCGCCTGACCATGCCGCTGCTGGTTGTCTTTGGCGAGGACGACATGCTGCTGAACGCGCGCAAAAGCGTGGCACGGATTGCCCGCCTCGCGCCGCATGCGCAAACCGTTTTGCTCCCCGGCATCGGGCACGCCGTTCTGCATCAAACGCAGCGGATTCTCTCGTTCCTCACAGCGGACAACGCCTAGTGATCTGACATATTCGCAATTCAGGAATGCTCCGACCCTACAGACCGCGTGCGTCAGGATACGATGACCGCGCAGCGGTAGGGCGCGGAGTTTCTTTCTATTTGGTGCGATATGGTTCTGGCATTACGGTTCATTTTACATTTCCTTCTTACTAGCGAAAAGCGCACTTACTCCCTGTTTCTTCATTATATAAACGCTCGCAGAGAGGCGTGTCGCTACCTCGGCGCATCAATGGTCCCTTGTCGTGCCCTGCGCCCACCACGAATCATTGTCCCCCATAACTTAATGTGAAATTTCACATCCTTCGCCATTTTTTTCATATTCATTGCGCAGAATGTATGATATACTCCATCAAAGTCTATGGAATTTTCGACAATTTTCGTCTAAACCCATCAAAATGACATGCGCGCGAAGCATCGTATCGGGGGGGGACCTCTGTGAAGCATCTGTTTATCGTCAATCCCTCTGCCTATCATGTGCGCAAAGACCTGCCGGGCGTTTTGCGTCAGATCGAGGACTTTTTTCTCGCGCACCCTGACCAAGCCCACGAAATCCACGTCAACCGCTGGTGTCGTGACGCGGTTGGGTTCGTGCGCCGCTATGTATCCGAAACCGAGGACATCGTTCGCGTGCACGCCATGGGCGGCTCCGGTACGCTCAACGAGGTTGTCAACGGCGTCATTGATCTGCCCAATGCGCAGGTTGCCGCCCATCCGCTGGGTCGCTCCAACGAGTTTTTGCAGTACTTTGGCCGCAACCGCATATCGCTCTTCGCGGATTTGGAGAATCAGGTCTATGGCGACACGACGCCCATCGACCTAATCTGCAACGGCACCAACTACTGTCTATCCAATTTTTTAACCGGCATCGAGACGGAAGGCTATGTGGGCGGTATCCGCTTTGGTGAAACCATCGGGTTTAAATCCGACCTGTGGCCCCTGATGTTTGCAGGGCTATATATCCTGCGCAATCGGCGCCCCGGCAGACACTATCAACTTGATATCGATGGCCACCAGGTTGAAGGGCGCTTCGCGACGCTGATGATTGCCAACACCCCCTGCTACCAGAAGAACCTGAATCCCGCGGTGGATGCGCATCCCAATGATGGGCTGATGGATGTCTATCTGATCGATTCGGTGTCACGCGGGCGCTTGCTGCGCGCAATCATCCCCTACGTCTCCGGGCAATGGGCAAAAATGCCGGATATTTGCCATCACTATACGTGCCGCTCCATTGAAATTACGTGTGAGAAGCCCGTGCAAACCAGCTTCGACGCGGAAGTATTTTATGCCCGAAAGGTGCACCTGACCGCAGTGGCTAGCGCGATACAGCTTGTGATTCCCCCTCAGATCGACATCTCCCAGTTGCCAAGCATTTACCAAGGATGATCACCCGACTGGAGGCGCAACATGCAGGCGAAAAGCTGGCATCAAAGCAAAAATTATTTGCAAACGCTGACCCAGATCATGGTGTGGCTCAGCGTTATTATCCTTGTGATTCACGCACTCATTTTCTCGCCGGACAGGCTGGATTGGATCTGGCGCGTAATCGGCGGTCTGTTTTCCGCGCTACCTATATCGCTGATCGCGGCAAAAACAAAGGCTTCCGAGCGCATCAAGGCCATCGCGTACCCGGCATTGGTCATTGTCGGCGAAACCGCCGCGGCCATTGGCTTGGGCGGCGATCCCTACTACTTCATCGTGCTGACCGCCTGCGTGATTATCTGCGCCATGTATCTGGACGCGGTGGCGCTGATGACACTGACGGGGTTCATTGACCTCATCATCATTCTGGTACTGATCCGTATCTTCGGCCTGCGCCCCGCCGCCGGGTTGACAGGGGATCAGTTGTGGATGCAAACAGCGCTGCTGAATTTTATCGCCATCGTCCTGTTGATCTTCTGTCGCTTTTCCAGACGCAATTTTGACGAGGCCAGCCAAAGCAGCAAGACCTTTGACGTCATCATGGACACGACGCCCAGCTATTTGGTAATCATCGACGAAAACGCGCGCGTCACCAATATCAGTCAGACGCTGGTAAACGCACTGGGCGCGACCGACCGCAGCTTTCTGGTCGGCATGCCGCTGCTGGATTTATTCCACTCTGGCGAGATCAAGGTCATTTTCCAAGGCATCATGGAAAGTGGCCTATATATCGAAAAAAACATTGAAGTCACGGTGTTCGGCGAACTAAGACACTACATGGTGCGTTCCGCGCTGATGGGGCCCGACGGCATCGCCCGCTTCTTTGAGTGGACCGACATCACGCCACTGATCGAGGCGCGCAACGACGCCATCAACGCGGCAAAATCCAAGAGCATCTTCTTGGCCAATATGAGCCATGAAATCCGCACCCCCCTGAATGCCATCAAGGGGCTGAGCGAACTGATGCTGCTGACCAAACTGGATAAAACGCAGAAAAACTATGCCGACAACATCATCGGCGCATCCGATTCGCTGCTGCGCATCATCAACGACGTGCTGGATTTCTCCAAAATGGATGCCAACAAGATGGAGCTAATCTCCACAGGGTACGATTTTGTTTCTTTTGTCAGTGATGTGCTCAACGTCACCAATATCAAGGCGCTGGAAAAAGGCATCACCCTGATCGCCGATATCGATCCTGACATTCCCACCGGATTGCAGGGCGATGAGCTACGCATCAAACAGATTTTGTTCAATCTGATTTCTAACGCCGTCAAGTTCACGCGCGATGGCTCCATTACCCTATCCGTGCATGTAAACAGTCGCCAGGATGACCAGGTGATACTGGACTTCGCGGTCACCGATACCGGCATCGGCATCAAGCAGGAAGACATTGACACATTATTCCTTGCCTTCCAGCAGATGGACACCGTCAAGAACAAAGGCATCGTTGGCACCGGCTTAGGTCTTGCCATCAGCAAGGCCTTGGTGGAAATGATGGGCGGCAGCGTTTCAGTGACCAGCGTCTATGGGCAGGGAAGCACCTTTGCGTTCTCCATCCCCCAGACCATCGTCCATGATGTCCCCATCGCGCGCTTGTCGCTCACGACCGATGTCCGCCTGCTGATTCTGGGCGACGGACTGCGCGGACAGCATGCTTGCCATATTGCCGAGCAGTTAGGGCTCGCGTATCGCCACATCGATGATCCATCCAACACTGCGCTGCTGGAACAATACCTGCGCAGCGGCCCCACGCACATACTGTATTTCTATGCCGCGTGGCATGATGTGCTGCGGGAAAAGGGCGTCTATCAACTGCATGATTTTGATTTGATCGCGGTCAAAGACATTCGCTACGCCTCCGCGCAGCAAACACCACCGCATGTAAAGTTCCTATTCCTTCCACTTCTTATCAGCGCGCTTGCCCATCTGATCAATCATTCCGATGCGCAAACCACGGTCGGTCGCGTCATCCCGGCGGAGAACACCCTTGGGTACTTCGACGTGTTGCAGGCGCAAATGTTGGTGGTGGACGACAATAAGGTCAACCTGATGGTTTGCGGCGCGATCTTCAAGCACTATCACATCGATCCTGACTTTGCCCAGAGCGGTCATGAAGCCATCCAAAAGTGTCAGGAAAAGAAATATGACATCATCTTTATGGACCATATGATGCCGGGGATGGACGGCGTTGAAGCCACGCTCGCCATTCAGTCCGGCAATGGGCCAAACAGAGACACCCCGATTGTCGCGTTGACCGCCAATGCGGTCAGTGGCATGCGCGAGATTTTTCTGGACAACGGCATGTCGGATTTCATCAGCAAGCCCATTGAGACCAAGGAGCTTAACCGCGTATTCAAGCGCTTTATCCCCGCAGAGCGCATTGTCATCACCTATCACATGGACCCCCCGCCCGCACTACCGAATGTCGTCCTTAATGAAAAGGCGTTGGCCTTCCTGCGCATTGGCGTTGATTTTGAATCCGCGGTCGCTGCCATCGGCGGCGATGCCACCGCCTATTATCAGGTGCTTGATACTCTGCTGACCACCACGCCGCACAGGCTGGAGCTGCTGCAAGGCTATTTCCACCGTTTGGCAGACGCGGAGGTCGGTCAGGCGGACGAAGCCCGGCGTTCCTTCAAGATCGAGATCCACGCACTCAAGGGCGCACTGGCCAACATTGGTGCAGCGGTGCTATCCCAGCAAGCAAAGGTGCTGGAAACCGCCGCGGAAAAGGCCGCCGACACTGAAGACAACCGAAACTTCATTGCCGACCGATTCCCGGTTTTCTCTGACAACCTCCGCGCGCTGCTATCCGCCCTGCCCCCGCTGATGCCCTGCGCGCCATCCGAGGGGCCGTTATCCCAAGGCGACGCGACAATGCTTGTTCCCCAATTGACGCAGGTGCTTGATTTGATGGATCGCCTGGAGATTGAGGCGGCGCAGGCAATTGTCGAAGACCTGCAACGGTACACCTATTCCGACGATATCGACCGCATGATGTCCGCCGCACACACGTCCATCCTATCCTACGATTTTGATCAGGCATCCGCGCACATTCACCAAATCCTAGACCGCCTCAACCCGTAATGCAAGGGGGATTACTCCATGACAAGCACCACAAAAAGCATTCTGGTCGTAGATGACAATGCCACCAACCTGAAGATGATCGTCGAAATATTAAAGGGCGATTACAGAATGTTTCCCGCGCCTTCCGGCGAGCGCGCGCTCACCTTTCTAGCGCAAACAGCGCCGGATCTGATCCTGTTGGATGTGGAGATGCCCGGCATGAACGGCTATGAAGTGCTGCAAAGAATCAAAGCAACACCCCGCTTGGCCGACATACCGGTCATCTTTCTCACAGCGCTGGAAAGCCCGGACAACGAAGAGCAGGCGCTGGCTAGCGGCGCGGTGGACTACATTCTCAAACCCATCAATGCTGGCGTTCTCTTGCGCCGTGTGCAACTGCATTTGGAGCTGGAAACCTATCGCAGACGGCTGGAAATGATGGTCGAAAAAAAGACGCGGCAATTGACTGAAACGCAGGACGCGATCTTGGACATTCTTGCCAATGTCACCGCCTTTCGCGACAACGAAACCGGCGCGCACATCACGCGCACCAGCGCTTATGTGGAGTTGCTGGTTACCTGCCTGCTCGAAAAAAATGCGCCCGGGTATCAGTTGAGCGAGCAATACGCGCATGACATCATCAAATCCGCCAAACTGCACGACATTGGCAAGATAGCCATCGCCGACAGCATTCTGCTCAAACCCGACCGCTTGACCCCCAGTGAGTTTGAGCGCATCAAAACCCACACCACGTTTGGCGCCATTATGATCGACAATGCCATGAAAAAACTTGGCGAAGAATCCTCCTTCCTCAACACCGCCAAGGAACTGGTGAATACACATCACGAGTGCTGGGACGGCACCGGGTACCCGCAAAACTTGAAAGGTGAGGAAATTCCCCTTTCCGGCCGCATCATGGCCATCGCAGATGTGTATGACGCGCTGATTTCCCGCCGTCCATACAAGTCCGCTTTCACCCACGAGAATGCCATGTTTATTATCCAGAGCGAGTCGGGCACGCACTTCGACAAAGCAATGATCGACCTTTGCCAGGAGGTTTTCCCTAAGTTTTCCGATGTGGCGCAATCCTATCGCGATGAGGACTGCATCAATGAGTTTAAGGCATGGTAGGCGGCGCATAACGCGAGCCGGCCACGCAACCAGTGCCCCAACACGCAAAGAATCCGCGGTTATTTCGTCGGGTTCTTTTTGCTATGCTCCAACGCTTCGGCTTCGTCGATTTACAGACCAAAAGTCTATTTTCTCTTTCTGCAAGATTATCCCGGATTTAAGGCGTTTTTTGCCCAAAACAGCCTCAGATTATGTGCGAATTAAGGCGAATACGGCCCCTGCGCAGTTTACTGCCGGTCAGCAGTATGGTAGAATGTCCGCAGGTTGATATAGAAGATAATGGGAGCCAAAAGAATGTCGAAACATGAACGAACACCCTGACAACCAGTGGCCCAACCAAATAAGCGGTTCGCCGCACAGAAACGGATGGAGATGTCGGCCACAATCCCTACGGTGGCGATACAAATACACCCTCTGTCCAATAGGAGAAGATGACTATGAAGAAGACCAGCAAAACCATTGCCAGTGCGCTGCTATCCTTTGCCCTGCTGGTGCAGCCATTCAGCGGGCTATCGTTTAGCGATGGCTTTTCTGCGGCGCGCGCGGAAGACAGCGCCCCACAAGCCATGACCGTGGCGCAAGCAAAGGAAAACGCGCCCGCGAATTCCAGTGCCTCGCGTATCGCGGGTATCGTTTGGCATGACGCGGACGGAAACGGCGTCATGGACGATGGCGAGGCAGTCGTTCCCGGTGTGGAACTGACGTTGCTGGCGCGCACCGCCGATCTGGCGTCCGCTGGGATGCTGCCGACACCGCGTCCTGCGCCGGGTTCCTCCGATGCGGCAGACGGCCAAGTGTACTACTCGGATGAGATCAACGCCAGCGACTTGCTTTCGTTCCTCGGCGATGATGTGATGCCGGACGACGAGTACACGGCATTCATGCGTGTTTCTTCTAATGAATACGGCTGGTACGTATTTGAAGACGCCGCGCCCGGCAGCTATGTGCTGATGGCGAATCTGGATAACGACCAGCGCCTGACGGTGATGCGTTCCGGCCAGTCGGTGTTCGATCCGGAAACCTGGCGCACCGTTCCCTTCACCTTGGAATCGGCGGATGCCCAACTGGATGACATGCATCTGGGCATGGCGGATGACACGCAGGATGCCGACGATTCGACCGAGACACCGGAAGAGACCAGCGGTCTGGATTTGCCCGGCATCATCGCTTCCGGCCTCATGGGATCCGACATGATGGGCACCACGATGGTCGGCGGCCCCATGATTCAGATGATCGACGACTCGTTCCTGAGTGTGGAAGAGTACCTGGCCCTGCTGAACGATGAGCCGCAAACCTACGAATATATGCGCTCGCTTTTCGGCGCGGACACCGACCTGACCCAAGTCACGCTGGAGCAGGCGCAGGCAATTACCGTGTTCAACCCCACCGACGCGGGCGTCACCGATATGCAAACCACCACGTATCTTGCGCGCATGGACGGGCTGAAAACCATCAATCTGTCCAACCAGCCGCTCGACGGTGACCTGTCGTTTGACAGCAGCAACTTCCAGAGCGTCACCAGCCTGAACCTGTCCGGCTGTGGCGTCGGCATCAGCATCGCGTCCGGCGCGCTGCCCGATCTGACCGCGCTCCATGTGAACCAGACAAGCAGCGTCGCCTTTGAATCGGGCGCGCTGGCAGAGAACGCCTTCTCCACGCTGACCCTCAAAGACATTGGCGACCTGAGCTTCGGCGCGGGCTCGCTCAAGAAGGTCAGCCAGCTGAACGTCCAGGGCGACATCGGCGATCTGTCCATCGCCGCGGGCGCGCTGCCCAACATGGCGTATCTGAATATGAAGGATGCGACCATCTCCAGCCTGCGCATGGAGGATGGCACCAGCGCGACCGGCAGTGCCACCAGCGCCTGCTACTCGGTGAATCCCAACGGCGGCTTGACACTGGGCAAAATCGACAATTGGTACCTCGGCGCCTATGCGCTGCCCCGGTGCTATGCCCTGGATCTGTCAAAATTGGCGGCCACCAGCATCACTTTCGGCGATAACGCGCTGCCCGCGTGCACCACACTGACGCTAAGCAACCCTGCGCTGGAAACTGTCAGCTTTGGCAGTGATGCCTGCGGCTTGGTTACACGACTGGTCTTCAACAACACCAACAGTGCGTCGCTGCAAAGCCTGTCCTTTGGCGCGAACGCACTGAAAAGCCTCAACAACAACATCGATGCTACCAACGGTTTGAATTTGACTAACAACAAAAACTTGACCAGCATTTCGTTGGGCAATGGCGCGTTGAGTGGTCTGACCAAGCTGACCCTGAACAACACCGGTCTGACTGATCTGACCTTCCTGGGCGCGGGCGCCCTGCCCAGCCTGCTTGTGCTCAACGCAGCCGGCCTGCCGGCCACCAGCATTACCGTGCCCGGCAACTGCTTGGCATCCATGTCCACGCTCAACCTGAACGACTGCGTGGACATGCAAAAGCTGACCTTCGCGGATGACTCCGTCCCGTTGATGACCTCGCTGTCGCTGCTGCGCGATGCCGCTATGACCGAGATGACGGTCGGCAATCGCGCGATGAAGACCTACGCCAACTTCAACCTTACACTGTCTCCCCCCAAAGTGCATACGCTGACCATCGGCGACGATTCGCTGAATATGGCGACCTCGTTCAACGTAGGCGCTTACGTGCAGAACCTCACCGTCGGCAAGAACTCGCTGAATGCCTGCACCTCGATCGGCAGCATTAACGCGGTGAACTCCCCGCTGGAGAGCCTAACCGTCGGCTCCGGTTCGTTCTCGGCGATAGGCTATACCACGCTGAATCTGGCGCAGTGCAAGCGTCTGACTGGCGAGCATGTGTCCATCGCGCCCGATGCGTTCCCGAATGTCAAGACGCTGACGCTCGACAACTCCAAAGTGGTCGATTTGTCCTTCCTGACCGACGGCGCGCTGGCTACCGTCACCACCTTGAACTGGAAGAACGTGGGCGCCGATACCCTGGCCGTTCCGGAAAACGTGCTGCCCAACCTGCTGACGCTGGATTTGAACGGCAACGCCCAGTTGACCGATCTTTCGATCGGCGCGGGCGCCGCGCCGCTTGGCAAAACGCTGACGCTGACCGGCTGCACCAGCCTGTCGCGCATCACCTGTGACAGCGGCGCGTTCGGCGCGCTGACCACGCTAAGCGCGCAGGCGCTGACCGGCGAGACCCTGACGGTCTCCGGCGCGGGCTTTGCCGCTGTGACCAATCTAACCGTCACCAACGGCACCAACCTGACCGCCATCACGCTTGAGAACGGCGCGCTGCCCAAGCTGGGCGCCTTTACCGCCACCAACGCGACCAAAATCAACACCTTGGTGTTGGGTGACGGCGCGCTGGCCAATGCCACGGCGCTGAACCTGTCCGGTCTGCCCGCGCTGACCGACCTGCAAATCGGCAACGGCGCGCTGGCCTCGCTGAACACCCTGACGCTGACCAACACCAGCCTGACATCGCTGGAGATCAACGAAGGCGCGCTGTCCGAACTGCTGACGCTGACGCTGGGCACCAACGCGATAGGTTCCTCGAAGATCGCGTCGCTGACCATCGGCAACAACGCGCTCAACAAGCTCACCACCCTCAATGTGCCCACCTTCGTTGGCAATCCGCTGAAGACCATTACCATCGGCGACAACGCACTGAACAGCTTGAACGGCATCGGCTTCTCGACCAGTGTCGGCGCGCCGCTGGAAACGCTGATCGTCGGCGCAAACGCGATGGGCAACGTCAAGACGCTGAACCTGACCAACAATGCGCTGTCCACCTTCACCGCCGGTCAGGATTCTTTCGCCTCGCTGGCCGACCTGACCATCACCGGCACCCAGATGAAGGACATGAATTTCCTGGCCACCGATGGCATGAAGAACCTGAAAAGGCTGTATATGCGTACCCTGCCCGCCACCGAACTGGTCGTGCCAAAGGGTTCGCTGCAACTGTGCACCTATCTGGACATGCAGAAAAACTACGAGCTGGCCTCGCTGACCTTTGAGGACAACACCTGTCCGCTGTTAGCCGGCGGCGGCTTCCAGCTGTTTGACTGCAACAAGCTCGCCACGCTCATCGTCGGCGACAACTGCCTGAACAACTATGATTGCTGGCATCCCGCCGAGGGCTGGCTGCCGGTCAAGACCATGATCATCGGCAACGGTTCGCTGAACGCCGCCAAGCGCTTTGGCTTTAGCGACGTGATGGAAGAAGTGCGGGTGGGCAACAACTCGTTCGGCAACATCACCACGCTGACCTTCCAGACCGGTGTCGGCGGCGGCATCAAGGTCATCCCGCCGCTGCGCAGCTTTATCGTCGGCGAGAACTCCTTCCGCGGCACCGCCAATCTCATGAACTTCTCCAACTACCCCACGCTGACCGAGTTCTCCATTGGCAAGGGCTCGTATGGCAACCTCAAGACGCTGTACTTGACCGGCAGCGGCATCACCGCGCTGGACTTCGACAAGGACTTGCTGCCCGGTCTGACGACGCTGATGCTGGGCAACACCACGGCGAACAGCTCCAGCGTGGAAAGCCTCACCATCGGCGAAGGCGCACTGCCCGACCTGGCCACGCTGACCTTCTGCACGAGCGCGGACTTCAGCAGCCCGCTGAAGACCTTCACCGCGGCTGACGGCACGCTGAGCAAGCTGGGCGCGCTCTCGCTGGCCAACAACCGCAACCTCGATACGCTGTCGATCGGCGCGAACGCGCTGCCCATCGCCACCGTCATGGACATGAGCAACGCGGCGGCGAACCAAGTCTCCTTTGGCCAGGGCAGCGCGCCCAAACTGACCAGCCTGAAGCTGAACAGCGCCGATATCGGCAAACTGTACTTCGGCCAAGACAGCCTGGTGGGCTACGTCGGCACGACCACCGCCCCGATGCTGTTCAGTGCTGCCAGCCTGAAAGAATTTGAAGCCGAGGAAGGCGCGCTGAAGAATCTGACCACCCTCGCCACTCTGCCGGGCAACAAGCTGACCAGCTTCATCACCCGTGGCAGCGCGCTGGAAAAGGTGCCGGTGCTGAACCTGGGCACCCAGCCTGACCTGACGCAACTGGACGCGAACCTCTTGGGCATGACCGCGCTGAAAGAGCTGTATCTGGACGGCACGGCCATCGCGAACCTCGACTTCCCGGACAGCTCGCTGCAAATCGCGACCAAACTGGCGCTGCCCAACGCGACGCTGAAAACCCTGCGCTTTGGTGCCAATACGCTGCCGAAGTACGCGGGCGGAACGCTGCTGCTGAACAACGCGCCGGTTCTTGAATCGCTGACATTCGCGTCGAACAGCCTGCCGCTGATCACTGGCGTGGATGCCAGCGCCAATCCGCTGCTGACCGCCTTCACCGTAGAGGACGGCGCGCTGGGCAGTGTGACCGCCCTGACGCTGGCTGACGACGCCGCGCTGGAAACCCTGAGCGCCGGTGTTGGCACGCTGCCGAACCTAACCAGTCTGGACATCAGCCATTCCGGCATGCGTTCGCTGGACATCAGCGCAGGCAACTATGGCAAGCTGACCGATCTACGCGCTGACGATATGGACGCGTTCACTGCGGACAACGGCGGTGTGTTCACCATCCAAAACGGCGAACTGCCCATGCTGCGCTCGCTGTGGATCAAGGGCCAGAAGGCCATGACCACGCTGGACGTTCAGGCGGGCACGGCAGGTAGCCCCACGCTGCCGAATCTGGTCGATTTGGGCGTGGCGCCGCTGAACGCCGCCTACAAGGCTGGCTACGAGGCCACCAGTCTGAGCGAGATCGCCTTCCATGGCTATACCATGCCGAAGGTCGAAACCATCGAGCTGCACAACACGCCCATCCGCAAGATCGTGCTGGAGGACAACTCCATGCCGAATCTGAAGATGTTCTACCCCGCCGCGGGCACGGTGTTCACCGAAATCACCACAGGCACCAACGCCGCGCCGAATCTCTACCGCTTCCAGCCGGACAATGCCCAACTGGTCAGCCTGACCATCGGCGACGGCTCCGCCCTGAATCTGGGCAATGCCATTCCGGCCTCGCTGAGCGCGCTGGCTGGTGGCGACTATGCCTCGCTGGCCGGTCTGAACAAGAATACGTTCCAGTCGCTCAAACTGGGTGCGGGCGCACGCCCCGGCCAGTACCTTGCGCAGCTTGACCTGAGCAACTTCTCTGCGCTGCACACGCTGGAGCTGTCCGACGGCCTGACGCTGCCTGATACCGAAGCGATGATCATCACCGGCACGCAGTTGACGGCATTCCCGTCGCTGGACAATGTGACCATGCCCAAACTCACGCGGCTGCACCTGTTCGATAACCCGCTGTCCGGCGCGTTCACGCAGGGCAACCTGCCCGCCTCGCTGGTGGAGCTGCGGCTGAACCACACCGACATCTCCTCGCTGGATCTGTCGGGCAGCGCTATGCCGAATCTGGAAGTGCTGACCGCCGACCACAGCCCGAACCTGACCGAAGTGACCATCAACACGCCCGGCTCGTTCGGACGCCAGAAGATGGACCTGTTCAAGTTCTCCGACAGCCCGAACTTGGCCAGCATGCAGCTGGATCAGGACACCATCGACAACCTGATGGACGGCATGGCGGGCGACAGCCGCAGCGTCATCGAGCTGTACAATACCCGCTTGGGCTACGCCGATCTGCTGCCGCTGGTGCATCCGAAGAACAGCGGTTCCAATGTAACCATCACGCTGCCCAGCGATTTCCTGGACGCGCTGAACAAGGGCCAGGTGCCCGACAACACCGCGACCGACGCGCAGGTGGCCATGCTGTATTCTGGCGCCAGCTACAACAGCGGCTCCGGCGACGCACCGCTGGCCTCCAGCGTCCTGGTCGATAACCTCTACCCCGTCTACCGCATCCACCCGGACATTTACTTCGCCGGTACGGTCAACAACCAGCAGGGCCCGAACAACAGCATGGCGGGCACCTTTGAGGCGAACCAGGCCGAGGGCGGACTCGCCGCCTATCTGGACGCGCTGCCCGAGAGTCAGGCGCAGGGCCTGCGCACGCTGCTGGCCAGCGGCTTCCCCAACAAGACGTTGGGTTTAAGCGCCAATGACGCCGCCTGCGCCACTGCCGAAGCCATTGCCGCGTTCCTCAATGAGAATCTGGCCGCCGACCGCCGTGTGACCAGCAACTTCAACTACGACAATGCGGACGAGCCGCGCGTGGACGGCCTCAGTTATGCCGAGGCGCCCGATCCCCTGACCAACCCGGAAGGCTACAAGCTCTACACCGCTGTGCAGGAGCTGCTGGCGCAAGCGCGCCGTGCCGCCAAGGACCCTGTGGATCACACGCCTCCCGAGCTGACCGGCACGATCGAGGACGATCTGGATACGCCAGACCCCGCCCAGCCCAATGTGGCCACGATGACAGTCCGTGTGTCGCAGAAGAACATCAACGGCCGCTATTTCATCGCTGACCACTCCAGCAACATCATCAAGATCGAGAAGCAGACGGCGGACGGCTGGGTCGAAATCCCCGCGCCGCTGAACTACCAAGGCGACGTGAACGACCTGCTGCTGCTCACCATTGACAACACCGACAAAACCGCGGCCATTACGCTGGATCTCAAGGCCGTCAAGACCGTTGGACTGGGCGAGTACTACGACGTAACTGATGTGGACAACGGCGACTATCAGAACGACAAGTACAAGTCGGACTACATCGCGGTACGCGGTGTGGAAACCACTGAATTTGACACGCCCATGCTGCTGCGCGCCGCCGAGGCGATCGTGACCATCTCCTACAAGTGGGAAGGTCAAGCCAGCGCGATCAAGCCCGCCGACACCGTACACTTCGCCAACGCCAAGCCCGGCGACAAGGTCTATATCGGCACGTCGGATCCGTTCTCGGTATCCGCCCCCGCCATCGCGGGCTTTGTCAGCCCGGAGGCCGACTGTGGCGAGTATCTGACCATCACCGGCGAGGGTGACAAGATCACCTTCTACTACAAGAAGCCGATCAGCATCTCCGGCGCGACTGCCGCAAAGACCTACAATGGTCAAGTGCAGACGCTGAACGGCATCGTCACTGACCTGGTCGGCGATACGCTGATCGGCCTGACCGGAACCGGCTCCGGCGAGAACGCGGGCGACTACGCCGTGACCGTCAGCGGCACGCCGGGTCTGGCCAGCGGGAAGGACTTTGACGCGCTGTATCAGCCCACCATCACCGATGGCACGCTGACCATCACGGCGTCGCCGCTCACCATTGGCGCGTCCTCCGGCACGTTCGAGTACGACGCCACAGCGCACACCGTCAACGGCTACCAGATCCTCGACGGCGTGCTGTGGACCGGCGACAGCCTGAGCGTCACGCTGGCGGATAACCAGCGCACCGACGCGGGCAGCAGCGAGCCCAGCATCCAGAGCTATACCATCACCAGCGGCGGCAACACGATCAATGACAACTACGCGGTGCAATACGCCGCCAAGGGCAATCTGACCGTGTCCGCGCGTCCGTTGGCCATCACGCCCGACACGAAATCCTTCCCGTACAACGGCCAGGAACACGCGGTCTCCTACACCGCCACCGGGCTGCTGCCGGGACACACCATGCAGGTCACCCTAGCTGACGGCACCCGCACACTGGCCGGTACAAACGCCGTGCGCGTCGCGTCTGTGGGCGTATCCAATGGATCGAGTGTCACAGCCAACTACGCCATTACCTCGGGGACCGGCGAAATCACCGTCCATCCGGCGGCCATCACCGTCAAGGCGGGCAGCCAGAGCTTCCTGTTCACCGGCGAACCGCAGGCCGTGACGACGTACGAAGTGTCCGGCGATCTGGCTTCGACTGATCTTGTGACCAGTGTGGAACTGCTCAACAGCACCCGCACTGAGGTTGGCAACCAGAGCATCGATGTCGGCGCGATCAAAGTGATGCGCGGTACGGAAGATGTGACCAGCTGCTACACCGTAACGCCCGTGGCTGGCAAGATTACCGTCGTCATGAGTGACGCCGAAATCATCATCACCGCAAAAGACGCAACCGCGCGCTACGATGGCCAGAACCACTGGGGCACCGAGTACACGGTGAGCGGCCTGAAACCCGGCGAAAAGGTGCAGAGCCTCAGCATCAGCGGTGAAGGCACCGATGTGGGCACCTATCCGCTGACCCCCAAAGGCGTGGTCATCGTGGATGCCCAGAACAAGGTGGTCAAGTCCTATGAGAAGATCACCTATGTGAACGGCAGCCTGACCATTACGCCGCGTCCCGCCACCATCGTAGTCAACAGCCAGAGCTTCCCCTACGATGGCCGCGAGCATACCGTGAGCACCACCGCGACCGGTCTGGTGGACGGGCATACGGCCGCCGCCAACCTGACTGGCGCGACCCGGAAAGACCCCAACCGCTATGACGTAACGTTTGATTCCGCCAAGCCTCCGGTCATTACGGAAGGCACCACGAATGTCACCAAGAACTACAGCCTGACGCTGACGCCGGGCACGATCACCATCATTCCCAAGGGCAGCGTCGTGCGCGTGACCGCGAAGAACGTCAACGCACAGTATGACGGCACCAAGCACGGTCAGGGCGGCTATGATGTCACCGGCCTGCTGGACGGCGATCATATCGAGGGCGTAACCATTTCCGGCGAGAGCATGAACGCGGGCACCTATGCGCTCATCCCCTCCGGCGCGAAGATCATGGACGCGCATGGCAACGAAGTGACCTCCGGCTATCAGGGTGTCGAGTATGTGAACGGCAAACTGACCATCGCCAAGCGCTCGCTGAGCGTCAGCGTGGAGTCCAAGGCCTTCCCCTACGACGGTCAGCCGCATCGGCTGGAGTACACGGTTTCGGGCGATCTTTTGCAGGGTGATGTCGTCACCGGCGTCGTCTTGACCGGCAACGCCATGACCATCGTCGGCGACAGCAATGTGCTCGTGGGCAGGGTGTCCATATCGCGTGGCACCGCGGACGTTTCGCACAACTATGACGTCACGAGGAAAAATGGCGTCATTCAGATCACCACCCGCAACGACCTCGCCTACCGCATCGAATACTACTACGCGGGTGCGCTGGACAGCGCCGCAACCGTGCTGCGCACCGGCCAGACGTTGGGCGCCACCATCAGTGCCTATCCTGACAAGGCCAAGACCGGCTACAGCCTCAGCCGCGTGCAGTATGGCGCGGACTACAGCGCGCGTGCGCTGGTCGTGGGCCTGATTGAGGAAAGCAACATCATCCGCGTGTACTATGAACAGACCAATGGCGCAGGCTATACCGTGGAGCATCGTTACCAGAACGCCAAGGGCGACGGATATGATCTGGGCAGCACAGACACGGTGGGCGGCCTGAATGTCGGCGATGTGATCACGGAAGTCAACCAGCGCATTCTCGCCGCGACGCTGCCGGGCTTCGAATTTGAGCGCAGCGAGGGCCTGTCCCTCACGCTGGTCGCCGACAAGACGCAAAATGTGATCCGCGTGTACTACAAACGCGCACAAAATATTGCATATAGCGTCGAGTACTATTACAATGGTGAGCAGGATACGTCCGCCACTGCACGCTACAACGGCCACAGCTATGGCGAGGTGATCCGCAAGTACGCCGACAAGTGCATGCCCGGCTACCAGCTGCAAAGCGTAGAGACACTGCCGTTTACCCTCTCCATGCATAGCGAGCTGAATGTGATTCGCGTGTACTACGACTTGGTCGGCGGCGGTGAACTGCCCCAGACCATCGTGGATACCTCCATCCCGTTGGGCGCTGGCGTGGGCAGCCTGAACGTTGGCGACAGTATCGAATAAACCGCGAAAGCTTCCGACGTGAGAGGAGAACATCATGAGAAAATGGATTGCGTGCGCGCTTTGCCTTGCGCTGCTTTGCGTCGGCCTATCGGCCGGCGCGGAGCGCGCCATGGATAAGCTGACCATCGGCACGACCTCCCAACCCAGCGGCAGTTTCTTCACCGACATGTGGGGCAACAACACCGCCGATATGGACGTGCGCGCACTGGTCCACGGCTATTCTACCGTGGCGTTCAGTGGCGAAGGCAACTTTACGCTGGACATGACCGTTCTCAAGGATGTGCAGCTAACCGACGACAAGCAGGGCAACCGCACGTATACGTTCACCTTGAACGATGCGCTGACCTACTGCGACGGCAGCAAGCTGACCGCAAAGGACTATGTGTTCTCCGCGCTGCTGCTGGCCGATCCGCGCATGACCGACCTAGGCGGCGTACCCGGCGCCATGGGACACCTGAACGGTTTTGAAGAATACGTGAACGGCGTTCGCAAGGGCAATGCTGACGCGCATTTTGCCGGTGTACATCTGATTTCGGATCGTGCATTTAGCATCACCATCTCGCGAAAATTCCTGCCCTATTATTACGAGCTGGCGCTGGCCAATATCCAGCCGTATCCCATGGCCGTGATTGCCCCGCAGTGCGATGTGGCCGACGATGGCGCGGGCGCGTACATCACCGGCCCCTTCACTGCCGAGCTGCTCCAGCGCACCGTGCTGGACCCGGATACGGGCTATCGCTCCTATCCCAAGCTGACCACCGGCCCCTATGTGCTTACCTCTTTTGATCGCGAAACCTATGTGGCCGAGCTAACGATCAACCCGAACTACATCGGCAACTACGAGGGGCAAAAGCCGAGCATCCAGTCGCTCATGATCCAGCCAGTGCGTCAGGACGAGATTGTTTCCAAACTGACGACCGGCGAGCTTGATTTGGTCAATAAGATTTCCGATGGTCACCAGATTGACCTGGGGATGGCTGCCATGCAAAATGGCGAATTGGCCTTGAGCAACTATTTACGCACCGGTTTGAGTTTCCTAAGCTTTGTCTGCGAGCAGGGGCTCACGCAGTCTGTGGACATTCGCAGGGCGATCGCCATGTGTGTGGATGAGCAGGCGCTGGTCGATGAGTTCCTCGGCGGGTATGGGCTGGTAAGCTACGGTTTCTTCGGCTATGGGCAATGGATGGCTGCCGAGTTGGGCGATGAGCTGCTCAAGCTAGCGCAAAACACCGTGAATGAAAACGCCGCGATCGGCCTGCTGGAGCAGGACGGCTGGACGCTCAACGCGGATGGCTCCCCCTTTGACGAAGCATTGGGCGGCATTCGCTACCGCAAGGCCGCCGACGGCGCGCTGGAAAAGCTCAGCATCCGGATGGCTATTCCTGATAACTCGAATGCCGGGAAATTCCTTGCCAAGATGCTGGAATCGAGCATGGCGGCGGTGGGGTTTGAGTTGACGGTTGATGAACTGCCCTACCCCGATCTGCTCCAGCGCTACTATCGCCAGACCGAGCGCGGCTATGATATGTTCTTTGCCGCCACCAATTTCAATCTGGTTTTCGACCCCTACTACACCTTCTCTACCGATGCCGCGTATCAAGGGGTGTTCAACACCACCGGCATTCAGGATGAGAAGCTGATGCGTCTGGCGGACAATATGCGCAAAACCACGCCGGACGACAAGGACAGCTACAAAGAGAAGTGGCTGAAATTCCAGCAGCACTTCGTGGAAGTTCTGCCGATGGCGCCGCTGTACTCCAACGTGTATTTCGACTTCTTCCGCACGGATTTGCAGGATTATCGTCCCAATGCGAACCTGACCTTCGCAAACGCGCTGCTGTATGCCTACCTAGGCGAACCGCGGCCGGAGGAAGCGCCGCAAAGCGACACAGTACCGACAGAAGATGGGGACGTCGTGTTCCTCGACTAATCCCCACCCAGCACGCCCCGTCCCGCGGGTTATCCGCGCGGCGGGGCTTTTTGTGTGGTCTCCGCACCTCCTTTTGTCGACAGAATATGCTGTAGCATGAGGGGGGATTGCTTTGCGAAATTCGCAAGACTGGCTGCGCAGAGTCAGTGCGACACAGTCCATACGCTTTCTTTGCCCGCCTGGAGCCTCTCAATCAGCCTTTCCAGGGATTCCCCTATGCTCCAGTTTCCCGGGGCCTCAGGGGCCTCAGGGGCCTCAGGGCGCGCCAGGGCCCATGGGATTGCCGGGCCAGCCCGGCCCCACCGGCCCGCAGGGCGTACAAGGCGAAATGGGCCCGCAGGGGCCGCAGGGCGTACAGGGCGAAATGGGTCCACAGGGCATGCAAGGCGTACAGGGCGAAATGGGTCCACAGGGCATGCAAGGCTTGCAAGGCGAAATGGGCCCGCAGGGCATGCAAGGCGAAATGGGCCCGCAGGGGCCGCCCGCGGACACAACCGCAATTCTTGCCGCTGCCGCCGCCTATACGGATCTGCAAATCAGCCTGCACACACCGACTGTCATAGACTACGGCGTCATTCCGCCGGGCGGAATCGTGACGCTGCTCAACGACAGCATCGGCAGAATGGTTGTGCAGGGCGGCTTCACAATTGTATTGCCCGCGTACATAGAGGGCACGGAAAACAGCGCGTATTCATCGATCGAGGTGCTCGCCGTTGGCGCGCAAACATGGACGGGCGGCATCTTCTTCACGCCACCCATGCCCCTGCCGCTGGGCGTCAATGAGATATGGGTCAAAGGCATCCGTTTGAACAGCGGCGAAATCCGATGGGCGTTTGACATGAAAGCCAGAGGTTAACATGCTGCAACAGCGAAGACAGATCGTCGCATGGGACGCCTATGTGACCAGCGGGCTTATCGCGCGCTACCAGGGGCTGTACAATACCGCAGCCGGGCACAGCGCGTCCGCCGTCGTTTGGGAGGATTTGGTCGGGGATGCCGACCTGATGATCTCCGCGCCTCTGCAGCCGGGCACCCGGCAGTGGGGGCCGAATTACTTCGAAAGCCTGAAAGTAAATCAGGCGCATTTTTCTTGGCTCTCCTCCGCGTTGCCCGCCCCATTTTCGCCGGAAAACAGCACGATGGAAATCGTATTCATGCCCTATATTGGTGCGGACAGTTCCAACGGCGGCGATGTCATCGGTCTGGACGCGGTTCCCAATCCGCCCTACACCACCATCACGCTGGAAATGCAGGCGATGAATGCCTCCTATCTGGTAGAAGAAACCAGTACGTTTGTGACCGTCAATCGCAGAACACTGACCGCCAACACCCTGTATACCGTGTCCATGCCAGTCTCCGCCTTTCGTCCGATCCCCGCCCAAAACGGCACCAAGGCCATTTTTTACAACGGCGCGGTGCATTATCGCGCGGCAAGAATTGCTCCGCTGTTTGTGCAGTTGCCCCAGCATGTGCTCAACCTCTTCGGCAACCCGACGCTCATCGACGTGCGGCAAGTGTTCTATGGCAGGGTCTACGAAGTCAGGGTATACAACCGCGCACTGACCGACGCGGAAATCGCCAACAATGCGCGGCTGGATCGGCAGGTCTATGGGTTTTAGCGCATCCTTGCCGTTCCGCGCCGCATAAAAAAAGCGGAACAGGGTGACCTGTCCGCCGCGCGAAAGAAGGGGGCCTTTATGCGTCTGGTTTTTCTTTGTACCCCAGAAGATGCTGGACGATCCAGCCCAAGAACAAGCAGCCAGCCGTGACCACCAAAAATGTGACCGAGGTGACCAGCAGATTGGAGTCCTCGAAATAGAAGAACCGTATGTAAATATTGATCATAACAGCAACAACACACGCCACGATAATCGGTATTTTACTTTTGCTGACGATGCTTTTCCCACATCGCTTACAGACAAGCTGTTTTGCAAACAACTTCTTGGGCGAATGCTTGCAAGGACTTCCCACGACCATCACCTCACATCTCTCTTCTTTCTGGGAGCGTCTGTCGGCTCCTTCTGCCAGTTTGTGCGCACACCTTATTCTACCATGGCAAAGACGCTTGGGCAACAAAACAGCGGAAGAATGCGGCTCTTCTACTGGTTCATGGCGATATAGCCCCATTTCTCCGCTTTCTGTACCACTGCCATGCCATCAGAAAAGTCGCCCGCGCAATCGAATATGCATGGCACAACTTCCTGTCCCGTCGTGTCGATGTAGCCCATTTTGCTCACCCCTTCCCGGCTATGTGAAACCGACGCGAGTCCCTCGCAAAATGCATCCACGTTCTTATATGTATCTATCAGCAGCGTGCGCTCGCCCGACAGGAATGCGAAACCAATCGCATTGTAATCATGGGGATACTCACCGGCATAAAGCGTCGCCAGCGTATGGCTGTCCCAATCGACCCAGTCATATTGCGGCGGTATAACGATGCCGCCCTTCTTGTCAACCAGTCCATATTGCGGACCCGTCCCTGACTCGCCTTTGCTGATGCGCGCAAATCCATCGGAAAAACGCTGCTCGTCGAGGCGCCCGCCCTCGCTGTCGCAACCGAGATCGTAATCGCACGTATTGTCAAGCGGCACAACGATTTTGCCTGTCGTGTCGATATAGCCGTACTTTTCGCCCTGGCAAACATACGCCAATCCCTCGGAAAAGGGCGCGGCATAGTCATAGACAAACGGGATGACCACATTCCCCGCCTTGTCGATATACCCGAATTTACCGTTGTTGCTCAGGTTGTACTTGTTTTCCTGCCGGTCGTCATTCATGACCGCGGCCAACCCCTCAGAAAACTCCGGCAGGATATACTCCGCCTCCAGACAGCCGTTCCCCGCATAATAGGGACAGATATACATCAGCGGAATGACCAGCTCTCCAGTTGTGTCGATGAACCCTACCTTGGCATAATAGGTCATCTCATGGTCGGCGTCGTCCTCATAGTCCTCATAGTCCTCGTCGTACTCTTCGTCGTCTTCGGCGTCGCCTGCCTCATCCTTTGCGCCCACTTCGACATGATAGCGATCCCGATCCATATCCATGACCGCCATCAGACCCTCATGAAAATATCCCGCATCGTCATATTCCAATTCAAACGGCACGATGACCTTGCCCGCTTGGTCAATGACGCCCCATTCTCCCACGGTTTCTTCGTCATTTTCTCCTTCGCGATCTCCGGGAAGCCAAGCCGACGCCAGACCTTCCGAAAAAGTGTCCCCATCAGTCGAAGGCCACTGCCAGTCGCCGCCTGCGCCAATCCGTCTATACTGGCATGGGATCACTTCTTGTCCCGCTGCGTCCACAAAACCGTATAATCCGCCGTTATCATCACTGATGCCGACCCTGGCCAGCCCATCGCGCAATTCACGCACATAGTCGTACTTGCGCGGCGTTACTTCGTTGCCAGCCCCGTCCATGAAGCCCTGTTTCCCGTCCAGTTCCACCAATACGACGCCTTGGCTGAAAGGCGCTATGCAGTCATATGCGCATGGCATGATTTCGTTGCCCATTGTATCCAGCAAACCCCATTTTTCGCCGAGCTTCACCGCCATCACGCCATCACCGCAAGATGATATATAGTCATACTGGCACGGCACGACCTCGTTGCCTGCCTGATCAATGAAGCCCGACTTGCCCGCATCGCGACCACCAAGCTTGACAATCGCCACGCCATCGGAAAATTGCCTCGCGTCATCGTACTTTAGTGGCACGACTTCGTTGCCCGCCTTGTCAACGAAACCGTACTTCCCCGTTATATTGTCACCCACCCGCACCATAGCTAGCCCTTCACTAAAGTCTCCCGCCCAATCGTACCGTAGTGGGATCACCTGCGTATAGCCTTCCGCCTGCGCAAAACCACACACACCCAAGCACATTGCCGCACACAGCAGCACAGTCACACACAGCAGTTCCTTGCGTTTCATGGGAGCCTCCTTCTTGTGGCAGCCTGTGTTTCGCAAGGCCGCCGCGCGCAGTTTTTCCTGTGGCGCAGCCACATCAGGCAGGAATCTTGATCGCTCAAGATTCCCGCCTGTTTGTAGACTTCTTGTCTGATTTAGTATTTGAGCGTGTTCCCCAGAATCCAGACGCGATAACTCTGGTCGTCAGTCGTCCACTCCACCTGGGCATAATCGTTTTCAAGGGCGATGATGGCAACCCATTGGCCTTCGTCCACCGTCAGCTCCGCGTATGCGTCATACGCATCGCCCGGGCCGTACAGCGCATTCGAGGTAGCGGTCACCTCGGCCTTCCTATCCAGCGGCACTTCCTCGGGCACGCTATCCAGGCTGAACGTGGCCGCATCGAAGCGTTTGAGCCCCGTATAGACGCGCCGCAGCTTATTGCCCTGGCGCACCTCACATTGCACCCAGCATAGTCCGTTGGCGTCATACGCACGCGAAACGATACCGACTGGCTCGCCCTCGACCCGATAGGTGCCGGTTTCCCTATACTCCGTCGCCGGGCCGCCGCGCGTCGCCAACCGCTCGATCGCCACACCTTGGATCAAAGCAGCCCCGCCCGCTTTCTCGCCGGATACGCCATCCGCAAGCACGCCCAAAGGCAAAAGCATCAACACCAAACCCACACTCAGAATCGAATGCCACCACGGTTTCATATCTTTCTCCTCCTTGTTTGTCGTTCCGATATGAATACCGCCGCACCTTCCAAAAGGTTACAACAAGTTGAGCGAATCGATCGGCACCCACGCGCGATAGCTTTGTGTCGCGGTTTTCCACTCCACCTGCGCGTAATCATGCTCGATGGTGATGATGATGACGGTCTGTCCTTCGTCCACTGTCAGCTCAGCATACGCGTCGTACCCTTCACCTGGGCCATACAGGGCCTTGGCGGAAGCCGCCGCCTTCGCCGGGGTATTCCGCGGGGTTTCCTCCGGCACACCGTCCAGATTGAACGTGGCCGCATCCAACCGCTTTACACCGGTATATACGCGCCGCAGCTTGTTACCCTGGCGCACCTCGCACTGCACCCAGCACAGACCGTTGGCGTCGTATGCGCGGGAGATGACGCGCACCTGCTCGCCCTTGATCGCGTAGGTTCCCGATTCTCTGTAGTCCGCGGCGGGGCCGCTGCGCGTGGCGAGGTTCTCTATCGCCAACGCTTGCATGACGCTTTCCGACGGCATTTCGGTATTGTATGTGGTAGGTGTTGGCGTCCCCAGACTGGGGCCATAGCTGGCGGCAACCAGCGCGGGGGGCATATCCGGCTCTCGGTTGAACAGGCGGGGCACAGTAACCGACAGCAACAAGCACAGGCACGCGGCAACCGGCAGCGCCACACGCGTACCCCAGCGATTTTTCCTGGGCGGGGTTTGATTCGCGCGATAAGCAGCGTGCCTTGCATCTTGTCGGGCATCGGCGAGCGGCCTTACGGTGCTGCCCCGCCTATGCGCAGCGGCATCACGCGGTTCCTTCGGTTCGGCATTTTCTTCCGCTTTTGCTTCCAGTTTTTTATGTTCCTCCAGCATCCGTCGCAACGTCTTTTCTACCAGCGCATCGGGTGCCTTGACAGCGCCCATCGCGTCTTTATATACATCCTTCACTTCCGGCTCCCTCCACTCATCCACAGTTTTAGCTTTTTTCTGGCATTGTGCAGCCTTTGCTTGATCGCGTTCTCGTTTTGCCCTAGCATCGCCGCGATTTCCTGTAGTGGCAGCTGCTCGTAGTAGTACAAAAAGATGGCCGTCCGGTGATCGGGCGACAATCTCTCGATCGCTTGCATCAATTGTTCCTCACGAATGCTTGTCAGTTCGTCGGTCGGCATCAGGATATGGGGCTCGTGCGCTTGCCCGCCCCACTTTCCGGATTCCAGATTCTCTTCATATGAATCTGCTTCGACGCGCCTCCCGCGCCCAAACCACGCGGCGCATTGTTGCAGCGTCACGCGGATCAGCCAGTGCTTGACATGCTCCGGCTCCTTGCCCACCAGCGTTTGGCCAAAGCGTACGGCCTTCACAAAAGCGTCCTGAAAAATGTCGTCCGCATCTGACGGGTGCTTGACCCTGCTGATGATGATGCGATACACCATGTCCTTGTACGTCTCAATCCATTGGGTGAGCAGTTCTTGCGTAAGCAAATTTTCCGGCATAGGACATGCCCCTTTTTGTTGTGATGTGTTCGATGTATGCTCCCATATCCTTCCTGTCTGTCTATTGTACTATGAATACCACCTGCTTTTCACTATGGTTACAGCAAAAAAATTTCCATTTTTCCCGCAGCTATCGCCACATGCGCATCCGCCTGATTTATGGGGCGTCATTTGCTTTTCTTGTCGTTTTTTGGTATAGTTTATTCGATCTAGTTCCATCTGAAAAAGAGATAATTGTTTCCAGTATAAATCATTCGTCACATATCAGCGCCGTGTTAGGAGGATGCATCGTGAGCCGCGCCAGTGCCGTCTTAAAAGTAGTTCGGGATACCATACCAGACCTTATTTTTTACAAGGATATACAGGGCAGGTATACCGGCTGTAATCCCAGCTTTGCGCGTTTTGCCAATTGCCGAGAAGTGGATTTGATCGGCAAAACCGATATGGAAATCTTCAACATCGACCCAGACATGGCGGCTTTGTTCATCCAAGCGGACAAGCGTGTGATGTCCGGCAACAAACCCGAATCCATCGAGGAATGGATCACCTATGCTGATGGATCGAAAAAATTGGTGGAAACGGTTAAAACCCCGCTGGTCATAGACGGCGAGGTATGCGGTTTGATTGGTATCGCCAGAGATATGACGGCAAGGTTCGAACAGGAAGCCGCGGCAAAAGAAGCGGAGGAAAGAAACAAGCTGATGCTTGAAGCCTGCCCGCTCGCGATAGATGCTTGGAACGATAAAATGGAGCTGATTGACTGCAACGAGGCGGCTGTGAAACTGTTTCAGTGCGCCTCTAAGCAGGAGTACTGCGAAAAGTTTTTTGAGATGTCCGCGCCTGTGCAGCCTTGCGGACGCCCTGCCGATGAACTGGCGGTTGAATATGTCCGCACAGCGGTGCAAACAGGCGAGGCAAGTTTTCGCTGGATGCACCGCACGCTGACTGGTGAGCCGCTGCCCGCCGAGGTGACGCTCAAAAAGGTTGCGTACAAAGACAGCTACAGAATTATGGGATATATACGCGACATGCGCGCGGAACTATCCGCGCAGGCAAAGGCGCGCGAGGCGGACGAGCTCAACCGCATCATGATAGACGCAACGCCGATAGGCTTTACCTTTTGGGATGATGCGCTTCGACTGATCGAGGCGAACGATGCCACGCTGAAGTTCTTCAAAGTCAAGGATAAAAAGGAGATTGCCGACCATTTTCTCGAGTTCTCGCCCGAATACCAGCCGGACGGGATCAGCTCCGCGCACAAGCACGAGCATTTTATCCAAAGCGCCCTGCGGGAAGGCAAGTGCACCTTTGAATGGATGCACAAGAATCGTGAGGGCGAGGCTTTGCCCGTTGAGGTTACGCTGGTCAAGGTCGCGTACAAGGGCGGTTCCCGTGTGGCAGGGTACTTCCGGGATTTGCGGGAGCACAAGGCGATGATGGCAGAGGTTGAAAAGGCGCGGGCCGACGCGGAAAACAGCGCAGCTGCCAAAAGCGTCTTTTTGGCGAACATGAGCCATGAAATTCGCACCCCTATGAACGCGATCATCGGCATGACAAAGATCGGCCAGACATCGAACGATCCCGGAAAAATGCTTTATTGCCTGGACAAGATCAGTGACGCGTCTCGACATTTGCTTGCCCTGATCAATGATATTCTGGACATATCAAAAATCGAAGCCAATAAGCTGGAACTGCGCGCGGAACCCTTTAACCTTGAGAAAATGCTGAAAACCGTAACCGATGTCGTTTCGGTGAAGGCCGAGGAAAAGAAGATCAATCTGTTTGTCAATATAGATACCGCGATGCCCCACGACGTGATCGGCGATGAGCTCCGGCTTTCTCAGGTGATTACAAACCTTCTGTCAAACTCCGTGAAGTTCACGCCCGATCATGGCAACGTCACGCTGAAAATACGCTGTCTGGAAAAATCTAGCGACACCTGCACGCTGCAATGCGAAGTCATTGATGACGGTATCGGCATTTTGCCTGAGCAAATGGCGAAAATATTTGAATCCTTTGAGCAGGCAGAGATTGATATCACGAATAAATTCGGAGGAACTGGCCTTGGGCTTTCCATATCCAAAAAGATTGTTGAGCTGATGGGCGGTTCGATCGGCGTGACAAGCGAACTTGGCAAGGGCAGCAATTTCTGCTTTACGGCCCGAATAGCCCTTGATCATCAGCCTGCGAAGCGCAGCGTCTTTGACAAATCTGTGTACGACGCCATCCGCGTGCTGGTTGTCGATGATGATCAAGCGGTTTTGGACTACTTCCAACGCATGATGGATCAGTTCGGGATTCACTGCGATGTGGCGCACAGCGGCGAGGAGGCGCTTGACAGCGTTCGCTCCGCTGTCAATCAGCACAATCCCTATCAGATTGTTTTTGTTGACTACCTGATGGAAGAAATGGACGGTCTCGAAACCACACGCCGCATCCGCCTTTTGGCAGGTGAAAGCGTCCATGTGATCATGATTTCCATTTCGGATTGGAACACCATTGAAAAGGAGGCACGGGAAGCGGGCATCATGCGATTTATCCAGAAGCCGCTTTTCCAATCCTCCGTGCTAAACGCCATCCACGAGCTCGTCATTGATAAAAAGGCGCTGGACCCGCCGCAAACCGTCAATGAGCGGTTTACGAAAACCTTTCGGCAGCGCCATTTGCTGCTGGTCGAGGATATCGAAATCAACCGCGAAATTGTCGTCACGCTATTGGACGAAACAAAAATCAACATTGATTGCGCGGAAAACGGCCAAATCGCCCTGGACATGTTCAGTGAAAACCAGGATAAATACGATATGATCTTCATGGACGTGCAGATGCCCCTGATGGACGGCATCACTGCCACGCGAAAAATCCGGGCACTCGGCACGCAGCGTGCCGCGTCCGTGCCGATTGTCGCCATGACCGCAAACGCTTTCAGAGAGGATGCGGAGGCATGCATCAACGCGGGCATGAACGGTCACATCAGCAAGCCAGTTGATGTATCCGAATTGGTCGGCACACTCGAGCGCTTTCTGAAAGGCAAAGAAGATTAGTTGCACGCCAATACACCGCCATCAAAAGCATGTTGACGAAATGGCGCACGAGCAGACAACGGGTGGCATAAATCGCAAAGCGGCGCACTGGAAACCTAATGTTGCGTTTCCATGTGCGCCGCTTTGTATCGCTTTATTCCTAATCTTTTGTTCCGAACAAACAACAAAAGTCACTCATTTCGACCGGCGCATATTGTATCAACGCTTTCTTTGAATGTGGCAGGGAAGAAAGAACCAGCAAAATGCACTTTTGCAACCTCCTTCGGGCAGAAGGTGTCCGCGTCGGAGAAGGTCACGCTCTCGCCCAGGGCGTTTTTGCAGATCAGGGCTTCGAGTTTCTTCATGGGCGGCTCCTTTCTGGGGGCATGTAAAAACGCCCGGCCATCCGGCAGGGCGCGGGCACAAGATAGGCGGCTGCCGCTTGCAATAAACCCTTATTGGTTTTCTTTGCTTTTGATGGATTGATAAATTGGAAGAACGTCCACCAGCAAGCTCGCAAGCCCCTCCAGATCCAAATCGGCAAACTTTTTGAAACGGATACACCCCTTGCCGTTGGATGTCTTGCCGAGTTTGCCAGCATAGGTTTCCGCTAGCGATTTGCCGTCCTTCCATGCCATCACGTACAGACTGATGTTGTTTTTCTGCGGAGCAATGGCCAGGATGGGAAGGGTTCCCGAATAGCATGTATTCTTGTACGGAATCTCACCATAGCCAAGGGTACACTGCGTATCGGAAATATAGAGCTTTCTATCCAGCATGGGGAGCTGTCGGCAAATGAAATCATCGGTCTGCCTTAGGACATCTTCATGCACACCGGATTTCACAAAGAACGCATCGATCGTGGTTGCCTCGATCTTCATCCATGTTCCCCCTACGCTTATTCGTTTCTCGCTTTTACAAAATGCAGCATGGTTTTATTGAGCTCAGGCACTTCTTCCTGATGGCAGATGCTCCATCCGTGCTTCAAATAGAATTGAACCGTCAACGCGTTTTCTTGGAATGTCTGCAGCTGTATACGGTCAAATCTGTCGAAAAGTGCGTTCTCAACATGCGCCAGCAATTTCGAACCATACCCCGCGTTTTGAAAGGGCGGATCCATCATAATCAGATGCAAAACGGCTGCATTTGTGATTGCAAAGCCAATGATTTGCTCATCGCGGATCAGAAGGGTGCAATGATCCAGTCCCGTATCAATTTCGTTGTCAGACATTCCGCTCTCAATAAAAGCAGTTGTGGCGTCTGCCCCTAAAAACGATACATAATTCGTTTTGATAACACGCCTCGCAATATCCTTGACGCTTTGCGCATCGTCAACCGTTGCTGGCCTGTATTGAATCAACGATATCATCTCCAAGCATCTTATCAGTGGATCAGCGCTTTGCCAGCCGATTTTCCAAATCCGATTTAAATGCCAGAACCGCATCCAGGTTCACAGCAAAATCATGATCGCTGATATTGATATGGGTTGAAAACGACCCTGCTTTCTCACGAATCATAATCGTCGGTCGAACATGATCGCCAATCGCATCCTCCGCCGTGGTTTTTCCGTACAAATACCAATTGGTTTGTGTGGGGATGGGTTTCATATCCTCCGATAGATTACCCTGGACAGTTGCACAAATATTGTTGCTAAGGCGCTCATCCAGTATGATTTCCTTACCATACTCGCCATCCCTATAGAACTCGATATACCCATACCAAATATTCCGGCAAGCAATATCTTCACAGGCAAACGTTTCATCAAAGAGCTTTTCCATTTCATGATCCCCCATCCATAAGAGTGCCATTGTGCCACGGCATGAGTATAGCATACCCAGATTGCGAGGGCAACGGATCATCCCAGCACCCTGGCAATCTACTGAAACTGCCGCGCGGCCTTCCGACCTTTCATTTCCTGCGGGCAGCAGGTGTCCGCGTCGGAGAAGGTCGCTCTCTCGCCCAAGGTGTTTTCATAGGTCAGGGTTTCCAGCTTCTTCATGGATGGCTCCTTTCTGGGGGTATGAAAAAGCGCCCGCCCGAATGGTGGGGCGCAGACGGCCGATGCCGTAAACCGAATTGCCTATTGCTTTTTGCCGTGGTAGAATGTCACTAGGAAACGCCGCTTTTCATATTGACGGAACAGCGTGAGATCGGAGAGACAATGACGGTTTATATCGACGCGGACGGTTGCCCGGTTGTAGATGCCGCAGTGAGAATCGCCCGAGAACATAACCTCCCGTGCGTGATCCTATGCGATACGGCGCATGTGTTTGAAAAGCAGGGCGCAATGACGATCACTGTTTCAAAGGGGCGGACAGCGTGGATTTTGCGTTGGTCAATCTGTTGCAGCCCGGCGATGTGGCGGTGACGCAGGATTACGGCTTGGCGGCGATGTGCTTGGCAAAGCGGGCGGTTCCGATCAGCCAGAACGGCATGATCTATAGCGACCAGAATATCGACGCGCTGTTGTTGGCGCGGCATACAGCCCAGAAGATTCGCCGTGGAGGGGGCAGACTGCGCGGCCCTGCCAAACGAACGGCGGAGCAAGACGCCGCCTTTGAGCGGACGTTCGAGCAACTGCTATTGGAGGGGATCGAATGAGCGGGCAGAACCGCGGCGAGATCACAATCGGGGCGCAGGTGGACATTGTGCTAAAGCAGGATCAGGGGACGGGCGCCCTTACGCGCGGTCACGTCAAACGCATTTTGACGAAAAGCACTTTTCACCCGCATGGGATCAAGGTCATGCTGAAAGAGGGTGACGCGGTGGGACGGGTAAAGGCGGTTCTGGAAGACGAATAGGCTCAGGACGGCTTGAATCAAGAAGCTGCCCTGACGCATTGCCGGGGCAGCCTCGTTAAGGATGATGGCCCATGCCACTTACTTGGGTCTCGCTTTCGCGTTGCCGGTCTTCGCCTTGCCTTGGTCTCCGGCACAGGGGGCACTTCATGCTTATGCATACCGTCTTCCACCGCATCCCCCCTCTATTGCGGATCATTGCGGTCGCCCCATCGCGGATGACGGCGTGTGGCAAATGGGTGCGGTGATGCCCGGGTGGATTTGGCGGATGGAACACCCCACACCTCCTAAGCGTATGGTACTGGAGGAGGGATTACAATGTCACATGAGGTCTACGCCGTCACCAATTCCTTTGCGGACGAGCGGAAATTCGCCGGCCAAACCGTCCTTACATACCGCATCGAGTACCCTCAGTTCGTTTCTTACACGCCCATGGAATCCTTGCGCCGCATCAATGCCGAATACCGACAGCAGGCGCAGTATCTGGCCCATACCATTCAGGCAACCTACTATTCCGACGCCGTGGCCGATTACCAGACCCACCGCGACCAGGGCCTGCCTTTTTCGCCCTACGAGTTCCTTCGCACCTTTGAAATTACCTATGGGCAAAACTGCGTGCTCAGCCTGTACTTTGACGAGTATCAGTACACCGGCGGTGCCCACGGCAACACCCTGCGCACATCCGACACCTGGAACGCCCTCACCGCGCAGCGGATTCCGCTTTCCGCGCTCTTTCAGCCCGGCACCTATTATGTGGGCGCGCTGGAAAACGCCATCGTGGCGGAAATCGATCTTCGCAACGCGCTGCAGCCCAATACCTACTTTGACGACAGCCAAGCCCTAGTACGCCAATACTTCAATCCCGAAAGCTTTTACTTAACGCCCGAGGCCCTAGTGATCTACTTCCAGCAAGCCGAAATCGCGCCCTATGCCACGGGCATTCCCACCTTCCCCATCCCCTATGCACAGGTGGGCGCGCGGATACCGGGGTGTTAAAGCGTGCCCTGCATTGAGAAAAGAACATTTGCCTAGGTTGATTGCAAAGGCAGTCCGGACGCCGCATTGCGTCAGGACTGCCTTTTTCTCGATTCGCTTTCACTCATGGCCGCGCAAACGGCTACGCACCGATACGCATTTCCCAGCCGACACTACTTGAAGAAATACCGGTTGCCGTTGAGGTGCAGGTTGCCTTCCGGATAGGCAAAGGTAGAGAACAGCACGCCTCGCGACATAAACACGATGTTGTTGTTCACATACAAACCATCGATTCGGCCTTTTTCTGGCAGCTCGCCCACAGAAATGCCCACCTCCAGACACAGGCAGCCGTGGTTGTATCCATACCCGGTATATAGCACCATGTTGTTTTCCACGTATACCGGGTCGAAACCTCCGACTCGGCCATGGAGCCAGATTCCTTGCCCACAACGCTCTACCAGGTTCCCCTCGGCGTGATAATTTCCGCCATCTTGGGTAAGAACTATCTCCTGTGGTTTCGCCCGACGCCCCGTAGCCCCTACTGATACTTTTGCAGGATGCGCAGCAAGCCCACATCCACGTTGTAGCCGTCCATCACTTCTGTCTCTGCGCCGGTCATCCACCCATCAAACAACGCGCCTGCGTTGTACCAGCACCAGCCGATGCCGTACTCCTTGAAGGCGGCCAGCACGTCGTCCATATAGCGGTAGGTGGCCGGCGCGGGGATTGTGAATTGCGCCAGCTCGACGTTCATGCCGACCGCCCCCAATTCTTTGAGTTGCGCCGCATAGGTGGCCACCGCTTTTCGCATGGTTTCGCGCGTACAGCCATAGTTGGTGGTAAATGTGCCGTCCTGATGGATGGTGATGACCGATGCTTTCTGATCGTCAAGTTTGAATGACTGCTTGAGCAGCCGCGGATCCTTCGTATCGGAGAAAGACCCATAGCCGTCTGTCCAATGTCCCCGAATTTCGATTTCGGAGGTGTGCACAATCTCTGTGAAAGACTGTGCAAATTCCTCCTGGCCTGGGTAATAGTATTTATCGGTCGCGTATTCTTCGGGCAAAAATACGCTGATGCTGCGAAAGCTTAACCCACCCTTTGTGATCTTCAAGTCCAGCGCGGACACGTCGTTCTCCAATGTGAAATCAATTTCCCTGGTCTTTGCTGTGAAGGTTTTCTTCGCGATTTCTTTTCCCTGCGCGCTTGCGACGAGCGTTCCGCTGTTCTTATCGTCGCTCAAGCGTCGGACCAGCACGCGCGTCCCTTTGGGCAGGAATCCCTCCAGCCGAACCGGGCGACCCGCGTTGATATCTTGGGGAACCGAGTAATACGGCCAATTGGGTTGCAGTCCGGCCGATACTTCAAAATCCGTAATCAGGTTCCAGTAGACGAAGTTGTTCAACGCATAAAACGATCCCTGCGCCACCCCGGCGTCGGCCATGAACGCGTCGGGCTCGATGTCAAATTTCGTCTCGTAAAACAGGAATCTATCCGGATCTACCTCACGGATGGCGGCAACCACCGCCTTGGATGCGCGCTCGATGTCCTTATCCGTATAGGCAGGTACCTTGGTGGCGGTCGTTCTGGCGGAGTTCATGGGCTCATGGTTAAACATGAACGACAACGTATTGTTGGGGATGCCTTGATAGCGCTTAGCAACCGCCGCCCATAGCGCACAGGTCAGCTGCTGCTTTTTTTCATTGGTATAGAAATCGACATCCGGCGCGTGCACCTTTTCCTCTTCGTTATATCCCGTCAAATGGCCAGGATATTCCGAAAACTGAATCGAAATGTGCAGCCCATACTGCAAGGCCCACCGGATGACTGTGTCCAGTCTGCGGAAATCTGCGATATTGGCCTGCGTAACATCCTCATTAAAGAAATTGAAGTATGCGACATCCAAGCGGACATAGTTGAAACCCCATTGCGCCAGCAATTGAAAATCTTTTATTCGGTAATCATGCGCGCCCGGCTTGATCCGTTCGTAATGCAGACCCGTATAATAGGGCAGCTTGGTCAAGGTTGGCTCCGGCAAGCGAGCCGATTGCGCCAACAGCGTATCGGGGATCAGCAATTTGTCATAGGTCTCCATTTCTGCAATGGGCACATAAGTGGGGGGCATTTCGCGCGCATCGTACAGACGCGCCAGCGCCAGCAGCGCTTCTTTTTGCTTGAAGGGATCGGTGGGGCGCATGCTGTTGCTTGCAGGATCATAATCGAAAAGCGGATTACCACTCCTGCGCGCATATTGCTGAAAGGAGAAAAAATACCCTGAGACAAACCGATTATACCCGGCCATTCCGCTGTAGGGAACTTCCTCTGCCGCGTCGGTAAATATATCCCAGTCAATGGTGTAGTTGTCCCAGACGCTTTCGCCTATCTTCTCGTGGATTCTCCAATCAGGCGTAAACTGCGTGTACTCGGAACCCAGCGTCTCGGCCGCGCAGTAAGTCAGGTACATGCCGGTGCTACGATCAATCGGCGTATCCAGTTCCCGCGCCCATGGGTACCTGGTTTTCCAGGTGTCAAGCTGCGAGGCGTCGGCGATCTCCACCAGCCGGTCCAGCATGGCGATATAACTCTGGTAGGTCATCTGGTCGTCGCTGATCTTGTCATCCAGCCCCAGCGCAAGCGCATCTTCTAGCTCGCCTGGCACCACGGGGTCTTGCTCCGGCTGCGGCGTTGGCGCGGCCGTAGATGCGAGAAGGGAGCCGGTATCGGCTCCCTCGCTTGCGGTCGGTTCCGGGGCGGCCGTCGCCTCCGGCGCTTCGCCCGCGCCGGTCACGAGGTTCCACCATGTTTTCACGCCAATCTCGGTCGATTCATACAGCCGGACGACCGACAAAATGGCCTCGCGGCGGGTGAGAGGATCTTTGACGCGCATGGAATTGCTCGCCTCATCGTAGTCAAAAAATGTCTGTCCACTAACGCCCGACAGTTTCAAAAATGAAAAAGAATAAGCGGTCGTCGCATAGTTCCCCTGGAACACACTCCACGGATCGGGCGCGACTTCCTCCCAGTCAGGAAACCAGCGATACTGCCAGGAAAAATCGTCCCATGGCTCTGGCATCTTATCGCGCATCTGTTCATTCTCGTCCATCCGGTCCCCGTCAAGCTCGGCGGCATCCATGGCCAGCGCCGCACGGAATAGGATCAGCATCCCCTGGTCCCGGGTGATCTCCTCCGACGCTTGTCGGGCCAGCACGGATACCCTGCGCCAGGCGTCCGACTTGGACGCATCATAGAACGCAATCATCGGGGCGATCACCGTGCAGTACTCCGCCGCAGTGATGGCCTTGTCGTAATCGCCCTGCAAATTCTCGGGCACGAAGCCGTACCAAATCGCCCGCTCCAACTCGTCCTCGGGGACTTCGCCGGTTCTCTCCGCCATCGCGGGCGGCCGCGCCGAGAGCATCAACAGAACCGAAAGAAGAAACGCCACTACCTTTTTCATGAGGTCAACCCCTTCCTGCGTATGCGCTTTTGCTTGACGCCAGTATAGCAAAGCGCGCAGGGAAATTGGTCTGCAAGCTGCATACTTTGGGCGGTTTTTCTCCCAAGCGCCGTCAGGGTATTGTCGCGATGTCAAACGGCCACTGCGCACCGCCCTTTCGGATGTACAGGCTCTGCGTTCGATCCACGGTCAGCCGCTTGAGCGAGGGGATTTGCAGCAGTTGCCGATAGTCGGTTACCGCCGTATGCGCGATATCGAGCTCCTCCAATTGCGGCAAGGCAAACAACGGCGACAGGTCCGAAACCGCGTTGCCGTCGATGATCAGCGTCCTCAGCGCGGTCAGCTTCTCCGCGCCATCCAGCGATTCCAGCTTGCCGCCGGATACATCCAGCGCGCGAAGGGCCTGCATGTCGCGAAAAATGTCGAGGCTGTAGCCCTCATATTGGGGCAGCGCCAGCGACTGAAGCTGCGTAAAACGGGCGATGGACGGCAGCGTCCCAATGGGCGCATGGGCTAGGCATAGACGGGTCAGCGCGGGGAATTGCATCAGTGCAGCCGGGCCGCCGCCCAAGCTTGCATAATCGAGATGCAGCTCTTCAATGGGCAGTGTCGCAAGCGGTGTGATATCGGTGACATCGGTGTCCAGCAGGCGCACGGACGCAAGCTTGGCGCAACCGGTCAGCGCAAACACGTCGGCGATGTTGGTCGCGCACACGTCCAAAAAGACCAGATCCTGCAGGGAGGACAGCACGGAGAAATCCGCAATCGGGTTTTCCGCCAGCGCCAGGTGCGTCAGCGACAATCCTTTCAGCGGGCTGATATCGCTAATGCGCTGCTTATATAAAGACAACTGCTTTAGGTTGGGCAACTGGCGCAGATCGTCCACATACCGGATCGGCCCGCCGTCGACGCGCTGCCCCAGCTGTGTGAACAGCGTTTTTTCCTGCACACGGTATGCCACATCGCCCCACACATCATAGGGCACATCGCCGCCGATCATCAGCGCATCGACCTTGCGCAAGTCCCCGCGCAAAAAGGCACTCGTCGACCATGGCGCACCCAGCCGATACGCGACTGCCTGCGCGATCAGCGGCACGTTGATATACACTTGCTGTGCGTCGCTGCGGGCAAGCTCCGCCGCGCGCTGATCTTGCGCCTGCTTCACTTGCATCGCAATACCGCCCGCAAGCAGCAGCGCAACAGCCAACAAAACCCATTTGCGCAGGCGATGCTGTGCGCGATGCAGCGCGCGATACAGTTGCTCGATGGACGCATAGCGGCGGTCCGGATCAAACAGCGTGCAGCGGCGGATGATTTGCTTGAGCCACAATGGCGCGTCGCAAGCTTGCAAGCCGTCCACCCGCACATCATTGGTCATCAAATACAGGCTCAGCATGCCGATGCCGAATACATCCGTGCGCGTATCACTGCGCCGCGCGCCAAATTGCTCCGGCGCGGCGATGGTCAGCGTGCCGAGCAGCTGCGTGTCCGCGTCCTTGATCGGGTCAATTCTCTGGCAACTGTCCAGATCAATCAGCACCAGCCGATTCTCCGGCGTCACGATGAAATTCTGCGGCTTGATGTCGCGATGGACGATAGCCGGGGTCTGCCGGTGCAATTTGGAGATGATGTCGCACGCCCGCATCGTCCATCGAACGATTTCCGATGGCGTGAGCTTATGTTCTTCGGCGTAGGCGGCCAGCGTTTTTCCCGGCACATATTCTCTGAGCAACAAGGTGCGATTCCCCTGCTCCTCTATCGCCTTGACGCGGGGAAAGCATGCATCCTTCAGGCCGGAAAGCAGCGCATACTCGTTTCGCAACAACTGCCGCCGATAATCGCGGCCAATTTTCAAAACGAAGGTATCTCCCGCTTCGTTTCCCACGAGAAACGCTTGGCACATGGAACCCTCATGCAGCAACGAGCGAACCGTATACATCCGTCCCGCCACCGTACACAAAGGCTCCCGCGTCATTTCCTGATCGAAGGCATCCATATACGCACCGAAATCTTCCATACGCATGCCACTCTTTTCTCATTCTGTCATGTCCAGCAGCGGCTGTTCACCGATGGATCGCAGGGCCTCATCGGTTTCCGTCAATGTGTAGTGATGCTGCACCGCATAGATGAGTGCCGCATCCCGGCGCACGCGCGGATACAGCACGCCCCGCTGGGCAACCGTCAACAAACGCTGCGTCTCCTCCAGCGAAAGCTCCAGCGCCAGCGCCATGCGCAGCAATATATCGCGTCCGGGCTTGCGGGTGCCGTTCAATATCTGATACACAAAAGGCTTGCTGACCAGCATGCGCTGCATCAGCACGGATGCGGAAACGCCGGATTTCTGGAGCTGCGCCTGCAGATGTCCATCCAGCGTAACTTCTTCGGCTTTGCTCTCCAGCGCCTGGTTTAGCATAGGGGCTTGAGAAATCGTACGCAGCAAGCTAGTTGTCGTCCGCTGTTCCTTCATCCATCCATCCCCCGCTTTTTTCCAAGTCGGTCGCATGCTTTGGCTTATTATAACATTTTCCAGAGAGCGTTTCAAAACGAAGATTGCACGGGTTGCGGCGCGGTTTTCGTGGTTTATTGAATGCACTTTGATGCATGAGCAGGGGAACGATTCCGAGCAGCAAGCAAAAACCCCCGGAAGCACAATGCTTTCCGAGGGTGTGGCGGAGCGCCCGCGTCCAAATCCGAACCCATTATTTGGTTGAACGTTACGGTTTTTGCACCTGCCTCACTGTTGTAGTTGAGGATAGCTTTGTCATCATATAGATAAACGGAGTTCACAAAAGCGTCGACTAGGTGCTTCCTATACGCAGGATCATCAATGTCACCATCTTTGAACCGGCTCAGCCAGTGAACCACCTTTTCGTGCGTCAGCATGGATTTCTCGATCTTTTCTTTCGCGATGCTGATCTCCAATTCCATCTTACGGGCTTCCAGATCGTCCAGCCGCTGTTTGGCCGAGGCATTAAACAGGCCTTGCTGAATGGCGTCAAGCAGGTTGGAAATTGCCTTGGCAACTTCATCATGCTGCTTTTGCAGAACCGCCAGTACGGAGTTCTCTTTTTTCCGCAGCGCCACAATTCTCTCTGCCAGCCGCTCGATGGCCTCATCGTTCAGCACCAGTTCCTTGGTCTTCTCCACTACGTATCGCTCGATAAAGTCTTTGCGAACCGCCTTCTTGTCGCAGGACCTCTTGTAAATGGCGTTGCCGCACTTGTAGTAGTGATGTACTTTCCCGGTTTTGCTGGTGCCGCTGGTTCCAACCATGAAAACACCGTCGTGCCCACAAAAGAGTTTGGTGGTCAGTATAAATTCATCCGGTGCTTTGGCGGACGCAGGCGCATGCCGGTTCTTCTCCATACGGGCTTGCACCCTGTCCCAAAGCTCCGGCGACACAATGGCGGGCATCCCGTCCGGCACGACATGATCCCCATGCCGATATTCACCTAAGTAGCGCCGGTTTTTGAGAAGATTGTGCATGCTGCTCTTGTTGGTGTACTTGTATTTGTTGTTGGTAAAAACGCTGCGGCTGTTCAGCGCCTCGCTGATTTCGGCGACGGTCTGCCCGTCAGCATACTTCTCAAAGATTTCGCGCACGATGGGCGCGGTCAGCGGGTCGGGCTCGAATAGCTTGTCCGCATTCACCTGATACCCAAAGGGAATGAAGCCGCCATTGTATCGGCACTTCAAGGCGTTTTCCGTCTGCCCACGTTTGATTTTCACGGCCAGTTCCGCCGAATAGTATTCCGCCATCCCTTCAAGAATGGCTTCGAGGATAATGCCCTCCGGTCCCTCGGAGATATTCTCTTTTGCGGAAACTACCTTGACATCGTTCCTGCGGAGAATCGCGCGATAAGTAGCTGAGTCCACCCGATTACGGGAAAACCGATCCAACTTCCAAACCAGCACCACATCAAATTGCTTTTTGCCGCTGTCGGAAATCATCTTCTGAAACTCAGGCCGTTCGTCGGTTTTCGCCGATAGCGCCCGGTCGATATAGCTGCCGATGATGGTGAGGTTCTGCCGCTCGGCAAATTCTTTGCACTCGCGAAGCTGGCCTTCGATGGATTCTTCGCGCTGATTGTCGCTCGAATAGCGGGCATAAATCACAGCTTTCATCTTGTCACATCCTTCTAATTAGGGCGAATTCGCCATAATTACTCGTCTAGCATCAATGGTTTCTTCTTTTGCTTGAGTGCGTTCAACTGCTCGCGCTCAATTTGTGATATGCTCTTTTCCGGCCTTGGCAAATCCTCCGGCATGACACCGCCGACACGCTCAATCGCCGCCCGAACCTCGCGCCCAACAACATAGTGAGCATCACTGGCTGCATCTGCGCCCTGGACGTTTTCGCGCCGCAGCTTGCTCTCTGCCTGGGAAATGCGAAACAAGTTGGCGATCAGTTCTTCGCTGCTCATGTAGTCCAGTATCTTTTCGCGGATGGATAGGTTTTTCTTGTCGTGGATATCATCAACGGTCATGCCGCCGTACAAGCCCATATAGCCCGCGTTTTGAAAGATAGCAAACTCCTCGTTGGTAATCACACCGGCATCATGCGCCGCCTCTGCGAGCATTTGATTCCATTGCTTGATGTCGCCGCGGATAACGAGTCGCTTATTATCCTCGTCAAGCTGATTGAACTTGTCGGCGATCTCCTGCCGATAGGTCTGAATCGCAAAATACGTTTGGCCAAGGGCAATCACTTCTTTGCGCGGATCACCATTTTGAACGATAAGGTAACAAGCGTAGCGCGACAGTTCGAAGTCTTTGATTTCTCTTTTTGCCCCTTTGCCAGTATCGATCATTTTCCTGATGTCAGGAAAATGATCTGTGATTTCAAAACCGCTGTTTATGCAGGCCAGCATCGCGCGATCAATGACCTTTGCAAAGTTCTCCCATTTCAAATAGTCTAAAACGGGAGCGAGCTCGCGCGCTAACCAGAATTCACTTCCATCCGGGCGAGTGTGTTTGATATCTTCAAATCGTTTATATTCCGGGGCGGTAAGCTTGCTCATTTCTTCACCTCCGCCATCATCCGAAAGAGCGTTTCTTTCATCTTTTCGCTCACAGGGGACTCCGGGTCAAAACACATCTCGATGAACTGGCGCATATGCGGATTGTCAATGGAGACATTCCGCTTGTATTCATACAGCTCTCCTTGTGGTTTTTCTGTTCGAGCAAAAATGTAATCCATCGATACATCAAAATAATCTGCGTATGCACGAAAGAGCGCGACAGTTGGTGTGGACTGACCGTTCTCATAACGATTGATGTTTGATTGATTGGAGCCAAGCACTTCTGCCATTTTCGCTTGCGAGAGCATCGCACCTTCGCGCAGGGCTCTAAATCGCTTCCCCACATCTTTCATTGAAATAACCTCCCATTCAGATGCGTTTATTGTAACTCAAAATAAAAAACATCGCAACTCGTTTTTTGAATTTTGTAGAATTGGTTCAAGTGAACCACGAGATGTCTCTGGAAAGCGCACGCTGTACTTCGTCCGCTTGCGAAGCAAGCGAAAAGCAAAACAAAGCAATGCTGTCTGCAAAGGTGAAGCGGACAGCATTGCTTCGTTTTGAAGGTTTTAGAGAAATGGCTATCCATTTTCTCTGAAACCAGGGGTTTCCAAAGGGGGCTTCAGCCACCCTTTGGCACACGATTTTGCGCAGCAAAGTCTAGTGTGTTATGCCTGCCCTCCGACTGACGCGAAAACCGCAGTTTGTGCGGCAGGAAAGCGGCGGGAGGTTTGCGAGCGGGAAGTGAGCAAAGCTCATGGCGGTTTCGGTGAGGAGGGCGGGCATACTAACTCTATCGTTGGAGAATCTGTAGTATGTCGGTGGGATGGAGGATATCGCGTGCGCTCCAACGGCTTGTGCGTGCTGGGCAAGCTGCTTGGCTTCTTTCACAGACATCGCACCGACGTGCACAATCAGCGGGATATCGCAGCCGGTTTCCTCGGCTGTGATTTCAACGACGCGCATGCGCTCTTGCGTGGTCATCATCAGCCCTTCGCCGGTCGTGCCCGCCAGGTACAATCCGCCGATGGCATAACGCATCAGATGGCGAACCACGCTGCGCAGGCGTTGCTCATCTAGTGCGTCCTGCTCGTCAAAGCAGGTGATCAACGCCGGAATCACCCCGCGAATTTGATTCAACGCAAACTGCCTCATCAAACCGCCTCCTTTCGCGCATTACCATTCACCCTTGCTGCCATACTGCTTTTCGGCAGCCTTGCCGAATGCCATGCCTGCCTTGGATATCTGGCTGCGAATTTCGTCAAAACTCTTGCCCGCACCGCTTCTGCCTGCGATGATCACCGAGTTGCACTCGTTGTCATCCATAAAGCGCGCCGCCTCCAATAGACGCGCCTCATCCTCCTGGGGAACGGCCAGAAAGCCGTGCTTATCAGCGTGGAGGAGTTGCCCGGGTTGCACCTTGCAGCCAAACACCTCCACCTCGCAGCCCCAGCGCACCGGCGTGGAATACGCATGCCCCACGCACAGGCGACGCGCCAGCGCTTTGAAGCCCGCGTTGCGCATTTCGTCCACATCACGCACCGCGCCGTCGGTGATAGTTCCCACGCAGCCTATCCCACTGCTTCGGCGATGTCCTTTATTTTCATATGGGTGCCATACAAGAGTTCAACGCTGCGCTGCAGGCGGATGGCGGTCAGGTGCTCGATAAAAGTCTTTCCCGTCTTATCTTTAAACACGCGCGTAAGGTAATCTGGGTTTAGCTCTACGCGCTCAGCCACATTGCTCAGCGAAAGATCCTTTCTAGCATAGTCGGACGCGATGATGGCCAGCATCTGGGCGACTCGAGAATCATCTTTGCTCTCCATGCGCTCGCGGCAAATGCTTGTCAAATGACGCACGCCGACCTCAATGCCCTCCACAGCCGCCACCTCGTTGTGGTGGATGAGCTGGGCAGTCACATCGTTGAGCACGCGGTACATCTCCTCATCACGCAGATTGAGCTCTTCGACGATATCAAAGAGCTTGCTTAACAAGCGCAAGAAAATGTCATTGATCTTCGCACGGGAGAGATTGGGATACCCCTTGAGCAACGTCTGAAAATACTCGCCCAGAATACTGATTGCAGCCTGCTCCTTGCCAGCGCGAATTGCGGTAAATAACGCTGCTGGCGGCTGGATGGTCTTGGGGTTCGCGCTTGCATCAGACAATTGAATATCACCAAAGTCCACAATGCTGTTGGCAGGCACAAACACCGCATGGGATAGCGCCTGCTGTGCCTGTGTATACGCGTCGTGCAAGTCCGATATCTCGGCTTGCGCGCTGCTGATGCCGACCGAGCAAGACACCCTTAACTCCGCCACAACATCGCTGACCAATCTTTCGATACACGCGAACATCTGCGTGGTTTGTTGCGGGGATACGTTGAGCACGATTACATAACGATCCACGACATCTTGCATAGTGAAGTATTGCTTTGTAAAAGGTTGGAAGGCCTTGGCAATCAGTCCCTCCACGCGCATGCTCTGTGCCACGCTGCTGGCAATCTCATTGTCCTCCACGCCAAACAGATTCTTGAGCTGCAACGCCGCCACGCGAAAGGGAGTGGCGTTTAGTGGTACATGCAGATACGCCAGCTTATCCCATATCTCTTGTCCAGAGTCGCCCTTGCCGGTGAGCAACGCATGCATGTATCGCTCCTTATATACCGGCAGCATTTGCTCCACTTTCTTCTCCAGGCTGTCCCACTGTTGATATGCCCATTGGATGTTTTCATGAATAAAGCGCATTTCATTCTTTTCGCCCTGGCGGTCTCCGCGCAAGCTATCCACAATCTTGGAAATCGGCTTGTACCAATAAATTGCCCACAAGAGAATTGCGGCCATCACCAGGGTGGTCAACGCCACAAGCACAAAACTAAAGACGCTATACACACGGTTTTGCGCGCGGAACAAATCTCTGGTGCGCGTCAAGCTGACAGTCCACCAGTGCAAGCGCTGCGAATAGATGCCTGTCACATAATACGTGCCGTCGTCCAATGCGGTCTGCGTAGCAAACATCGCCTCTTTATCCCAATTCTGCAGCATCGCGTAGATCGGCGCCATCTGCTCTGCTTGCAGCTCTTGCCGCGATAGCACGGCTCTATGGTCTTTAATGGCCATGATGCGCCCTTGGCTATTGGAAAAGAGGTTTGCGCTGAGGTACGCATAAAAATCCTGCGGCAACAGATTAATCACAAACACTTGGCTTTCGCCCTGCTGTCGCAAGCCATAGTAGACACTTAGCACCTCTTGGCTCACACCAAACTTGTCCTTTGCCGAGCGCTCCACCATGCCCAGTTGCACTACTTGGCTGCTAAGCACATCCCACAAGCCGTCGTCATAGAATTGCTCCTGCGGAATGATCTCACGATCGCTGGTGATAACGACATCCTTCTTATAATCGATGAAGTAGACCGACTGAATAAACGCACTGCCCATCTTTTCGGCGCTAAGCCGATCAAATATTTTTCCCTTTGTCGAGATGTAGTCATACAGTTCCTTCAGTGTTTGGTTTTCCTTATAATCCCGATTGGTTTCAAACCATTCCACCGGTTTTTCTATCGCATGAAAATTTTTAAAAACGTAATCATCTTTGAGCAAGCGGCAGTTGTTCTGCACTTGCTGGATAATTGACTCGATGGCATTATTGGTCAAGAGCAGAAGGCGCTCGTTAGCTGTGATGATCTCACTGTTGACCGAATGCAAAATATTCGTGTATGTCACGATGCTAATGACCATCATCGGCAATATCGAAATAAACACCACCGTGAGCACCGTCTTATATAGATATCCTCGCCGGGCAAACGCTTGGGAAAACTTCATACACACACTCCCTGTCTGAGGCTCTCTTCTTTGACATTTATCATACCATATTTACCGGAAAGACAAAATGCAATTTTACCATTCACGCCATATCCAAATTCCTCCACATAGGATGGGATTGACCTGTGTGCGCGTCCCAATGCGAGTCCAAAGGTTGTGCAGAGCTAAACAACACCCTATTGGCGCAGGAGAGCGCGAAGGGAGTAGAACAGGCATGAATGGGCAAAGAAAAACGCCAGTCCATATTGGACTGACGAATGGCGGAGAAGGAAAGAATAGGTAAAATACACTTTCGCGGGATGCGTGGTATGGGTTGATTGCGAAGGCTGTCCGGGTGCATTAAGCGCCGGGACGGCCTTTTTCAATAACAGCACATCACCAGCCCGCAAACGCATTGCTTCCACTCCCAAATCCGTGTACAATACCCATGAGGAAACCATCAACCCTTCCGAGGTGTATTCTATGTACAGAATTGCCGTTTGCGATGATGAACAAGTTTTTCTACATGATGCCAAAACAATGACCGCCTCCATATTGCGGGAGGCGGGCGTTGCCTGCCAAATTGACGGCTATATGAATGCTGAAACCCTGCACAACCAACTTGAAGCTCAGCCCAAATTGTACGACGTGCTCATTTTGGATATCCTGCTGGGGGATGAAAACGGCATACAACTGGCAAAGACACTGCGTGACACAGGCTATACAAACAGCATTTTATTTGTGACCAGTTCCAAGGAATTTTCGCTGGAAGGGTACAGCGTCTATCCCATTCACTACCTGATCAAGCCGCTGCAAAAAGACGCGCTGCGTGAGGTACTGCTAAGGGATTACGAGAAGAACTACCGCCCTGCGTCGATTTCCATCCCGATCAAGGGCGGTCTGACCCATCTGGCTGTGGACAGTGTGCTGTACATCGAGTCTCTGGCGCGGGTGGTAATCATCCACACGAAAAACCGCGACATGGAAGTGACCATGCCGCTGCGCGAGGTGTGGAAGTTGCTGCCCCCCGGAACCTTTGCGCAATGCCATAAAAGCTTTTTGGTGTCCATGGGGCAAATTCGGGATTTGACGCGGATGGCGGTTGATCTGAAATCCGGTCAATCGCTGCCCGTGGGCCGGGTATATTATGAAGATGTATTGTCCGCTTTCACGGAATACCTGGGCAATTAGCTTGCCAGCCGCAAAATGGTTTTAACGGTAAAGCTGTTATCGTCGTAGTTGATATTAAGCTTGCCGCCGTAGCGCTCGGCTACCTGGCGCATGGCGGGGATACCATACCCATGGCGGTGCGTGTCGCTCTTGGTAGTTTTGAAATGTTCACCCACCTGTTCAATAAGGCCTCCCCGAGCGTTCTGGCAGTTCACTACCAGGAAGCCTTCTTTTTGTGCCAGCTTGATGGTGATCCAGCGTGTCCCTTCCGGCACAAGCACGGCTGCCTCCACCGCGTTTTCAATCATGTTCAGCAGGAGGCTGGCCAGGTCAGTCTCTTCAATAGGCAAACCGGACGGCACATCAGCCTCGCAGGCAAAACGGATGCCTTCGCGTGCGCAGTCTGCCGCCGTCCGGGTCAATATGGCGTTGGCCAGCGGGTGGACGCAGTATTGCACAGTATCTTGCACCTGAGCCTGGATGGATAGCTTGTCCAGGTACTGTCCCATGCCCGTCAGGTTTCCCTCCCGCTGCAATACCGAAAGCGCCGCCAAGTGGTGCCGTATTTCATGGCGCAACAGATGGGTTTCGTGGTTGCGCTGGGCGGCAGCCTCAAACTGTTCCAGCGCCATTTGTCCCTTTAATTGTAGCAGCTGCATTTCCTCCGCTTGATGGCGGCGGCTATTCAGGTATGTACGTATGATATCCACCCACACCAGCACCACCAAAAGAAGGAGCCCACCCACGTTCAGGATGTCCTTGGGCGTATAAAACCCTTGGATGTCGATTAGCGAAAGAATAGCCACAGAGGCCAGCGCCAGGAAAGCGGGCGCGGTCATGCGGAAGAAGGGGTTCTTTTGCAGCCATTCAATCAGACAGAGCATGAACATGCACAGCGACGCACCGATGATCGCCGGGTTCATGATCACCAGGGTATCCGGCGGCGCGATGACCCCCAGGCACATGACCCCCATCATGGGAATCGAAATAGCGGAATAGACGATGGCCAATATAAGCGCGGGGCGGCGCGTTCGTTTGCACCGCATCCACAAAAACCATAGCATGGGCACCACATACAGATGGAAAGTGGCGTATTGCAACTGCGCAGCAAACCTGGGCGAAAATGCACCCAAATACGCACCACCCTGCCCAGGCAACCACAGCCCATAGATCACCGATGCCACACCAAACAAGAACCCATCCCAGCCCCCGCGGGTAGCCAGCGAGAAGGCCATCAGTGCAAGACCGCTGAGCACCAGCGTCACCATCATCGCAACGTTGCTAAACGCGTTTCCCATTACTTTCGCCCGCAGCGCGTCTGCGTCTCCCAGCCAGATGACATCCGGTGAAAAGCTGTACAATTCATAGGGCGAGGACACCGTCACCGTCAATTCCTGCCCGGTGTATCCATCAGGAAGCGCAACAATCCGGTCACTGATCCCTTTATCCTCCCCCGGTGGATCGAACTCGTTGCTAAACAGCACACGGCCACCCAGCGACACCTCTGCCTGCAAAAAATCCAAGTGAAGCAGAAGCGATGCGGGCCGGATATCCTCTGTCATCGTTCGCATCAGCGTGATGGAGCGTCCCGGCGATACTTGGATGTAGCCATCAATCACCGGCCAATTGACGGGTTCCGGCGCATCATCGGTGAAATAGCGCCAGCCGGTTAAAAGCGGCTGTGCCCCCTTGGCCGCATAAGGGAACGCAAAAGTCAGATACATAAGCACTACGCCGCATAGTACGACCACTGCCAGCGCGCACATCCCGATGCGATGAGCGCGCTTTTTGCCGCCCGTTTCAACCTTTGCCAAGTGCTAATCACCTCTTTTGCATGTCCATATTATGTCTTTCCGGATAAGCGTACCCGGCTTTTTTACCCGTGTCAACCTAGTTTTGTGTCGTTTGTACGCTATACGCGTCGTTCATACAAAATGGGTTCCTTTTTTGTTAAAAGCATGGTAACTTGATGGGAAATAGGAGGGGTGGAGTATGAGCGGCATACCCTTGCAGCCGGGCGATATTCTGATCTTTGAAGCTGATAGCAGCTGGGTCAGCAAGGGCATCGCACTGCTGACGAACTCCACCGTCAGCCATTCCGCCATGGTGATTGCGGATGGCACACTGGTGGAAATGTCGCTGGAAGGTGGTATCGATAGCTACCCGTTCTTCTGTGCGGAGAACGATGAGATAACGCCCAACTCCCGCTTTGTATATGCGATGCGGCACACTAACGATCAGTTGGATATGGCTCTGGTGGTTGCCGCCGCCGAAAAATACCTAGAAGCCAATACTGCTTACAATATGCCACTATTGGTATTGCTGGGTGGTCTGCTGGTGTATCGGCGGATTCCCTTTACCAACA
>JAVBMF010000069.1:0-7064 GCA_031552735.1 Eubacteriales bacterium
GCGGTCTTGGGGTCCAGCGCGGCGGTGTGCTCGTCCAGCAGCAGCAGCTTGGGCCGCGTGGCGGTGGCCATTAACAACGTCAGCGCTTGGCGCTGACCGCCGGACAGCAGCCCGGCGCGGGTTTTCAGTCGGTTCTCCAGCCCTAAATCCAGCGTTTTCAGCAGCGCGCGGTATGCGTCGCGGTCCTGCTTCTTCAGCGCGGGTTTCAGGCCGCGCCGCTGTCCGCGCCGCATGGCGATCGCCAGATTCTCCTCGATGGTCATGCCCGGCGCAGTGCCCAGCATCGGGTCCTGGAACACGCGGCCGATCAGCCGCGCGCGCTTATGCTCCGGCTCGCCAGTGACGGTGCTGCTGCCGATGGCGATGCCGCCGCCGTCCACCGGGAACACCCCGGCCACGATATTGAGCAGCGTGGACTTGCCCGCGCCGTTGCCGCCGATCACCGTCACAAAGTCGCCGGGCTCCAGCGTCAGCTCTACATTGTCCAGCGCATGCTTCTGGTTGACCGTACCGGCGTTGAATACCTTCGAAATGCCCGCGACTTGCAGCGCGCTGTCCAGCGCCTGCGGCGGTGAGACCGTTTCCTGCGCCTCGGTCGGCGGGGCTTGCTCCGCGTCGGCTTGCTCCAGCGTTTCCTGCCTGCGCACCGGCGATACGCCCTTTTTCACGGTGCGCGCCAGCCACGGATCGAGCTTGCTGGTCAGCGTGGGCAGCGCCAGCGCGAGCGTGATGATGCCCGCCGACAGCAGTTTGAAGTCCTCCGGTGGCCAGTTGAGCAGCAGCACAACGGACTGAATCATGCGATAGATGATCGAGCCGAGCACCGCGGCGATCAGCTTGCCGGGCAGCGACTTGCGCTGGAATACCACCTCGCCGATGATCACCGCCGCCAGACCGAACACGATGCCACCCGCGCCCATATCGAGCGTGGCCACCTTGTTGTTTTGCGCCACCAGCGCGCCGGACAAGCCGACCAAGCCGTTGGCAATCATTAGGCACAGCAGCTTCATCGCGTCGGTGTTGACGCCCAGCGCGCGCGACATCTGCGCGTTGTCGCCGGTGGAGCGGATGGTGATGCCCAACTCGGTGCCAAAGAACCACACCAGCGCTGCGATGGCCAGCGCCGCGAACAGCGCGCCATAGAGCAGCACCACGGTCTTGGCGTCCAGCCCAAAGCCCGGCAGGTGCTGGAAGATCGTGTCGTATACCTTCTTGCCGCCCGCGATCAGGTTCGGGAACGGCAGATTGGCCTTGCCCATGATGTGCAGATTGATCGAGTACAGTGAAATTTGCGTCAAGATCGAGGCCAGCAGCCCCGGGATTTTCAGTTTGGTGTGCAGCAGCCCGGTCACCATCCCGGCCAGCGATCCCGCGCCGAACGCGATCAGCGTCGCCAGCACCGGGTGCACGCCCACCGTCACCAGACTGGCCGCCACCGCGCCGCCCAGCGCGAAGCTGCCGTCCACCGTCAGGTCGGAAAATTCCAGTATGCGATACGTCATGTAGACGCCCAGCGTCATGATGCCCCACAGCAGACCCAGCGACACCGCACCGGGCGCGGCCTGCCATAGCCGTGCGAAAAATTCCATGCGAAGCTCCCCTATCCATGCCGACAACGGGAGAGCGAGTCGCTCCCCCGTCGGCATTTTGCTAACATGCTATGCGATTAGAATACGTTGACAGCCTTGGACAGCATCTCTTCCGGCAGAACGATGCCCATCAGGCCGGCGGAGGTCTTGTTGATGCTAAGGTCGCTGTCGGTCAGCTTTTCGATGGGCATTTCAGCGGGGTTCGCGCCACCGACCAGAATGCGCTCGGCCATCAGGCCGGTCTGGTAGCCCAACTTGTAGTAGTTCAGGCCGATGGTGGCCAGTCCGCCGGATTTGCACATATTCTCCTCGCCGCAGATCACCGGCAGCTTGGCCGGTTCGGCGACCTGCGCCACCACCGGCATCGCGGAAGCCATCACGTTATCGGTGGGGATGTACAGCGCATCCACCTGGCCGACAAACGACTCAATCGCCTGCTGCACCTCGCCAACCGCGCTGACGGTCTTAATGGTCACGGTCATGCCCAGCTTCTCAGCCTCGGCCTTGGCGATATCGGCCTGAATGCGCGAGTTTTCCTCGTTGGAGGTATAGCAGATGCCCAGGGTCTTGGCATCCGGCACGATCTGCGGAATCAGCCCGATCTGCAAATCAATGGGATTCATGTCGGTGGTGCCGGAGATATTGATGCCCGGGGCATCATTGCTGGCAATCAGTTTGGCGCCAACGTAATCGGTCACCGCCGTGCCCAGGATCGGCACGCTGTCGGTCTGCGCGGACAGCGCCTGCACCGCGTTGGTCGCCACGCCCAGCAGCAGGTCGTTGCCGCCCTGCACAAGCTGTTCGGCCATCAGTTGGCAGGTCGCCGCGTCGGCTGACGGATTCAGCAGCGTCACGGTCAGGTTCTTGCCTTCCTCGATGCCCTTTTCCTTCAGGCCGTCCTTGAATCCCTGCACCGCCGCGTCCAGCGCGGGATGCTCTACGTATTCCAGAATGCCGACTTTGTAGGTCTTGTCCTCGGCCAAGGCGCACACCGCCGTACCGACCAGACACAGCACCACCAAAATCGCGACCATTGCTCTACCGTTCTTCATACCTAAGTCCTCCCAAAATATACTACTACAGGCGCGAATGATGCGCGCCTGTGCTACAAAAAATAATATACCGTATACGGTTTTTCGTGTCAAGGAAAAATTTGTGCGCAAAAAAGCGCCCGAAGGCGCTTTCAGATCATCAGCAAAGCAGTTTTCACAACTTAGGATGCACGAGGGAGGCGAGGGGGCTTCATTTTAATCGTATCGCGCGACTTTGTCGCGCGGGCGGGGCGTTTTCCGCAAGGAAAACATCCCTGCCATAGTGAGCAAAGCGAGCGCGTGGCAGTGCCACGCAACCGAACAAAATGCAACCGCATTTTGTTCGAACGCAGTTTACATGAATAAATCCTTCATCAACTGCTTGCCGGTCTTGGTGGCAAAGTAGCGGTTGTACACATCCTCCGGCTTTTCGTGCACCTTGCCGTCGGCCATATCGACCAGCAGCGACGATTCATTCAGGATTTGCAGGTCGAGGTTGTCGTCCATCTCCATGTCGTAATTGCCCGCGTGCCCGACCAGGAAGCCCACGCGGTCAATGTAGCGATCGTAGCCCAGATTGTGCAGCAGCTCGCGCACCATCGGCTCTCCGTAGGTCTTCTGCATATCGTGATCCCACTTGCCCTCGTTGTCCAGCCCAGCGGGCAAGCCAATGCCTTGCAGGATACCGGCGGCGCGCAGCGAACGCAGGCCATCGCCTTTCAGCCCCTCCGCATCGCCGATCACGCCGCAGTACACGTAGACTTTCATCGCGCGCTCCACCTGTGCGCGGTCGTGTCCAAGCACACGGATCATTTCACATAGCACCTGTCGAATCATCGTGGGAGCCTCCTTTGGGGAGTATTTTGCGCGGCGTGTTACGCGTCGCCGCCGGGGTTAAATGAGAAGCCGCCCCAGGACACCACCGATACCTCCAGCGGTAGTCCGATGCCCGCCAGCCGTGCCAGCGTATCGGGCATCAGGCGATAGAAGATTTGCGCGTATTCCGACTGCACATAGAGCCGCAGGATCACGTCGTAGCGCTCGCGCAGCTTGGCCAGCGCCGGGCCGTTCTTTTCCAGTTGCTGCAGCAGCGCGTGCATGCGCGGATCAAGACCTTCGTTATTGGCCAGCTCGATTTCGTAGGCCCAGCAATCCTGCTCGCAAACGATGGGCGGCAGCTTGTTGAGCAGCTCGCCCTTGGTGCGCGTATCGGTGCTGGCAAGCCCCAGATCGCTGGTCACGGCGTCAAAATCCACGTTTTCTCCGCTGACCATCAGTGACAGCTCCCAATTGGGCGCAACTTTCCCGGTCGGATCGGTCGCCATATCGGCCGCCTCCTTGCCAGTTCTTTGTCAATCTTTGATCTGATTATATCACGCGTCAGCGCGCGGGGCAAGGTGGCAATCCATCCACGCGCGCACATCGGCAAACACCTGCTCACGATCTATTTCGTTGAGCATCTCGTGGCGGCCATCGGGGTAGAGCGTCATGGTCACATCGCGCACCCCGGCCTTTTGCAGCGCGTCGCGCACCCAGCGCACGCCCTTGCCAAAGCCGCCGACCGGGTCGCGATCACCGGAGAAAATCAGCACCGGCAGTTGCTTGGGCACGCGTGACGCCCACTTGCCGCCGCTGATCGCCGCCATGCCGTCCAGCACGTCGCGATAGCCAGTCGCCGTGAAGGTGAATCCGCAGCCCGGGTCGGCGACATACTGATCCACCTGCGCGGCATCGCGGCTCAGCCAGTCAAAGCCGGTGCGCGCGGGCTCAAACGGTTTGTTGTACGAGGCAAAGGCCATCTTGTTGAGCAGCTCGCACGGCGCATAGGTGCCCAGCTTCTTCACCTGACTGCGCGCGATGAGCTTGGCGATTGGCGACAAGGGGTTGGGGCCCATCGTGCCCGACAAAATCACCCCGGCCAGCGTGTCCGGATAGCGCACGATATAGCTGCGCGCCAGCGCGGAGCCCATCGAGTGACCAAACAGGATGACCGGCAGCCCGGGGTGCTGCGCCAGCGCGTACCGCCGCATCGTGTCGATGTCGGCCACCGCGCGGTTCCAGCCGTCCTGCTCGTAAAAGTAGCCGTACTGCTCGGGCTTGCTCGATCGCCCATGCCCGGCGTGGTCGCAGCCATAGACCGCCAGATTGTCGGCATTCAGCGCCGCAGCGAAGTCGTCATAGCGCGCGATGTGCTCGGCCATGCCGTGCGCGATCAGCACGATGGCACGCGGATTCTCCGGTGCCCAGCACCGCACATACAGTGTGTTCTTTCCATCCTGCACCGGCAACATGTGTTCCTTGATGGCCATGCGATTGCCTCCTTCATATTCGGGCGAGCGGGTACAAAAAAGCCGCTTTGGTATGCCCAAAGCAGCTATGGCGCAAGCGCTTCGGGCCAGGCGTTTATCGCCTGCCCGTCTTACAGCGCGTCGTCGGTGGCAAACCACTTCAGCGCCATCAGGTAGCCCTTCCAGCCCAAGCCGGAAATGCAGCCCTTGGCGACGCCGGTCACATACGAGAAGTGGCGGAACTCTTCGCGGGTGTGCACGTTGGAGATGTGCACCTCAATGACGGTCAGCGCGGTGGCCGCGATGGTGTCGCGCAGCGCCACGCTGGTGTGCGCGTAGCCGCCGCCGTTTAAGATCACGCCGTCCACCTTGTCCATCGCCGCGTGCAGGCGGTCGATCATCTCGCCCTCATGATTGCTCTGGAAAAACTCGATCTCCACGCCCAGCTCCTTGGCTTCCTGCTCCAGACGCTTGTTGATCGCGTCCAGCGTCACCGCGCCATAGGTCTTTTCGCGTAGGCCGATCAGGTTCAGGTTCGGTCCATTCATTACCAGAATCTTCTTCATCGCGGGGTTCCTCCTGTTGTCTGTTTTCTTTGTTATGTGCATGGAAGCAGGGTTCGGATCGCTCCAAACCCTGCTTGCGAATCAAAGTGTGAAGGTGCGTTACGCTTCTTCAGCGTCCTTCTTTTTGGTGGTCTTTTTCTTGGGCGCTTCTTCCTCGGCGGGAGCGGCGTCCTCGGCTTCGGCCTTCTTCTTGGCGGGCGCCTTCTTCTTGGGCGCTTCCTCCTCAGCGGGGGCGGCGTCCTCGGTTTCGGCCTTCTTCTTGGCGGGCGCCTTCTTCTTGGGCGCTTCCTCCTCGGCGGGGGCGGCGTCCTCGGCTTCAACCTTCTTCTTGGCGGGCGCCTTCTTCTTGGGCGCTTCCTCCTCGGCAGTGGCCGCGTCGGTCACTTCTTCCACCACGGCCGCGGCCACCTCGACGTCTTCGCCGGGCAGCTGCATGTCCTCGTGGTTGATGGCTTCTTCCTCCAGCGCCTCGCGGATAGACAGGCTGATGCGCTTGGCGGCGGGATCCACATTCAGGATTTTCACGCGCACCATGTCGCCGACCTTCACCGCGTCCTCTACCTTGGCAATGCGGTTTAGCGCGCACTGCGAGATGTGCACCAGACCATCGATGCCGGGCTCCAGCTCCACAAAGGCGCCGAATGTGGTGATGCGCACCACCTTGCCCTCTACGATGCTGCCGATCATGTACTTCTCCGCGGCCATATCCCACGGGCGCTTTTGCAGCTGCTTATAGCCCAGCTGGATGCGCTCGCGCTCGGGATCGAGCGACAGGATGACCACTTTGACCTCCTGATTGGGCGACACCACATCCGACGGATGCTTGACGCGGCCCCAGCTCAGGTCGGTGACGTGAATCAGACCATCGACGCCGCCGATGTCCACAAACGCGCCAAAGTCGGTCAGGCGGCGCACGATGCCGTCGATGACATCGTTGACCTGCATCTTGCCCCAGATTTCCTGCTTGCGCGCGGCAAATTCCTCTTGCAGATAGGCTTTGAACGAAGCGACAACACGCTTCTTGGCCTGGTCAACCTCGATGATCTTGAGCTTCATGGGCTTGCCCACGAACTCTTCGATCTTCTCGACATAGCGCAACGACAGCTGCGATGCTGGCACAAACGCGCGCACGCCCATCACGTCGGCAATCAAGCCGCCCTTGACGGATTCCTTGCCCACGCCATCCACATACTCGCCCGCTTCGTACTTTTCCATCAACGCGTCCCAGAACTTGCGGTTGACGATATTGCGCTGTGAAAGCACGACGTTTCCTTCGCCATCGTTGACCTTGACCACCTCAACCTCGATCTCGTCACCGATCTTGCAATCGGTGGAGGTCAGATCGGCGCGCTTAATCAAGCCATCGGACTTATAGCCGATGTTGACGCACACCTCGTCTTCGGTGATCTGCACCACAGTGCCAGTCACGGTTTGGCCAGGACGGATTTTGACCAACGTCGCCTCGACATCGGCCATAAAGTCGCTCTGCGCCTGGTCTAGTCCTTGGTCATGCTTCTCCATGTCGTTCATCCGAGTGACAACCTCCTTAAGTAGCCAGCCTGGCGTCGATGCACCGGCTGTAATCCCAAT
>JAVBMF010000021.1:0-10647 GCA_031552735.1 Eubacteriales bacterium
GTAATCCTCGGTCAGGTCGCCATGGTTGCCGCCGGTATTGACCACGCACAGCGCATAGCCGCGCTGGGCAAAATCAAACGCTAGCGCGTCGATCTTCGGCTCAGCCGCACCAAAGTCGATGTTGACCAGCCCGCCCACCGCGCTAGCGGTCTGATCCATCAGGCCGCAGGGCTTGGCGAAATAGACATTCTCCGCCCATTGCGAGATGCGTGCGTTTTCAACCCCAGGCACAGTCCAGCCATTGTACAGGCCATCGAGGATGGCGACGACCAGCACCTCGAACGCAGCCGAGGAACTAAGCCCAGAGCCGCGCAGCACATTGGAGGTCACCGCCGCGTGGAAGCCGCCCACCGTATAGCCTAGCTCCCGCATGCGCGCGGCAATGCCACGGATGATGGCGGTGGTGGTGCCCTCTTCCTCCTTGCGCGGCGCGAGGTCGCGCGTGTCAATACGGATCGGGCGATAGCCCTCGCTGCATAGCTGCATGATGCCGTCCCCGGCAGGCGTGACCGCCGCCACGGTATCCAGATTGATGGCAGCCGCCAGCACTTTGCCGTTGTTATGGTCGGTGTGATTGCCGCCGATCTCGGTGCGGCCGGGCGCGGAAAAAAACGCCGCGGGCTGCTCGTCGCGGAACAGCTCGGCGTGCCATTTCAGCAATTTGGAGTAGCGCTGGATTTGTTCCAGCACAAAGTGCTCGCGCGGACCGTAGAGCGCAAACAGCTTATCCGCGCCCTGCGATGCGTGCAACGCACGCACTTGCGTCTCCAAAAGAGTTTCGCTCATCGCGTCATCCCTCTTTTCCTATTCTGCAGTTTATTTTTTCACGTTCTGCCGCCTTTGTCAAGCGCGGTTTTCGGCATATCCGCGCATGCGGGAAATTTGCGTGCTTTTTCCCGCATTTTACGCTTGCCAGCGCCTTTTCGCGCGCATATAATGAAATCAAACAACATTGCAGGAGGCTCCATGAACGCACAACAGGCGCTGCCCACCCTCATTGCCTTCGCCCTATCGCACGGCCTGATCGCCGCCGAGGACCGCCTGTGGGCGCGCAACCTGCTGATCGACGCGCTGGGGCTGTCCGCACCGGCAGAGCCGGAGGAAGCGGCGGTATCGCCGCTGCCCGCCACCGCCACGCCCATGCTGACCGCGCTGTGCGACGACGCGGTGGCGCGTGGCGTCATGCCCGACTCGGCCACCCGCCGCGAGCTGCTCTGCGCCAAACTGATGGGCATTCTCACGCCGCCGCCATCGGTGATCGCTGCGCGTTTTGCCGAACTCCGCGACGCGCGTGGCATCGTCGCCGCCACCGATTGGTTCTATGCGCTCTGCCGCGCCAACAACTACATTCAGGTGGACGCCATCGCCAAAAACGTGCGATTCATGTCTCCCTCCCCCTATGGCGAGCTGGAGATCACCATCAACCTGTCCAAGCCGGAGAAGGACCCGCGCGATATCGCCGCGCTGGTCGGCGCGCCGTCGGTCGGCTACCCCAAGTGCATGCTGTGTGTCGAGAACGAGGGCTACGCGGGCCGTCTGGACTTCCCCGCGCGCCAGACGCTGCGCCTGCTGCCGCTGGATCTGTCCGGCGACGCGTTTCACCTGCAATATTCGCCCTATCTATACTACCCGGAGCACTGCATTGTGCTGGACGACACGCACAAGCCCATGCGCCTAACCCGCGCAAGTTTCGGCCATCTGCTGGACTTCCTTGCGCAGTTCCCGCATTACTTCATCGGCTCCAACGCCGATCTGCCGATTGTCGGCGGCTCCATCCTCAATCATGATCACTTTCAGGGCGGCCGCCACCACTTCCCCATGCAGGACGCCCCGGTCTACGCGCGGGCGCGCCACGCGGATTTCCCCGGCATTGAGGCGTCGCTCATCGCCTGGCCGATGACCACGCTGCGCTTGTCCTCCGCCGACGCGCAAGCGCTGGGCGACCTGGCGATGCGCGTGCTGGACACATGGCGCGGCTACAGCGATGCGGACATGGGCGTGCTGGCCGAAACCGACGGCACGCCGCACAACACCGTCACACCCATCGCCCGGCGCGAGGGTGACCTCTACACGCTGGACCTGGTGCTGCGCAACAACCGCACCAGCGCCGAGCACCCGCTGGGCATCTTCCACCCGCACAGCGACCTGCACCACATCAAGAAGGAAAATATCGGCCTGATCGAAGTGATGGGGTTGTTCATCCTGCCCGGGCGGCTGGTGACCGAGCTGAACGAGCTGGCCCAATACCTGACCGGTGAAAAGCCGCTGGCCGCGCCCGCCGATCCGGCGCTGGCACAGCACTGGCCGTGGCTGGCCGATCTGGCGGCGGCGCACGGCGCCGATCATACGCCCGAACAGGCGCAGGCCATTCTGCGCGAGGGGCTGGCGGAGACCTGCGCACGCGTGCTGGCCGATGCCGGTGTGTTTGCGCTGGATGACAGAGGCAAGGCCGCGATGGCACGATTTTTGCATGCGGCGGGGTTTGCGCTGGTTTGATAAAAAACGTGTTTCGTAGTATAATGGGGTTGTCCCTCGACGCATTTCCAAACGAATTATTCTGTGAGGAATCTCATGAACGAGCAAGCACATGATCTGGACATGCTCCAGTCCACCGATGCGCAGCCGCTGACGCCGGGCGAAATCCCGACCGACGCCATTGACTGCAAACCCCAAAACGCCATCGTCCGCGCGCTGAAGGTGCCGGGCAAAGCAATCTCCAGCGCGGTCAAGACGCTCAAGGGCGGCGATCTGGAGGATTTAATCGAGCAGTTTTCCAGCGAGATGACCATGATCTTGGAGGGCATGAGCGAGGATCAGGAGCATCTGGCCGAGGAAAACGCGCGCCTGCGCCGCCAACTGGACGCAATGGACAAGCGCGTCACCCAATTGGAAAAGCACCAGCCGGTGAAAAAGCGCGACCTGATCACCCGGCTGACCTGGCTGGCCGGACTGGTGCTGGCCGCGATGGCGCTACTCACCGTCATCAAAATCTTTTTCGTAAAATAACCTGTGCAGTAGAAAGGAGGCCGCCATGGCCACCTATGCCTCGCTAAAACAAAAGTATGAAAAGCGCCAGCGCGACACGCTGATCGACACCATCACCACCGGGCTGACCTACGCCGACGAGATCGCGGTGGATCTGGGGCTAATAGACGGCATCAGTGACACCGCCACGCAGCTCGATACGCTGTTTGACGCGCTGCCCTTTGTGATGATTATCGCCACCGAAGGCAGCAAGGTCATCCTGGGCAAAAAGCACCCCAAGGCCGCCACCAAGTCCGCCGGATTCCGCGCGGCCAAGAGCGGCGCGGCCATGGCGATCGGCGCCAGCGTCGCGGCACTGGCCGGAACAATCGCCGCCGTGCCGGTGGCCATTGGCGTGCGCATGCTGTTTGATCAATACAAGTCACGCGCCACGCTGGGCCGCCGCCTGCAAAACCGCGTGGACACCCTGCGTTTCATTCGCCAAAAGCGCATGCCCGACGCGGCGGAGGTGGCGACGGGCGAGCGGGCGCTGACAGCGCAGGAATAAGTTCTTTGCTTTTGCCATGCACGGTAGTGCATGGCTTTTTCTTTAGCAAAATGAACCGGATGCCACCGCGCATTGTCTAATCGGTGCAATGCATTGATTCCACCGCAAAGGAGAACCTCATGCAACGAGCCGAAACCATACACTCGCGGGTAACGCAGGCGCTGGCTGGTGATCAGCAGGCCTTTGCGCAGCTTGTGCACGACTGCGAGCGCACGCTGTATGCTGCCGCGATGGCCATCCTGCACAATGAGCAAGACGCGCTGGACGCTGTGCAGGACGCGATCCTCAATGGCTGGCGCAAGCTGGACACGCTCAAGCAGCGCGCATACTTCACCACCTGGATGACGCGCATCGTCGTGCGCACCGCCATCAACCATGCCCGCAAACGGCAGCCCACCGCCCCGCTCTACGAGCTGCCCGCCCCGGACGCCGCGCGCGAAGAGATCATCGACGTGCGCCGCGCGATGGACGGACTGGACGAAAAGACGCGGCTATGCGCCACGCTGTATTACTATGAGGGTTTTTCCATCGACCAGATCGCCCGTGTCGTCGGCATCCGCTCCGGCACAGTCAAGAGCCGCCTATTCCGTGCCCGCCAACAACTACGCGTCGCATTGGAGGGACCAGAACATGATGCATAAAACCGAACGCGCCCGTATCCATGCCGCGCGGCCACTGCCGTCGCAGCGCTTTCTGGCGGGCATCGACCACACGCTGGCGCACCTGCCGCCGCGCGAGCAAAAAAAGCCGCTCTACACCAAGCCCTGGGCGCTGCCGCTAACCGCCGCGCTGGTGCTGGCCCTGGCGCTGGGCGGCCCGCCGGTCGTGCGCGCCGCCGTGCCATTTTTCCAGCGGCTGTTCTCGCACGAAGCCGAGAAAATCGAGCAACAGCAAGCGCTGCCCGAAGCGGTGCGCGTCAGCGAGCAGGTGGCCATGCAAGAGCAGTTCGTCCGCACACATCCGGTAGATCAGGCCGCGCAGGTGGGCGGCATGTCCGTCCGCATCGCCGAGTTCTGGATGGTTTCGGAAGAAGATGGCCCCGCCCGCGGTGCGGCGCGCTTGCGTCTGGCCTTCCCGGACGCGCCGGAGGGCTTTGATCCCGCGAAGATCGATTTTACGCTGATCACCGGCGGCAAAACGCTGGCCATGCTGCCCGACGAACCCCGAGAACGCTACCTCACGACCGGTCGCAAGGATGGCGACGGCGAAGGCTGGGGCAACGTGATCTATGGTGAGGACGACGTACTCGAATGCTATATGGCGTTCCCCTATGACAACTGGGACACGCAGCAGATCACCGATTTCACAGTCGCCGCGCAGTTCCCGGAGGGGTTGTTCAGCCTGGCCTTCACCTATGATCCCGTACAGGCGCACATCACCGCCCAGCAGGGAGCACAACAAAACTTGGCCCAGGCCGATGCTTTCCAGCAGGAGCGGCTGGCCGAACTGCGCCAAATCGCCGCCAGCGCCGTGCCCATTGGCGCGTCGGTGACGGTGGATGGCATCACCTTAGGCATCCAGGAAATGTCGGTCGTCGATGACGAGGCGATTTTCTCCATTGCGGTCAGCGGTCTGCGCAATCAAAAGAACGCCAAGCACAATGCGCTGGACATAGGCAACAGGGACTTTTGCATCGACGGTTGGCTTGCCCCGGTCGGCGGCGGCATGGATAACTGGGCCATGACCGACGGTGTGCTGACCTATATCGAAAAGGTGAAGTTGCCGCTGGCACGGCAAGCATTCCAGGCTACTTCCGTGATCCGGTTCACCGGTACGCGCTTCATGGGCGAAGGTAAAGACACGCTGCTATTCCCTGTTGTATTCCGCTACGAATGGGCGACCGGCAAGGTGACGCTGCCTGCCGACACCGCCGAGGGCGACGCCTGGGTGCGGGAAGCTGAGCAGCGCAAGCGCGTGCCCAACATGCAGCAGGACGCTGTATTTGCGCTGGACATCCCCATCACGCGCGATGGCCGCACCATCGCATTAAACAGCGTCACTTTCCGCTCCAACGGCGAGTTGGCGCTGGCATTTACGCTCGATGCAGCGTTCGTCATCGCAGGTGGCGAAGACGTTCTCGTCCTTGCGTTGTCTGATCAGGCGAACCCTGGCTTGACCCGGCGCATCGACGTGCAGGGACAACAACTGACCGCCATCGTCGATATGACAGAGATGTACCCAACGCTTCCGCATCAGCTCAACCTGCGCATCCTGATAGATGTCGAAGATCTAGAGGACGGCGACCGCTACGACTTTTCCATTGTGCTGGATCGCACCACGATGACCGGGCGATTGGCCGCCAAATAGCCTCGGCACATAGGCAAACCCCGCGCCGTTTGACGCGGGGTTTGCTTTTCCATTTTTACTCCCAATCCAGCAGCCCGACCGCTTCCATGTACGCCTGCTGCGCATCCATGTAGTCGTCCAGAAACGCCGCCACCTGCATCTCCTGCTGGTCGTTCCAGCCGCGCTGGCGCACCATGCCGTCCAGCATAAACTCGAATGCCTCATCGTCGTCATAGTAGGCGTTGCCCGCCATGCCGTCATCGCTGAGCGCGCCGGAATGGCGCATGTACGCCAGGTCGAGCTGGATCGCCTGCTTCAGCAATGAATCAAAGCTGGCGGGCAGGCTTTGATAATTGGCCGGATTCATCGCCTTGGTGATCTCCTGTGCCGCCTTTGTCGGATCATATCCTTGCATCCTTTGTACCCCCTACAGCAACTTCTCAAACTGCCCCAGCAGCTCGGTAAAATAAGCCAGCGCGCGCTGCACCGGCTCGGGCGTGGACATATCCACCCCGGCGATTTTCAGTTCCTCGATGGGCGGCATGGAGCCGCCGGTGGTCAAAAAGCGCAGGTAGTCCTGCTTGGCTTGCGCATCGCCGGACAGCAACCGGTCGGCAATGGCCACCGCCGCCGAAAAGCCGGTCGCGTACTTATACACATAGAACGAATTGTAGAAATGCGGAATGCGCATCCACTCGTTTGCGATAAAGTCGTCCACCTCGGCCTCCGCGCCGTAATATGCCTGATTGATGCCGTAATACAGCGCCGACAGGCTCTCGCGGGTCAGCGCCTCGCCACGCTCGGCCATCTGATGCGTCTGGTGCTCGAACTCGGCGAACAGCGTCTGGCGGAACACCGTCGTGCGGAAGTTCTCCAGCAGGCGGTTGATCAGCGCGACCTGCGCCGCCTTGTCCTGATGCTTTTGCATCAGATGTCGCAGCAGCAGCACCTCGTTGACGGTCGATGCGACCTCCGCCACGAAGATCTCGTAATGCGACTGCGCGTAGCAGTTGTGCCTGTCGCTATAGTAGCTGTGCATCGCGTGCCCCATTTCGTGCGCGATGGTCAGCGTTTCGTGCAGGCCGGGCTCGAAGTTGAGCAGCACATATGGATGCACGCCGTAGCAGCCGCTGCAAAACGCGCCGGTGGTCTTGCCCCGGTTCTCGTACACGTCGATCCAGTGCCGCGCGCAGGCCTCGCGCAGCGTGTCGGCGTATGCCTCGCCCAGCACGGATACGCCCTCGATCACCTGCGCATACGCCTGCTCGAAGGGCAGCTTTAGGTCAAAGTCGGCGCTCATCGGCGCATACAGGTCGTACAGATGCACCGTGTCGATGCCCAGCGCCTGCTTGCGCAGCGCCACATAGCGCGCCAGATCGGGCAGGTGGCCGCGCACGGCGGCGATCAGGCTGTCATAAACCGCCTCGGGCACCTCGTCGGGGAACAGCGACGCCGCGCGCGCACTGGAAAATCCGCGCGCTTTCGCGTAGGCGATGTCGCGCTTGACGGTATTGGCATAGGTCGCAGCCAGTGTGTTGCCCAGTGTCGCATAGGTTTCCAGGATGCCGCGCATGGCTTGTTCGCGCACGCGCCGATCCGGGGACTGGATAAAACCGCCATACCGGCCCTCGGTCAGCGCCACCGATTCGCCGTTCGCGTCGGTGATGTTCGGAAAGCGCAGGTCCACATACATCAGCATCTGCGCCGCGTTGGCACAGCCGTCGGTCACCTCGCTGAACGCCGCCAGCAGCTTTTCCTCCGCGCCGGACAGCGTGTGCGGCTGATAGCGCAGCACATCTTTCAGGTACACGCGGTGCGCCGCGAACGCCGGGTCATGGGCGCAGGCGATCAGCGTCGCCTCGGGCAGCGTCAGCAGCTCGGGGCGCAAAAACGAGCACACGGTTTCGCCCTCCACCGCCAGCGTGTTGATGCGATCCACCATGGCCTGCGCGGTCGGATCGCCATTGTCCTGCGCGCGGAAAAGATGCGCATAGCTGGCGGCGGTTTCCAGATCGCGCGCCAGCGACTGGTACGCGTCCAGCACCGTCAGGATGCGCGCCGGGCCCTGCGCAAGCGTGCCCTGATGCGTGGCGAACGCGCGCACTTGGACATGCAGCGCCTCGCAGGCACTGTCCCACGCCGCATGGTCGGCAAAGATATCCCCCAGATTCCAGACCCAGCGCGGGTCGGCCTGCTGCCGCGCCTTGGTTTCCTGTGCCATATGCTTAACCCCCATCAAACGCAAAGGTAATCTTAGTCTGGCGGTGTGTCGGACTGCTCATGCGCGGGCGGCTCCTGCTGCGCCATCTGCGCGCGGTAGCGGCGGCGCAGGCGCGTGGCACGCACCCCATGCGCGAAACGCCGCCAGCCCTGCCAGCTTTCCGACAGCATGGCGCGCGTCGCCAGCCAGTAATGCGTGCTGCCCTGCTCTTTGATGCGCGGGAACAGCCCCATCACCACCGCGACGCGCAGCAGTGCCGAGGTCAGGAACATCCATTGATACTTGTTTAAGCCCAGCCACAGCGCCACACGGGTTTCCGCCAGGCGCACGTATGCGGTTTGCAGCAGCAGTCCGCCCACCGCGTTGCTCAGCGCGATGCCGATCAGGTTGGTGGATGCAAAGAACACCGCCACATACATTGCGCGGTTCTTGCTGGCCGACGCGCCGAAGTACAGATTCTGCTGCGTCAAGTCGATCGGCGCGTAAAACACGCCCGACAGAATGTTGGACACAAAGATCAGCCATAGGCTGCCCGGGCCGATGAACAGCCACAGCAGCGGCGTCAGCATGCAGATGCGCGCGGTGATTTGCAGCACAGACTTGTTGCCAAAGCGATCCATCGGCGCGCCCCACCGTGCCACAAACAGCAGTGTGAACACATTGGAGGTGATCTGGTTGAGCAGGGTGATCTCGGTATAGTTCATGCGCAGTGTTTCCAGCATGTACACGTTGTAGAACGGCGCGGTGATGTTGACCGCGAACGCCCAGCCGGTAAAGCACAGCACCACCAGCATGAAGTTTTTGTTGGCCAGCACTTCTTTGAGGGAGGCAAAGAACTTCGGCGGCGCGGCGCCCTCCTGCACGTCCATGGGCGGAAAATCCACAAACAGGAAGCACGCGATGTCCAGCATACCGGCCACACCGGCCACCGTCAGCACCAGCGTATAGCCCGGCGCGCCCATCCGGTCGATCAAAAACGACGCCATGAACGCGCCGATCAGGCCGGTGACCATCGACGCGGCGTGGCGCGCGGAAAAGTACTTGCCGCGTATGCGCATGGGCACCATGTCCGCCATCAGCGACGCGAACGCGACGTTGACAAAGCTGTTGCCCACCGCCACAGCGACCACGAACATCGCCACCATCATCATGCGCGCGCTCTGCGCCCCAGCGGGCAGCAGGTATGGGATGAACGCAATCGGTATCCAGAAGAAGCGGCCAATCAGGCCAAAACAGATCATGAAAAAACGCCGCTTTTGATAGCGCTGCATCAGGTGCGCGCAGATCAGCTGCACCGTGTTGGCCGCCACCGGCACTGCGGTGATCAGGCCCAGCATCAAATCATCGGCCTTGAGCACATCGCGCAAAAAGCCGGTCCATACCGCGCCGGTGGTGATGAACGCGGTGATCTGGCCGAAGAGGATGCCACCGATCACCCAGTACAGGTTGCGCTTGAGCGTGTCGTCCAAGCCCCGCGCATCGAACAGCTCGATGTGGCGGAACCGGGCGGCAATCTGCGCAAGGGATCGTTTGCGGGTTTGCATCAGGGTGCCTGCTTTCTGCCGCTTGACAGCGGGTTCGTTCATCAGTTGGCGCGCTTAATGGTGTCGATATTGTCGGGCGCGGCGAAGGGATCGCCGGTGCTGGGCCCGCCAGCTTCGGCGTACAGCGCGGCGATGTAGGCAGTGGCCGCCAGCGGGATGAGCAGCGCGGCCAGCACTTCACCGACCACCTGCATCGGAAGTGTCTGCGTCATAATGCTCAGCAGCACCACGCGCACGACCGTCAGCCCGACGCACAGGCCAAACAGTGAACGCGTGTGGTTGCGCAGGAACGCCCACGCGGCGATGATGCTGGGAAACACTTGCCCGGGCATATCCTCGGCGGCGAGAAACAGCGAGAACATCGCGATCAGCAATGCGCTGTGCACAAAGCACGTGGCGCAAGCGCCCAGCGCGTAGACAACCCACAGCAGCGTCGTGCCCAACCCCGGCATCCAGGTAATCAGCGACAGCAGCATGCCCAGCAACCCGGCAGCCAGCCCCGCCACATACCAGACCATCTGCGTGATCAGCATGCACGCCAGCGCCAGATACAGCAGCGACTTGAAGCCCTTTGCCTTTTCGCTGGCGACGGTCAGCACCGGCACCGGCGCATGCCGCAAGCGGGCAAGGAACAGGCGCGCCAGCATCGCATACAGAATGGGCGCGCAGACATAGCGCAGCAGCCATTCCAGCACCACCGTGCGCATCGACAGCCGCGGCGAGGACGTCATCATGTTCATAAAGCCCATCATGCCCTCGCCGCTCATGATGCGCTCCAGCGCGATGCGATAGTCCTGCGCACGCGACAGCGCGAACAGCAGCGCGGGCAGCACCGACAGCGCCCACACCACCACCACCGGCTTGAGCTTCTCCTGCCGAAGCAGCGCCCAGGCCTGCGCCGCGTGCTGGCGGGTCAGCGACAGCGTGCCGGGCAGCCACGCCCAAAAGCGCTTCAGCCCGCTTTTCGTCGCCCGCCCGGCGCGCGCGAACCATGCCTGTATCTTTATCCAAATCTGGCTTCGATCTTCCATACCCTCACCTCATCCATGCGTATTGTATCGTAT
>JAVBMF010000076.1:0-34509 GCA_031552735.1 Eubacteriales bacterium
AGGATGCCCTGCGCGGTGGTCTGGCAGTCGGCGGGGTTGGTGGTGGCGGGCACGTTCACGTTGATTTCCACGGCGACTTTCTCCGCGGGCACCGCAAACTTGTCATGGCCAGTCACAGCAACCATGCCAGCCTGCACGCCATTGGCCAGCTCAACAAACTTGTTGATGAAGCCAGTGGTGCGGCCAACGATGGAGGCAGAGGTCGCATCCTGCGAGAACACAGCGATGACGACCGGCTTTTCCGGGGTCGCGGCCTTCAGAGCGTCCGCGATCGCCGGGATGGCGAACATCTGCTCAGCGCCCAGCGCGCCGGCATTCTCGTTGTTGGTGGACGCGGTCGAAACGATCGAGCCCTCGGGCGCATTCGGCACGCCGGAGTCAAAGCCGACAACCGGGATGCCCTTCGCCTTGGCGTCGTTGAGCTGCTCGGTCACCGACTCGGTGTCCAGGGCGGCCAGGCACAGCGCGGCGGGGTTCTTGGCCAGCGCGGCATTCAGCATATCCACCTGGATCTGAATGTCGGACTCAGACGGCGGGCCATCGAAGGTGTGATCGACGCCATACTTTTCAGCGGCATCCTTCGCACCCATGGCAACGGTCTGCCAGAACTGATGCTGGAAACCCTTGGAGATAACCGCGACGTAGGGCTTATCCGCGGCGAACGCGGGCACCATCATCGCTACGACCAGGATAACGGACAGGACCAGAGCGAGAGTCTTCTTCATGCGATTGTTTCCTCCTTGATTTTTTTTATCTAACGGCACAAAGCCGTATAGAACAATGAATAGACTTAGATGCGGCGCACTTGGTTGCTCTTCTTAACGCGGTACTGATCCAGCAGCACGGCACCAATAACCACCGCGCCGGTCAGGAAGGTCTGCCAGTGGCCCTGCAGGCCCATGGACATCAGGCCCTGGCGCAATACGCTCATCATGAACACGCCGATCATTGTGCCGGTCAGCGAGCCCGATCCGCCCGCCATCGACGTGCCGCCGATGACCACGCCGGCGATGGCCAGCAGTTCCAAGCCGTTGCCGGTGGAGGGGACAATGGTGGTATACACCGCCGCGTAGAAGATGCCGGCCAAGCCGCAGAACAGGCCAGAAAGTGTGTAGACCAGCAGTTGCCAGCGCTGGGTCTTGATGCCCGACAGACGCGCCGCCTCGTAGTTGGAGCCCATCGCGTAGGTGTAGCGACCAAACTTGGTGTAGTTGAGCACCACCCAGGCGATGGCAAATGCCAGCAGCAGCCACAGTGCACCGACTGGGAAGTTGGGCAGGAAGAAATCATTGCCGGATTTATAGAAAATGTGCTTGAACGCGCCGTCCGGCTTGTCGATGGTGGGGTAGCGCATGGTCATCACCTTGGTAACGATCGCACCAAAGCCCATGCCCATCATCTGCGTGCCCAGCGTGGCGATAAAGGGCGGCAGCTTGAGGTAGGCGATCAGCGCGCCATTGAGCAGACCGATCAGCGTGGACACGCACACCGCCAGGATCAGGCACCAGACGATCGGCCAATGCCACGTGTTGTACGCCCAGCCGCCCAGCAACGCGCCGGTCATCATCGTGGTGCCCAGCGACAAGTCAATACCGCCGGTGATGATGACGAAGGTGACGCCGATGGCCATAAAGCCGATAAAGTAAGAGGCATTCAGAATATTGACGACGGTGTCCAGCGAAAAGAAGCTTTTGCTGGCGATGGAGAAAAAGGCAAACAGCAGCACCAGAACCGCAGGTGCCAGTAGTTTTTGCAGATCATATTTCTTGTTCATACGATACTCCTCATTTTCTGCATCCGACTGAGCGGACGGATTAGTCCATGTTGGTGGTGGCCAGATCCATGATTTTCTCTTGCGTGGCCTCGGAGATGTCCAGCTCGCCGGTCTTGGCGCCTTCGCACATGACCACGATGCGGTCACTCATGCGCAGAAGCTCCGGCATTTCCGAGGAAATCATGATGATGGACTTGCCATCTTTGGCCAACTGATTCATCAACGCGTAAATTTCGCTTTTTGCGCCGACATCGATACCGCGCGTGGGCTCATCGAAAATGAGGATGTCGCAGTTGCGAATCAGCCACTTGGCCAGCACGACCTTTTGCTGATTGCCGCCGGACAGGTTCTTGACCAGTTGCTTATCGGAAGGCGTTTTGGTCGCCAGCTTTTGGATGTATTCCTGGGTGACGCGTCGCGCCTTGGCATCGTTCATGAACGGCCCGGCGGTGAACTCGTCCAGATTGGCCATGACTGAATTATCGCGCACGGACAGGCCCAGCGCCAAACCGAATGCCTTGCGGTCCTCGGAGAGGTAGCCGATGCCGTGCGTGACCGCGTCGCTGGGGGACTTGACAGAGATGGTCTTGCCATTGAGCGTGATGCGTCCGCCATGCACTGGGTCGGCGCCGAACAGCGCGCGCATGGTCTCGGTGCGTCCGGCGCCCATCAGGCCGCCAAAGCCCAGGATCTCGCCACGCTTTAAGTTGAAGGAAACGTTCTTGACGTTGTGCGCGGTCAGCCCCTCGACCTCCAACACCACTGGCGCGTCGTCCGGCACGTTGCTCTTGGTTTTTTGCTCCTCGGTGATGATGCGGTTGACCATCATGTTGACGATCTCTTTGCGCGTGGTTTTGTCGGTGTCGACGGTGCCCACATACTGTCCGTCGCGCATGACTGTGATGCGGTCGGTGACCTGCCACAGCTCTTCCAAGCGGTGGGAGATATAGATGATGCCTTTGCCATCGGCCTTGAGCTGACGGATGAACTTGAACAGCTCGGCGATTTCACTCTCGGTCAGCGCGGCGGTCGGCTCGTCCATGACCAGCAGCTCGCTATTGTGCGACAGCGCCTTGGCGATTTCCACCATCTGCTGCTTGGCGACCGACAGGCGCTTAATCGGCGTGGTCGGGTCGATATCCAGATTGAGCGATTGCAGCAGCCGCTGCGCCGCCAGGTTGGCGCGCTTCTTGTCTAGGAAGGGGCCGACGGTGTATTCCTTGCCCATGACGATGTTCTCCGCCACGGTCAGATCGGGCATGAGGTTGAGCTCCTGGTGAATCATGCCGATGCCCAGACGCTTGGCGTCGTCAGGCGAATGCAGGTTGGCCAATTCGCCACGGAAATAAATTTCGCCGCCGTCACGCTTATAGATGCCGTTGAGCACCTTCATCAGTGTCGATTTGCCCGCGCCATTTTCGCCGACCAGCGCGTGCACCTCGCCGGGGCGCAGCTCGAACTGGCAATTGTTCAGCGCATGCACACCCGGGAAGAGCTTTTCGATCCCTTCCATCTTGAGCAATACTTCAGACACGCTATATTCCCTCCAACAACAAGGGCGCAAAAATACAATCGCTGCGCCGCTTTTTACAACAGAAAACCTGAATAAGAGAAGCTGGGCATCTTTTATCCACGAAACAAGCGAAACGTTTCGTGCAATCCGTTGATTATAATATATCATACCGGCACACCGTAGTCAACAGAAAAGTAGGTTGGTTTTAGAGCATTCTGTTATAATATGCGGGTCTCACATGCGGGCATTTGCTGGTTTTTTCATATTTTCTGGCACGCAAAGCGGTATGCGTGTTGTGCTATGCGCCGCGCGGTTGTATACTGTGCGTAGCGATTTGCGGAAGGGGGGCCAGCCGTGGCATCCACCATCAAGGATATTGCCAGCCAGACAGGGCTTGGTCTAGCAACCATTTCAAAATATCTCAATGGTGGCAAGGTGCGCGAGAAGAACCGCGTCGCCATCGAACGCGCCATTGCCGAGTTGCATTACACCGCCAACGAGTTTGCGCGCGGATTGAAAACCAACCGCTCCAAGACCATTGGCATTGTCATCCCAGAGCTGTCCAGCCTGTTCATTACCACCATTATCACCATTGTGGAGGATATCCTGCGCCGCAGCGGCTACGCCATCCTGGTGTGTGACTGCCGAACCGACGCGCACTTGGAGCAGCAGGCGGTGCAGTTCCTGATTAACAAGGGCGTGGACGGCTTGCTGAGCATGCCGGTGTCGCAGGATGGCAGCCACTTAAAGCCCGCCATCGAGAAAAAAGTGCCGGTGGTGCTAATTGACCGTATGGTAACCAACTATCGCGAGTTTGTGGACGCGGTGATGGTGGACAACGTGCAGGCATCGCATAAGGCGACCGAATACCTGATTGAACGGGGACACAAGCACATCGGCATCATTATTGGGCCAGAGCATATCTATACCTCCAAACAGCGACTGCTGGGCTACCGGCAGGCGATGAATGAACATGACTTAGCAAACGATGACGCCACCCTGCGCTACAGCGATTACTCGGTGCAGGGCGGCTATGAGAGCACCATGCAGTTGCTAACAGCCAACCGGCATCTGACCGCGCTGCTGGTGACCAATTACGACATGACGCTGGGCGCGATCATCGCGCTCAACGAGCTGGGGTTGAAATTTCCGCAGGACTTGTCGCTAATCGGCTTTGACAACATGACGCTGTCGCAGGTGGTCCGGCCGCAGCTAACCACCGTGGCGCAGCCCATGCAGCAGATTGGCCAGCACGCCGCGCATCTGGTGCTTTCGCGTCTGGATGGCAAGCAGGAGGGCGCGGCTACCATCGTCACGCTGTCCACACAACTGATGGAAGGCGCGTCGGTGGCGGTGCGGGAGGAGCGGGCTTGACAAGCAAAGTGATTTATGGTTAAATGATAAAAAGCGAAACGTTACGGTTTTGGAGGGAATGAAGATGGCATTGGTGTCGGTGCGGGAGATCATGCTGGCAGCGCAGCGCGGGGGGTACGCGCTGGGCGCGTTTAATGTGGAAAACATGGAGATGGCGCAGGCGGTGATCGCGGCGGCGGAGCATATGCGCGCGCCGGTCATCGTGCAGACCACCTCGGGCACGCTGAAGTACGCGCCACCCAGCGTGTTTGCCGGGATGATTGCGCGCATGGCGAAGGACGCCAGCGTGCCGGTGGCGCTGCATCTGGACCATGGCAGCAGCTATGAGCTGGCGCTGGCGTGCGTCGCCGAGGGCTATACTTCGGTGATGATCGACGGCTCCACACTGCCCTATGAGGACAACGTGGCGCTGAGCCGCCGCGTCGTCGATGCCGCCGGGGATATCCCGGTGGAAGCCGAGCTGGGCACCGTCGGCGGCAAGGAGGATGGCCACGGCGGTGGCGGTGTGCAGTACACCGACCCTGCGCAGGCTGCCGACTTCGTGCGGCGCACCGGCGTGTTTTCCTTCGCGATGGCCATCGGAACGTCGCATGGCGTTTACAAAGGAGAGCCCAAGCTGGACCTGAACCGTCTGAGTGAAATTCACGCCGCGACGCCGGTGCCGCTGGTGCTGCACGGCACATCCGGCGTACCGGAGGAGCAGGTGCGTGGCTGCATCGCGCGCGGCGTGTGCAAGGTGAACTATGCCACCGAGCTGCGCATCGCCTACACCGAGGCGGTGAAGCGCGCGCTGACCGACGATCCGAGCATCATTGACCCCAAGGCGTTTGGCAAGGCCGGACGCGCCGCCGTGGAAGAATTGGTATGCGACCGCATCCGGCTGTGCGGCAGTGACGGAAAGGCATAAAACACGAAGGGTTTGCGAGAGGAGGGTCTCTATGGCGACGTACCTGTTGGGCATCGACATCGGCACCTCTGCCTGCAAAGTGGCGTTGTTTTCCGCGCAAGGCGCGGTGCAGGCCACCGCCACGCGCGAATATCCGGTGTATTATCCGCAGCCGGGCTGGGCGGAGCAGGACCCCGACGCGTGGTGGGACGCGGTATGTGACGCGATCCGCGCGATGCTGGCCGAGCGGGGCATCCCTTCGCGCGACATCGCCGGGGTGGGCATCGACGGGCAGAGCTGGTCTGCCATCGCGATGGACGCGGCGGGCAGCGTGTTGACCCGCACGCCGATCTGGACTGACACGCGGGCCGCCGCGATCTGCGCGCGGCTCAAGCGCGAGGTGGGCGAACAACAGATATTCGCGCTGTGCGGCAATCCGCTGGAGCCGATGTACACCCTGCCGAAAATCCTGTGGTATCAGGAGAATCTGCCCGACGTGTACGCGCGGACGCATAAAATTCTGCAATCCAACAGCTTCATCGCATACCGGCTGACCGGCGCGATGACGCAGGATATTTCGCAGGGGTATGGCCTGCACTGCTTTGACATGCGGCGCGGGCAATGGGACGCGGCCATGGCGGAAAAATTGGGGATTGACCTGAAGCTGCTGCCCGAACTCGTGCCCAGCCACCAAGTGGTGGGCACGGTGACGCCCGAGGCCGCTAGGCGCACCGGGCTGGCGATCGGCACGCCGGTGGTGGCCGGTGGGCTGGATGCCGCGTGCGGTACGCTGGGCGCAGGCGTGCTCAACGCCGGAGAGACGCAGGAGCAAGGCGGGCAGGCCGGGGGCATGAGCATTTGTCTGGATCAATATCAGGCCGATCCGTCACTGATTCTGGGCTACCACGTTGTGCCCGACCGCTGGCTGTTGCAGGGCGGGACGGTGGGCGGCGGCGGTATGCTCAAGTGGCTGCGCGAGCAGATTTGTCCCGAGCTGACCTTTGCCGAGATGAGCGAACTGGCCGTGCAGGCCCCGGCGGGCAGCGACGGGCTGCTGTGCCTGCCGTATATGGCAGGCGAACGCTCGCCGATCTGGGACACACAGGCGAAGGGTGTATTCTACGGGCTGGACTACGCCAAGACCCGCGCGCATCTGATTCGTGCGGCGATGGAGGGCGTAGCGTACGCGCTGGAGCATAATCTGGAGGTCGCGCGCGAGGCTGGGGCATCACCCATGGTGCTGCGCGCGATGGGCGGCGCGGCCAACAGCGAAATCTGGACGCAAATCAAGGCCGACGTGACAGGCAAGCGCATTGTGGTGCCCGCGTCGGACACCGCGACCACGCTGGGCGCGGCCATCCTCGCCGGGGTGGGCACCGGCGTATACGCGAACTTCGCCCAGGCGGTGGAGAAAACAGTGGCGATCCGCCGCGAGCAGCAGCCCGACTCTGCGCACCGCGCGGTGTATGACAAGGGCTATCAGACCTATCGCAGACTCTATGAGCAGCTCAAACCGATCATGCGGGAGGGATAAACCATGAAGGCAGCCGTACTGTATGGCAACGAGGACATCCGCTACGACGATTATCCGACGCCGGAACTCGCATCGGGCTGCGTGAAGGTGCGCGTGCGCGCCACCGGCATTTGCGGCAGCGATGTGCCGCGCGTGCTGCACAATGGCGCGCACTTCTATCCGGTGGTGCTGGGGCACGAGTTTGCCGGGGATGTGGTGGAGGTGGCGTCAGACGTGACGACGCACCAGGTCGGCGACACGGTGTCCGGCGTGCCGCTGAAGCCCTGCCTGCGCTGCGTCGATTGCCAGCAGGGCAACTATGCGCTGTGCAAGCAGTACAGTTTCATCGGCTCGCGTGAGCAGGGCAGCTTTGCAGAGTTTGTTGTGATGCCCGCCATCAACGCGGTGCGCTATGACAAGCGCATCCCCTACGAGCAGGCGGCGATGTTCGAGCCATCGACAGTGGCGCTGCATGGGCTGCTGCAAAACGATTACCGGGGCGGCGGCACGGTGGCGGTGCTGGGCTGTGGCACCATCGGCATCTTTACAATCCAGTGGGCGAAAATATTTGGCGCGCAAAAAATCGTTGCCTTTGATATCGACGCGGGGCGGCTGGCGCTGGCCAAGCGTATGGGCGCGGACGACGCGCTGGACACGCGCGCGGAGACCTTCCTGGCCGACGCGATGGCGCTGACCCATGGCCGTGGATTCGATCATGTATTCGAGACGGCGGGCAGCACCGCCACGATGCGCATGGCGTTTGATCTGGCGGGCAGCAAGGCGCAGGTGTGCTTCATCGGCACGCCGCACGTCGATTTGTCCTTTACGCCCAAGCAGTGGGAAAACATGAACCGCAAAGAATTTAAGCTGACCGGCAGTTGGATGAGCTACTCCGCGCCGTTCCCGGGCCGCGAGTGGACGCTGACCGCGCACTATTTCGCCACCGGACAGCTCAAGTTCGACGAGGGATTCATCTTCAAGCGATTTCCGCTGGCCAAGGCTGCCGACGCTTTCGCGCTGTATAAAGACCCCAGCCAAGTGCACGGCAAGATCATGCTGACCATCGATTGAAAGGCAGAGAACCCATGCTGATCACAGTAACGCTCAATCCATCCATTGACAAGCTCTATACGCTCAAGGCATTCCGCTCGTACGAGGTCATGCGCGTGGAGCAGGTGGTCAATAACGCGGGCGGCAAAGGGCTGAACGTATCGCGCGTCGCCGCCATCGCCGGGGAGCCTGTGACCGCCACCGGGTTTGTCGGCGGGTTCAATGGACAGTATCTGGTGTCGCTGCTCCAGCATCCGCACATTACGCCTGCCTTTACACAGGTCGCGGCGGAAACGCGCAGTTGCATCAACGCGTGGGATTTGTCCAATAGCGGCAGCACCGAGTATCTTGAGCCCGGCGCACCGGTAACAGAGCAAGAGGTGACCCGCTTCTTGGCCGACTTTGCCCGCGTGCTGCCGCAGGGTGATGTGGTGAGCATCTCCGGCAGCATGCCGCAGGGCACGCCGCCTGACCTGTACGAAACGCTGATCGGCATGACGAAGCGGGCGGGCAAGCCGGTGCTGCTGGACACCAGCGGCGACACACTGCGCCGCGCGGTCAAATCGCAGCCGACGCTGATCAAGCCCAATGTGGATGAAATCGAGCAACTGACCGGTGAAAAGCCGACCGATCGCGCCGGGGTGATTGCCGCCGCGCAGCGCATCCGAGAAGGCGGCGTGGGCACCGTGGTGGTGTCCTTGGGCGCGGAGGGCGCGCTGATGATCGCGGATTCGGGCGTGTATCACGGCAAGCCGCCTAAGATTGACGTGGTCAATACTGTCAGTTGCGGCGACAGCATGCTGGCGGGGTTCGCGGTGGCTATGCGCCGGGGCATGTCCGATCCAGAGGCGCTACGCCTGGCGGTGGCGATCTCGGCGGCCAACGCGCTGACCATGCCGACCGGATACTATCTGCAAGCGGACTTTGAGCGGCTGTGGCCGCTGGTTGAAATACAGACGATCGCATAGATGAATGAAGAAAGAAGGCGCACCATGGCACAGTTTGTTGATCCTCAGTCTGTCCCGCAGCGTATACTCTCCACCGGGCAAGCCATGCCCTGCCTGGGCATGGGCACATTTGGCTCCGACAAATACAGCCCCGATCAGGTATCGGCGGCGGTAGCCGGAGCCATCGAGAGCGGATACCGCCTGTTTGATTGCGCGGCGGTCTATGGCAACGAGGCGCAGATTGGCGAGGTGTTCGCATCGGCCTTTGCCAAGGGCACCGTGCGGCGCGAGGAATTGTTCATCATCTCCAAGGTGTGGAACAACATGCACGGGGAAGGCGACGTCGCCAAGTCCTGCGACAAGACGCTGGCCGACCTAAAGCTCGGTTATGTGGACGCGATGTTCGTGCACTGGCCGTTCCCCAACTACCATGCGCCGGGCTGCGATGGCGACAGCCGCAACCCTGATTCCAAACCCTTTACCGCCGAGCGCTTCATGGCGACCTGGCGGCAGATGGAGGCACTGGTCGATCAGGGCAAGGCGAAGTGCATCGGCATGTCCAACATGACCATCCCGAAGCTGGAGGCGGTGCTGCCGTTATGCCGCATCCAGCCCGCACTGATTGAGATGGAACTGCACCCCAGCTTCCAGCAGCCCGAGCTGTATGACTATTGCGTGCGGCGCGGCATCCAGCCGGTGGGATATTGCCCGATTGGCTCGCCCAGCCGCCCGGAGCGCGACAAGACGCCGGACGATGTGGCGGATACCGAACTGCCAGCCGTGGCCGATGCCGCAAAAGCGCACGGTGTGCATCCCGCGATTGTCTGCCTGAAATGGGCGGTGCAGCGCGGCGAGGTGACCATTCCCTTCTCGGTGAAGGAGGCGCAGTATGTGTCCAACCTGCGCTGCGTGACCGAGGACCCATTGACCGACGCGGAGATGGCGGCTATCGCGGCCAGCGACAAGGGCTGCCGCCTGATCAAAGGACAGGTGTTCCTGTGGCCCGGCGCGAAGTCGTGGGAGGATTTGTGGGACTTGCAGGGCGTGATTACGAAATAACGTGGGGGAAGCGAGCGGCGATCTTTGTACTTCAAAGGTCGCCGCTTTTCTGCTATACTGGGTCTCTGAAAGTAGGGGATTGCTATCGAATCGACCCGACCGGACCGCCGGGCGGACTGGACGCTGCTGCTCGTCGCACTGATCTGGGGCAGCGGCTTTATTGCCACGGAATACGTGCTGAGAAGCGGCATGCGCACGACGTTGATGCTGCCGCTTCGTTTTCTGGCGGCGGCTGTGATCTTGCTGCCGTTTGTATGGCGCAGGCTGCTTGCGGCGCCGAGGCGCACGCTGCTGTTTGGCGTGGGCGCGGGCGCGATTCTGTGCGCGGCCTTCTACGCGCAGACCTTTGGTCAGACGCGCACCAGCGTGTCTCACAGCGCGTTTTTGACCGCGACCAATGTGGTGATGGTGCCGTTTATCGCACACCGCCTGACCGGCAAGCGCCCAGCGGCACGGCTGTATGTCCTGGCCGCTGGCACGTTGATCGGCATGGGCATCCTGACACTGGGCGGCGAGAAGAACGGCGCGAGTTTGGGCGGCGATGCGCTGGTGCTGCTGTGCGCCGCGCTGTTCGCACTGCACATCGCGTACCTTGGCCTGCAACAGCGAGAAACCGACGCGCTGCTCATCGCGTTCTTACAGGTGGCGTGCGCTGGGGTGCTGTCGGCGGCGGTGCTGCTGCTCTTTGATCGCGGCGCGCTGGTTAGCGTGCCATGGCGCGCGTCACTGGTACCGGTGCTGTATTTGGCCTGCTTTTCGACCTGCCTGTGCTTTGCGCTGCAAACCTGGGCGCAGCAGCGCACCTCCCCGGCAAAGGCCAGCATTTTGTTGGCGGCGGAGGGGCTGTTCGGCAGTCTGTTTTCCGTGGCGCTGGGACTCGAACCGCCTACGCTGCCGCTGATCCTCGGCGGGCTGATCATCGCGCTATGTGTCGCGCTGGTCGAGGTAGACGTTCCGCCCCCGACGCTTTGGCGGAGAAATTGTAAAAAAAATCCTTAAATTGCAATTGAACACCTTTCATCTGTACAAAAATCTTGTATAATGTTCTGAGGCATTTGAGTTTGTAGACATATGGAGGAAAGAACACTTGCGCGTCGCATTGTTTGTTCTTGCCGGATTCTTTGTGGGCGCGTTCTGCGCCTGGTTTGTTATGCGCTGGCAAAGCGCGCGTGCGAACAAAACCATCCGCCTGCTGCGCGGGTATGAGGCGGTATTCAACTCCATGCCGCATTACATCGCCTTTGATGACAAAGAGATCGGCGATCTATACGCCAACCCGGAAGCCTGCAAGATGATGGGCTATGCGCCGGGCAGCGTGATAGAGAAAACCGCTTCACACGATGCCGAGGGCATGGAGCTGCTTGTGAACACGGCGTTCCCCGCCGCACAGAAGAACGGCGTGTGGATTGGCGAGAACAAGCTGTACCACCGTGACGGATCGTGGATTCCCGTGCAGCAGACTGTGTTCCCGATCTACAACAAGCAGGGCAAGCAAACCGGCATGGGCACGCTGATGCGCGATATCACCCGGGAGAAGAAAATGCGCGCCGACATGGATATCCAGGCGGCGATCATCAATTCTTCGCAGGACTTTGTCGCGGCGGTCGATCATGACTTCGCTGTTACCTATCTGAATCCGGCGGCTTACCGCATGTCCGGCTACACTGCCGAGGAAATTGGGCTGCAACTGACGCCCGATGTGGTGTTGTCGCCCGACGCGGCCAAGTCTGTGTACGAAACAGGCAGGCACGTGGTGGAGCACGGCGCGGTGCTGCAACGCGAAGAGATTATGCATCGCCGGGACGGCAAGCAGACCACGGTGCTCATGACGCTGTTTCCGATCACCGACCAGCAGGGCCGACGCTTTGGTCTGGGCACCATCATGCGCGATATCACCGCGCAAAAAGCCACCGAGCAGGCCGTGTTTGAGGCGCGAAACCGCCTGGACGTCGCGCTAAAAAGCGCCCGTGCCGGCGTGTGGGAGATCGATCTGTCCACCGATACCGCGCGCTTGGATGAGAACATTCTCGCGCTGCTGCGCATGGACGTGAAGCAAAACGATCTCCCCATCCATGCCTTTATCGCCATGCTGGTGCGCGGCATGCCCGCCCAGGCGCAGGACGCGCTGTATGCCGCGGTGCGCGAGCGCAACCTAACCGTCGATAGCTTCCCGACAGACATGCACTTCGCGCTGCCTGACGGCCAGGAGCTTTATTTGACCCAAAGCGTCAACGTGATGCGAAACGCGTCGGGCCGCCCGACGTATATCACCGGCATTGTGATGGATGTGACCGCGCGCACCAAGATGGAAAATGAGCTGATGCTGGCCAAGGACGCCGCAGAGTCTGCCAGCCGCGCCAAGAGCCAGTTCCTGTCCAATATGAGCCACGAAATCCGCACGCCGATGAACGCGATTATTGGCATGACGCGCATCGCCAAGGGCACCACCGACCCCAAGCGCATCGAGGAATCACTGGACAAGGTGGAGGCATCCGGCGCGCACCTGCTGAATATCATCAACGACATTTTGGATATCAGCAAGATTGAGTCGGGCAAAATGGAGCTGTTCTGCGAGGACTTTGACCTCAAGCGCATGCTTGATACCATCCTGCACGTAACCAATGTGCGCGCGGAAGAGAAGAAACTGACGCTGGATGTGCGCATGGCGCCCGATGTGCCGACCGCGCTGTTCGGTGATGTGACGCATCTGTCGCAGGTCATCCTGAACCTTTTGTCCAACGCGGTGAAGTTCACACCGGCAGGCGGACATGTATGCCTGCATATCACGCAGCAGGGCATCACCGAGGATGACGTGCAGCTGAAAGTTGCGGTGTGCGACGATGGCATCGGCATCACGCCGGAGCAGCAGTCGCGCCTGTTCAGCGCCTTTGAGCAGGCCGATGGGTCCATCACCAAGCGCTATGGCGGCACCGGCTTGGGTCTGGTGATTTCGCGCAAGCTTATCCAGATGATGGGTGGCGATATCCTGCTGCAAAGCGCGCTGGGCAAGGGATCGACATTCAGTTTCGTCATTCCGCTGCCGTTTGCCAAGGGCGAAATGACGGGCGAGGACCAGCAGGCGGAATCCGCGCAGACAACCTATCCGGGCAAGCAAGTACTGATCGCGGAGGATATTGAGATCAATCGCGAGATATTGGCCTGCATGCTCGAACCGTTTGGCGTCACCGTCACCATGGCGCAGGACGGCCAGGAAGCGGTCAACCTGTTCCGTGAGCACCCTGACAAGTATGATCTCATTTTCATGGACATTCAGATGCCGGTGATGGACGGCTACACGGCCACGCGAGAGATCCGTTCCAGCGGCCTGACGCGCGCAAGCACCGTGCCCATCGTCGCAATGACCGCTAACGCCTTTGCCGAGGATGTGCAGCAAGCGCTGGCATCGGGCATGAACGGGCATCTTGCCAAACCGGTGGATCAAGGCGAGTTTGTCAAGTCGCTGCACAAGTACCTGGCTTCGTAGGAATTGGGGGACATCGTGCGCATAGAATACACTTTTTATTCCAGGGTGCTGGAACGTCCAGCGCATGTGACCGTGGTCACGCACGACGCGATGGGCGAGCAAAGCGAACAAGCGCCGGTGCTGTGGTTGCTGCACGGCAAAGGTGCCGATCGGCATGCTTTTTTGGACAACACGCAGGTGGCACACTATGCGCGCACCCCGCGTATCACGCTGATCATGCCCGAGGTGGACAACAGCTTTTATGCCGACATGGTGCATGGCGAGGCGTTCTTTGCGCATGTCGCCGAGGAAGTGCCCGCGATGCTGCGCAACGTGCTGGCCATCGACTGGACGCACGCGCGCCAGTATGTGCTGGGCGCGTCGATGGGGGGTTATGGCGCGCTCAAGCTGGCGCTGACCTATCCGGAGCGTTACAGCGGCATCGCGACGCTGTCCGGCTCACTGCGCAGCATGGAGGAAACGCTGGCACTCAATGTGGACGGCGCGCGGCCGGACATCGCCAACATCTTTGGCGACGGCACCGGCAAGGTGGCCGAGAAGAACTGCCCGTACCGGCTGACCGACGCGCTGCTGGCATCCGGGCGGACGCCGCCGAAGATCTATCAGTATTGCGGCGAGAAAGACTATCTGCTGGGACCCAACCTGCGCTATCGCGACTACGCGCTGGCGCACGGTCTGCCGCTGACGTGGGCGACCGACGGCGGCAAGCACGACTACGATGCGTGGGATAAGCACATCAAGCAGTTTATCAAGCAAGTGATTGTCGCCGATACGATGGCGGCGGCGGGAAACTAAGCTTACAAATCACAAAAAAGATCAGGCAGTCCAAAAAGGTCCAGATGCGCGCGAAACACGAGTCCGTTTGACAGAGGCGTACTAACGTACGCCGACGAGGCGGACGATGGGTTGAGCCCGCAGATGGGCCTTTTTCGACAGACGAAAGGCCCTGGCAAATTGCCAGGGCCCCTGCGATGCACGGTGATGATTACTGGTAGCGGAGGAACGGCGCGTTGACGTATCCCTTCTGGCCGGTCATCAGCTCAACTTCCGCCCACTTGCCGTCAATTTTGATAACGATCAACTGCGTGTCGGCGGGCAGGATTTCCAGCACTTCGGATTTGCTGGTGGGCGATGCGCGCAGGTTCAGGTTCACCCCATCGACCCAGCCGAACATCGCACCCTTGGGCAGCTCGACGGTCAGCGTGGGCTGCGGTGCCATGGTTGCTACCGGCTCCGGCGTGGGCAGCGACGGATCGGCGGTGGGCACCGGCATAAACGTTTCATTCGGGTCGGCGGCTTCCATGAACATTTGGCTCCAATAGAGCACGCCGTTCTTGACATACAGGCCGACCGCAATGTTGGTAAATCGCGCGTTGAGGATATTCGCCTTATGGCCTTTGCTGGCCATCCATGCCTTCATGACCTTGCTGGGGGATTTCTGCCCGAAGGCCAGATTCTCGCCGCGATAGTTGGACTGCATTTGATAATCGGAAAAGATGGTTTTCCACGACGAGCCGTCTGGCCGTGTATGGGAGAATTTTCGGCTGGCTTCCTCTGCGCGGTGGTCGGCCATGGCCTGCATGGTGATGTCATAGGTTAGTGGGTTCAGCCCGGCTTCTTCGCGCTCGACATTCAGCAGACGAATGACTTCCTGCGTATACTCGGTCTGCATGTTGGATTTTGATTCCTGCGCAAGGCTTTCGAAAAAAATGACCACACCCAATAAGACGAGTATGATGGATACCGCGGTGCGAATGCCGGGTGTACGTCGAGCAGTAATCATCGAACAATCTCCCTCCGATGGCTGGCAGATGACCCGCTGGGCCGCCGGGATTATACCATACAAAATTGACAACCACTATATCATCCCTTATCATACCGGGCATGGCATCGTTTGTCAATTCCCGCGTGTATGAAAGAAAGAATAATGTAAGAAAACGCAATTTTGAGTGCCAAACATTGGAACTGCGACTTGTCAAGTAATAATCCTATGGTATAATGTAGTGTATCATTTCCTGGAATTTTGTCCGCAATGGGCAAATTTGGTTGATAACACAGCATCAAGGGGGATTCACCATGATGACGCAGCCTGAAATCGGAGCCGTTTCTTCGTCCAAGGCGCGCTACCTTTCTGCGGAAGAGCTGAGCATTTTTTGCGAACAGATCGCGCTGATCTTGAGCTCCGGCGTGGCGTTGCACGACGGCGTGGAAGCGCTGAGCGAAAACTACAAGGGCACCACCTATGAGCAACCCATGCAGCGGGTCAGCCAGATCGTGCGCGACAATGGCTCCATGTATGAGGCGCTCAAGGCCGGCGGCGTGTTCCCGCCGTACATGGTGCAGATGGCGCGCATTGGCGAGCAGACCGGTAAGCTCGACGAGGTTATGCGCGCGCTTAGCCAGTACTATTTGCGCGAGCAGCGCATCAAGCGTTCTGTGCAGAACGCGGTCATCTACCCCGCCTGCCTGATCGCGATGATGGCAGTGGTCATCCTCGTGCTGGTGGTCAAGGTACTGCCAATCTTCTCACAGGTGTACCAGAGCCTGGGCTCGGAGGTGTCGGGCACGGCCAGCGCGCTGATGCGCTTTGGCATGAATGTCGGCATGGTGGTGCTGGTGGTCGCGGGCGTCGCGCTGGTTGGCGCGCTGATTGTCGCACTGCTCCTGCGCACCGGCAAACGCCAGGCGATTCTCAGTTGGCTCAGCCGCATTTTCCCGCCGGTACGGCACCTGAACAAGTGCCTGGTGGCTGGTCGTTTCGCCTCCAATATGTCGATGATGCTCGGTTCGGGCTATCCGCTGGAGGAGTCGCTGCCGCTGATTCAGGACGCGCTGGAGGATCAGACTGGCCGCGCGAAGGTGCAGCAGTGCATCGAAGCAATGCACAATGGCAAGGCATTCCCCGACGCGATCGCCGGTGCGGGCATGTTTGATCCGCTGCACAATAAGATGATCCAGATGGGCTTTGCCACCGGCCAGACCGACAGTGTCATGGCCAAACTGGCAGACCTCTATCAGGAACAGATGGACAACGATATTTCCCGCTTGGTGGCGATGATCGAGCCGTCGATGGTGGTGGTGCTAAGCATCATTATTGGCGCCATCCTGTTGTCGGTCATGCTGCCGATGGTCAGCATCATGTCCTCGATCCTGTAGTTCGCCACGCAAGTAAGCCAATAACAGGGAGGGGCAGAGAGTGCAGCTATACAAGAAGCAATCAAGGGGGCGCCGCGCCATCGTGGTTTCGGTGGTCGTGTTTGTCTTGCTGGTCGCGCTGATATGGTCGCTGATCGGCCAAACATCGTCTCGTGTGGGCACGGAGCAAACCGTCAACCTCAAAAACGCGCTGCTGCGCGCCTCGGTGACGTGCTACGCGGTGGAGGGACGCTACCCGCCGACGCTGGAATATCTGACGGAAAACTATGGCGTAGCCATTGATAAAACACGGTTTATCGTGATGTATGATGTCTTTTCGCAGAACATCATGCCCGATATACAAGTGCTGTGGATTGAAGGTGCTGCTGGATGAGTGCGGAAAAGAAACCAGCCAACAGGCACAATATCAGCGGGGTGTTCGTATTCCTGCTGATCGGCGTGTTCTCGGTGTTTTCACTGCTGCTGGTGCTCATCGGCGTCGGCGCGTATCAGGACGTGGTGAATGACGCGCGGGATAACGCGCAGGTGCGCACGTCCATCAGCTACATCACCAACAAGATCCATGCCGCCGATGCCGCGAACGCGGTGTATGTGGAGCAGTGGCACGACATCAGCACGCTGGTCGTATCCGAGTGGATCGACGGCGGCGAGTTTCAGACGCGCATTTACTACCTGCCGGACGCCGAAGGCAATGGCGGCGGTCTGTATGAGCACTTCGCCTATGTCGGCGACGACTGGGGCCCAGAGGAGGGCGACCGTATCGCCGACATCCAGGGACTTGACATGACCGATCAACAGGGGCTGATTACGCTCAGCCTGACCACAGAGGACGGCGCCGTGCATACCATGCGCGTGCGCGTGCTTGCGGCAGTAAGCTAAAGGAGGGTGCGGGCATGCAGAATACCAACAAAAGCAATGTGCTGCTGGTCGAGCTCATTATCGCCGTGCTCTTCTTCTCGCTGATCGCGGTGACGGTGACGCAGACCTTTGTGGGCGCGCACCACAAGAGCATGCTCAATTCGCGTTCCCAGCGCGCCTTGATTGTCGCGCAGGACTACGTGTCGGTGCTGTCTGGTGCCGATGATCCGGCGGCAACGCTGTCTGCCGAGGGATTTGCGCACATGGGCGAAGCGTTTGTGCTGGAAGGTGTGCACCAGGAATTTCGCGTAGAAGTGCGCATGCAGGCCGAGCAGAGCTCCGCAGCGGGCAAGCTGATATCGGCCAATGTGCAGGTTTTCCAAAGCGAGCCTGTGGGCAGCCAGCCGGAAGCCCCTGAGCAGCCGCTTGTGGAGCTGCCGGTTGCGCGCTATATCCCCGCAAAGGAGGCAGCGCGATGAAGCAACAAGAGTATCGCATCGGCCCGGGCATGACCTCGCTGCTGATGATCTTCGTGGTGCTGTGCATGGTGGCGTTGGCCATCCTGACGCTGGCCAGTGTGCAGGTCGATAATTCACTGAACGCGCGCAGCTATCAGGCCAACGAGGCCTACTACAAGGCCGCCGCCGAAGTGCAGCAAACGCTGTTTGATATCGACCAGAGGCTGTTGGTGGCGCGCGAGGCGTCGGGCGGCGACACCGCGAATTATGCCGCGCAGGTTGTCGCGTTGGGTGCCAAGCCGGTGACCGATCCCGCCGCGCCGATGCTGCTGGGCGTCATTGTGCCGATTGACGACGACCGGCAGATTGAAGCCGAGATCAGCATTCCGCTCAGTGTGACCGGCCCGCGCTATCAGTTGATATCGCACCGTGCGATTAACGTGTCGTCTTGGGACGCGGAGCAGAATATTGGCTTATACCAACCGGCATCCGACGAAGTAGAGCCGCTGAAACCGATCGACCCGAACGAAACAGCGGCGGACTAAAGGCAAACAAAAAGAGTGGGCGCGTGCCCACTCTTTTTACTTGGATTCGGCGCGCTCGTACATCGCGGTCAGTGTCGGTGCGCCCACGGTGCGCGCGCCGATCGGGTGCGGCCGTTTGGCGTAGCTGCCGTGGAAATCCGAACCGCCGGTTTTGAGCAGTCCGTATTGCTCGGCTAGCTGTTCGCACGCGGCGGTCACCGCCGCGCTGTTGCGCGGGTGATAGCACTCGATGCCGTCGATTAGGCGTTCGGCACATAATGACTTGAGCAGCGCCATGCCATCAAATTCGCCCGGGTGCGCCAGCACCGCCAGACCGCGCGCCGCGCGCACAACCGCGATGGCGTCGCGCACATCCGGGTAGGGCACCGGCACAAACGCCGGACTGCGCTTGCCGATCAGTTCCTCAAGCAGCGAGCCGCATACCGTGCGCGTGTAGCCCATGTCGGCCAGCGATTGCAGGATGTGCGCGTCATAGACTGACGCGCTGTCGCGCGCGGCATGCAGCACGTCCCGCGCGGTGATCGGATAGCGGTCACGCAGATGTTCGACCATGCGCAGCTTGGCTTCGCGGCGCTTTTCCAGCGTGGGCTGCAAAAAGTCGGTCAGCACTTCCGGGCGGCGCGGCAGATAGCACAGCAGATGCGCCGCGCGTCCAGTCGCCGCGTCTGTGCAGGTGCATTCCACGCCGGGCAGAATGGTCAACCCCTTTCGCGCGCCCAACGCGGCAATTTCATCCGCGCCGCGCAGCGTGTCATGGTCGGTCAGCGCCAAATGTGTCAGGCCGCGCCGCAGGGCGAAATCCACAATACGTTCAGTGGTGACCGATCCGTCGGAATGCACGCTGTGACAATGCAAGTCGGCAATGGCATGGCCAAGCGACGCGGGAACCAAAGATACTGCTTGTGCTTCCATGTTGCTCCTTTTTGCGGGGGAACGTCGGATCGAAAATTCTTATGAGATCATACCATACCTTTCCGCGCTTGTAAACGCGGCGAAAAATTCTGCCGCGATGGAAAAAACAAGATTTAAGCTGGGAATTAACTTGTGTGATCCCTTGACGCATGGTATACTATGGACATTCATTTGAATGGAAATATGTAGGAACGCCTGCACAAAAGAAAAAGCGCTGGAGGCTGCATGCAGATGGCTTGTTCTGGTCGCACACTCAGGTGGATTGCGCTGCTTGCGTTGCTTTTTTGCGTAACGCTGTGCGGCGCCTCCATTGTGACGGCCGAGGATGCGGTGCTGCGCTTGCCTGAGCCGTCAGGCAACAAGGACATGACCTACAGCAAGAATGGGTTTGAGGTGGATTACGGCAACAGTGCCGAAGGATATATACTGGTCAAGTGCAAACCCACCGAAAAGAAAATTAAAGTCCGCGTGAGCTTTGGCGAAACCACACTGACCTACGACCTAAACGGCAAGGGAGAATATGACGTGTTCCCATTGCAATTAGGCGACGGCAAGTATAAAATACAGTTCTTCCAGCAAGTAAAAGGCACCCAGTATTCGCCCGGTGCGAGCACATCCATTACCGTGGCGCTCAGCGACCCCAACATCTGCTTCCTGTATCCGAATCAATACGCGAACTACAACGCGGATACACAGGCTGTGGCGCTGGGCAAAGAGATCTGCGCCGGATTGACCACCGATAAGGAGAAGGCCGAAGCGGTATTCAAGTATCTGTCAACCAACCTTGCGTACCACTTCATCCGCGCCGTCTCTGTAGAAAAAGGCTATCTGCCCGATCTGGACAGCGTGCTGAAGGAAAAGATGGGCATTTGCTTTGACTATTCCGCGCTGATGGCCTGTATGCTGCGCACGCAGGGCGTGCCGACGCAAGTGGTCATCGGCTTTGCCGATCAAACCTACCACGCATGGAACAAAGTGCTGATCAATGGCGAATGGGTGCGCATGGACGCCACCTTTGAAGCGACCAAGGCCAAAGTGAAGAGCTACACCGAAGAACGATTCTACTGATTCCGTTGTGTCACGCATAAGAAACCGCATGGATTGAGAACTGGGAGGCATTTGTATGAGTCGGCAAACCAATCACCAAGAAAACATCGAGAACATCGCCACGGGCAATGGCCGCTACATTCCCGCAGAGGAAGTGAGCATGTTCTGCGAGCAGGTCGGACTGATCTTGAGTTCCGGCGTCGCGCTGTACGATGGCATAGAGGCGCTGTGCAACAACTATCAGCAGACCGCCTTTGCCGAGTCGTTTGCGCGCATCAATCGCGGCGTGCAGGAAACCGGATCGCTCTATGAGGCGCTCAAGCGCACGAAGGCGTTTCCACCCTACATGGTGGAGATGGTGCGCATCGGCGAGCAGACCGGTAAGCTCGATCAGGTGATGATGTCGCTGAGTGCCTATTACCTGCGCGAGAGCAAAACCCGTCGCGCCATCCTCAATGCAGTGATCTACCCGCTCGGCCTGCTGTGCATGATGGCGGTGGTCATCCTGGTGCTGGTGGTCAAGGTGCTGCCGATCTTTGCGCAGGTCTATCGCGGCCTGGGCAGCGAATTGTCGCGCGGCGCGGTCACCGTGATGGACGTGGGCATGAATATCGGCATCGGCGTGCTGATCGCCGTGGCGGCACTGATTGTGCTGCTGCTGATCATCGTGCTGTTGCTGCGCACCAAGCTGCGCCAGCAGGTAATCCAGTTCGTGTGCGTGATTTTCCCGCCGCTAAAGCGCATCTACCGCTGCATGGCCGCGTCGCGCTTTGCCGCTAACATGTCGATGATGCTGTCCTCGGGCTATCCGCTGGAGCAGTCGCTGCCGCTCATCGAGGCGGTGTTTGACGACCCGGGCGCCAAACGCAAGATCGGCGTATGCATTGACCAGATGGGCGAAGGCAAAACCTTCCCCGAGGCTATCGCCAAGGCTGATCTCTTTGACAAACTGCACAACAAGATGATCCAGATCGGCTTCCTGTCCGGTCAGACCGACGCGGTCATGCATACGCTGGCCGGCCTGTACGACGAAGAGATGGACAGCAGTATCTCTCGCTTGGTCGCGCTGATCGAGCCGGTGATGGTGGCGCTGCTTACCGTGGTGATCGGTGGCATCCTGCTGTCGGTCATGCTGCCGCTGGTTAGTATCATGGCGGTCATTCTGTAGGCTGGGAGGACAGCGCAGTGCATCTGTACAAAACCGGGCGAGGGGCTCGCTATCGCTCGCTGATCCTTTCTGTAGCCGCATTTGCCGCTATTGTGTTGGTCGCCGTGTTAGCGCTGAACCAGACCGAGCAGAAATCCACCGCCGAAGAGACGCAAGCACTCAAGGATGCGCTTCGTCGCGCGTCCTCCGCGTGCTATGCGGTCGAGGGGCAATACCCTCCTTCGCTGAAGTATTTGCAGGATCAATATGGCATCGTGATCGACACGCAGCGTTTCCACGTGACGTATGAGGTGTTTGCGCAGAATATCATGCCGGACATCGCTGTGCGCCAGGTGGGAGGGGAGTAGCGGCATGGAGCAAACTAGGGTCCATTATGTTCGATCCGGCAGCAGCAAGATGCATGGTCTGTTTGTGTTCTTGCTGATCGCCATGTTTGCAGTGTTTTCGCTGATGCTGGTGCTTATCGGCATGCGCGCCTATCGCGGCACGGTGGACATCTCCACCAGCAACGCGCAGGTGCGCACCGGGCTAAGCTATATTTGCAACCGCGTGCGCGCGGCGGAAGGCACCGTATGGGTGCGTGACGAGCAGGGCGTGCCGGTGCTGGTGCTTGGACAGGACATTGAAGGAGAGCTGTACGAAACCCGCATTTTCTTCTTGCCCGGCGAGGATGGCGCCAAGGGCACGCTGCGCGAGCAGTTCGTGTCCGCCGAGGAACCGTTTGACACCGACAGCAGTGAGATGATCACCGATGCTCGCAACGTGGAAATCGCACAACAGGACGGATTGGTGCGTGTGGTCGTGACCACTGACAATGGCCGGATCGCGACCGCGTTCGCGCGCCCGCGCCCGGCGTCGCCGATTGCGCCTTGATGGCGCAAAAGGAAGCAATAAAGGAGGCGAAAGCATGCAGGATTCGGCGCAAAACGCGAGCAGCACCAGCAATGCGCTGCTAACGGAGCTGATTATCGTCATCCTGTTTTTTGCCTTGACCGCTGTCACCGCCTTGCAGCTGTTTGTGGCGGCCAACCAGAAGAGCCAGACCAACCAGAGCGCGCAGGAAGCCATGCTGTGCGTTACCAACTGGGCCGAGCAGTTGACCGGGCAGACCGATCCCGCCGCGCTGCTGATAGCATCGGGATTTGCGCAGGACGCGAACGGCGTGTACACATTGCGGCAGGACGCGTACCTGATCCAAGTGACGGTGCGCACCGAGCAAAAGCCGGCCGGGATGCTGATGTGTTCGGATATTGTGGCGCAGCGCAGTGTGCAGGACGCCGAACGGCCTGATCTGGGACTGAAGGTGCCGATGACGGTGGCGACCTATGTCGCGAACCCGGAGGTAGCGCAATGAACACGAACCAGGGATACCGCATCGGCCCCGGCGCCACGTCGCTGCTGATGATCTTTGTGGCGCTGTGCATGACCACCGTCAGCGTGCTGACGCTGATTAACGCGATGCACGACACACGCCTGACCGATCGCAGCCAGACGAAGATCAAGGCGTTTTATGCGGCGGATGTGCGAGTGCAGCAGGAGCTAGCCGACCTGGACGCGAAGTTGGCGGAAGCGCGCGCAGCGGTGAAACTGGCCGCCCGCGCGGAAACATCCGCGCCCGAGGGCGAGCCTGCCGCGCAAAGTGCCGATGCCTATGCGGTCAAGGTGCGCGCGATCGCCTCGGAGTTGGCGGCGGAACCGCCTATAGAGGAAGCGAATGACCTAACCATGGTCTTTGCGGTGCCGTTGGACGAGATGCAGCAGATCGCCGTTAAGGTACGGATTTCGCTGACACCGACCGGCGCGCGATATACCGTCGTATCACAAGCGACGCAAAGCATCGGCGAATGGGTGCCTGATGAAGTGATCACCGTTTTTTAACGTCACAAGGGGAGGACTTATATGGAACTGCAACAAATTTTGGCTGCGACGCTGGAAAAGGGCGGATCGGATATTTATCTGGTGCCCGGCTCGCATGTGACCGCGAAGGTCAACGGCATGCTCGTATCCATGGGGGATCAGATGCTGGTGCCCGCCGATTGCGAGAAGATCATCACCGCGATCTATGAGCACAGCGATAACCGCAGCATGGACACCCTGTGGACGCACGGAGACGACGACTTTTCGTTCTCGATGCGGCCGCTGGGACGATTCCGCTGCAACGCGTACAAGCAGCGCGGTTCGCTGGCGGCAGTGCTGCGCGTCGTGCCCTTTGGTCTGCCTGATCCGAAGAAGCTGAGCATTCCGGACACGGTGCTGGATCTGTACAGCATGAAGCGTGGCATGATCCTGGTGACCGGACCGGGCGGCAGCGGCAAGACCACGACGCTGGCCTGCATGATCGACCGCATCAACCGCGAAACCGACGGGCACATCATTACGCTGGAGGACCCGATCGAGTATCTGCATCCGCACCAGAAGTGCATCGTCAGCCAGCGCGAAATCAACAACGATACCGAAACCTTCGCCAAGGCGCTGCGCGCCGCGCTGCGTCAGGTGCCGGATGTGATCCTGCTGGGCGAAATGCGCGATTATGAGACCATCCAGACCGCGCTAACCGCCGCAGAAACCGGCCATTTGCTGCTCTCGACGCTGCACACTGTCGGCGCTGCCAAGACCATCGACCGTATTGTCGATGTGTTCCCGGCCAATCAGCAGCAGCAGGTGCGCATCCAGTTGTCGATGGTACTCATGGCGGTGGTCAGCCAGCAGCTTATTCCCACGCTGGATGGTGGGCTGGCACCCGCATTTGAGATCATGATTGTCAATAGCGCTATCCAGAACATCATGCGCGAGGGCAAGGTGCATCAATTGGACAACGCGATCTATGCCGGTGCGGCGCAGGGCATGCGCACGATGGACGGCGAGCTGCTGCGGCTCTACAAAGAGAAGCGCATCAGCAAGGAGAACGCGCTGCTCTACGCCAATAACCCGGATACGCTGGAGCGCAAGCTGATGCTGTAAAGCGTTTTTGCATGAAACCCCGCTGTGATGGCGGGGTTTTTGCATTGGGTTATGCATTTTATCCATAAAACGCGCGGCACTGCTTTACAAAATGCATGAGATTATGTACAATGATGGCAAACCCAAATCATCAACAGGAGGGATACTTTGATGAGGAAATTTGTCGCGCTCGTTTTGTGTGTGCTGCTGGCCACAACGGTGTTCAGCGTGCCCGCGATGGCTGCCAATGAGGAGATCACCGGCAAGATCATGATCTACACCTCGATCTACCAGGATGTGCTCGACGCCATGGTGGCGGCGCTGAAGGTGGAGTTCCCCAACCTGACTGTCGAAACCTTCTACGGCGGCACGGGCAAGATCCAGACCAAGCTGGCCGCGGAAATGGACGCCAAGAAGATCGAAGCCGATCTGCTGCTGGTCGCCGAGCCCGCGTACTCGCTGGAGCTGAAGGAAAAGGGCTACCTGCATGCCTACAAGACCGAGGCCGCCAAGAACCTGCGCTTCCCCTACGACGAGGAAGGCTTCTGGTACCCGGTGCGCGTGTGCAACATGGTGCTGGCCTATAACCCCGAGATGATCGCGCAGGACGAAGTGGCGCAGAGCTTCCAGGATTTCGCGACGATGGAAAGCCTCAAGGGCGCGATCTCCATGGGTGATCCGCTGACCAGCGGCACGACCATGGCCGCCGCCGCCGCGCTCAGCGACAAGTACGGCTATGACTACTTCAAGCAGCTCGGCGCGCAGAACGTGATGATCGAGTCCGGCTCGGTCGCGCTGACCAAGCTGCAAACCGGCGAGTGCAAGGAAATCATGATCCTCGAAGAGTCGGTGCTCAAGCTGCGCGAGGAAGAAGCCTCCGAGATCGCCGTGATCTATCCGACCGATGGCAACATCATGATCCCCTCGACCATCATGACCATCGACGAGCAGTATGCCCCGAACAAGAACATCAAGGCTTGCGAAGCGATCACCGACTGGCTGCTTTCCGATGCGGGCCAGCAGTTCGTGCTGTCCGGCTGGATGCACTCGGTGCTGTCCACCGTGGACGGCGTGCCGTATGACTCGATTGACACCAACGGCCTGATCGGCACCGACATGGGCGTCAACTGGGATCGCTGCTACAAGAACCGCGAGGAAATCCGCAAGGCGTTTGAAGAGAGCGTCGCGATGCCCGCGAAGTAAAATCTATTACCATGCAAACGGCGGGGATACTCCTCGGGGTGTCCCCGCCGCTTTTGTACCGCCACCTATTACGCCGAAAAGGGGGGTGTGGCATCGTGACGACCGCGCCTGTGACCGGCATACCGCCCACAAAAAAGTTTTATTTCGATGTCAAGTGGCTCATGATCGGCCTGATCGTTGCCTTTATGGCGGTGTTCCAGGTCTTTCCGCTGTTGTACCTGCTGTTTCGTTCTTTCTTTTCCACGGGCAGCTTTTCGCTGGAAGCATTCCAGCGCATCTATACCTATGAGCTCAACTGGGTGGCGCTGAAAAATACGCTGATCGCCGCGACCAGCGCGATGGTGCTGGGCACGCTGATCGCGTTTCCGCTGGCGTGGCTGGTGGGGCGCACCAATATGCTGGGGCGCAAGTTTTTCCGCAGCCTGTTTGTGCTGACCTACATGGTACCGCCGTATCTGGGCGCGATGGCGTGGCTGCGCCTTTTGAATCCCAAGGTGGGCAATCTGAATGTGTTTTTGCGGGATTTGTTCGGCTTGGCCGAGAGTCCCTTCAATATCTACACGGTGGGCGGCCTGGTGTGGGTGCTCACGACGTTCTATTATCCGTATGCGTTCATTACCATTTCTCGCGCGATGGAAAAGATGGACCCCTCACTGGAGGAGGCATCGAAAATCTCCGGCGCGTCCCCGCTCAAGACGCTGTTTACCGTGACGCTGCCGATGATGACGCCCTCGATCGTATCCGGCGCACTGCTGGTGTTTGTGTCGGCGGCTTCCTGCTACGGCATCCCCTCGATTATCGGTATCCCGGGGCAAATTCACACGGTCACCACGCGCATTGTCAGCTATGTGTCCATTGGCGACGCCGTGGGGTTGACCGACGCGACCTGCCTAGCGGTGTTCCTGATGCTCATGGCGATCACTGTATTGTACATATCCGATTTTGTGGTGGGTAAAAAGCAGTACATCACCGTGTCCGGCAAGTCCACGCGCCCGAACATCGTCGATCTGGAGCGTTGGCGCATCCCGATCACGCTGTTGGTGGTGGCGTTCGCGTGTATCGTGATCATCCTGCCGTTTGCCACCGTCGCGCTGACCTCGGTGACCAAGAACCTGGGCAAGAGTCCCTTTGACCTGGCCAATCTGACACTGAAACACTGGGAGAAAGTGACTACGCGCGCCGATTTGATCAAGGGCATGCGCAACAGCCTGACCTATGGCGCGATTGCCGCCACTGCGGGCATTGTGATCGCCTGCGTGATGGCGTATCTGCTCCAGCGCACGCGCGTGAAGGGACGACATATTCCGGACTTCCTGATCACGCTCGGCTCCGGCTCGCCCAGCGTGGTCATCGCACTGGGCCTGATCATGACCATGTCCGGCCGCTTTGGCATCAATATTTACAACACCGCGTTCATCATGATCATCGCATATCTGGTGAAGTACCAGATGATGGGCATGCGCACGGTGGTATCGGCGATGTCGCAGATACACATCTCGCTGGAGGAATCCTCGCAGGTGTCGGGCGCGAGCTGGCTGCGGACGATGCGGAACATCACACTGCCGCTGATCTGGCCGTCGATCGCCGCCGGATGGTTTCTGATCTTCATCCCCAGTTTTTATGAGCTGTCGATGTCCACGCTGCTCTACTCATCGGGTACGCAGGTTATCGGTGTGCAGCTGCACGATTACTGGACATTCACCAGCCAGCAGCAGGCGTCGGCCATGGCGTTCGGCATCCTGATGGTGGTCGTGCTGCTCAACTTTGTCCTCAACCGCATGACCAAGGGCGAATTTTCGATATAGTAACGATATACCCCGTGCGAAAGGAAGAACAAAATGGCAACCGTTACAATCAAGCATGTGACCAAGGCATTTGGCGATAACGTGGTGCTGAAAGACTTTGACGAGCTGTTCAAAGATGGCGAGTTTGTGACGCTGCTCGGTCCGTCCGGCTGCGGCAAGACCACGATGCTGCGCATTATCGCCGGGTTTGAGAAGCCCACCGATGGTGAGGTGTACATCGGCGAGCAGCTCGTATCGGGCGGCAAGACCTTTGTACCGCCAGAGAAGCGCAACATTGGCATGGTATTTCAGTCCTACGCTGTGTGGCCGCACATGACCGTGTTTGACAACGTGGCGTATCCGCTGCGCATTCAGGGCAGGGCGAAAGACGAGATAGAGCGGCGCGTGAACGACGTGCTGGGCGACGTGCATCTGGCGCAGTATGCCAAGCGATATCCGAACCAGCTTTCCGGCGGGCAGCAGCAGCGCGTGGCGCTGGCGCGCGCGCTGGTGGCCGAGCCGCGTCTGTTGCTGCTGGACGAGCCGCTGTCCAATCTGGACGCCAAACTGCGCGAGAGCATGCGCTTTGAGATCAAGGAGATTCAGGCGCGGTTGGGCATCACGGTGGTGTATGTGACGCATGACCAAACCGAGGCGATGGCGATGAGCGATCGCGTGATCATCATCAATCAGGGCATCGTGCAGCAGATTGGCTCGCCGACTGATATATACAACACGCCGGTCAATCCGTTTGTCGCCGATTTTGTGGGCAAGGTTGATTTCCTGAGCGGCGTGGCCGAAAAGGGTCAGATCGCCATCACCGGCACGACGCAGAAACTGGCCTATGACGGCCCGCTGACTGGCAAGGTGATCATCGCGATTCGCCCGGAGATCATCCGTTTTGCGCCGAGGGGGAAGGGACAGCTTGACGGCACACTGAAGAGCCAGTATTTTCTGGGTGACGTCAACGACTGCCGTGTCGCGCTGTCTGACGATGTGCTGGTGCGCGTCATCGCCGATCCGCTGACCTTTGAGGCCATGCATGTGGAGGATCAGGTGGGGCTGGAGATTCGCTCGTTCATGGTGTTCCCTGATGAGGGGCACGAGGATGCGCTGAAGATTCGGACATGAATAAAAAAGAGCCGGAAGGCTCTTTTTTGATGCGTGCTTATCCCTCGATAAACTTGACCACGTCCACCCAGTCCTGTGCACCGGACACCGTGTACAGTTCGTCACAAGTGAGCGCCACTGCGCTGTTGGCGCTGCCGCAGGCCGGGAAAACCGTATCGAACCGGCGCATGGACTGATCCAGATAGACCGGCACGCCTTCGGGCAGCGCGAAGGGGCACACCCCGCCCACGGTTTGACCGAGCAGCCTCTGCACACGGTCGGAGGGCAGCATGGTGGCTTTCATGCCAAAGCGCGTCTTGAATTTGGCGTTGTCGATCTTGGTATCGCCAGCGGTGACCACCAGCAGACAGCCGTCGCCCTGCTGGAAGGACAGCGTCTTGGCGATGCGCGCCGGGATGACGCCCGCCGCCTGCGCCGCCAATTCCACCGTCGCGCTGGATACCGAAAATTCGCGCACGCGGTTCTCAAACCCACGCTCGGACAAGAATTGCTTTACACGATCAAATGACATGTGCTTTCCTCTTTTTCCTTATGATGGATTATGTTATACTGTTTTGTAGTATACGAGAAGCGTACCGCAAGGTCAAGCCTGCGGCGGCACGGAAGGAAAGGATATACACATGACGACCATTGATGCATGGATTGCGATGCTGGCGCTGACCGCGATGCTGATCATGGCGGCGCACACGCGTGTTGCGTCGCGGCTGCATCGCATCGCTTGGGTGGATGCGACTGGACGCTGGACGACGCGCTTTATCGACAGATGGTATTGGGTCTTGTTCGCGGCGATCCTGCTGATTGGCGTAGCGGTGCGGCTGTGGCGCATGCCGGAACTGCCGCGCGCGCTGTACCACGACGGCGCGATGGCCGCGCTGGAGGCGCAGTCGCTGCTTAGGTTCGGCACCGATCACTATGGCACGTCCTGGCCGGTGTACTTTGAGGCGTGGCGGTTCGGCCAGATGAGCGTGCTGCTGTCATATCTGATGATTCCGTTCTTTTGGTTGTTTGGCGTGTCCATACTGACCATCCGCATGCCCATCCTGCTGATGAGTCTGGCCGCGCTGCCGATCCTGTGGGATCTGTGCCGCCGCACAATGGGCAAACGCTTCGCGCTGCTGGCGCTGGGGATGCTGGCGATCTGCCCTTGGCAAATCGTGCAGAGTCGCTGGGCACTGGACTGCAACACGATGGGGCATATGTTTTTGTTCTCGGTCTATTTCCTTTGCTTGGGGCTTCGCAGGCGCCCATTCTTGTATGTGTCAATGGTGTTCTTTGGCCTGACGATGTACGCATACGGCGTGGCGCTCTATACGCTGCCAGTGTTTCTGGGGCTGGCGTGCGCGTATCTGTTACGCCACCGCCGCATCCGCTGGTGGGAAGCGCTGATCAGCATGGGCGTCTTTGTGCTGGTGTCCGGCCCGTTTATCTGGACGATGATCCTCAATTTCCTCAAGCTTGACACCATGCACCTAGGGCCGTTCACGATGCAGCTGTTTGCCGAGTCAGGACGCGCGAACGACATTCTGCTGTTTTCCGAAACGCCGATCGCGCAGTTCCTGTGGAATCTGCAATCGCTGATCACGTCCACCATCGGGCAGAACGAGGGCGATACGATCGCGGCGTACTTCGCCACGCGCACGCTGTATCCGTTCTCGGTACCGGTGATTATCGCAGGCATCTATATGGCATGGCGCGCGCGGCGCGCGCGCGCGGTCAGAGGCGTGGGACAGGGTGAACAGCCCGCGCAGGACGGTATGACGCTGATGCTGTGCTGGCTGGTCGCCATGGTGGTGTGCGGCCTGCTGACCAACTTTACGACGGCGCAACGTTCTAACGCGATCTTTTACCCGCTGATTTTCCTGATGTGCTATGCGCTCTATCAGACTGTGCGGCGCGTGCCAGCGTTTATTCCGGTCATTTTGCTGATCTATACGATGGGGTTCGGCGTGTTTTGCGCGGGGTACTTCGGCGATCAGGCGTACATCGAGCGCACCGCCGTGCTGCACAATGACGACTATTACGGTGCCACGCGCGATGTGCGGCCAATGGACTGCGACCGCTATTACCTGTACGCCAGCGGCAATGTGCCGACGTATGAGGTGATGATCCTGCTGAACCATCAGGTATCACCGGCGCAGTGGTACGACGAGACACCGATGTACGACATGCAGGACAACGAGATGGATTACTATAGCGGCCGCTACATTTATACCGATTTTGCGGGCTTTGAGCCCGACCCCGGCGAATGCGCCGCCTACGTCATATTGCGGGAACAAAAGGCGCTGTTCGCCCCGGAGGACTTTATAATTCAGGATTACGGCATGTATGCGACGGTGTACCCGCGCTACTGGGCCGAGGATTGAGGAGGTGATGGTCATGCTGACGACATGGGATTGGGTGGCGCTGGCGCTGAGCGCGGTGCTGTGCCTGTGGGCGACTGTTTCTCGGCGTAACGCCGCCACGGAAGAAATCCATGCGCCTTGGCTGCAAAAATGGACGCGCGGGCGCATTCAAACCGATACGCTGATCGCGCTGGGTATCGTGGTGATCGGATGCGCACTGAGAATTACGCAGATGATCATCGCGCGCGACGCGCTGGTGCCCGAGGAACTGTGGACTGCGATGCAGGCGCGGTCGCTGTGGCAGACCGGCAAGAGTCTGGAGGGGTTGCGCTTTCCTGCGGTGCTGCCCGGCTGGGGCGGCGAGGCCAACGGCCCTCTGCTGGTATGGCTGACCGCGCCGGTGCTGGCGCTGACCGGTAGCGTGGCGCTGTCGGTGCGCGTGCATGCGCTGATCTGGCAGGTAGCGGCAATGCTGGCGGTGTGGGATGTGCTGCGCCGAACAGGCGCGCGGCGTGTGGCGCTGTGGGCGCTGCTGATTCTGGCGGTCGCGCCGTGGCAGCTGATGGCGGCGCGCTGGGCGCTGGCGTGGCAGATGCCGACGTATATGAGCGTGGTGGCACTGTGGCTGCTGAGCGTGCCAAGGGGGAAGCCCGCCGCGATCCTAGGCGCGATGGGCGTCCTCGCGCTGGCGATGTACAGTGGCGATGCGGCGTGGTATGTTGTACCGCTGTTCGTGCTGCTGGCGTCGGTGATCCTGCTGTGGCATAAGGCGGTGCGCGCGCGCGTGGTGCTAGCGGCTGTGGCGGTGTTTGTGGTGTTGGCATTGCCTGCGCTGGTGAGTTGTGCGGTGCAGACCCTGCGACTGCCCGCAACCAGCGTCTATGGCATGCAGGTGCCCGCGCTGGAAAAGTACACCCATCACACCGATTGGCTGACGCAGCAGCCCAAAGATGTGATTTCGCACTACAGCTCCGATGCGATCATGCCCAAGCAGGAGGGCTATGGCCCACAGATCGCGCCGTTCCTGCGCGACAACGCGCAGGTGGCGACGCTGCACACCGACCTGCTGTCGGCGTTTTATGGACTGATGAAGCAGATTCCGTTTCAGCATCCCGATGATCCGGGCTATACGGCGGCGTACTTGTTGCCGGAATTTGGCAACTACTACGTGTTTTCCGCGCCGTTGGCGCTGCTGGGCATGCTGTGGCTGCTCACACGGGGGAAGGGCAAACAATCGGGTGAGCCGGGCAAGCGGCTTACAGGGGCACTGTGGGGCGCGTGGGCGCTATCTGCAGCGGTGCTTGCGCTGACGCATACGATGCTGACGCCGCCACACTATGCGGCGCTGCTGTATCCGCTGGCGCTGTGCATGGCCTGTGGTGCGTACTACGTGAGCCGCAAGGTGCGCTTCTCCGGTGCGGCGTTGGTGGCGATGTGTGTGCTGGGGCTGATTTCTTTTCAGCAGCATGGGTATAACCCCGCGCCGACGTTCCCGGGCTTGATGCCCGCGCTGCGCAATGTCGCGGCGGAGAACCCTCGGCAGGTGTTTGTGACCACGCGACTGTACCCGCACGACGCGCCGGACGCAGCCGCCGCGCTCAACACCATGTGGGCGTTTGACCTACCGCTCGCATATGTGCGCGCGGAGCAGGAGTTGCCCGGCGAGTTGCCGTACAAGGAACGGTTCCAGTATGTGTACTTTCCGTCGTATACGATGGATCCGCAGATTTCCGCCGCGTATATTCTGCACAGTGCGGAGATCGACAGCATCGACACGACGCCATTTGATGTGCAAACGTTCGGGGAGTTCTACGTGCTCCGGCCGATGGGCGGGGTGTAAGGACGACTGAGCCGCCAGGCACAGCCGGTCGATGACAAAGCAAAAGGACATAGAAAAGACCGCCAGCTTGCGCTGGCGGTCTTTTGCGTGATGAGCGATTTACTTGATGGAGGCGTAATTCCAGATGACGTCGCCGGTCGGCAGGAACATGACATCCTTGACGTGCGGCTTGATCATGTAGGGATGGGTGTAGAAGTACAACGGAGCGACACCACCGGTGGACATCAGGATGCGCTCGCCCTCGGCGCACAGCTCGGCGCGCTTGGCCGGATCGGCCTCGGCAACCACCGCGTCGCACAGCTTGTCAAACGCGTCCGCCCAAGTCTGGGTGCCATCCATGCCCCAGTACGGGCCGACACCGGCATCCTTGGTCACTTCGCTGGCGCGGGTGTAGGTGCCCACTTCCTTGCCAACACGCACGTAGTTGTTGCCGCCGTTGCTGGCAAAGATGGTCAGGAAGTTGATGCAATCGTTGAAGTCCGCGATCCAGCCCATGCGAGCCGCTTCGCCTTCGCCGTCCTTCAGCTTCTGCTGCAGGGTGGCCCAGGCTTCGGTGTTGATGGTGCTCGGGATGCCGAACTTGTTCCAGGTCTCCTGCACATACTGAATGATGGCAGCGTTGGCGCCCGACTGGTTGAACGCGAAGTCGAACGACGGAAAGTCGGAGAACTTGATGTCGCCAGCTTCGATCGTGCCGGTGTAGGCATAACCGAGGTCGATCAGGGTCTGCAGCGCTTCGGCCTGATCCTTGGTGATGTTGGCGTTCTTATCAGACGGGGTGCTGGTGCCGGTGTACCAGGCGCCATAGCTCGCGGTGGCGCGGACATTGGCGTTCAGGCCATCGCCCAGACCATTCGGGTAGAAGCCGGTGGCCGGAGCCTGGCCGCCCTTGGTCACGTTCTTGACCAGCTCTTCACGGTTGACCAACTGGCCGATCGCGAAGCGGGCCTTGGACATTTCCTGCACGGTCAGCGGCTTGGTGGCCGGAGACAGATCCTTGTGCACGTTGAACAGCACATACCAGGTGCCGATGTACTCGCCAAACACCAGCTCGTTCGGATAGGTGGTGTTGATGCGATCGTATTCGGACGGATCGATCGACGAGTCGATGAAGATCGCGCTGTTGTTCTCGTAGCCGGTCAGCATCGCCACGTTGTCCTCGGACAGCAGGCAATTCACGCCGTCCAGCTTGACATTCGCGGCGTTCCAGTAGTTGGGGTTCTTCTCGAAGCCGATGACGTCGTCCACCGCATACTTGGTCATGCGGAACGCGCCCATGCCGATGTAGGACTCGGGCTTGGTCGCCCAGGCGCCCTGATCATCCACAACCGCTTCCTTGACCGGGTAGAAGGTGGGGAAGCCGCACAGCTCGAGGAAATACGGCGCACGCGCGGTGATCTTCACCGTGAAGGTGCCCGCCGCGTCATCGGCGACGACGTTCAGATTGTCCGGCGCGCCCTCGATGATCTCGAACATGTAGCCATAGTCAGCGCCCAGCTTGGAGCCCGCGGCGCGCTGCCAGGAG
>JAVBMF010000071.1:0-29285 GCA_031552735.1 Eubacteriales bacterium
GCACCGGTCTGGAGCTCTGCCCCAAACTGCGCGAGGTCACCGAGGCGCCGATCATCTTCCTAAGCTGCATGGATACCGAGGACGACAAAATCGCCGGCCTCTTAACCGGTGGCGACGATTACATGACCAAGCCCTACTCGGTCAAGGAGCTTGAGGCGCGCATTCTGGTATGCATCCGCCGTCACGCCGTGCCCAATACGCCGTCGGTGCCGGTCAATATCATTGAGTATCCACCGCTGAAGATCGACCTGACGTTTGAGAAGGTCTACGTGGGCGAAGAGGTGCTCAATATCTCCAAGAAGGCGTTTGGCATGCTGACTGTGCTGGCGCAGCACCCCGGCGAGTGCATCAGCGCCGAGCAGCTCTACGAGCAGGTGTGGGAGATGAGCAGCCTGGGCGATCTGCGCACCGTGCACGTGCATATCTTCAACCTGCGCAAGCGCTTGGAGCAGGCCGTACCCAACCATCAGTTTATCCGCACGGCCTGGGGCAAGGGCTATTGCTTCGTGCCCCCGGGCATGCAGGAGGATAGCGTTTCATGAGCAAACCTCGCAAGCGCCGCTCGTTTGGGGCGCTTCTGCTGATTGTCATACTACCTGCGGTGCTACTCGGCGTGGTGCAACTGGATCGCAGCTTTGCGGACTGGATCACTGCCGGGGAAGCACCGCTTGACCTGTCCATGCAAATGACCAAGCCGCTGGCCATCACCACCGAGTGGAGCAGCCATGAGGCGCTGGAGAAACCCTCGCACGAGATGCGCACCGCAACGCTTCGGCTGGACATGCCCGACGCGAGAAGCCGCACGCTGGTGGTGCGATCCAACAACCCAATCCAGTTTTTGTCGATCAACGGGCGGCTGGCAGGCGTGGTCAACAAGCCGGAGATGCTGCAAGGCACGCTGATTGCGCTGCCGCCGCAGGTGGGCACCATGGTGGTCGAGGTGGCGGTGCTGGAGCCGTCCAGTGTGCCCACGCCGCTGCTCATCCTGGGCACCGAGCGCGAAATCTCCTCGCTGACCAGCCGCCGCGTGATCACCGTCACGGTGTTTTTGACGCTGGTGTTGACCAGCGCACTGGTCATCCTGATGAACTATCTGTGGCAGGGCAAAAAGCTGCACATGCTGGCCTTGTGGCTGGCGTATATGCTGCTGGTGCTCTCGCAGGTGGACCTGTTCATGCCGCAGATGATGGAATCCGAGATTCTGCATCAAACCGCGATGCTGCTTTTGTCCGCGGCGCTGTGCTGCGCGGCCAGCCTTCGGCTGGAAGGGCAGAACGAGGGCCCGCTGCTTCTGGGGCTGCTCATCGCCGACAGCCTGCTGGCGCTGTTATGGATCGGCGGGTATATCGTGCTCAACGACGCGCCGCTGTTCTGGCTGGCCAAGCCCATGCAGGGCGTCGGCATTGTGCTGACAGCCGCGTTTGCGGTGTTTGGCATCATCCAGAGCGGCAAGAACGGCGGCAGCACCGAACGGCTGGAGAACATCGCGCTGCTGTTGCAGTTGGTCGGTTTAAGCGCCGATCTGGTGCTGCCCAGGAACCAAACGCTGGTGCTGGTGCCGGTGCTGGTGTTTGCCGGCGCGATGTCCGGCGTGCATCTGTGGCTGGCCGCCCGGCAACAGGCCGAGGATCGCCACAACAGCGAGCTGTTGGAGCGCCAGCTAGAGCAGCGCGTCGAGCAGCGCACCGAGGAACTGCGTTTCGCCAACCAGCAGCTTTCGCGCATCGACGCGTCGCGCGGCGAGTTCTTCTCGCACATCGCGCATGACTTGCAGTCGCCGCTGACCATCATTCGCGGCAGTCTGGATCTGGTGATCGACGGCATGCCCGCCACCGAGGAAGAGCGCGAAGGGTATCTGGAGATGGCCAAATCTAGCGTCATCAAGCTGACCAACCGCATCAAGGCGCTGCGCGGGCTGGCGCTGATGGACGAGAACGAGTACCAGCCCGAGAAACAGGCGTTGGCGCCGCTGATGGAAACATGCATGGACAACTGGCGCGCGATGTATCGCACCAACGAGATCACGTTTGCCGCTGAGGGCGACGACGATGTGGAAGCGATGTTTGATATCAGTTGGCTGCAAAGCGCGCTCGAGCGCCTGGTGTCCAACGCCATCCGCTATACGCCGCCCGGCGGGCACATCACCGTGGCGTGGGAGCGCGTGCAGTTCGGCGTGAACATTAGCGTCACCGACACCGGCTGCGGCATCGCCGAGCAGGACTTGCCCACGCTGTTTGACCGCTTCTATCAGGGCTGGAACAGCCGCGACGGGCTGGGCATCGGCTTGGCGGTGGTGCAGCGCGTGGTGCAGCGCCACGGCGGCCGCGTGACCGTGCGCAGCGCGCCGGGGCAGGGCGCGACCTTCACCATGTTCTTCCCCGACCTGCCCGCCGGGACGTGGACGCCGCCCGCCGCGCGCGAGGCATGATCGGTCGCAGCGCATTTAGCGCATTTTAAGCATGTAGAGGTTGTTTTTAACCCGTTTCTCATGCAGAGAGCGGGCGCTTCGGATACAATAGGGACAGCGGCACATCGCCGCGAGTGTAAACGCGAGGAGGGGACGGCATGGATACCAAGCGCATTCAATCCGGCGCGCCCTTTGTGGTGATCGGCATCGGCTGCGTGGTCTATGCGCTGCTGATGGGTCTGGCGCCCTGGTATTCGTATGTGGGGCTGGTCATTCTGTGCTTCCTGCTCTATGCGCCGCTCAAAAAATACTTTCCCGATCGCTTTGTCGTCGTGGAAACGCCGCCCAACAGCGGCAACGCCAGCTGCGACCAGCTGATACTGGAATCGCGCGCCACCCTGAACAAAATTTATCAGCTGCGCACCTCCATTCAGCGCGACGCGCTGACCGAGAAGATCGACCGCATCGAGGGCATCAGCCGCCAGATATTGCTGGCGCTGGCCAAGCAGCCCGAGATGCAGGGGCAGCTTCGCTCCTTCCTGCGCTATTACCTGCCCACGACGTATAAGCTGCTACAGGTGCGCGCCGAGATTCTGCGCCAGGGCAAGCGCCCCAGCCAGGCCGCGCAAAAGACGCTGGAGCGCATCGACAGCGCGCTGAACATGATCTATACCGCCTGTGAAAAGCAGCTAAACGCGCTGGATCAGTTCCAATATTTAAGCATCGAAACCGAGATGGACGTGCTGGACGATATGCTCCGCAAGGACGGCCTGATCGACGAGGTGGGAAAGCGACCGCATGCAGAACAAACCACAGCCAAGCCAGGGGAGCAGCCCACGGCCAAGTGAGGCCGGTGCTGCGTTGCCGCTGCTGCCCGCGCAAACGCTGGATACCCTCCAGTGGGAGAACGGCGCAGCGGTTTTGACGACGCTGGACGCCGCCGACGCGATGGCGGTGCGCGACTTTGCGGCCACCATTGACCCGACCGACGCCGAGCAACTGATGGTCTATGGCGCCGCCGAGCAGGGGCGCATGAACACCTGGCTGGATGTCGCGGTGGATGCCGTCGTGAACGACGACCACGCGCCCGGCGAGCAAGCCATTGGCGATCTGCTGGGGCAACTGAAAGCATGGGACGCGCTGTGCGCGCCGCGCCGGGGTTTGTTTGGCGGGGCATCGTTAAGCGGTCTGCGCAACGGCTGTCGACGCATGCTGCCCATTGTGGAGGAGCTGGCCGGACAGTTATTGGTGCACAGCGTCGAGCTGCGCAAGATGATCAAGCTGTTTGAGCGCATGGCCACCGAGAACGCGCTGCATCACCAGCGGCTAACCACCTACCTGCTCTGCGGGCAGGTGCGGCTGGAGCAGCTCCAGCAGCAACGAGAGCAGCAGGCCGCCCACGCGCTGGACATCCGCCTGCACGATATCGCCTTAACGCGTCAGGTCAGCCTGCAAACCCAGGCGCAACTGGCGCTGCTGACAAAAGGCAACCAGACGCTGATCGACACCATCGAGCGCACGCTTGCGCACACATTGCCGCTGTGGAAAGCGCAGGTGCTGGTGACCCTGGGCATCGCCGAGCAGACCCAGGCCGCGCGCGATGTGGCGAATGTGCAGCAAACGCTGCAAAAGCAGATGCGGCAACGGCAGTCGCTGCTGGCGCGGATGATCGGTTGGCTCAAGGGCGGCGTCAACGCCGCCGAGCGCGAGAGACTGCGCACTGAAAACATGCGGCTGATGACCGAACTGGGCGGCGCGCAGCAACAGGAGCAGACGCAGAGCAAGCGCGCGCAGGATATGCAAACATTCCAACAGCAATAACCATGCCGGGAGGAGAAAAGGCCATGCAGCAAAACACAACCCAAAGCCCCGAAGCGCAGCAACGGCGCACGCTGTATCAGCGGCTGCATCTGCTGTCGCTGCCGGTGGGCATCCTGCTGGGCATCCTGCTGTTTCTCATCAGCATTCCTATCGGCAACGGCCGCGAGCTGTTCTCGCTGACCAGTGCCGCGCAAAAGCAGTGGAAGGTGCAGCCGTTCATCGACGGTCGCGTCGCGCAGGTCGAGAATTTGGTCACCGTGGCCGAGCGCTACACAGGCATCGACGCGTCGATGATGCAGGAGTTGCGCGAAGCACAGGCGCAGATGAAGCACGCCAGAAACAGCGGCGTGGTGGTGGTGTCGGCGGCGGATCGGCGGTTGCAGGCCGCGTTCACCAGCATGATTGGTGCGCTGGAGCAGGGCGGGCAACTGACCCGGGAGGATAAGCAGCTCATTGTCGGCATCATTGACGCGTATAACGAGCAGGGCACCAAGCTGGGCTTGCAGGCGCGCGAATACAACCGGCTGGCGCAACTGGCCATCAACCTCTACGAGAAGCTGCCCACCCGCTGGCTGTTCCCCAAGCCCGCGATCTACATTGAGCCGTAATCATGTCAAGGAGGGGTGCGTCGCATGAAGAAAGTACGCTGGTCGTTGATCGCGCTGGCTATCGCGCTGCTCGTGGCGCAAAGCGCGTGCGCGGAACTCCCCAAGAAGCCGGAAAACACCAACACCTATGTGTTCGACTATACGCAGCAGGGTGTGATGAAGGCCGAGGACGTGCTGCGCATGGACGTGGCCGCCGAGGCGCTGCATCAGCAGGCGGGGCCGACAATGGTGGCGGTGATGGTGGATTTCCTCGATGGCGAGGACATCGAGTATTACGCCAACGATCTGTTCAATGCCTGGGGCATTGGCGATAAGAAAAAGAATGACGGTGCGCTGCTGCTGTTTTCGCGTGGCGATCGCGAGATCTATCTGCTAATGGGCGACGGGCTGGAGAAGGCGATACCGGCCAGCACGCGCGGTCAATTGCTTGATCAGTACGCCATGCCCTACCTGCGGGAGAATAACTTCTCCGAGGGGCTGCGCGCGGTGTTTATCGGCACCTGCGAGCGCATCGCGCAGGTTAAGGGCAAGACCATTGCCTCCGCTGGGGTGGCGACGCCGCAGACCGATTACCGCGATTACCACGCGGACACTGACTATGATTACGATACCGACTATGGATACGATTACAGCCGCGATTACGGCTACGGCTACGATAGCCGCCCGGATATCGAGCGGCAGAGCGGCAGTTGGCTGGGCACGCTGATCACGCTGCTGGTCATCTTTTGGATTTTGCGCGCCATTTTCCGCCCACGGGTTAATGCCGGCGGCAACACCGGATGCGGATGCCTGCCGTGGCTGCTGCTCGGCGGGATGATGAATGGCGGCGGGCGCGGCTACACCACCTATGGCCCGCGCAGCCCGATGCCCCCCTTTGGCGGCATGGGCAATCCGTTTGGTTCGGGCGGGCCGTTTGGCGGCGGGCGCTCCAGTGGCGGGGGCTCGCGCGGCGGCGGCGGATTTAGTGGCGGGTTCCGTGGTGGCGGAGGCGGGTCCTCCGGCGGCGGCACCAAGCGCGGGTTTTAGGGAATCATTAACCTGTGCGTCCACGCACCGGTATAAAAAAGAACCTTCATCATCGAAGGTTCTTTCTTTTCGCAGTTACTTCTTATAATACGCGTTGATCGCGTCGCGCAGAAACACTGCCGCGCCGGGCTGCACGCCCTCGTCATAGTACTTGGTAAAGCGCGGGTCGTCCACATACATCTGCCCCAGCCCCTGATGCGCCTGCGGCGGGTACTCGCCCCACTTGCTCAGCCAGTCGTGGTGCATTTTCACCGCTTTGCGCGCGGTCTCTCCGGCGGGGCCGCCGGTGGCGATCGCCTCGGCCAGCGTCTTGTTGACGTCTTGGGCAAGCTGCATCGCCGCGTCGTAATCCTGCTGGCTCATGCCGCGCAGCTTCTTGTTCGATGCCTCTATCGCCGCCTCGCCGTACTTTTCGCGAATCTCCGCGCCGTACTTCTGCTCGTTGTCGGCAATCATTTGTTCCTTGAACCCTTCAAACCGTTGCTTGTCACTCATGGGAATGGCTCCTTCCATGCTGTCGATGGTGTGGTTGACATTTTGGATCAGCGCGTCCAGCAGCGCGCGCCGCTGCAACAGCGCCTGCTTGTGGGCGTCCAGCGCGCGGCGAATGTCAAACCCGGGCGCCTGGACGATCGCGCGGATATCGTCCAGCGGCATCTCCAGCGCGCGGTATAGCAGAATCTGCTGGAGCAGCTCTACTTCCTTCGGCCCGTAGATGCGATAGCCCGAGGAGGAGATCCGCGCCGGGCGCAGCAGGCCGATCTGGTCATAATGCCGCAGCGTGCGTGGGCTGACCCCGGCGATGTGCGCCAATTTTTGCACCGTGTATTCCATGGCATCACCTCCTGACAGAGATATCATAAACCTTTACGTTACGTGCAAGTCAAGTGTTTTCGAAAAAAACTTTTGGCTCGTCAAAAAAGCGCGCCGGTTGCACCCGGCGCGGGCAGATTTTCTGCCAAGCATCAACCTGCTAGGGGATGTGTGAAGGGGCGAAGCCCCTTCATATATAGATCGCATCGCGGGGCTTTGCCACGCGGGCGGGGCGTTTTCCGCAAGGAAAACATGTCCGGCTGTTGCGAGCAAAGCGAGTCACGGCGTAAGCCGTGCAACCGAACAGAATGCATGCTGCATTCTGTTCGAGGGCATCGACTTTGTCGATGCCCACATGCGCCGGTTGCAACCGGCGCGGGCTTCTGCTATAGTTATTGGGCATCACTGTTGGCGGTAGCCGCCGGTGGCAGGGTAGCGACCGGCGCGGTATGCGAGAATAAATAGAATCGGTTGAAGCCCGCGCGGCGCAGCTTTTCTTTCTCCACTTTTTTGACGCCGTCCTCGATGGACAGCACGACCTTACGATAGTCGCGCGGATACTTCTCGCGCAGGAATGGGTCGAGCACATAGATGAAGGTATCATCATGATCGACCAGCACGACATAGTGCCCGGGACCGTTGCTGAACGCCTGCTGACCACCGCTGCACAGCGCGATGGCCATGCCGCCCTGGTCGATGGTTTTGTACACATCCTCGATATCATAGGAGAAGCCCACGTTCAGCCCGAACAGCCGGGCGATCGGCAAGAACAGATTTGACGAGGTGCCGCCGTTTTCACCCTCGATAGAGCCGCCGACGCGGTACTTGATATGCTGTGGGTTATTGCCGGTGGCATAGTTGCCAATGGCCAGCGGCAGCACATGCAGAAAGTCAATGTCGGTCACCGGGTAATAGCGCTGGTGCGCGGGGTTTTGGTTAAAGAGATGGCAGTACAGCTCGTTCAGAGATTCCTTGCACATGATGTACGGCGCGCCCTTGTAGCCCTGTTCGCCCAGCTTGATCAGGTCGCCCTGCGGCACCATGGACGCGACCACCATCGCCAGCGCGGTCGGCGCGCATCCGCCGTCGCCGAACGGGCGCTGCTTGGGCGCGCGGGGGCCTTCGTAGATCGTATCCATCCAGATCGGATCGTTCTGCGCGTAGTACTGAAACGGACCTTTGCCGGTGGGCAGCATCACCAGTCGCCGATAGTCGGAGGTGGCATATTCCGGTGGGAAATCCGCCAGCGATGTCGTGGCGCACAGCAGCGGGATCAGACAGGCGAGGAACAGTGCGAGGCGTGGCTTCATTCACAAACTCCTTCAAATGAAAAGTGCGATAACAAAGCGAGGTGGGGCACAGGTGATGAGGCGGCTATGGTCTGCGATGCTGCTGGTGTGTCTGTGTTGCCCCACAGCGCGCGCGGAAAGGCGGATCGAGACAATGCCGGATTCCTTTGTGTCCATTCAGGATGTGATCGCTGACGCGGTCATTGACCTGCGCTACGCGGGCAGCGACAACTTTATTGGCGAGCCGGTGGATGGCTATGAGCAGCCGGTGGCGCTGATCACGCGCGAGGCGGCCGACGCGCTGGCGCTGGTGGCGCAGGACATGCGCGACGCGGGCTATCGCCTGCTGATCTACGACGCGTATCGCCCGCAGCGGGCGGTGGCGCACTTTATGCGCTGGGCGCGGGATCCGGACGACACGCGGATGAAGCAGGCGTACTACCCGCGCGAGGACAAGGCCGAGATGTTCCAGCGCGGCTATATCGCCGAGAAGTCCGGGCATTCGCGCGGCAGCACGGTGGACTTGACGCTGATAGACGCATCCGGCGCGCCGCTGGACATGGGCACAACCTTTGACTTTATGGACGCGCAGTCCGCGCACGGCGCCCAAGGGCTGACCGAAGCGCAGGTCGCCAATCGGGCACTGCTCAGGTCAGCGATGGAGGCGCGGGGTTTCCGCGCGTACGAAGCCGAATGGTGGCATTATACCAAAATAGACGAGCCATTTAAAGACACTTGGTTCGATTTTCCGGTTCGTGCCGTGTATTGAACGAAGCAGCATGGCAAAATCATCCGGTCTGGACGATCAAAAAGATTCCTCGCTGTGGGTCGGCGAGGAATTTTCTTCTATAGGATCGTGTCTGATCGGGCGCTCACCGGCGGCCGGTGTTGAGCCGCGCGACAACCTGTTGCGCGGTCGGCGTGGCGGCCAGCCCGCCTTCGCTGGTCTCGCGCAGGGAACAATCCATCTTTTCGCCCACCTCGCGCATCGCGTCGATCACTTCGTCAGGCGGCACGGCGCTGCGGATTCCGGCCAGCGCCATCTCTGCGGAGGCCAGCGCGACCGCTGCTGCGGTGGCGTTGCGCTTAACGCACGGCACCTCGACCAATCCGGCCACCGGATCGCACACCAGCCCCATCAGGCTCTTGATGGCGAGGGCCGCCGCGTGCACAATGGCGTCGGGATCGCCGCCGCCCAGGCTGACCAGCGCCGCCGCCGCCATGGCCGCCGCGCTGCCGATTTCCGCCTGACAGCCGCCCTCCGCGCCGGCAATGCACGCGCGGCTGGCGATCACCTGCCCAATGCCTCCGGCGATGTACAGCGCATGCAGGATGTCCTCGCGCGGCGGGGAGAACGCGTCGGCATAGGGCAGCAGCACTGCGGGCAGCACGCCGCACGCACCGGCGGTCGGCGCCGCGACAATGCGCCGCATGCACGCGTTGCATTCGCCCATCATCAGCGCCTGCGCCAGCACCTGTCCAAAGAACGGTCCGCACAGCGACTGCCCGGCATCCACGCGCGCGGCCATCCGCGCGCCGTCGCCGCCCACCAGCCCGCTGGCCGAGCGATCGGTGGCGCGGTATGCGTCGCGCGCATCGCGCATCGCGGTAAAAAGCGCGTCCATGCGCGCTAGGCTATCATCGGCATCGACGCCGCGCGTGTCCATATCGGCACGCTGGATCACTGCCCACAGTGGCAGGTACAGGCGCTGCGCGTCCCCCAGCAGATCGGCAAAAGCGGTATAGTCCATGCGCGGCCTCCTTATTGCATGCCGGTGAGATAAATGATTTTTTGCGTGGTGGGGCACTGTGCCAGCACGGACAGCACGCGCGCATCCAGCGGCTGGTCGATCATCAGCACCATGATGGCGCGCCCGCCGCGCTGATCGCGATAAAGCTGCATGGTGGCGATATTGACGCCGTTGTCGCTGAGCAGCCCGGCGACCTCTGCCACCTTGCCCGGCGCGTCGGTGTGGTACACAATCAGTGTGCGCATCTCGCCGGTAAACTGCGCGTCCTGCCCATCCAGCCGATCCACACGGATGCGCCCGCCGCCCAGCGACGCAGCCTGCATCGCCACCGAGCCGCCCGCCTCACCGGTCAGCCGGATCACCGCGCTGTTGGGATGCGCATGCTTGAGCGCGGTTGTGCCGATCGTAAACGTCAGACCCTGCGCCTGCGCAAAGTCAAAGCTGTCCGGGATGCGCGCGTCGTCCGGCTGCATGCCCAATAGCCCAGCCACCAGCGCGCGGTCGGTGCCGTGGCCCGCGCCGGTCGCGGCAAACGAGCCGTGCAGCAATATCTCGGCGTGCGTCGGGCGCTCGCCCAGCAGCGCGCGCGCCATCAGACCCATGCGCACCGCGCCCGCGGTGTGTGAGCTGGATGGCCCGACCATCACCGGACCCAAGATATCCAATATATTCATGCGTCGGGTTCCTTTTCCGCGTGCGTTCGGCGCGCGTTTTCTTTATTGTATTCCCCGGCCTGTGGAATTGCAAGCGCGGCCTATGCGTGCTATACTGAATTATACGAAAACGTTTGTCATGAAGGAGAACAACATGCAACACGCAACCAAGCGACCGGACATTGACGCCGTGATTCTGGATGTGGGCAATGTGCTGATCCTGTTTGACCCCAAAGCGCGTCTGACAGAAAAATATGGCCGGGAAACCGCCGAAATGATTTTTCCGTGGGTCTTTGGCAGCAAGCATTGGGTGGAGATGGATCGCGGCGTGCTGACCGAGGATGAGGTCAAGGCGCGGATGAAGCACGACGCGCCGCCGGAGCTGGCGGAGTGGATCGACCGCGCGATCGCGGATTATCCGCCGATGGGCATCCCAATGCCTGATAGCTTGGCGTATCTGCCGCGCCTGAAGGCGGCGGGGTACAAGCTGTATGTCCTGTCCAACTATGGCGAAGCATACTTTGCCATCACGGAGCAATTGCACCCGGTGTTTGGCGATATCGACGGCTTCATCCTCTCCGGCCGTGAAAAAGTGCTCAAACCCACGCCGCACATCTATCACGCGCTGCTGGATCAATTCCAACTTGTGCCGGAGCGCTGCATCTTCTATGACGATGTGCAGGCCAACATTGACGGCGCGCTGAAAATGGGCATGCAGGGGCGCGTATTCACCTCGCCGACGCAGTTTGACGAATTGCTTTAGCATTTTCTCATGCATTTCCAACGCGCGGTTGATGACCGACGCATGCATCATCGGGTACACTGATTACGAAGGTGCCCGAAGGAGGCCGACGACGTGGGGAACAGTATCAAGCGCAGCCTTCCCAAGCTGAGCATGAAATGGTTTAATTTGGTTTCACTGACGGTGGCCGCTGTGGTGATGCTGGCGGTTGTGCTGGGCCACAAGGGCATCGACGGCGTGATCGAGCGCTGGAGCACGCTGGACAAGCGTTGGCTGGCGGTGGCGCTGGGCTGTATGGGCGGCTATTGGTTGCTGGAAGGCACGGTGCTGCACCGGCTGACCGCCTGTCTGTATCGCGGTGTACCGTTCCTATCCTCGCAGCGTACTGGCATGATCGGCCAGCTCTATAGCGCGCTGACGCCCTTTTCCACCGGCGGACAGCCGGTGCAGGTCATTTACATGCAGCGCGACGGACTGGACACCGGCGGCGCAGCGGCGGTGTTGACGGTCAAGTCGGTGACCTATCAGCTGGGCGTGATGATCTTTGGTGTCATCGCGGTGATCACCAGCTATGGTTTCTTCATACAATTTGTGCCCGCGTTTTTGTGGCTGTCGTTGCTGGGCTTTTTGGTGAATCTGGTGGTGACTGGCGGCATGCTGCTGGTGGCGATCAGTCCGGGCCTGACACGTAAAATATCGGGGGGCACGATCACGCTGCTGAGCAAACTGCGCATCGTGCGCGATGCCGACGCCGCGCGCGAAAAGACCGAGCGGCAGTTCGCGATTTTCCACGAGGGCTCGGCGCGGTTCTCCCGGCGCTTTGGCACGGTGTTGTGGGCGATGCTACTGACCATGGTGCAATTGCTGCTGCTCTATTTGGTACCGTATTGCATCTATCGCTCGTTCCACATTCAGGGCGGGCCGGTGCTGGTGCATATCGTGGCGGCGGTGGCGTTTGTATCGATGGTCGCGTCGTTTGTGCCGCTGCCCGGCGGCTCGGGCGGCGCGGAGGGCGGATTTGTGTTGTGCTTCAGCATTTTCTTTCTGTCCAACGACGTGTTGGTGGCGCTGCTGCTTTGGCGGCTGATCACCTACTACGCGGGCATCCTGCTGGGCACCCTTGTGATGATGATTTCACGCAAGCGACAGCGCGCGTGCATTCGCATCCCGCTGTCGTAGGCGCAGTACCGAAAGGAGGGGAACCGGCATGCTGGCGACAATCTGGCGGCGCGCATGGTTCCGCTTCTTGCTGCTGGGCGTATTGCTGATCGCGCTGGGGCTGGTTTTGTATAGCTGTACGGCGCGGCAAACGCTGCCGCGCGCGCGCATCTATGCCCAGCTTGAACCCAACGGCGACCTGGACGTGACGGAGCAGATCGACTATGATCTGGCGCCGGGCACGCTGGGGCTAACGCGGACGCTGGATGCCGCGACGCTGTCGGATTTTGCCGCCAGCGCGCTGTTGCCCGATGGCCGCACGGTGCAGTTTTTGCCCAATGCCAGCGCCGTGCCCGGCGATAACGGCGGAATGATCATCCGGCAAAAAGGCACGGAAACGATGTGGACGCTGTATCAGCAGTTTCCGGCGCAGGGTGGGCGCATCACCGCGACCTACCGCTATACGATCCGCGCGATCACCAAACGGTTCAGCGACGGCGCAACGCTGACCTATGATGCGTTGGGCAAGCAGGGCTGGCCGCAGGGCATCGCGGATTTCTCGCTGCGCGTGGCGCTGCCGCTGACACAGAACGACACCGTGGACGCTGTGATGCAGCGGCTGCCGCGCGGCACGACCTGGAACCGCAGCACCGACGGCGTGGTGGTCACCGGGCGTGATCTGCCCGCCGGACAGCGGCTGACCATGCGGCTGGATTTTTCCTCCACACTGCTGATCTACCAGCAGGTGCTGCCCGGACAAAAGCTGGCGGATATTCGCGCCGCTGAACGCGCCGCCACCGACCGCGCGCGCGTCTTGGGCGCTGGCTGGGCGCTGGCGTGCATTCTGATGGCCACCGGGGTGCTGGGCTGGCTGTATTGGCGCCGCCACCGCGAGGAGCCCGAGCAGACACCCCTGCGGCACAGCGGCGGCCCGCCGATGGGCATCACCGCGCCGGCGGAACTGTCCACCCTGATGCCGTATGCCGAGGGGGTCGGCGCGCGCGATCTGGTCGCGATGCTGCTGCACCTCATCCACCGCAACCATTTGGCGCTGGTGGCGCCCGACAGACGCATGCCGCTGACCGAGGAAAGCGTGGACTTGGCGCGCATTGTGCGCCTGCCCGGCCCGCGCGATACGCTGCTGGATGGGGAGTTCTTCCTCATCCATTGGTTCATTGATCTGCTGGGCGACGGCAAAAGCGTCACGCTGGGACAGGTACGCCGCACACCGCGCGCGCAGTTTCAGACGGATTACAAGGCATGGCGCAGGCTGGTCAATCGCCAGATCGCGGAACGACCGTGGTTTGAGGACATGCGCCGCGAAAAGCGCGCGCTGATGCTGCCCGGGGGCGTGATGGTGCTGGGCACGATCATGCTGAGCATCATGGGTGCATCGAGCTTTGTCTGGCTGGGCTTGCCGGTCGGCGCGGGGCTGATCGCCTATGCGCAGCGCATGCGCCGCCGCACCCCGGCGGCCATCCGCGAGGTGGCGCGCTGGCAGGCGCTGGCGCAGCAAATTCAGGATGGCCAGGTCGATTATGTGACGAGCATCGCGCAGTGGGAGCGCATCCTGCTGTATGCCGAGGCGTTGGGGCTGGGGCACGAGGCGGCGGTGGCCTTGCAGCAAGCGTGGTGGGAGAGTGGGCAGGCCATGCCGTTCCCCGACGCGGGACAAGCCACTTTCCTGGCGTGGCCGCTGCTGGAGTACCGCGAAGGGCTGCCGCGCTGGTTTGATTGGCTATGCGAGGCGATCGCTTCCCCCTGTGGGCAGGAGCGCGACCTGCGCCTGCTGTTGGGCAGAGTGAAACGAACTGAAAGAGGCGAATAAAGTTGCACGTACAGCGGGACGAAGAGAGCGAGGCGAGCGGAATGCATGCGGAACCCATCAAATTAACATCGACCGACCGGCTCATTCTGGAGTCGTATAAGCACCTGATCGACGGACTGTCCGATTATCTGGGCAACGGTTATGAGTTTGTGTTGCACAGCTTGGAGGACTACGACCATTCGGTGATCAAGATCATCAACGGCCACCACACCGGCCGCAAAGAGGGATCGCCGATCACCGATCTGGCGCTGTCCATGCTGGCCAAGCTGGATGGCGAGGACAAGAACGGCTACATCAGCTATGCCACCCGCAACCGCAAGGGCGATCCGATGAAGTCCTCGACCATCCTGGTACGTGGGGAAAACGGCCGCGTGATTGCGCTGCTGTGCATCAACCTTAATTTGGATCTGCCGTTTTCCATGGTGCTGTCGCAGTGGACGCTGTCGCAGGCCAACGAAACCGCCCCCATCAGCGAGAACTACGCGGAGAACGCGCAAGACCTGATTGACAAAGCGACGCAGGACGCAGTGGACGCGGTGGATCGCGACTACACCATCACCCCGGCCAATCGCAACCGGGCGGTGGTGGAGCTGCTGGCAACGCGGGGGATTTTTCAACTCAAGGACGCGGTGATACAGGTGGCGGATAAATTGGGCCTTTCCAAAAACACCATTTATCTGCACCTTAGGAACATGAAATCGGAAAATAATAACCAAAAGAACAATAATTTCTAACTTCGCAAGAAAATTTTACAGAATCATCAAATCAATAAAACAGAAATTGTGCAGTTTTACTAGCACAGTGAAATAAAGTTTAGTGCATTTATCAATTCAGTTTATTTTGCACATCGTGTAAAATAACTGTACAGAGATGCGCTGCTTTTTTTGCGCATATTTCACGAGAGGAGTGGTGTCGTGCAAACCGTCCAAACCCCAAATGCCCCCGCCGCGATCGGCCCGTACTCGCAAGCAAAAAAGGTGGGCAATCTAGTCTTTACTTCCGGGCAGATCCCACTGTCGCCGACCACGGGTGAGCTGGTTGGCGCTGATGTGTCCGAGCAGGCCGAGCAGGTGATGCAAAACCTGCGCGCTGTGCTGGAAGCGGCGGGCAGTGGCCTGGAGCATGTGCTCAAGACCACCTGTTTCCTCACCGACATGGCGCACTTTGCCGCGTTCAACGAGGTATATGGGCGCTATTGCAGCGAGAAGCCCGCGCGTTCCTGCGTGGCGGTCAAGCAACTGCCCAAGGGCGCGCTGGTCGAGGTCGAGGCGATCGCCGAGGTGCCCGCGCTGTAATCCCGGTGGATGGCGCAACAACGAGGAGGCCAAACATGGATATCAAGGCAAAAATGAACAACCGGTTTAAGGACCTGCAAGGCGGCCTGTTCCTCAAAGTAGCCAAGGCGGACGTGGGCGAAGGCGCTGGCAATTTTATGAAAGCTGGCGGCGACGTGATGGCGTGGGCCGACATGTTTTTCCCCGATCCGGCGATTTCTGATTCCGTGAAGCAGGCGATGCACGAAGCCATCGACCAGGGCTTTGCCGCGCACTATGTGATGCCCATCGGGCAGTACGAGCTGCGCCAAGCGCTGGCCGAGGATATCTCCGCCAAGATTGGCAAGACCATCGACCCCAGCCGCAATGTGATTGTCACCCCCGGCTCGGACAGCGGCCTGTTGTACGCGATGATGCCGTTCATTAGCGAGGGCGACGAGATACTGGTGCCCGAACCGTCCTATCCCAGCAACTTTCTGGATGGCAAGCTGCTGGGCGGCGTCACGGTCCCGGTGCCGCTGTATGAGGAGGACAATTATCAAATCCGCATCGAGGAATTTGAAAAGCGCGTGACGCCCAAGACCAAGATGGTGCTGATCTCGCATCCCAACAACCCGACCACCACTGTGTTCCGCCGCGAAAGCATGGAGGCGCTGTGCGACTTTATTGTGCGGCACGATCTGGTGCTGGTCAGTGATCAGGCGTTTGAAGATCATGTGTTCGACGGCATTGAGTTTGTGCACCCCTGCATGCTGCCCGGTATGTGGGAGCGCACGGTGACGGTGTGTTCGATCAGCAAGGGCATTGGTTTGTCCGGCTTCCGCATCGGGTATCTGTACGCCGACGACGCGATCATGGATGTGCTGTACGGCGGCGCGGTCAATGTGCTGGGCGCGGCCAATACGCTGGCGTCCATCGCCGCGACAGTGGCCATCCGCGACAAGGCGCACCTGAAGCAGAACTATGAACGGCTGGATCGCCGCCGCAAGATCGCCTATGACATGCTGGGCAGCATTCCCGGGGTGAGCATGCGCATGAGTGAAAGCGGCATCCTGTCATGGCTGAACGTATCGCGCCTGGGCACGGCGGCCGAGGTGGCCGACCGCATCATGCAAGAGGCGCGCATCATGGTCAATCAGGGCACGCCGTATGGCGAGCATGGCGAGGGACACATCCGCATTGTCACCGCCTGCTTTGCCAAGGACGAGGATGCCATGGTGCGCTTTGAGCGCATCCGCACCACGCTGACAGGCATGGCGCGGGAAAAAGGAATCATTTAACCCTACATTTAGGATGAGGAAGGGGTACACACATGGAAAATTCGAAGAAGCGGTTGGAGTTTAGGGGCGGCATGTTTATGTCGCTGATCCCCGTTGTTATTTTCTTCGCGTTCTGCGTGGTTCTGTTCATCGTGTTCAAGGCCTTTAATATGGAAGCGTTGGCCATGGGCGGCTTTGTGGCGCTCTTAATCGGCGGCGTGTTTGCCAAGAGCTACACCAAGTTCTGGGATGCCGCGATTTCCGGCATTTCGTCGATCACGTCGGTGTCGGTCATCGTCATCTTCTTTGTGATCGGCATGTTCTCGGCGCTGATGAAGGCGTCCGGCCTGTCTGGCGGCTTTGTGTGGCTGGCCAACGCGGTGGGCGTGAAGAGCGGCATCTTTACCGCGTTCGTGTTCTTCGCCACCTGCGTGATGTCTACCGCCACCGGCTCGTCGATCGGCACGATGTTCACCGCGTTCCCGATCTTCTACCCGGCAGGCCTGATCCTAGGCTCCAGCCCGATGTTCCTGGCGGGCGCTATCGTGTCCGGCGCGATCTTCGGCGACAATCTGGCGCCGATCTCGGATACCACCATCGCGTCGGCTTCGACGCAGACCTTCCACGACGGCCAGCCCGCCGATGTGGGCGGCGTGGTCAAGAGCCGCCTGAAGTACTCGCTGGTGGCCAGCGCGATCGCGATTGTGCTATACGCGATTCTGGGCGGCATTGGCGGCACGTTCCAGGGTGGCGCGGTGGATGCCGCGGCCAACCCGGTCAGCCTGGTGATGCTGGTGCCGGTGATCGTGATGCTGGTGGTCGCCACCAAGAGCCGCAACATCTTCCTGGGCATCTTTGTTGGTTTGGTACTGGGCATTATCGCCGGTCTGGCGTTTGGCCTGTTCCCGGCGTCGGCGATCTTTGCCAATGATCCGGCGCATAACGAGGCGGTCGGCTTCCTGGTCGGCGGCGTCAAAAACATGCTGGGCACGGTCGGTCTGGTCATCGCGGTGTTCGGCATCATGGGTGTGCTGACCGAATCGGGCATGCTGGACTACATGGTCGAGAAGATCCTGGGCAGCAAGATGGGTGCGACGCCGCGCGGCGCCGAGCTGATCTCGCTGATCGGCATTTCGCTGACCACCGTGATCTTTGGTGGCGTGACCAGCGCGTCCATCCTGACCTTTGGCCCGGTGCTCAATAAGGTCGGCGAAGCGCGCGGCATCCATCCCTATCGCCGCGCCAACCTGCTGGACGGTATCGCCAACAGTATCCCGGCGTGCATTCCGTTCATGTCGGTGTTCGTATTCATCGGCTCGGCCATGACCGGTCTGTCGCCGGTGGCGGTGGCTGGCGGCACGATCTACGCGGTGACGCTGTTCGGCACGTTCCTGTTCGCGGTGCTCTCCGGCTGGGGCCGCGACTATGAGGGCAAGAACCATGAATCGCTGAAAGAGCCGCCGAAGAAGTAAGGCAACGGCACAGAAAAGCCCTTTCGATCGTTGATCGGAAGGGCTTTTGCGTTTTGCTTGAGATTTTAAGCCCACGCCACAAACAGCACCGCGTATACCGACACCGCCACCAGGAAGCTGACGCTGGACGCCGCGCCATACAGCCGGGGGTCACAGCCGAACGATTCGCTGTAGGCCATCGCGGCGTTGGATACCGGTGTGAACAGCGCCAGCGTCACCACCTTGGCGACCAGCGGATCGACCGGCAGCACGAAGAAGCACAGCAGGCTGACCGCCAGCGCACCAACATAGCGCAGGGACATCATGCGCGCCAAGTCACGAAGCACCGCCGCGTCGAGGTTGAAGTCCAGCACCATGCCGATGAAAGTCATCGCCAGGAACAGATTGGCGCTGCCGACCTTGCCGGTGAAGCTGAGCACAATGGACGGGATGGACAGCCCCAGCGCGCTGAGGATAAGCAGCGCCAGATAGACCACCAGCGCGGTGGAGGACAGCATGGTTTTGATCACCTTCAGCGGCGAGAAACGAATACCTTGTCCGTCATCGGATACCAGCGACGACGCCAGCGAGTAGTTGACGCCCATGTTAAACAAGCCGTTGGCGATATCAAACACCGCCAGCGCCATCAGCGCCGACGCGCCCATATTGGCCAGCACAAAGGGCATGGCGAACGGCGCGACCAGATAGCCGTTGCTCAGCAGCAATGCCTGCGCGCGCGTTTTGGGCTCGCGGTGGCGGAATAGGTAGATGCTGGCCAGATCCAACGCGAAACACGTCGCCAGCCCGATCAGGAAGATCGGCAGCAGCGACGCGATGTTCAGCGACATGTCAAACCCCGCGATGATCGCGCAGGGCATGGTCACATTGAGAATCAGCCACAGGAACAGCTTGCGGTATTGGGGGCCCAGAATCCCCTTCACTTTGAGCAGATAGCCCATCACGATCATCGCGAGCAGTACGGAAAAATTGGACAAAACGTCTAACATGCGGCCTCCAAAGATGAAAATATGCGGCGCTTATTCGCAGGCGGCCAACCCCGCCACGCAGCCCTCGCCCACGGCCTTGGCCACCTGCAACGGCTGGCCGGTGCAGTCTCCGGCGGCATATACGCCCGGGATGCTGGTGCGCATCTCCCGGTCAACACGGATGAACGGGCCATCGTGGGCAAGGCCGGGCAGCAGCGTGTCCAGCGCCATTGCGTCACGCAGAATGAACAGCCCATCCAGCGCGACATCCTCGCCATTGGCATGCACGCCGGTGCACTGCGTGTCGCCTAGGATGCGCTCGATCTTGCCGGTCATCACGCGCACGTTGCCAGCCAGCCCATCGCCCACCTTGCCATAGTACAGCACTTCCGCCGCCAGCGAGGCCAGATAATTGGTTTCCGCCGGGGCGTGCGCGCTCTGCCCCAGCACGCCGATTTTCTTGCCGCGATAGAACATGCCATCGCAGGTGGCGCAGTAGCTGACGCCGCGCCCTAATAGCTGCTCCTCACCGGGCAACAGGTGCGGCTGCTTGGCGCCGGTGGCCAGGATGATGCGCTTACATTCCACAAAGTCGTCGCCGATCGCCACCGCGAACGCGTCGCCGGTCGGCATGATCTGGCGCGCCAGCCCTTCCATAAACTCCGCGCCCATCCCTTGCGCGTGCGCGTGCAGCGCGTCGAGCAATCCCGCGCCGGACGCGTCGGGCAGGCCGGGGTAGTTGGTGATGTGCTCGGCCTTTTGCAGCCAGCCGCGCTGGGCGGGGTTGAACAGCACCAGCGCCTGCTTGGCGCGTTGGCGCACCTGGATGGCCGCCGACAATCCGGCGGGCCCCCCGCCAATAATCACAACATCGTACATGAGCATACCCTTTCTAGTTCGTATCTCTTGGCCCGATCTCTCCGGCCACATTGGTTAGCATGCGCTGGGCCACCTCGTCCAGATCATCGGTCTGGCCCAGCACCCACATCAGCTTGGTGACCGCCGCCTCGGTGGTCATATCGTGGGCGGGAATGACGCGCTGCTCATCGAGCTGCTTGCCCACGGTGTAGAGCGACAAATCCGTGCTATCGTACAGGCATTGGCTGGTGACCACCACCGCAATGCCTTGCTGACGCAGAACGGCCAGTGAATCCAGCAGATTGCGGCGCAGATAGTGCAGGCCGCCCACGCCAAAGGCCTCGATCACCACACCGCGATAGCCCAGCTCCGCCAACCCCGTCAGCAGTTGCGGGTGCGTGCCGGGGATCAGCTTGATCAGGCACACATCGGGGCACAGCGCGTCGGCCAGCCCGCGTTCGCCGGTGATGGGCATCGGGTGGACGATGTGCACACCACGCGCGTCCAGCGTACCGGCCACCGGGCTGTTGATGCTCTGAAAGGCGTTAAAGCCCATGGATCGCACCTTAAACGCGCGCGCACCTTGAATGATCTGGTGATTAAAAACCACGTACACGCCGGGCACTCCGGCGCACACCGCGCAAAAGGCATCGGCCAGATTGCTGCGGCCGTCGCTGGTTAAGTCGCTGATGGGCAACTGCGATCCGGTCAGGATCACCGGTTTCTCCAGCCCGCGCAGCATGAAGGAAAGCATCGCGGCGGTATAGGCCATGGTGTCGGTCCCGTGGGTGATCACCACTCCATCATATGCGCGCAGCGCGGCATGGGTAGCTTGCGCGATTTCGCGCCATTCCTCCGGCTGGATATTGGAGCTGTCCAGCGCCAGAATATCCTGCGCGTCAACGGCGCACAGCGAGGAAAGACCGGGCAGATAGTCCAGCAGCCCGCTGGCGTCCATCGCGGGGGACAGGCCGTTCTCGCCGCCGGAGGCTATGGTGCCGCCGGTGGCCAGCAGCTTGATGCGCTTTAGCATGGGCCTTCCTCCTTTGCGGCAAAAAGCCGCATTGTCATGATAATCCAAACCCGCGCGATTGGCAAGCCCGGGTTGGGCAGGAAACCATCTCCGCGCGTCGAATAGGAGAAAGTATGCCCACACGGGGCACAGGGTACAAGCAAGGAGATATTTGTATGAACGGCATCAATGACGCCAAGGTGCTGAAATATGGTGTGCTGGAGCGCGTGGCGCGGCTGGCCTTTGCCGGGGAACTGGAACAAAAGCGCGACGACATTCCCTATGATATGATTCAGGGCTCTGTGGCGCGCTATCGCTGCTGCGTGTATAAGGAGCGCGAGATCATCCGCGAGCGCGTGCGCGCCGCGTCCGGCCAGATGCGCATGGACGACGGTGTGCTCGGCGTGCTGCCCGCCGCCTGCGAGGGCTGCCCGATCAGCCGCTACCGCGTGACCGAGAACTGCCAGAAATGCCTGACCAAGCGTTGCGTGGCCGCTTGCGCGTTTGACGCGATTACCATCACCGGCCGTGGCGCGTATATCGAGCAGGACAAGTGCCGGGAGTGCGGCAAGTGCGTCACGGCATGCCCCTACAACGCGATTTCCGATACGCTGCGCCCGTGCGTGCGCGCCTGTCCGGTGGATGCCATCGACATGGACGAGAATAAGCTGGCGGTGATTCGCTATGATCGCTGCATCGACTGCGGCGCGTGCGCCAACGGCTGCCCATTTGGCGCGATCACCGAAAACAGCGAGATGGTGCCGGTCATCGAGGCGCTGAAAGGCGAGCGGCCGGTGGTCGCGATTGTCGCCCCGGCCATCGAGGGGCAGTTTGGCGCGGCGTCGCTGGGCATGCTGGCCGAGGCACTCCGTCGCCTGGGCTTTGCGGAGGTTACCGAGGTGGCGCTAGGCGCCGACGCGGTGTCGCTGCACGAGGCGGAAGAGCTGCGCCAGCGCCTGGCGGACGGCAAGCCCATGACCACCAGTTGCTGCCCGGCGTTCTATACGCTGATCCGCAAACACTATCCCAAGCTGCGCGAGGTCATCACCAAGAGCGTGTCGCCGATGACCGCCACCGCGCGCTATGTGCGCAAGGTGATGCCCGGCGCGCAGGTGGTGTTCATCGGCCCCTGCATCGCCAAGAAGCACGAGGCCAAGCGCGTGAAGGACAGCGCCGACTTTGTGCTGACCTTTGAGGAGTTGCGCGCAATGTACATCGCGCGGGGCATTGATCCTGAAACGTGTGAGGGCAGCGCGCAGCAAGCCAGCGCGCTCGGTCGGGGCTACGCGGCGTCCGGCGGCGTGGCGCGAGCGGTGCAAGCGGCGCTGGTGGGGCAGAGCGAACCGGTCAACGTATCGGTGTGCCATGGCAACGGCGCGGCGGAGTGCAAGAAGGCGCTGCTGCTGCTCGCTGCGGGGCGCTTGCCCGAGCAATTGTTGGAGGGCATGGCTTGCGAGGGCGGCTGCGTGGCTGGACCGGCATGCGTCGCGGAGCCGCGCGAGGCAATCAAGCGGCGTCAGCAACTGATGAAGCAAGCCGACGCGCGATCTGCCGCCGACGCGGTGAACGCCAGCGACTTTTCCGGCGTGCGATTGGAGGATGCGTAACATGCGCGACAGCAAAACCGATTGCGAGTTCTGCGATGTGAATCTGATCCACGAGGATGTGGTGCGTCAGGTGCATGCCGCGATGATTACGCCCGCCCAGCGAGAGGGGCTGGCGGAGTTTTTCAAAACCATGGGGGACGGCACGCGCCTGGGCGTGCTCTATGCGCTCAGCCAGTCGGAGATGTGCGTGTGCGACTTGGCGGCGCTGCTGGGCATGAGCCAGTCCTCGGTGTCGCATCAGCTCAAGACGCTGCGCCAGACCCGGCTGGTCACCAGCCGACGCGTCGGCAAGGTGGTCTACTACAGCCTCAGCGACGACCACCCGCGCGACATCATCCGGCTGGGCTTGGTGCATTTGGCGGAGGAGGGGTAAGCCGTGGTGCAGGCGCTGCTTCAGGACAAAGCGCTCAAGCCCAGGCAAAAAAGCGCGCGCATCATCGCGGCGGTGCTGGATGGCGAACTCACCTTCGCGCAGATCGTGGCATACGCTGAAAGCGCGAGATTGCCGGAGCAGGCGACGTTGATGGAGGCGCTGGTGCAGGTATCGCAGCAGAGGCCCGCGCTGGCCGATGTACACTGGCTACATTTTGCGATGCGCGGACTGTGCAACACAAAAGCACCACGGCTGCAGTGGGAAGCGGCGACGCTGATCAGCGAATTGGCCAAACGGTTCCCTGCCCAAGCAGTAGACGCGATCCCCATGTTGGAACAAAACTTGCAAACAGGCGGCACGGTGGTGCGCTGGAGCGTCGCCACCGCGCTGTGCGCCATGCCGCGCGACGCCGAGATGACCGCGAAACTGGAGGCGCTGTGGCAATGCGAACAGGAGAACGGCGTAAAGAACGTGTATGCCGTTGCGCTGGGCAAGCCGAAAAGCAAGCGCGCCAAGTAGCGCCTCCAAAAAGAGGATGCTCGCCCGCCCGGATGGCAAAGCGCAGGATGCCACCTGTCCTTGCGTGCGGCGGGAATTTTTTTGTCTGCATGCGATTGACAGAACAGCGGCGACGTGTTATCATCATATCGTCATATGAACAATTGTTCATATGAAATGAGCACACACGAAGAGGAGGCGTTTTCGATGGCGAAAAAGCCCGTGTCCCAGGAATGCACGCTGCATCTGAAAGGATTGGCCTGCGCGCATTGCGCGGCGAAGAGAGAGCAGGCGGTGGCCGCACTGGCGGGGGTAGAACAGGCCAGCGTGTCCTTCGCCACACAGCGTCTGCGCATGGCGGTAGCGCCGGGTGCCGATGCGCTGGCGGTGGAACAGGCGGCGCGCCAGGTGGTGCGGGGCATAGAGCCGGACGTGGTAGTATCCCGCGAAGGCGCGCAGACCGCGCCCGGGCACGCGCACGGCGAAGAGAAAAATGAAACCTTCAACTATATCCGGCTGGGGCTGGCCATCGCGCTGTTTGCCATTGCGCTGGTGCTTTCCGGCACGCCCAAAACGATTTTCTTCCTGCTGGCCTACGCACTGGCGGGCTACGACGTGCTGCTCAAGGCGGCGCGCAATATCGCCAAGGGTCAAATCTTTGATGAGAATTTTTTGATGGCGGTGGCGTCGCTTAGCGCCTTCCTGCTGGGCGATCATGCAGAAGGCGTCGCGGTGCTGCTGTTCTATCAGGTCGGTGAGGCGTTTCAGGATCGCGCGGTCGGCCGCTCGCGCAAGTCGATTGCCGCGCTACTCAATATTCGTCCAGAGACCGCGACGCTGATGGATGGCGACACCGCGCGCGAGGTCGCGCCCGAGTCTGTGTCCATCGGCGCGGTCGTGCAGGTCAAGCCCGGCGAACGCGTGCCGCTGGATGGCGTGGTGACGCAGGGGCACGCGTCGCTGGACACCTCCGCGCTGACCGGCGAATCACTGCCACGCGAAGTGGCGGTGGGCGACGAGGTATTGTCCGGCTCGGTCAGCAACGATGGGCTGCTACTGATCCGCGTCACCAAGTCCTTTGGCGAATCCACTGCCAGCAAGATTCTGGATATGGTGCAGAATGCCAGCGAGCGCAAGACGCGCACCGAACGGTTTATCACACGCTTCGCGCGGGTGTATACACCGGTCGTGGTCGGCGCGGCGGTGCTGCTGGCGGTCATTCCGCCGCTGATTCTGCCCGGCGCGAGCTGGAGCGACTGGGTGCATCGCGGGCTGACGTTTTTGGTGGTGTCCTGCCCGTGCGCACTGGTGATCTCCGTGCCGCTGGGCTACTTTGGCGGCATCGGTGCTGCGTCGCGCAAGGGTGTGCTGTGCAAAGGCAGCGACGCGCTGGACGCGCTGTGCGCGGTGCAGGCAATGGTGATGGACAAAACCGGCACGCTGACGCAGGGCAAGTTTTCTGTGATCGGCGCGTATCCCGCCGACGGGGTGACCGAGCCGGAACTGCTGCGTGCCGCCGCGTGCGCCGAGCAGGTCAGCAATCACCCGATCGCGCAGTCGGTACTGCGCGCCGCGAAAACCGAGGACATCCCCAAACCCGACATCGCGCAGGAGATCGCCGGACGCGGTGTGCGTGTGGTCATCGGCGACGAAACGCTGCTGGCCGGAAACCTGAGTCTGATGCGCGAGCAACAGGTCACCGGCGTCACAGAGCAAACATCGGATGTGGGCAGTGTGGTGTATGTGGCGCGACAGGGGCAGTACATTGGCGCGCTGACTGTCGCCGACACGCTCAAACCGGATGCGAAGCAAGCCATTGCGCAGGTGCACGCGCTGGGCGTCACGCGCACGGTCATGCTGACCGGCGACCGCGAGGAGGTGGCGCGGCATGTGGCGGCGGCGGTGGGCATCGACGAGGTGCACGCCGGGCTGCTGCCCGCGCAAAAGATGGAGCAGTTGGAGCGCATCATGGGCGAGATGCCGGGCAAGGTGGCCTTTGTCGGCGACGGCATCAACGACGCGCCGGTGCTGGCACGCGCGGATGTGGGCATCGCCATGGGCGGGTTGGGCGCCGACGCCGCCATCGAGGCCGCCGATATTGTGCTGATGGACGACCAGCCGGGCAAAATCCCGCTGGCAGTGCGCATCGCCCGCCGCACGCGCGGCATTGTGATGCAGAATATCGTGTTTGCACTGGGCGTCAAAGCGGTGGTGCTGCTGCTGTCCGCTGTGGGTTTCGCCAATATGTGGGCGGCGGTGTTTGCCGACGTGGGCGTGGCAATTCTGGCCATACTCAACGCCATGCGCGCGACGCGCGTGCAGGGCTGATAAAAATAAAAAAGAGGGTCGCTTCGGGCGTCCTCGGTAAAACAGGATACTATTGAGTTTAAAACCCTGGCGTTTCGGCGTAGCTTATAGCTACGCCGTTCTTTCATTCTCCGTGCCTTTTAGCTCCGGCAGGAACCCCAGCAAATCATAGCTAATGCGTATTCCCTGCCGCCGTTTCCCGCTGCTCTTATCCGGCGCTTCCACGTACACCTTGTGAATCAGCTCATTGAGGATGGTTGGCGTCAGTTCAGTCAACCACACATACTTCTTGCACTTGCCAACGAACCGCTCCACATCGCCAGCGTGCTGCTCCTGCTGAACCAGCTCCGATTGCCACTGTACCATCTTGACTTGCAGTTCGGCCTGCTCCGCCTCATAGTCAGCGGACAGCTCCATAAATCTGGCATCGGAAAGCTTTCCACTCACGTTATCTTCGTACATCCTTTTGAAAAACATGGACAACTCTGTTAAGCGCTTCTCTGCCTGTGCGATTTGCTTCCGCCGGAGCGCTGCTTCCTTCTTTAAGTCAGAGGTATGCTTGGCATTCAACCGGTGGCGAAACTCGTCCTCGTAGCAAGCAATGCATAATGGTACCATTATGCAAAAAACAGACGATTTTCGCTTTGCGAAAATCGTCTGTTTGCTTGTTGGTGTTCCTACCCCAATCCCCATTTTCACACCATTGCATGGTGCGGCTGCACGTCCTGCGGACGCTTATCGAAGGAGCAGATTATCAATAGAAGAACTGACGCTTTCCTAATAACCGACAGATCCGTAATGCTTCTACAGAGAGTCCCTTCAAAAATTTTCACATTCCCAACCTTTTCTATCTCTTAGGCGTTATCATAGTGAAGGACCCTTCACCCACGCAAAGGAGGCATCCGCACATGCTCAACGAGCAAGAATTTACGCGCGAAATCCTGGCCTGCGAACGCATGTTGTATCGGGTCGCTAGGGGCATTTTGCCCAGCGATGCCGATGCACTTGATGCGGTTCAGGAAGCAATCTTACGCGCGTGGAAAAAGCGCGATACCGTGCAAACAACCTACTTTCGTGCGTGGCTGTGCCGCATTGTCATCAACGAATGCCACACCCTGAACCGCCGCGCGAAGCGTATCCGCCCCATGGCGGAAGTGCCGGATTGTATCGTGGAGCCGGAGGATGTGACGCTACGTGACGCGCTGGAACGGCTGCCGGAAAAGCTGCGGCTGCCCCTGCTGTTACATTACCTAGAGGGGTTCCCGCTGGCGGATATCGCTAAGATGCTAAGCCTGCCGCTAGGGACGGTAAAGTTTCGGCTGCACGCGGGCCGCAATGCGCTCAGGGAAGCTCTATCCGAGGAGGTTATGGAATATGAAAAATCCGCACAAAGCGGACATTGAACTTGACCGCGCTTTTACGCATACGCCCACCGCGTTTTCAAACGGCGTGCGAAGTACCCTCGCATCTCTTCCGCATCAGGCTCCACAGCATTCGCGCCCTCCGATCCGCCGGGCGCTGCTGCTAACTGCCTTGCTGGTGGTTTGCCTAGCCGGGGCGGCTGTCGCCGCGCAAATGACCGGGCTGCTAAATTTGTTTCTATCAGTCGAACCTAGCGCGCAGCCCTTGATCAGAACGAATGTTGCGGAAGCCGTGCGGGAGGATTGTGCCGCGCAAATTCGGGAGGTCATTTGGGACGGGGAAACCCTGGGCCTGGTGTATGTGGTTACCGATCCGGCGCTGGAACAGGTCGAAGGCTTCAAGCCGCCGGAGAGTGGCGAGGTGCGCCTTTCTTCCCAACTGGATCGCTACGGTTTTCAGCACATGGCCGAAGAAATTCAGGTGGGTGACGGGCGAACCATTCCAGCGGCCACCATGGATGTCCGCTGGGGAGATACGCATGACCAGGTTGTTTATTACCTGGAGGCGGCGCTCCCCATCGGCGATCAGCCTTATGAGATTGCGCTACAACCCTATTGCTCCAAGGGCACTTTACCCATGGGCTTCACGCTGGCTGCGCCCAACGCCCAGGACGTGCGTGACTTCATTTTGCCCGAGCCTGCGTTGTTTGACGGTTTTACCGTGCGCGTGACCCGGCACCGGGAAACGCCGCTGCGCGTGTACGTTGACCTGGAGGTGCGGGTCACGCCCGAGGTATCCCCGGAAATCGCGGCGCACAGCCTCAACCGTTGGGGACAGTGTGCGCTAGTCGGATCGGATGGCAATGTAATCCCCATGCAAGGCACCAGCGCGCCCGACGAACCGTTCGGCTATGCAGCCACGGTGACGCTGGTCGGCAAGGCCGATGAGGATCATAAGGGATCATGGCGCATGGCACCGATGGACGATGACGGGCAGGCGCTCATGACGGAAACCATCACCCTATCCGATACACCTTTGCAATAATGGGAGGCGAGTGATATGAAGCGTTTCTTCGCGATTGGACTGGCGCTGTGCCTGGCGATAAGTGCAACCACGGTGCTGGGTGAACTTGACATGACCTGGGAAGAAAAAGACGGCCGCATTACCGGCACGGCGACCGTGCAGGTCGCGCCACAGTGGGAGCCCTCCGCTGTCGACGACTATATCTTTGATATGCCGGTGCCCGAGACATTTCCGACTTTCAACATCTGTACTGTGCAGCCCATGCCGGTGAACATCAAGCTGGGCAAGCAGGCGCTGGCGGGCTTGATCCATGAGAACAGCACGGGTAACACCTGGGTGTTCGGCGGGATGGACTTCAACCATGAATTGTTTACCTTCCACCGCAAACAGGAGCCGAACCTGGATGGCTATCGAGCGGGCAACGGCAAGCGTGCCCGCCCGGAGGAGAATCACCCCCAAATAGTCCAGATGCGCCAGGCAGAGGCAGTGGTCTGCGAGGCGCTGGATAGACTGGGCGTGGGTTATGAGAAACCCCTCAGCGATGTGGAGCGCGCCAAAGATGAAGTGGCGAGGTTCGTGCGCGATGGCTCCCCGGTGGGGAATACGCCGGAGGAGCGGGCGGCCTACGCTGACATGCTGTTGTCTCGCTACCCCATGCCGGACATGACGCTGATCAGCACCCGCCTGGTCTATGGCGGCTTGCCCGCCACCATGGAAGCGAGCGTACCGGACAGTGCCTATCAGGGCAACGACCCCAACCAACCGGCACAGCCCTCCGGCAGCGCCTACTTTGGGGTGGATGATGAAGGCAAGATCGTGTTCGCTAACCTTTGGGGGATACACCGGGTGAAGAGTGAAACGCCCTTTACCGGGGAGATTATCCCCTGGGATCAAGCGGTGAAGGCCGTGATGATGCGCGACCCCAACTTCTATCTGGGTGAGGGCAAAGCCTTCTGGGAGAAGTGTTATGGCAAGAGCTATTCTTCCGATGGTGTACGCACGGTGCTGTCGGTAACCCCGGCTTGTTACGTGCGCGGCAAGCAAACTGTCCCCGCCTGGTGTGTTACCATCCGGTTGGACTACACTTTCAGCGATGAAGCGCACCATATCTATGATCGCTATGTGGATGCTGTGACCGGAGAGTATTTGCACGCTATCTAAAGTCTATCTGGCAAAATG
>JAVBMF010000056.1:0-10207 GCA_031552735.1 Eubacteriales bacterium
CAGAATCTCCCACGGATCGTCGAAGGGCGAGTAGGTGGGGATGTTCGGATTGAACAGGTCAGTGGAAAACAGGCCGGTGCGTAGCTGCTTGTCAAAGGTAACACGCACTTCCTCGGCCTCGTGGATGTATGCCTCGCGCACGTAATCGACGATCACCGCCGGCTTGAGCAGGTTGAGCTTCATCTCGCGGAACATATCGCGCAGCAGCGGATGCTTCATGTATTCCAGACCGGTCGGGTCGCCGGCCATTAGCTGCTCGCACAGGTCGCGGGGGATGCGCACCGACTGCTTGGAGATCAGGTCGGCATACTTGCTCTTGCACTCCAGGCGGATATTCTTGTCGCTGTGCTTGTAGATGCGGATACGGTATTTTTTGCGGTTGCCCACACCGGCGATCTTGTCCACCAGCGCGTCGTCGTTGATGGTGTCAAAGTACAGCGAGCGGATGTGGTACTCGTTGTGCTCGTCGCCGTTGGGATCGGGCGTCAGTGTGGCCTGCATGATCTTGCGCAGCGTCACCATGTCGCCCTGATTCAGATGGTACTTCAGCTCGTGCCGAAGCGGAATGTGTGTGATTTCGATGGCCATCACGTCACCACCCTTCACAAAAGCGAATCATCAGTTGCCCGCCTCGTTCTGGCAGGCGATCAGCGTGGCGTTGTGCACGCCCTCGATGTCCAGCATGCGGTTGACGATATCGTAGCGCTCACCCAACTGCATCTCGACAGTGATCTCCGCGCCGCCACGGCTGACGGTCTTGGAGCGCAGGCGGCGGTTCTTCACGCGCGCCATCACGGCCTCGATGTCCGGCTCGGCGTCCTCATCGTAGTGCACGACCAGCAGGAACGCGTTGGGCGCCTTCAGCCGGAAGAAGGACAACAGCAGCATCGCCACCGAGATGCCCAGCACCACGACCAGCGCGATCAGATACAGCTCCGCGCCGAGCAGGATGCCCATCGTCAGTGCCCAGAACATGTAGGCGGTGTCCATCGGGTCCTTGACCGCGGTGCGGAAGCGGACGATGGACAGCGCGCCGACCATACCCATCGACAGCGCGATGTTGGACCCGATACACATGACCACCGGCGTGGTGATCATGGTTAGCATGATCAGCGTGGTGGCAAAGTTGGCGCTGTAGAGCACGCCGCGAAACGCCTTGCGATAGACCAGCGCGATGATCAGGCCGACCACCAGACCGGCCAGCAACGCGATCACCATCTTGATGGGCGTGAGCTGCGCAAACTGCTGCGAGAAAAAATCCATGACATTGGCGTCTGATTGAATGACATTGCGCATGAGAGAAATCCTCCTATGATGTGTGATCCGCGCGACGCGCGGCAACGATCGCTTTTGTGATTACTGCGGGTCGGGCGGCAGCAGCGGCCGCGAGCCAAAGTAGCGCTCCATTTGGCCGTCGCTCAGGCCAAAGAAATCCTGCACTTTGCCCCAGAAGATGTTTGGGCGCTTGTTGATGACATTGTGTGCGCGCGCGACACGCTGGAGCCAGTAGTTGTACGCGCCCTCCGGGTGCTTGGGTACGTCGAAGCTGACCTCCTTGGGCATTTCCTCGGCCCAGCGCCCTTGGTGCATGGTCTGCTCGGGTTTAATTTCCTCGACCATCGCGTCGAGCATCGGCCCGATGTTTGCGGCGGTAAAGGTGGTCTGGAACAGGAAGCCCATGCGCTCAAGGAACTTATTGCGCATGTCGGGGTTCTCCAGCGTCTTCCTGAGCAGCAGGTTGTTGATGCGGAATGCGCCCATGCCCTTGGGATTGAGCACGTATTCCGGCCCGCCGGACTTGGAATCGAACAGGCCCCAGTCCATGTCGTAGAGGATCCACTTCCACTTGTTGCCCTCGCCGTGCTTTTTGTAGTAGCGGATGTTGCCCGGATCGGTGTTGCCGATGTACATCTCGAAAATGAAGTAATCGAACATGTTGTCGATGTCCACGCGGTCGATGATGTACTGGATGTTTTCCTGCTGCGTCATGTCCAGATTCTCGATGTGGTTCAGCAAATCCTTGTAGTCCCTGTTGCTGCCCCAGCAGATGTTGCTGGACGACGTGCCGGATGCCTCCAGCAGATCCATCGCGTCGGGATTCTCCCAGCCCTCGTGCTGCGCGACAAAGTGGCGGTTGATGCGCTCGCGCATGTTGTAGTGGCCCCAGTATTGGCCGTTTAAGTATACGCTGACCGGACGCCAGGCCTGCGTGAGCACCGTCGTGCCTGGCATGGTGGCCGCCAGGCGCGCCTGCATGCCATCCAGCACGCGGGTGTACAGGCCGTCCTGGCCGCCATTGCGCAGCGCGATGGCCTTGTAGCGTTCGTAGGGCAGGTCGGGGAACAGCTTGTATTCGAAGTAGCCGGTGCCAAAGCGCTTCTTGGCGTTGACCGAGAAGGACTTCTGCGGCATATCCAGCGAGAACTGGCCCATGACATGGAAATCCATGCCGGTGGACAGCACCTGCTTGCCGTCGGTTTCGTAGAACTCCATCGAGCCGTCGTAGTGCAGCTTTTTGGCGTAGGTGGCCGTTTCCAGATGGCCTGTCAGTCCGTCCTTGCCGACCCCTTCGTGCTTGTCCACATCGAACCAAGGCCGCCGCCACACCGATTCGTTGCCTTCCAGCGGCCCCTTGGCCAGCATGCCGGTCTCGGCGTTCCACACATGGTCGGGGTCGGTGACCAGCGAGATCACCGGCGTGGTGTGGTAGACCGAGATGAAGTAGGTCTGCGTCGCGATGGTAGACGGATTGAGCCCCGGCGCGAAGCCGCGCGCGCGGATCACCGTCGTGTGCGGGATCTCGATCGGCCCGGTGTAGACCGGGGAGGTGACGGTCGGATCGCTGGCGTCGGTGGTATAGCGCACCTCGTAGCCCTCGGGGACATTCAGCTCGACGGTGATCGGCCGATCAAACATGCCGCCCTGCGTGATGAAGGTCGGCGGCTCCGCAAAGCCCGCGAAGCCCTGGCTGTTGTGCGCGCCGGGCGTGGGCTGCGCATAATAAAAAAGGCCGTCTTGGCCCGGCGTTCTACCGTAGGTGATGTCTGGCAGAAGCTGCGGAACCACCAGCTTGTCCAGAATATTGCCTTGTGGATCGCTGAGGCACATGGTTTCGCCCGCGCTGGAAACCCGGTAGCTGGTGCGCAGGTCGCCGTTCTTGGTGGGTGTACCGGTGCCATCGCAGGCCACCAGCAGGTATTGCCCGGCCCCGATCACCACGCCTGCGGGGAACTGCCACTTGCGCGGGCGGCTGATGGAATCAGACAGGCCGTAGCCGGAGAGGTCTACGGCCTGATTGGAGAAGTTGAACAGCTCTACCCAGTCCACGCCGGTCAGTCCGCTGGGCAGCGTGGTATTGACGTTGGAACTCATCACTTCGGTGATGACCACACCCACAGGATTGCGCGCCATGAGCTGACGATTCATCTCCAGCGCACCCTGATGGTTGTTGGCCAAGCCCGGCGTGGGGTGGTTGAAGATTTGCCACGGACGGTCGCCGGATTCTCTGCGCCCCCAAGCGGCGTCGGTGGGCACCAGGTCATAGCTGGCCATATCGACCAGTCGGCCTTGGATGTCGCTGAGCAGCAGCGTGCCCTTCTCGGCGCTGAGGCCAAAGTTGGTGTGCGGGTGGTGCCCCTCTGCGCCATCGTACTTGTCCTTGCCGGAGGCGAACACCAGATAGTAGCCGCGCGGCTCGATCACCGTGCCCTGCGGGAAGCGCCACTTCACGCGCTTCTCGGGGTTGTCGCTCAGCGCGTAGTTGGACAGGTCGATGGCGCGGCCGGTGGTGTTGTATAGCTCGATCCAGTCGGAGAACTCGCCGTCCTCATCCATCAGCGTGGTGCGGTTGGAAGGCACCAGCTCGTTGATGATCAGCGCGCCCGCCTCGATATGCGTGGAGGAGCGGAACTCCTCCAGTCCCTGCTGGGTATTCGGATAGCCCGGCGTAAACATATCGGATACGATCCAGCCGTTGGACGTGTAGGTGTACACCATGTCGTGTCCCAGCGCGGGGACGACGATGCGCTCGACGGCGCTGCCTTCCGGCGAGAACAGAATCAGCGTTTCGCCCGCCGAGGAAATCTTGAACGGCGCGTGAAATGGCTGGCCGGGTGTGCTATTGGACTCGTCGGAACAGAAGACCACGACGCGCTCGCCCGGTTTGAGTATCTGATTGGGGAAGGTGAAGAGAATTTTATCCTCGCGATCGGACAGGCCGAAGCCGTTGAGGCCAATGGGTTGATCCGACGTGTTGGTCAGCTCCACCCAGTCGGAGAAGTTGCCGCGCTCGTCCGGGAAAGCGGCCTGATTGGAGGCCATGATCTCGGTAATATGCAAACTGGTCGAGGAAACCTCGCCGGTATCTGGATTGACACTGGTAACAGAGGACACATCCGGCGTGGGCACCAGGGTTGATAAAAGCACCATGGCGGCCAGTGCGCCGGCCAGAATCACCAAGGTGAGAACAATGCCCGCCCGCGCAGTTTTGCGCTTGCCTTGCGCGTGTTTTTTCTGTGACAAAAGGGGCTTCCTCCTTCCATAAGTCGTTATGCACTTCTTCGTATTATACCACACACGATATAGGACGTTCTACAGTTTGACAATGTTTCATGAAAATTATTCTCTGTATTGGCAAGCCTGCCCGCGACATGAGCGGCTTATCCCGCCGCATATCTTCAAGTGTTTGCATTGCATGATGGAAAGCGGGGCGTTTGCTTGCGGCTGGCGGTGCTGCTATCGGGGATGGGCGTATACGCGGCGACGCAGCTGGGTGTGCTGCGCGCGCTGGAGGAACATGACATGGCCCCCACTGTGCTGGCAGGCGTGGGGGCCGGGGCCTGGATCGCGGGACTGTATGCCTGCGAGCCGAACGCCGAGGCGGCGCTGGCCGCGATGGAGGCGGCGGCCCGCATGCGGGGAAAGCTGCGCGACATCAGCCACATGGGCATAATGGCCATGGCGTGCGGCCAGATGTCCGGCGCAGGCTTGGTGCGGGGCGGGCGGCTGCTTGCCCTGATGGAGCGGCAGACCGGGCACCGCATGCTGGCCGACGCGCCGAGAGATCTGATCATTCCGGCGCTAGCGCTGCCGACACGGCGCACGCTGGTGTTTTCCAACTGCGCGCCGATGGAAGATGGCGACATGGTGTGGACCGAGCAGGCCAGCGTCGCACTGGCGATGCGCGCGGCAATGGCGGTGCCGGTGCTGATGTGCCCGGCGCACTGGATGGGCGTACCGCTGATCGCGACGCAGGGGTTAAGCGCGGTGGTGGCAGGGCTGCGACAGGTGGCGACGTCGCATGTGCTGGTGGTTGACCCCATGCGCCAGCGGCCCAAGCCACCCTATTCGCTGACCGAGGTAGCCGCGCTGGCCATGAGCGCACCGGAAGGATTGCCGGACTTGCCGGAGGAATGGCAATTGCTTGCGCCGCGCATACCGGACGCGCTGCGTCCGGATCAAGGCGGCGCGCTGCGTGTGTGCGCGCAGATCGGATACAGCGCGATGATGGACGCGCTGCCGCGCATCAAGCGCGCGTGGGGCGATGGGACGGCGCGGCAGGGGAAGGTGCTGCCGTTTTGCCCGGACCGTTCCTAAGCGCATTGGCGTGGCTTTGCGGGATGTCATTGCAGCGCCAGCCAGAAATCCGCTTGGGCGGCGTAGCGGGTCTGCCCGATCAGTGCCACGACCTCGACCACATATCGGCCGGGCGGGCAGGACAGTCCGTCCTGATTGCGCCCGCCCCAATAGAACAGGCTGCCTTCCGGGCGCAGTGTCAGCGGGTGCGACAACTGGCGGTCGGCCAGCCGGATGACTTGTCTGCCGCTTTGATCCAGTACACGCACGGTCAGGTGCAGTGGGAACGCGTGCGAAACCTGAATGGCGAGTTCCGCGCCGTCCGCGGGCAGGAACGCGGCGGGCAGCGGTTCAATGACCAGCCCGGGATCACCGAGCGGCGGCCGAAGCGCAATGAGCTTGTTGGCGTAGATGTGCGGACCGTCGTCCTCCAGCGCGATGACCTGCAACAGCGCATAGCCGGATAGCCCGTCCTCGATATCGGTAATCACCAGCGAGCGCTCCTTGCGTCCGGCGGATACCGCGCCACCGTTGGGGACATTCGGAGCGGATGCTTCGGCGCTGTCCATGAACACGTACGCGTTTGGCCAATCCCATAGGCCGCCTTTGCGGTAAATCAGCTGATATTGGATGCGCGTGGGCGCGTGCGCTGTGAAGGAAAATTCAATGACCGGGTCCTCCTCGGTCAGCAGGTCATCGGAGAAAGAAAAATTCGACAGCGTGGGCTGTTGCGCCGTCTGCGCGCCCCGGTCATACGTCAGCAGCTCATAGTCGCTCTGCTGCGGATACACCTGCACGGTGGAGCTGGCCACCTGCTTGTACAGGTATTGGTATAGCTCATGGAACATCAGTTTTCCATCGCGGTTGGTGTCGGCGGGGTATTGTCCGTGCGCGCCGAGACCGTTGGCCAGCGCGTCGGCAAAGTAGGAGTTGCCCACCAGCATGGACCCGCTGGTGTCCTCGCCACTCCACACCCAAGACAGCTCATTGCCGCCCGCCGAGGTTAGCGCCATGTAATCGCCGCGCTGAAAAGGCACCGGCGCCGTATCGCGCAGCGCGGCGGGCATGCCCTTCTCAATGACTGCGCCGGAGAAGCAGCTATCAATAATCAGCAGCTTTTTGCCGCCGACGTTGTCCAGTATTGCTTCCAGTTGTGCGGCGGTGACTTCGGTGTCGGTCAGGCCATCGGAGAAGGTCAGTGTGACCGGCCTGTGCGGCATGGCGGGATTGTATTCGCCGTGCGTGGCAATGTAGAGAATATTTAGATCGCCCAACCCCGCACCGGAGAACGAGGAGGCGATGGCATATTCGAGCTGCTCGGCGGAGGCGACGGTGTTGACGGCAGTGTCAACCCTTTGCACGCCCGCCTGCTCGAACGCATCGGAGAGCATCTTGATATTGCCGGAAGTGGCAGGGGCGAGGCTGGGCTGTTCGGAGAAGTGTTCGCAGCCGACCAACAACACGCGTGTCGTCGGGGTGAAATCCGCCAGCGCGCCAAAGCAGGCGCCCCCTGTCAGGAGCGCCGCCGCGAAGGCCAGGATCGCCGCGATTTTCCGCGTGTAGCCGATCATGTCTCACCATCCTCGCTCGCATGCCGTGCGGGCGCATGATACAGTATACCATGATGCGTAAAAGATGATAAGTGCTTATTGTCATAAAAATAACAATAGACAAACGATATCTATTGTTAGACGCGCATGCGCGCCGTTTGGTTTGCGGCGGGGCAGTTTTTTTCGGTGCGTGGTTGCACGCGCTATTCTGCCCGATACTGTTGCACGAGCCGCTCGAACTGCTCGACGTATCGCCGGATGCGCGCGGCATCGGTGGAGGAGGCCAGCAGCGGCTTGCGCTTGCCGCAAATCAGCGTGTCTTTGGGCAGCAGCAGTTCTGCGCTTACAGGGATGTATGGGCGCAGCGAGTGCCCCTGCAGATGGGGGCAATGCGCCACAATGCGCGCGATGTCTTCCGTAGTGTACGCGTTGGGTGCAAAGTCCAAATACCGCAAAGTGGGGATGTGCCAATAGATGGAAATATCCGGGTCAAAAATAGCCTTGCCGCCAAAGGAGAATGATTCGAGGCGGGTGTGCGGCAGCGGCTGTATGTCCGTGAGGGTGGAGGCGCTTTCGATCAAGTCGCCAAAGCGAAGATGTCGCAGCACCGGCGCGGTCTGGACACCTTCGAGGGTGTGCAGCTTGGTGAAGTCGTTGAGAACCAGCCCGGCCAAGCACTTGTTGCCCGACATGTCCCACAGCGCGGTCGCCTGCTGGTTGTGGAAGAAGGAAAGCAGCACAACCTGATCCAGCGTCGCCAGCGGCGACAGATCGCGGATGGCCTTGTTTTTGAAGAAATGGATATGCTTATAGCGGTGCGCGTACTTGCGGATAAAGTATTCGAAGGTATCCTGTCGCAGGCCGGAAATCATCACATCGTCGATTTCGCCACACGCTTCGAGTTGATCGATCTCTTCAATGGCAACCTTTCCGCCGCCAATGTCCATGTTCTTCTGATGGATATGGACGCACCGCGGCGGCATGGACGCTGGCCTGTGCTGCGAAAACTCCTCGTATGTCATGGCGGCTCACCTCTTTTCTATATTTTAGCAGAGGAGGTGCAAAAAAGCGAGAGGCGTGCTGCCTCCCGCTTGGGGGGAATGACTGTGTGTTTGTGGCCATCGGCCGTTTTCTTAGTACATGCCGCCCATGCCGCCACCCTGCGGCATCGCCGGGGCCGGGTTCTTCTCCGGCAGGTCGGCGACCAGCGATTCGGTGGTGAGCACCAGCGCCGCCACCGACGCCGCGTTTTGCAGCGCGAAACGGGTGACCTTGGTCGGGTCAATGATGCCGCGCGTCACCATGTCGACATACTCGCCCTTGAGCGCGTCGTAGCCATAGCCGGGCTTGTCGCTCTTCTTGATGTTCTCGACGATCACCGAGCCCTCGATGCCCGCGTTCGTAGCGATCTGGCGGATCGGCTCTTCCAGCGCGCGCAGGATAATCTGCACGCCGGTCTTGGCATCGCCGGTGTGCTTGGCCAGTTCGCCAGCCACGCGGCTCAGCACCGCCAGCAGCGCGGTGCCGCCGCCGGGCACGATGCCCTCTTCCACAGCGGCGCGGGTCGCGGCCAGCGCGTCCTCAATGCGCAGCTTGCGCTCTTTCATCTCCACCTCGGTAGCGGCGCCGACCGAGATCACCGCCACGCCACCGGCCAGCTTGGCCAGACGCTCTTGCAGCTTCTCTTTGTCGTAATCGCTGGTCGTGTCCTCGATCTGCGCACGGATCGAATGAATGCGCGCCTTGATCTCGTTGGCATCCCCGCCGCCCTCGACGATGGTGGTGTTTTCTTTGTCCACCTTGACCTGGCGGGCTTTGCCCAGCATGTCGATGGTGGCGTCCTTGAGCTCCAGACCCAGCTCCTCGGTGATGACCTGGCCGCCGGTGAGGATCGCGATGTCCTGCAGCATGGCCTTGCGGCGATCGCCAAAGCCCGGGGCCTTGACCGCGACGCACGTGAAGGTGCCGCGCAGCTTGTTGAGGATCAGCGTGGCCAGCGCCTCGCCTTCGACATCCTCGGCGATGATCAGCATCTTTTTGCCGGACTGCACGACCTGCTCCAAGATGGGCAGGATTTCCTGAATGTTGGAAATCTTCTTGTCGGTGATGAGGATCATCGGCTGATCGAGCACCGCTTCCATCTTGTCGGTGTCCGTCACCATGTAGCTGGAGGCATAGCCGCGGTCAAACTGCATGCCCTCGACCACGTTCAGCTCGGTCTTCATGGTCTTGGCTTCCTCGACCGAGATCACGCCGTCGTTGCAGACCTTCTCCATCGCGTCGGAGATCAGCTGGCCGATCGTCTCGTCGCCAGCGGAGATCGCCGCGACCTGCGCAATGGCCTGCTTGTTGCCGATGGGTTTCGAAAGCTCCTTCAGCCCCTCGACGGCGGTATCCACAGCGGCCTCGATGCCGCGCTTTAACACCATCGGGTTGGCGCCGGCGGCTAGGTTTTTCAGGCCCTCGCGCACCATGGCCTGCGCCAGCAGCGTCGCGGTGGTGGTGCCATCGCCCGCCATGTCGTTGGTCTTGGTCGCCACTTCCTTGACAAGCTGCGCGCCCATGTTCTCAAAGGCGTCCTCCAACTCGATCTCCTTGGCGATGGTCACGCCGTCGTTGGTGATCAGCGGCGCGCCAAACTTCTTATCCAGCACCACGTTGCGCCCCTTGGGGCCCAGCGTAATTTTGACGGTATCGGCCAGAATATTGATGCCCTTTTCCAGTGCGCGGCGAGCTTCCTCGCCGGTCAGAATCTGCTTAGCCATAGTGGATTCCTCCTTGCAAATGCTTGTTTTGTGTTACTCGACGACTGCCAGGATGTCGTTCTGACGGACAATGATCAGCTCCTGGCCATCGATCTTGACCTCGGTACCGGCGTACTTCGAATAAATCACCTTCTGGCCGACCTTGACCTGCATGGTGATCTCCTTGCCATCGACGACGCCGCCAGGGCCAACGGCCAGTACCTCGGCCATCTGCGGCTTTTCCTTGGCCGCGCCGGGCAGCACGATGCCGGACTTGGTGGTTTCCTCGGCTTCGATGTTCTTGATGACGACGCGGTCGCTGAGGGGTTTGACGTTCAT
>JAVBMF010000032.1:0-38813 GCA_031552735.1 Eubacteriales bacterium
CTTGCGTAGCAAGCGACTATGGCGAATTGAGGGAGGCACCCGAGCGAGGCGAGCATATGCCCATAGCGGCCAACCGGCGAACCCGGGCGCAATTGCCTTTCTGGTTCTCTTTGGGCTTATCCAAAGAGAACACGTACCCCCATTTGGGCTTATCCAAAGAGAACACGTACCCCCAAACCATGGGAAAATCACATACTCCAAAGAGTACCCCGCCCCCTCTCAATTCACACGGCCTCCCATGCGCACTGCGCATGGATCGCCTCGCGTTCATTGGGCTTCCGCGCCGTCTTTTCGCTCCTCAATTCGCCATAGTCGCCTGCTGCGCACGCTCCTTGGCTCATTGGGCTTCCGCGCCGTCTTTTCGGCCCACTGGGCCGACGGCGCTCCGCCCCACTGGGCCGACGGCGCTCCGCCCCACTGGGCCGACGGCGCTCCGCCCTACTGGGCCGACGGCGCTCCGCCCCACTGGGCCGACGGCGCTCCGCCCCACTGGGCGGCCTCGGCACCCCTCTCCCGCTTGTGCAGAATGGAAAATTGCGGTACAATATCCTTTGATCCACTGTACAAAGGAGAATACCCGCATGCAAGCACAACCACCAAGCCCCGCGCGCGGCCTGTGGCGCGACGAGCGCCCGCTTACATCCCGGCTGCTGCTGTCGCTGCCGGTCGCGCTGGGCTGGGGCGTCACATTTTTCATCTTTGGCATTTTAGATTTGTATCTGCAAAATCGCAGCGTGCTGACCTTCCAATTCGCGGACATCGCGCCAGCCGCGCTGCTGCTGGGTCTTGCGGTGACGATCTGCATGTTCGCGGCGCTGGCGCTGCTAAAGGGCCGCGTGCTGGACGCCGCCGTATCGCTGCTGTGGGGCATGCTGGTCGCCGGGTATATGCAGGGCACGTTCCTCAACCTGCCGCTGGGCGCGCTGGACGGCAACGCCATCGCGTGGCAGACCTATCGCGCGCACGCGCTGATCAATGTGCTGATCTGGGGCGTGATCATCGCGCTGCCGTTCGCGCTGAAATCGCTGGCGCCGCGCGCGTGGCGGCTGGTCATCCCCATGGTGCCGCTGGTGCTCATCGGCATGCAGGCCGCCGGGCTGGTCAGCACACTGGCTGCCGCCGGGCCGCCCTCGGCCGCGCGCAACCGCTATCTGTCCGAGGCCGGGATGTTCGAGATGTCCACCCAGGACAACATCCTGGTATTCGTCGTGGACTGCATGGACACGCGCTTCATCGACGAAATCATGGGACAGACCGAGGACTTCTTTGACGCGCTGGACGGCTTCACGTTCTATCGCGACACCGTATCGCTCTACAGCCAGACGTATCCGTCGCTGCCGTACCTGCTGACCGGGCAGGAGTGCCACTACACCGGCTCGATGGATCAATACATGCGCGAGGCGTACGCCAGCACGCGCTTTTTGCCCACACTGCGCGACGACGGCTACGCCATCAAGCTCTACACGCAGGAGAAATACACCTATTCCGACATCGCGCAGCTAGAGGGGCTGGCCGACAACATCCTCGATGGCAAGGTGCAGGCCGATGTGCCCGCCATCCTGTCGCAGATGTCGCTGCTGTCGGGCTTTCGCTACATGCCGCACGCGCTCAAGCCGTCGTTCTTCATGTCCACCGCCGCGCTGGAGGGCCTGATGCAAATGCCCGACGGCCTCGCGCCGTATGCGCTGGACGACATCCGCATCTATCAGCGGCTGATGCGCGACGGGCTGACCACCCGGTCGGACAAGAAGAACTTCACGCTGATCCACATGTTCGGCAGCCACTCGCCGTATGTGATGAACGAGAAAATCGAGCCGGTGCCCGAGGGCTTTGGCGACCAGTATCAGCAGACGCGCGGCTGCTTCCAGATCATTTACGCGTTCATGAGTCAGCTCAAGGATTTGGGGCTGTACGAGGACGCCACCGTGCTGATCATGGGTGATCACGGCGATACCACGCGCGGCGTGCCGCTGGGCGATTACCGTCTGGCCGCGCTGTTCTATAAGCCGAGCGGCGTCGCCGAGGAGCCGCTGGCCTACTCCGACGCGCAGATATCGCACCGGGATTTTCAGGCGACCATCCTGGCCAACGCCGGGCTGGACTATGCCGACTATGGCCGCGTCATCGACGACATCCCCGAGGACGAGGACCGCGTGCGCGATTACTTCCACCGCGTGGAGTTCAATCCGCCCAAGCCACTGTATCAGCAGCATTTCCACGTCGAGGGCTATGGCGAGGATTTCGAGCATTGGCACCTTGTCGATGAAATCCCGATGGAGTACAATTATTAGCAAGCGCACCGCCACGAAAGTTTGGAGGAAACCACCCGTGCAAGACAATCACACCGCCGCGACCCATGGCCTGTGGCGCGACCAGCGCCCATTCACATCCCGGCTGCTGCTGGCGCTGCCCGTCGCGCTGGGCTGGGGCGTCACGTTCTTCCTCTTTGGCATCTTAGACCTGTACCTGCACAACAAGGGCGTGCTCACCTTCCTGTTTGCCGACATCGCGCTGCCCACGCTGCTGCTGGGGCTTGTGGTGGCGGCGGGCATGTTCGCGGTGCTGGCGCTGCTAAAGGGCCGCGTGCTGGATGCCGCCATATCGCTGCTGTGGGGCATTTTGGTCGCGGGGTATGTGCAGGGCACGTTCCTGAACCTGCCGCTGGGCGAGCTGGACGGCGTCGCCATTGTGTGGGACGCGTACCGCACGCACGCGGTGGTCAACCTGCTGATCTGGGGCGCGATCATCGGGCTGCCGTTTGTGCTGCACGCGCTGTGCCCCAAGCCGTGGAAAATGCTGATGGTCATTGTGCCGTGGGTGCTCATCGGCATGCAGACCGCCGGGCTGGTCAGCACGCTGGCCACCGCGCGCGGCCTGTTCGCCCCGCGCGATCGCTATCTGTCGGAGGCCGGGGTCTACGAACTGAGCGACAGCGACAACATTCTGGTGCTGGTGGTCGATCGCCTGGACGGGCGGTTTATTGACAAAATCATGGGCATGAAGGAGGATTTTTTCGATCCACTGGACGGTTTCACCTACTACCGCGACACCACGTCGCTGTACAGCCAGACCTACCCCGCCGTGCCGTACATGCTGACCGGCGAAAAGTGCACCTTTGACACCCCTGCGGACGACTTCTGCGACATGGCGTACGCCAAATCGCGCTTTCTCCCCACCCTGCGTGCGTTGGGCTATACCACCAAGCTGTACATCCAGCTGCAATACGCGTACACGCGCATCCAGCAGATCGAGCCGCTGGCCGACAACATCCTCGATGGCAAGATCGAGGCCGACGTGCCCGCCATCCTGTCGCAGATGTCGCTGCTGTCCGGCTTCCGGTACGTGCCGCACGCGCTGAAGGCGTCGTTCTTCATGTCCACCGCCGCGCTGGAGGGCCTGATGGCGCTGCCCGAGGGCCTCGCGCCCTATCAGCTCGACGACTACCGGCTGTATCAGGGGCTGGTCAACAACGGCCTGACCACCCAGTCCGACAAGAAGAATTTCACCTTCCTGCACCTCAAGGGCAGCCACTACCCCTTTGTGCTCAATGAGAAGATCGAGCAGATCCCGTGGGAGCAGGGCGGCGAGATCCCCCAGACCATGGGCTGCTTCGAGATCATCTATGAGTACCTGAACCGCATGCGCGAGCTGGGCCTCTATGAGCAGGCCACCATCCTCATCCTGGGCGACCACGGCGGCACCAACCGCGGCGAGGAGCTGAGCGATTACACCACCGCCGCGCTGTTCTATAAGCCCGGCGGGCGCGCCGATGTGCCGCTGGATTACTCCGACGCGCAAATTTCGCACACCGAGTTCCAGGCCACCATCCTCAAGGCCGCCGGCGCCGACTATGCCGACTATGGCCGCGCCATCGACGACATCCCCGAGGACGAGGACCGCGTGCGCGAGTTCTATCACCGCATCGAGGGCGGCGACCCCGTGCCCGACTATCAGGAGCACTACGAGATCGACAGCTACGCGGAGAACTTCGACAACTGGTATAAGCTAGAGGACATCCCGATCAAATATTTGCATGGGACGTGATGAAAATGCAGCGCAAGCCTGAGCTGGAGAAGATCATCATACGGCGTGAGAACGAGCTGGATCACCGCGTCGTCGAGCATGTGACGCGCGAGGCGTTTTGGGGGAAGGAGCAGCCCGGCTGTGACGAGCACCTGCTGGTGCGCAAGCTGCGCGCCTGCCGTTCGTTTGTGCCCGCGCTGGACTGCGTGGCGATTGTCGATCAGGCGCTGGTGGGCAGTATCCTCTATAGCAAGTGCCACGTCGTCTCCCCGAACGGCACGGCGCACGAGCTGCTGACCTTTGGCCCGCTCAGCGTGCTGCCCAGCTATCAGCAGCGCGGCGTCGGCTATGCGCTGGTCTCGCGCACGCTGCTGGTCGCGCGCGGGATGGGCTATCGCGGCGTGGTCATCACCGGGCACCCCGCGTACTACGCGCGCTTTGGCTTTCAGCCCGCGGCGCAATACGGCATGCATCTGGGCGGGCGCACGTTTGACGCGCTGATGGCGCTGTCGCTGGAGCCCGGCGGGCTGGACGGCATCCACGGCGAGGTGCGGTTTGACCCGGTGTTTGACATGCTGACGCCCGAGGCGGTCGCCGCCTATGACGTGCAGTTTCCGCCCAAGACCAAGCGCGTCATGCCCACCCTGGACGTCATCACCGACCGCCTGCCCGACCATGTGCGCCAGGCGATGGCCGACGCGGGCATCACCAGCGTGGTGGAGCTGTCGCACAAAAGCCGCCGCGAGCTGGCCGCGCTGGACGGCGTGGGCGAAAGCGAGGTTAAGATCATGGAACAGGCGCTGGAAGAGCTGGGGTATCCGCGGCGAATGCCCGGGGAAAGATAACCAGACTTCGTGCTGCACACAAAGTCCTCCCGCATACCAAGCGGAGGACTTTTCGTTTTTTTGCGCGCTACTTTTCCTCTCACCCGCCATCCGGCGGCGCATAGGATGGAAGCGTAGGATTCCCCCAACAGGGAAGATCAACAAGGAGGTATGTACATGTCCTTCTATTCGTACAAAAACGACACATCCATCTAAAAACGGCTCAACAAGGCCGTTTATAGCCGTTCACACCTCCAAAGCCATCGCGTCTTGTAGCAATTTTGTAGCACAGCCAGAAAAATGCGAAATTCAGAAAACCGAAATATTCATACCCCTTGAATAAAAAACCGCCCGCCAGCCGTCATCGGCCAGCGGGCGTTGCTTATCCGGGGTATCCCCTATCGCGCTCTTTTTTTTCGGCATCATCGTGCACATTGTGGTAGCCCACTTGGTAGCGGCTTACATGGTGATACGCCCAGTCTGCCAGTGCTCCTTCCTTAACCGTTCGGCGCACCTCGATCAACCTGCAAAACAGTGCATCCGTTCGGCAATACAGCTTCTCGGCAATCGGACGAAATCCCGCCACAACCAGCTCGTTTGCGATCCTGTGAAGATGATCATATTCATCCTCCAGCTTCTGCCGCAACCCCTCGAAGTAGCCGGGGATGCTGTTCATGCTGTCCGGTAGCGAAAGCTGTACAGGGTATGCGCGCATTTCTGCACCAAACAGGTCATTCGCCGTACTGGCGATATACTGTTTCAGCCACATCGCGTCGTGCTCGTCGATTCGCGCCTCGCGCTTTTCCCCCTGCAATCCTAGGCTTTGCGCGCGGAGGTGCGCCAGTGCATTCCATTCGGCAGACGCGCACAGCAGGTTAATTGCCGACTGTGCTAAGTCATGAAACTTCGTCGCGTCCATATGCTCGCCTACCTTTGCGCGTAGAACGGAAGTCGCTCTGCGGTTCCCGCCACATCGGACGTCGCTTCGTTGGGCGTGTGCTTCTCGATGCGTGCTTGCACAGCCTCTGCAAGCATGCCGACGCGCTCTTTGCGCTCTCCTGCTTCCATGCCCGCATGAATTTTCAGCGCCTCGTCCGCAAACTCTTTTGCAAATTCCAGCCACAGCAGGTCGCCATCCTCGCCGTGCATGTGCACGGCTTGAAGCGCCTTGTATAGTTTGTGCATTGCCTCGCAGTACCCGCCGTCCGCGCAGCGCTCCAGGTGCTCCGCGTATGCCGCCGTTGCGCCAAGCGTCGGCAACATAGCTTCGCCGTGCCGCTCCAACATCTTTGCTTTCAAGTGCGCGCGAACTCTCGATGCTTCGTTTTTATAATCCATGCCTTTCACCTCGCTATGGTTCTCGACATTTTTTGGCGTTTTGTCGCTTCTTTCACTCATCGGACGCCGAAGCGCGGTTGATCCGCCGCTCCATATCAGCCAGGTTCTTCCCCTGCGCCTCCATCATTTTGTGTATCTCGCCCAGGTTGCTGTTGATGGTCTGCATCATCGAACGGAACTCCTCCACCACCCGCATTGCCTCCTGGTAAACTGGGTTTTGCACGCTTGTACCTCCCTGCGTTGGTGCTGCTGCTGCCTGGGCAACCGGCATACCCCCCGCTGCTTCCTGCGCCGTTGCAGCGGAAGATGCTGTGGATGGCTGGCCGTTCATGGCCGACAGAACTTGGTCCAGGCCTCCCGGCTGTCCGATTTTTGCCAGCAGCCCTTGAAGCTGTTGCGCCTTCGCCTGCGATGCCATGCCCTGCATCGTGTTTTCCGCAAACGAACGAAATGTCGGGTTGTTCTGGTACAAGCTTGCCAGCACGTCGCCTGTATTTATGTTTCCGTACATGCGGTTCATCTCCTGTCAATATGACGAGAGGGAGGGGCGACCCTCCCTCTCGTCGCTTCCGCTTAGCAGCAGCCGAACACGTACGGCGGCCACTGGGTCGCGGGGTTGATGATCTTGTCGTTCAGGCCCAGCTGGTTGATCGCCGCGCCCTGCCTGGTGAAGTAGTTGCACAGCGTGCTGATGATCTCCTGCGTCTGGGCTTTCTGTGACATCCCGGCGATAGTCGCGTAAGCTGCGCGCAGCTCGGCATCCTTCGCGGTGTCCTTGATCGCGCACAGGATTTCGGTCTGGCCGTTTTTCAGGGCGCAGAAGTTCTCCTGGTCGCGCAGTTGCCCTTGAAAATCCAGCGTGGTGGTCAGCAGCTTCTGTTCGCAGCAGCACTTGTAATTCTCGAACGTGCCGGTGTTGACCGCCATCGCCATGTCCTTGAAGCCCAGCTGCATCTGGTTGCCCACATTCAGGGTCTGAACGGCGTTGTCGTGCGCGGCCTGCACGACGCCCTTTTCGGTTGCCGCGATGGACAGCAGCACGTCACGGTCGGCGGCGCAAATTTCTCCCTGCAGGCCGCTAATCATGCCCTGTAGCGCCACGGTCTGCGCGGGCACTTCGTACCGCAGCTGACACACCTCGGCGCTGGTCACGCCGCCATTGTTGCCCCAGCCGCCGAAGCCGCCGTTGCCGAACGCGCTGCCCAGGAATCCACCCAGCGCCGCGCCGCCCGCTGCGCCACCCGCCGTGCCGCCGGTCGCCACAGGCAACGCCGCCGCCATCGGAGTAGCAATCTCGGTAAACATAGAAAAACCCCCTTGTGATGTATTTCGCCTCTCGGCGCAGTCATCATAAGGGGAATTTAGAGGCGTCAGAGCGCCATCATTGCGTCACGGGCAACCATCTTGCAATCGCTTCCCTGACGCGCCGGTCGACCGTGGACGTGGAGCAGTGATGCCTTGCGGCGATCACATGACGCTCCATGCCGCATGCGTAATCAAACACGATCGCGCGGTCGCGGCGCTCATCGTCCGTCTTGCCGACTGGCATGTTTTGCACGACGGTCTTCGCCTGCTCGCGCTTGGTCAGCAGCGCAGGCGGCGGTTTGGGTCGGATTTTCAGCAGCTTGCGCAGCCAAGCGCGCAATTTTTCAAACAACGAACTTCGCCTCCTAGTTCGGTCGGTCGTCCTGCCTCTTCATCAAAACTCGTTTCGGTTGTCCGGGTTGTTCACGACCCCAAACGCCACCAGCGCAGCCATCAGCGCCTGCACAATGCCGTCCCAGCCGGGGATTTCCACCCCAAACCATTCCTTGCACACCAGCGCGATCAGCGCCGCCAGCGCCATCCACGCCGCCCACGACTGCGCGCGGTTTTTGATCTTCTCCCATAAAGTCATAGTTCCACCCTCCTCATTTTGTCCCAATAAAATAGCCGATGACAATCGCCACCAGCACAGACACCACCTGACCGACCAGTGCTTCCCAGCGTTTGGCTGGCTGCATGCGCAGCGCGTCGATATCCGCACGCTGCCGCTGCTGTTCCACCGCCATGATCTCCTGTTTGGAAGCCATCTTTTCGACCGATAGCGCCAGACTATGCACGGTTTCGACCAATCGCTGCTGCTCATCTAGGCGCTTGAACACGGTCTTGATGTCCGACCCCAGCCCGGCCACCGTTGCCTGTAGCCCCATGATTGCCTGCACCATTTGCTCCTGCTCCATACGCATCACTCTCCCTTCACCATCGCACCGCTGGACAGCCCGGCCAACAGGTCGAGTACCGCAACAATGGCGTGCGCCTCGTCGGCGGTGCCGCAGGGAATCCACACGCCGGGGTCGTCCGCGTCCGATCCTGTACCCGCACCCTGTTCCCCGCCGCTTCCGTCGGCCCAGGTAATGCGCAGATAGTCCTTGCTCACCCAGCCGGTCACGCCGCCGTATAAAATCAGTGCCCAACCATCGCCATCCTTCAGTACGTCCACAATCGCACCCTTGGGCGCGGATCCCACGCGCCCGGCGCTGGTGCTCGGCTGCTGCCGGATGTTCAGCGCCCCGCTCTCGGTGGCCACCACCGCCGTGCCGCTCACCGGCACCGGCTCCTGTCCTCTGTACTCCACCTTGCTCAACTCCCCTGCGTATTTCCATGCGGTTTTGCCGTTGCCGATGCTCGTGTCGGCCTTTGCGTTGGGCGGCGTGGCGTGCACGATGCGCAGCGGGTTCACCCGCGTCACGCAGCCGACGTGATACAGATTGCCTGGCGCTTTGCCATAGTCGCGGTGCCCACGATCCTCCTCGCGCCAGTCCCGGCACTTGAACACCGCATCGCCGACCTTTAGCTGAGCCGCGCTTGTGACCTCCCACGTCCGCACACAGTACCGCCGAAACTGCGCATTGCTGCCGTGCTCGATGCTCCCGCCCAGCCCATACTTTTTGTACACCCGAACCCACGCGCCCGAGCAGTCGATGCCCAAAGTTTCGCCCCGGTCGTCGGTGACGCCGGGGCTTTCGTACGGCCAGCCGATGATTTGTTCAAAGAGCGCAGCGGCTTCCTTTGCCGGGATCATAGGCATCCCCTCTTTTCCTTACTTTCCGTATTTCTGGATAAGCTCCACCAGTGCGCCTTCTTTGGCTTTTTTGATCGCATCCTCCAGCGCATCGCGCTTCTCTGCATCGGTCATGCGCTGGTATTCCGCCGATTGAATCAGGCCGTTCAGTCCCGGTACTTCCAGCGTCACATTTTTGCCGGTCTTTTTGTCGATCTTCTTGCCTAGCGCAGCGCCGCCATTCATGAGCAATTCACCGTAATGCTTCTTGTATTCTTCCTTCTGCTCATCATCCAGTACAGCCACTTGCTGCACACCGCCCTGCGTGTATTGCAGCTTGTCTTTCTTGCCATACAGCACGTCTGTCGGCAGGAACGTCACGTCGCCGGTCGCGTCCGACACGCGCAACACCTCGCGGATCGCGTCGTTGCTCTGGTCGGCGGTCACGTTCGATGGGTTAATGAACGCGTTGAACAGGTTCTTATACTTTGTGTTTTCCTGCGTTTCGCCGGTGATCAGCACCTTCTCGGGCAGCATGTTGCGCGCGCCGGGAATTTTCTGCATCACGCGTTTTTTCAGCCCTTGCCAGAAATCCTTATCTGCCGTGTCGCGCATGTATGGGTCTACGAACTCCGCAAGCTCCGATACCAGTGAAGGAATGCTCTGCGTGATAGCGGATGTAAGCATTTCCTCTTGGGCCGTCTGCGCCATAGAATCGCCGCTTAGTACATTTTGGATGTTTGATAGCATGGTAGAGCTTAGGATTGTGTCAAGGTGCTTGGTGCTTGCGTCCCAGATCGCTTGGCCGACTGCGTCCTTGTCCTTGTCAAACTCTTTTAGAAGCTGCGCGCCTATGATAAGCGGTGTTGCGCCCGGCTGCATCCAATCCATCTCGATTTTCTGGTCGCCGATTTGCAGGTATGTGCCATAAGGTCGTCCGCTTGCGCGCTCCAGCGCCGCCCTGTCCGGGTCCTCCTCGTCATCGCGAATATGCAGCACGCCCGCCTGCGCCATAAAGTAGCCGATGGCCGCTAGGCCCGTGCCCGTGAACCCCCTCGACAGGTTTCGGACAAACGACCGTTGGTCAAACTCGCCTCTGCCGCCCTCGTATCCGGCCTGAATCGCTGTGGAAACCAGCCCGGCGGGCGAATACGTCCACATTCGTTTTGCGATGTTGGTCGGCGTCTTGCTGAATGGAATCACGAAATCGAGCGCCGTTCCTAGGATCGGGTTTGCTTTTTTTAGTGAGTTGATCGCGCTTGCCACCATATTATCTTCCTGGAAAGTGGCGTAGTTCGCATCCCGCGCCGCCTGCATCTGCATGTCCGGCGTAATCTCTGTAATACCCAACAACGTCTGTTGTTCCGCAATGGATCGCGCGTACGCAGACGCCCAAAACGGTCGGTCGCCCAGCGTCATTAGGAATCCGCTCGACGCGTTCAGCGTTTCCAGCGCCTGGTTCTGGAACACGCGCCCACCGTGCGCCTCCTGGCTCATGCTGAACTTATCGCTGTTCGGTGCGGTATCCACTTGGTTCCTCGCGTCGGCAAATACCTGCGCCGTTTCTCTGGCGAAAGCGCGACCGGATTCCACGATCATTTTGCGGGTGCTGGCCGTCGTTCGCTTGCCGGTAACCTTGGAAATACCGATGTCAAGGAGAGTCGCGGGCAACCGGGACAAGTCCTCCATCCCGCCGAAAACCACGTTCGACAGGATGTTTCGCGCGCCGGTGCGCATGTTCAACAGCATGGACGTTTTTCGCCATGACTCATACTTTTGCAGGAAGTTCGGCAGATCGATGTTGGCCTCTGCTTCTTTCGCCCTGCTGTAGGCATTCTTAGCCTCTTGGGGCCAATAGAAGTGGTCCTCGCGGTTGTCAATCTGATCTTTATACTGCTCAAATATCGCCATCTGGTCGTTGATATACTTCGCGTCCGCCGTGGTCACGACTGCTTGTTTGGTCTGCAGCATCGCGATCTCTCGCAGCAGCCGCGCATCCGTGTCCGTGGCAGCCCCGATGGCTGCGGCTATGCGCTGCTTGATCGTCGCGCGGTTGTATGCTTTGGGCGCTTTTACACCCTCCAGATGCAGCGCTTTCATCAGCTCCGCCTTTCGCCCTGGTGCGTCAGTCGCTCTGGCTCCATCCAAAACCGACTGTAGGTTCGTTATGCGCTGATCGATTTTTTTCTGTGCACGCGGATGCAGCGTTCTTTTGTTTGACGCCTCGGCCTGTCGAATTGCGCTGGCAAGCATGCCCGCGCCGGTCATCTTGGCCATCTCTTTACGCACCTGCATCAACTGGCCTAGGTTCGTACCCTCTTTGACAAACTGCGTCATAAGGTCTACCGTCGTGCCAATATCGCCGCGCTTGTTCGCTTCCGCAATCGTGTGCATGAGGAACGCTTCCTCGGTTGCGTTTGCTAGTCGCCCGGTGTTGTACAGTTCGTTCACCGACTCGTCGTAGCCCAACTCGTTAAAGTGCGTCACGGCTGCTTGCAACTGCTGGTCGTTTCCTTGCACTTCGACGCCGGTCAGGTCGCGCACGGTCTGTATCGTGTCTTGCGACAGCGCGGTGTCTTCATATGGGCGCAGCACATGCGCTTCGCTGGGCGCGATTTTCCCGGCAACGCCCGCGCCCTCAGACCACCTTCCCGCGTCCGGGCTGTAGAACAGCTCCATTTCCGCGCGATCCTCGTCGTACCCCTCGCCAAACTCCGGCGCTTCGCCCTCGCGCTCCAGACCGACGCTTTCTATCGTCGTGCCGTCGTCCAGCGTTTCGGTGCGCACGCCGGTTTGTTGGTCGATTGTCGTGCGAGATGCAGCACGCACCGCGTCCGCCGCTTCGCCCTGCTGCATTTGCGCATACACGTTTTGCGCGGCCTGTGTGCGGAATCCTTCCATTTGCGCCCGACCTTCGGTCTGTATCGCCTGATACTTTTCCCTCTGCGCCTGCTGCGCGCTCAAGGCGTCCTGTTGCGCACGCTCGGCCTTCACGCGCCGGTTGTTTGCTTCAAGATAGGTTTCCGTCACGCCTTGCTTGAACCCGCCTTGCTCGGCGGATTCGAACAGCGTTTGCGCGGTCTGGCTCTCGGCCTGTACGCGCGCCATGGACATCTGCACCGCCTGATCCGCTTGCGCAATGCCGCGCTTTGCCTCGTCCGCGCGGCGGGTCAGTTCGGTCAATTGTCCGCCCTGCTGCGCCGTCGCGACCAAGCGCGCAGTTTCGGTTTCCACCGCCGCGCGCTGTGCCTCCTCCTGCACCTGCTGGCGAACGGCGGGATTTTGCATCTCCTTCTGCATGGTCGTGCCCAGCGCGCCCAGCGCCTGCCCCATGTTGCGTCCCATCATATCGAACGCAGCCGGTGTTCCGTTTGCGTCGCTGTCCATGTAGCTGATCGCGGTTTCCTTTACCATGGCGTCGGCCATGCTCCGGGTCTTCGTGCCAATCGGCATCGAGAAGGCGCTGGTCACTAGCCGTTGCGCCGCGCCCATCACGAACGATTGCAGTACCTCGTCGCCGTCAAACAGGTGCTGCGTCGTGTACTGCTTGCGCTGTTCCGCGCTCATGCCCGCCCAGGTTTTTTCGTTGACGTCCGGGTGAAACACCGCTGCGTCCAGCGCATTGGTCGCGATCGTGGACAGCATTTCCGCGCCGCCCTCGCCCGCCGCCTCGGTCATCGCGCGCATGAGCATCAGCCCGGCGTACTTGCCGCCCTTCGCCATGTTGCGTGCACCCAGCGTGTCTATCGCGCCAGATATCCATGTGCCGCCTGTTAGGTCATCCATGAACGTGCCGACAAACGGCGCTTCCGTTGCCACTTCGATGCCGCCAGACGCAAAGCCGCGCAGTAGCGCGCGGTCATAACTCATGCCCTGCGCCAGTCCTTCTTGTAGCGTGTCCTCGCCCGCCGCCAGGCCCATAGGCGCTGCGCCAATCAGTGATGCGCCCACTTTGCCCAGTGCAGCCGCGCCACCCATGCTGCCTCCCAGCGTGGACATGCTCGCTTGATACATCGCGTCGGCAGCAAATCGGGTCGCCACGTTCTCGGTTTGCGTGCCAAAGTGCGCCATGTAGTTTTCGGTTTCCTGCCGCACCGCCTGCACAGGCGCGACCATGTTATCGTGCAGATATGTGGACACAACCCGCCCCTGCAGCATCTCTTGCGGGTTGGGCAGCTTGGGCATGCCGGGGATATTCAGGCTGTTGATCGCGTGGGCGATCAATCCAATATTCTTCGCGGCAAGCGTGTGGGACAGGATTTTTTCGTTTCCGCGCGCCGCAAACGTCAGCGCCTTGCTGACGCCCTCTACCGTTTTCGTGAGCGCCATGTCGAACGTTTTCTGTATCGACTTGCCCAGCCCCACGCCCGCGTTCAGCGTTGCGGCAGAGTATGCGCCGCCGGTGATGCTGTCAAACGTGCGCGTGATGAAATCATCTGCCTTGCCACCCAGCTCTTTGTCCAGCCAGTAATTGACCACCATTGTGTCGTATGGAGTATTGCTCAATTCGTCTAGCGGCACGCCTTGGTCGGCGAAGTACCGGAACGCCTCCTGACGGTCTGCGTTGGTTTTCGGGCGCGCCTCCAGCGCGGGCATCAGCTCGGCGGTGCGTGCTTGCAGTTCTTCCGTCGCGGCAGCCTCATAGTCGGCCATTGCCGCGCGCTCCTCCGCTTCCGCCGTTTCAATCAGCACCGGCAGCTCGGACAACCGCGCCTTGTTCGCCTCCATGTCCGCGTCGGGCATGTATCTGCCCGGCGCTTGCGCACGCGTCAGGGTTTCGCTCTCGTCAATCAGCGCGCGAAGTGTAGCGTTCTTCTCTGTTACCGCCCCAGCCGCCTCGCGCGTTGCCGCCCTGGCCGCCATCGGCGCTGTCACCACGCGCTGTTGTTCCTCGGCGTGCTGCGTGTTCATGGCCTCCCTGCGCGACTGCGCGCTTTCCGCCGGTTTTTGCTCTGTGTGCGGCACGGCGCGTTGTGCGCGCACAGCCTCCAAATAATCGCTTGCTGCCGTCTGCGTGCCGATGCCGTCGTAGTCGTACCCGCCGCCGCTATACCATTCCTGCCGCTGCGCCTCCTCGGCCATCAATCCGCTAGCGTATTCTTCCTCCAGGGCCAGTTCGTCGTCAGACATCCGCGCAAGTCGCTTTGTGCGCGCGTCCAGATCGCGATACACCTTCGCGCTTTCGTCATCTATCTCCATCTGGCGAAGCTCCGCGTCTGTTGCTCCTGCGATGGCGTTGTAATCAAACCCCGTTCCTTTCGCTTGTTCCAGCACCTGCGCGGGAGTCAAGCTACCAGCATCAACCATCGGCATCGCAGACACCGCGTCCAGCGCGCCGCGACCCACCATCGCATATCGCTTTTTGTCTTGCAGCTCCGGCGCTACCGTTTTCCATGGCGGGGTCATCACATCGCCCGCGCCCGGCACGCTAAATATTGCAGCGTTTTTCACCAGCGCCTTGGGCGCGACCACCGCCGTCCCGTCCTCGTCCCGCGCGATAGCGGACTGGTCCTTGGGGATCGTGACCGGGTTGATGCGGCCAGGGCCTTGATAAATGCCTGTCGTGCGTGGACGGTTCGGTTCGGAACTGCTCGATGCGCCAGCGGGCTCTTTTTCGTCCCGTCCAATCGTCATGTCGGCGCGTCGCGTCGTTAGGTTTTTGCCAGCCGACCTTTCTTCTGCGCGCCTCGCCCAGTAGTCATCGCGCGCCGCTTCCGGCCTTGGCATGTTTCTCGCTGCCTCTCGCGCCTCGGTTGCACTCGACGCCTTTTTGCGCTTTTTTTCTTTTTCTTGCAGCATTTCGACACCTCTTATGCGTTTCTCGGAACGTACGCGCCCGTGTTTCCAACCTTTGTCGATGAAACTTTTGTGCTGGTCGCGGCAGGCGCGGTCGAGGCCGTTGCTTTCTTGCTAGAGCCCCCGCCGCTGCTTCGCTTTGTTTTGCTAAGCTCCAGTTCGTACTCTGCCTCCCAGCGATCCTGCGCCGCCTGCTCCTGCGCCATTGTTAGCTGTAGCTGCTGCAGCATCTGGTATCCCTGCATCGCGTTCGCCAAATCCTGTTGACGCATCTCGTCCGTATACCCGGAAACTACGTGCGCTTTATCCTTCTCCAGTCTTCCAAGTGTCGCGGCCAAGTTTTGCTCCAGTTGCGCGCGCTGCGCATTGATCTGTCCGACGTTCATGTTGTGCTGTTCCTCGGCCTGCGCAAGGCTCTTGATGCCCGCCTGCCGAATACCGCCCATCGTCGCCATGCCATAGCTGCTGCGCTGCATGCCACGTCGCAACACTTCTCGGCCCTGCTGGCTAACCGCTTGCCTTGTTGCCTGCTCAATGCTTTCGCGCTGTCGCTGATATTCTGGCAGCAGCCGCTCGATCTGTTGCGCCAACGCCAGATCGCTTTTTTGCTGCGTCTGCGTCGCGCCCTCTACTTCCGCATTGTAAATGGGCGTGTACTTACTGGTCGCGGCGGCGGTCAGTTGTTCTTCCGTTCGCTGCGCCGTCTTTGGCATAAGTGCTTGCAATTGCGCGCCAAGGGACGTAAAATCTACCGCCATCGCGCGTTCCTCCTTTTTCATTAGCAAACCCGCTGCGTTGACGCGGCGGGCTTGCCAATGTGTTTGATTTATGTGGTTTTCGCCCGCCAAACGCTCGGCGCGGTCGACGGCTCCCAGATGTTCGCGCCCGGGGACTGGATCGCTTCGTACGCCACCCCGCCGTGCTCGCGCTGATCGCCCACCGCAAGCCCTGCCTCACCGTACACCCAAGGCAGCACCTGCCCCGGCGCAGGGTCGCGCTGGATCGGCGCATAGACCGCCAACATGCCTGCGCTGCCCGGCGGCTGGTGCGCCTGGCTTCTGTGCGCTTGCAGGATGCGGTACATCCTATCGCCTTGCGCCACCACTTGCCCGGACGCATAGTCCGTGTTCGGTTGCCAAACATCCACGCCGGCCACGCCGACCTCGGCAAGCGCCTCATCGGGCAACTCCTGCCCACTGCGCTGCAGCATCCGGCGCAGCGCCTTGGCCCTCTCCACTCGATTACTCATTGCCCACCCCTCCAATCACCGCATCTATCACGGCCTGCATCGTGCCCGGTGCCTTCCCGCGCGTCGGCACCTCCGGCCAGACTACGTTGTCCGGCCAACCCGATTGCTCTGGCAGGTCGCGCAGTGCCTGGCGATACGTGCGCCACGCGTCGCGCTCGGCATCTGTGCAGGGATAATCCAGCGTTTGCGTGTAGTCGCTCGCAGCCAGCATTTGGCCGCGCATATAATAGGCCGCTATCGCCTGTACAGATACACCATCCCGATAAAACTGATCGGTTTCTGCGTCATAGGCATCCCCCATGCGCACATCAAGATAGTTTTTCACGCCCACAACTGTGTGCCCGGTCGATCTTTCGTAGGCCGCAATAAACTGCGGTTCAATCTCAATGATATTTGTCACAACGTTCTCTTTTATTTCAACGTACCGCATCTTTTTCCTCCGCTAAATTAAATTGGTGTTACAAACCAGCAGCGAATAGCGCATAATCCTTGCGTGCCATACGCGCCAAAGTTTCTGCCGGGGTCTACGTTGTCACCTGCGCCGCCAGTTCCACCTTGCCCATATTTATACGGAATTTCTCTACCCGCTGAAGATTTCCCCGACAATCCGCCCGCGCCGCCGTGCGCTATATCTCCTGATATAGTCCCTGTTCCGCCATTGCCGCCTTGCGCATACAATCCGTAATTAGCTGATCCATCAGTAAAAATGAAATATTCGTTCGTGTTAGCGCCAACCCCCGGAGATGGAATGTCCTTATTACTGTTTGCGGGCGCTGCACCGTTTGTGCCTTTATAACCGCCACCAGAAGAACCGGGGCGTGAATAGTAAGCCCAAGCTACACCTCCGCTCGTTCCGAGTCCATTACCGCCATTTGATCCGGGATTGTATGGCCCTGATCCGCGCCCACCACCACCACCGCCGCCGCCGCCATTACCACCATTACCACCTTTTCCCCATGATTGATCGGCCTGTGATAGTTCCCCACCGCCGCCACCGCCGCCGCCGCCCGCACTGCACAAAACATTGCCGTTGAAATAAATTGCGGCTGTGCCACCGCTTGCGCCGGAATCTGCTACATGCTGTTTGGCCGAGCTTCCTCCAGCCCCGCCACCGGGAACGCTTATGGCCAATGTGTTTCCGAAAGCAAGAATAGCCGGATCGGTTATTGTGGCATGCCCAATGTATCCGCTACCACCACCACCACCACCACCGCCCCACCATAGATAACTCCCGCTTATTCCACGGCCACCAGCCCCGCCTCCTCCACCGCCGCCAATTGTGGTAAGCCTTGCTTGCTTAACGCCTCGCGGGAAAGTAAACGTTGTCGATCCTCCATAAACATAATCAATGTACTTCGGCCCATACATATACGGTTGCAAACCGTTTAATACAATTCCTGCGCCCTGCATCAGCCCACCTCCAAACCCCAGAGTACCGCCGTGCTCGCAATCGAAGGAATATCAGCAGCGAGCAAAGCCATGCTGCCGGTCCCATTATAAAACGTTCCGTACACTGGCACTTTAGGCCCGGCCTTAGCTTGATCAATCGTCAGTATGCGGAGCATTCCAGAGGTCAGCCCAGGCACCAATACATGTAACCAATATCGATCATTTCCCGAATCATACGTCCACCCCGTGGTTGGTATGTTAATGGTCGCAACCAACGCGCGGCGCACTGCCTGCCCAATAAGCGTCACCAGTGCGTCGCTCTGCGCGCTCATGTCGGTCTGCTTGGCGTAGTACGCGCCCTGCTGCCCATCGAGCAGGTCGGCGTCCAGCCCGCTGCCCTCGCCGTCCACTTCTTTGACCTTTCCCAGCACCTTCTCCGGCGTGTAGTCCTCGGCCTGCACAGAATCCTTTGCCTGCGCTATCGTCGCAAACCCCTGCGGGCGATCCTTAAAATCTTCTAGATTTTTTAGCCGCGTTCCGATCGTCTCGCTCGCGCCCTCCCCCTCGCCGATCAAACTTAGCGCGTACTCGATCTCCTGCACCATTTGAAAAACTTCTTCCGGTGTCGGCCACACGCCGCCTACGTCTGCGCCCACAGTGATCTCCAGCCCTTTGCGATCCAGCACCTTTATCGGCAGTGCAAACGCCGTGGACACGCGCAGCGAGTCAATCATCGTAATATGCAGTAGCACGTTTCCGACCTGCTGATACACCAACAACGGAACAACAAACGACAGCTCGCCGGTTTCTGTGATCATTGCCTTATCTAGAACGACCGTGCTATCCGGCATCACATAGCGCAGAATCGCTTGGTACCCGCTCGTGTCTACCGGCTGACCTTGGTTCACCAGGGTAATATGAAAACGGTTTGCGCCCACATCTCCCAAATATAGCAATGCCTTTTCGTCTGGTATCAGCGTAACGTCCTTGGTGTAGATGTCTGCGCGGATTTTTGTTTCGCGCACCGGTGTTGCGGGCATGCGCATCTTCCTTTCTAAGCAATTCTCTTCCACATGTAGCAGGTGACATACGGTTGCAGGTTGTTGTGCGCTTTTCCGCCTCCCGCATTGTCCGTTGCGGCCCTCGGCGCGTCAGCGCTCTGCTGAACAGAACTCGGCCCCCAATTATAATTTGTTCCCGGTTTGTTTGTTGGATAGGCATGGACGTGCGACGGCGCCTCTTCGATCGAAAGGGTATGCGTCTTGCTCCCGCCCGTTTTCTCGACAGCATTAAACTCGGCCTGCGTTGCGTCCACGCCCACCGGCACACGCCCCTGCCCCCACAGCGCCCATTCGCCGAACCCAAGATAGCTTGCCGGGTTTGTCGGCGTAGTGTCCAGTATCAGCACGCCGACGTGATACTTTTCTCTTTCTTTCGCTGATATTGCGCTCACCTGCTGCGCAAGCACCAGCACCGCGTCCGCAAGGCTCATCACTTCGCCTTGGTCTGCAAACGTGCCTAGAAGATCGCGCGCGTTTTGGCTCAAGTCCTGCACGCGCAGTCGCCCATACCGGCGATAGATGTCGCGAAAAACACTATCCACGTCCTCCGCATATCGCTTTTCTCGCGGGCTCCAGTCCTCCGGCGGCATCGCCTTTTTATATTGCGTCACCGTTTCCGGTCTGTGATTCGCTTTCATGCGCACCTCAATCTGCGTCTGTGTCCATGTCAACTTGCACGCCGCCTAGCATCTCCCACATCGCCCCGGCAGGCGCGGAGAACACCAGCCGCCAACGCCGACCGCGATTGCCAATCTGCACGCGCTTCATCTTGCGCGCGCCTTTTGCCACCTGATATACCTTGCTCTTGACCTTTCGCTCGGTTTCCACGTCCACGCGAACCGACACGTCGTTTTTTGCTTCGATTGTCAGGTATATCTTGAAACCGCTTTTCCAGGCGTTTTTGCCGCCTTGGTCTTGGTACGGCATTTCCCATCGCGCTTCCTGCGCCTCGCCCTCATTCATAGCGTATACGCGGCCTGGCGCTGTCGGGTTGGTGCACAACAGGCGCTCGTCGCCAAATCGGCAGAATGCTGCGACCTCAATTCCCGTGCGGAGCATCCAGGTGTTTGCCAGCGTGTCGTATTCGATGATCGCATTATTGGTTGGACTGCCGTCCAGCGGCACTGCCAGCAGGTACTTGTGATCCCATACCGTCGCGGTTGCCGTCTTGGTGTTCGACTGATGCATGCGATCAAAAATACCACGCATCGTGTCGCGGTGCAGCGGCATAACCTCCGTGCCGTTGTAGTAGCTAATGCCGCCCTCGTACAGCATCAGCACCATGCTGCGCTCGCTCGCGATCGTGTTCTCGGTTGCCGATCCGTCCTCGCCGTACTGCTGCTTCATCGTGTACTGTCCGGGGTCGGTGCCCATGATCAGCCACACGCTGTTGCGCTTGAACGCCAGCAGGTACTCGCCCCAGTTTTTCAGCGCGATAAACCGGTCGCCATCCCAGGTCGGTTGCAGGACGTCGCCCGCTCCGTCCTCCGGAATCGCGTCGTTTTGCGTCCAGTCGAACGGATCAAACGGCGCGCTGTATACCAGCATGTCCGGGTCGTCCGGGATCGCCGTGCCCCACACACGCTCTGCGTGTCTGCCGATCACGCCGAATTTCTTCGGCGTCGGTATCGGCTCGATGCGGAAGTCATCGCCGAACAAACAGATCATGCCGTCCAGCGCATTGCTCATCAGCAGCACGTCCACCGGCGCTTCGTCGCCTTCACGGCTTATTTCGTAGGTCAGATAATCCCAGTCATCGGACAGGAACCCGCCTTTTACCTCTGTCCAGTCCTGATCGACCATCGTCCGCACATAGAGCGCGCCGCCCGCCACCGCGACCAGTACGTCTTTTTCTTCCGGCGGCATATGGTACCGACGATGGAAGCACGCCAGCGTACCGATCGGCGCAGGCAATGGGCTCAGGATTTCCAGCGGCGCGCGCGCCGGGCGCAGCACTCCGCCCCGCGTATCGCAGTTCTCCGCGTACGCGGCGTATTCCGGGTTGATGTTATTCGCGCCGTCCTGCTGGTTGATCCCGCGAAAACGCGGGATGGTCATGCTCACTTCGTACACGCCCGTGAAATGGGTCGCCATCCCGCGTCACCTCTCTATGTATAGGTTTCTAAACTTCCGCTCGGTCAGAAGCGTCTCTCCAAACGGCCTTAGCCGCTTCATCACATCGTCGTAACGCTGGCGATAATACAGCCCGCGATTCTGCTTTTGCGGGTTGCCGTTGGTGTATAGGCTCCATGTCGCCCAGTCCGCCAGCGCGCCGTGCGTCCAGTCGGGCAGCTTCGGCTCGTCTTCATTTTCCTCTAATGCGCGCACTAGGTACCGATAGCGCACAGTAACCGGGTCGCCGTCCTTTGCACCCAGCACGCGCACGCACGCGTTCAGCTCGTCCAGCGTCGCCGGTTGCCCGAACGCGTCCACTGTCAACAGTTCTATCGGCTTGCTCGCAAAAGCGGTGAACGGGATGGCTTGGTCAGCTGCCATCAGCGTCTCTTCGCGCCAAGGCCGCCACACCTGCTGCACGGCGTTGATATAGCCCTCGTTCACATAGTCCGTCAGGTTTGGGTCGAGCTCCGCCACGTCCTCTGCGTCCATGTTGAACTGCATTGCCGCGCGCTCTTTTATCTGCGCCAGCGTCATCTTCGCCATCCCGCTCTCCTCCTTTCCGGCTTACACCATCTCGGCGTTCTTCAATACTTCGGCCACGTCCAGCGGCACTTCCACGCTCACGCCGCGCGGGACGGAGTATGCCACGCCGTTAATGAACACCATCTGCGGATGATTCTTTTTGTCGCCTGGGTTCTTAGGCAACAAAATGCGTATCTTGGGCTGCTTGGACAGCTCGCCAAAGTCGAGCGCTTCCTGCTCTTTCGCTTGCCGGTCGAATGCCGCATTGCTTAGCGGGCGCTCTTCTTCCGCCTTGGCGGTCTTGTTTTCATCATTCGCCATGTCTATGCTCCTCTCAAAATGAGAAGCGGCGCAGGTTTTCCCTGAGCCGCTTGATCGTTTTTGTTACGCACTGATGCCGTGCTCGATACGCACGAGCCAGCCGTCCTGCAGTATCTTCGCCGCATAGCCGTCGATCTTCCAGCCGACCGTAGACTTCTGGTTTAGCGGGTCGGCAGTGCCAGCGGACCCGGCGGGCTTCACGATGATATGCATGTTCTCGCCGGGACCACCGATATCCACCACGCCGTACGCGTCGCGGCCGAACACCAGCGTGGAGGCAACGCTCACGCCGCCAGTGCCAGCGCCCGCAAAGATCATTGACTCGGTGGTTTCCACGAACACCACGCCGAACAGCTTGCCCAGCTCGCCGGTGTAAATCTGCTCCGCGTTCTGGTACTTGGACACATCTTTCCAGTCCGGGTCGTTTTGCAGGTCGAACACGGTATCCGGGCCAACGATGCACATGAAGTATCCGGCGTTCCCGTTGCGCGTGAACGGACGAGCGCGGTTCTTTTTCAGCGTGCGCACAGCCTTGCGGATGAGCGTGGCGGTCAGCACGTTCGCAGCGGTCAGCCCGCTTCTGCTCGTACCGCTCGCGAACATCACATTCGTGCCCGCGTGCAGCGCGTTGCGCGTCAGCGTGTCCAGCGTCAGCGCCGCTTGCTCGCCCATCAGCTCCGTGCTCTCGTTGATGATCGGGTCGAGCGCGACCATGTTCAGCACATCGGTCGTTTCCACGAACCCGCCATACTGCTGAATCGTCGCTGTTACCTCGGTCATCGAAAGTTCCTGGCCTTCCGGCGCAACGCCCTCGGTCAGCGCGGTCGTGCTCGCCGCAAACGGTGTGAACTTTCTGAACGCAATTTGCTTGCCCTGGCCCTTCGGCATGGGGCGCTTCTGTCCAAACTCATAGTGCACCAACTTGGGCTTCGCGTTGTCCAGCAACTTGCGGTCGTAGTATTTCTGGTTTACGCCCGGCAGCATGCCTGCCTGGGTGCTGATATTGGTTACATGGGGCATTTTCTACTCCTCCTCATTCGAGCGCGACATACTTGCCGCGCCTCAATTGTTCGTCGATTGTTTTCATGTCTTTGTCACTGAACTTGTTCGGGTCGACCTGCGCCGCGCCGGTTCGCCCACCGCGCACAAGCGGCGGCGACGGCGCGCGTTGTTGCTGCGTCGCAGCGCTGGTTTGTTGCGCGCCCTTTGCCGCGTGCGCTTCGTACGCCTGCATGATGTCGATCTCGCCGCTGCTCACGCGACCCATCAGGTCAAAGTCGGCTTTCAGCACCTCGACCATGTTCACGCCGGTCAGCCTCTGCACCGTTTCGGCCTGTCGGGTCAGCTCCGCCATGTCGGGCGCTCCGGTCTTTTGCTCCTGCTGGGCGGTCTGTGTTTGTGCGGTCGGTTTTGTGGCTGTGCCCATCTCCATGCGCAGCACGCGCTTGGCAAACTCTGGGGTCGTGCCCTCTTTCTCGGCAAGCGCCGCCGCGTGCACGTCCAGCAACCGCTCGGTGATTTGCTCGGGTGTTTCGCCCGGGTACAGTGCGCGGAGTGCGTTCGCCAGCGTGCGGTCTGGCTCATACTCGCGTTGCACGCGTTCGCGCTCTGCATGCGTGCGCTGTCCGATCACGCGGTCGAAGTCCGCTTGCGTATAGGTCGCGGGTTTTTGCTCGCTTTTTTCGGCCGTTTGCGCGGGCTGCTGTTCTGCTTGCGCGGGCGCGTCCGCTCCCGGCGCTTGTTCCGCGTCGTTTTCGGCCCGGTCCTCGCCGCCGTCCAGCACGTCGCTCAGGCTGACCGTGGGCTGCTCCTGCGCCGCGTCGTCCAGCGCACCGGTTTCCGCCGCGTTGTCCGCGACCTCGTTCGTTTCGACCGTGTCTTGCATGTTCTCCGACATGGTTTTCCTCTTTCTCGCGCCTTTCCGCGTTGTCATATCAAAAAACCGGCCAGTTGGCCGGTTTTCAGCGGGGATCGTGCGTTTTTATCAGGCTGCGCCGCCTTGCGGCATCGCTTCGGCGAGCACGGGCGCTTGCGCGGGCTGGCCGCCGCCGTTCAGCGCGCGATTTTGCTCGGCTGCAATCCTGCGCAGGTTAATCATCTCTTGGCTCTGGCTCTCCATCTGCGCTTGCATTTGCACGGACGCCGCCTCCGCCTGCGCTGTCCTCGCCTCCAGCTCGCGCATTTTCTGGTGCGTTTCGTCCACTTCGCGCAGGACTGGCAATAGCCGGTCTTTTCCGTCCACCTGCATCAGCTCCAGCAGCTTAGCAGGCGAGAAAAGCTGTCCGGCCTGTCCGGCGATCTGGTACATCTGCATCACCAACTCGTTATGCGCTTGCACGCGCATGGGATTGCGGCGCTGCACCTGTACTTGCACCAGGTATGGCAATGTTTCCGGCTTTTTTCCGCCCGACTTCGCGCCCAGCACGTCCGCTCCGGATAGCTTGCGCTCTGCATCCTTGCCCGTGACGCTCAATCGCCCGGTGATGCGCACCACGCGCTCTTCCCCATAGTGTTGCGCGATCAGCCATACGGTTTGCTCCACGATCTCGCGGAATCCGTGGTTTAGGCTCGCTGTGTGCAGGCGCGAGGTTTTGCCGCCTGCCTCTTGCAGCGCAGCGATCGCGCTCGCAGCAGTAATGCCCATGCCGCCCTCACCGCGTGAGAACTGGTTCTGGCCGCTGTCCAACTTAATCTGCTGTTCAAAGCTGCCCATTTGCGCGTTGACCTGCCCGGACAGGCCTGCGGACTGGAACCAGCGCACCGATTCTTCTCCGATTGCCTTCCCGCGAATGACGGCTTTGTTCCAATCGGTCAGGTCTTCTTCCTCCAGTCCGGAGTCCTGTCGCACAAGCAGCCGGATTTTCGCGCTCATGCGCGCGTTCTCGTCGATGTACTTCGCGTAGCGGTTAATATACCGCTGCATTTCGCGAAACTCCCAGACCATGCCATTGCCGACCGGCTGACCTTCGATTGGCGTGTATGCGTACACAATGAACGGGTATTTCCCGTGCTCGTACACGCCGCCTGGCATTTCGCGCTCGCTACAATACAGCAGTGCGCCGCCCGCAATGTACGACACATGCACATTGTGCTTCCTGGTCTTTGCGTCGTAGCGCCGATACCAGTACTCAATCAGCGTGATCTCGTCGTCTTTGCTGTCCAGGATTGTCGATGCGCCGCTGTCCACGCGGTCTTCCCACGCATACGGGTCGCCCTGTATGTACTGTGCCTCGTCAGGGAAATGCTCTGCGTACCAGCTGCGTGGGCGCAGGTTCGCCTTGAACACCGCACGGCCTTCTTGGATGTCGTCCGCGAGCGGGTCCCAGTACAGGTTCTCAATCGGGCAACGGATGAAGGCCACGTCGCCTGCGCCGTGCGACATATCCTCGTCCCACGCAACCTGCACGACCGCCGTACCGGTCTGATAGTAATCGTTCGCGATCGTTAGGTGAAGACGGTCGTAACCGTTTCGCTCCATGATGTATCGCGTGATGTCGGTCAGGCTCTCCGCGACGCCTGTCAGGTCGGAGCGCTCGGGCAGCAGCACCGCTTCCGGTGTGTTGTCCATCTGGTCGGCCACGCATGCAACCACTGTGCTTTTGAGTGTGTGCAGTTGCGGGGCGCGCGCTTCCGACGGTACGCCGGGCGCGTCCTGCTCCGGGTCTTCCAGCCGGTATATCTTGCGACAGATCGCTGCGCGCTTGTGGTACTCGCTGTTTTGTACGCGGAACTCCTCGAACAGCGCTTTCGCCTTGTCCACCAGCTCGCGTTCCGCGTCCGACAGCGGCTGCTCCGTCCAGCCCAGCGCATCCTCCAGCGGAACAGCGTGCCCCAACTCCTTATCCGGCATGGTTTACCATCTCCTTCCTTGGCTCTTGCTCGGGTCTTGGTCGAGCGGGTCAAACAACAGGCGCGGTCTTGACGCCGCAATAACCGGCGCGACCGGGCGCTGCATCAGAAAATAGCGCATCTCGTCGTAGATGTGATCCTCGCCGTCGCTGTCCACGTCCTCCGGCTTCCTCGGATCGTACGCTAGGTTAGGCACGGTGCGTATCCAGTCCTTGCAGGTGTCGAATACCTGTAGCCTTGGCTGTCCGTCCTCGACCATTGCCAGCCGGTAGTGCACTTGCATCTTGCCCGCCAGCCGTGCGTTGTCGCCGCGGCTGAAATACACGCCTTCGCGCTGCATCTGCTCGGCAATGCTCTCGCCCCGACTGCCGTCCCAGATCGCCGGGTCGGCAATACCTGTGATCTGGATGCCCTCGCGCCGTTCGTCTTCCTCCATGGCAAGTATCCGCTGCGCCAGCTCGCGCGGGTGTATGCGCAGTCCGACGTTCGGCTCGCCGTTGCTGCCGTACAACTCTTTGTAGCGATACACCACGTCATCCGGCGAAACCGCCCACCATCCGACGCTGAACGGTTTGGAGTAGCCATAGTCGAAGCTGCGATAACGTGTCCAGTTCGCCGGTATTTCGAACGGTGCAATTACGTGTGTGAACAGCCGGTCATGATAGTGCGATGGCGCATTGATGAACTCCGTGAACACCTGGCCTTCGAATGCGTCCCAGTCGCCCTGCAGTAGCGCGCGGCGCAGTGCTTCCGGCTTTTGTTCGAGCTGGAAAATGTAGTCCTTGGTGATGTACGGGTTCTCGGTGGCCAGCGCTGGGATGTACTGCAGTGTGCGTACTTGTTCCTCTCGGAGCACTGCCGACCGGACGATCCGCTCGTGTATCTTTGCGTACTCGCCCGCGTCCACAAACCTGTCCTTGACCCAGCCATGCCCGATGTTGCCCGGGTTGCTTGCGCAGCGCACGACCGGGGTTATCCCCTTTGTTGTCTTTGTGCGCAGGCGTGTGCACAGGTAGTCGTACATTGGTTTTGTAAAATGCGTCAGCTCGTCTATGCACAGCTCGTCCATTTCCGTGCCTTGGTATAGGTACACGTCGCTCTCGAACTGACAGTGCCGAAAATGCAGCACCGATCCGTTTGTGAGCCGCATATCGTGCGTTGAGCTGATGTACCGACCAAGCGCTGCTGGGATGCTAGCGTTGGCCTCTTTGATCAGCGAGTCCTCCAACTCCCTGTACGTTCGACGGAACAGGTATGCGTGGTAGCCCGGTGTTTGCAGTGCGCGCATGAGCGAGTCCATCAGCAGCGCCTTGGTCTTGCCTCCGCCTGCGGCTCCGCCGTATAGCACCTCATGCGCTGGGCTGGCGTGAAAAAGCTGTTGCTTTGGCGTTGGCCTGTAGTCTATCCGTATGGTCTGTGCCATGCTGTCAGCCTTTCGAAAAAAAGTAGAGGGGGTGTAGGTGTGGTGTGATGAGGCTGGATATATACGCTACGGTGTCCGGATTTTCGAAAGTGTCTTGATCCTCGCATACCCCCATAGGGTCAAACGAAAAAAGTCAAAAAGCAAAAACCAAAAAAATAAAAAAGCAAGACAAGACAAAAGAATTAAGCGAACATTTTCTAACCTTGTCCGCTTAATCGTTTGTGTTCTGGCTTTTTTATCTCGCAACTATTCGCGAAAGGTATCTTCCGCGAATAGTTAAGCGCATTTATACGACCGTTCCGATGTCGGCACACGAACCATCCTTACTGTCAAGCTCTGTCGCAGAATAATTGTTTGGCTGTCCCGGTGTTGGCACGCTACCGTCAAACTGCACAATGAACATTTGTTCGCTTTCTTCTTGGCTTGCCCCAGCGATGCGGATGACCTCTCTTGCAGCATTTTGCGCCGTCCACTTGTCCGCCTTGCCGGTGTGCATGGTCTGGTCTAACAGCGTGGCAATCGCCTGCGGCACGCCCTCGCTGATCAATCTGGCGTGCTGTATGGCCAGCATCTCACGCTGGTATGCTGGCAGCCTCTCGACCTTGATGGCCTGCGCCCAAGTCAAGCCCAGCGCCTTGCACGCCTCTCCACGCTCACAGCCTTGCGACATATAGCACAGATACAGCCACTCGACGTCGGTCAAGTCCTCGACAGGGCTGGAGGTGTGCAGCTCTGCCAAGGTATTTATTTGTGTATAAGCTCTTTTCTCCCGCTCTGTCATACCGCTGTACCCCCTATCTACTTAGGCAACCGCAATTAGTACACATCACTCACGCAAACCCGCTGCTAATCCACATATCGCATGCCCTACATAGCCAAGGTGGTTTGATGGCAATAAAAAAGCGGTAACCAGATCTCTATCCAGTTACCGCTTGTTAATATATAATTTTACGAGTATACTCTAGCACATGAAATATCTGGTTGTCAACAGGTTAAATCAAGTCAAATGTAGTCAAACAAGGTCAAATCAAGTCACAGGCGAGCATAACCCGCACAGGAGGACAATCATGCCCACACTGTACAAAAACTGCGAGTATTGGCAGGACAATCATACAGGCGAGATCATAAGATGCCTGCGCACGCTCGCGCACCCAGACGCGGCATGCGGTGCGCGCGTGCTTGTGGACGCGGACACCTGGGCGCGCGTCAGCGAGGCGGGCAAGCGCAGGCTGTGGACATTGCGCGATGCGGCGGCGGCCTGGGGGCTTAGCGTACGCTCTGCAGACTATTACATCCCGCGCTTACGCGCCGCGATCCTGTACGGCAGCGGGTGGTCGCGCGCATGGCTAATCCCTGCTGGCACGCGCAAGCCGCGCGACATGGGCAGCGGGCGCAGGTATCCCAATCATCCGGTTGTGCAGGATCCCGACGGTCAGTGGCGCATTGTGGGTGGGCCTGACGCGCGCTACAATACCCAGCACGCCGCGTATGTCGCGCGCAGGCGGTGGGCGCGCACGCAGAACAACCAGCAAGTCGTTGTGCGGCAACGGCAAGCGCCACGCCAGAAAAAATAATCCAAAAACTTTTCACATATCGCTTGACAACATCACGATACCGTGATATTCTTGTGCTACAGAAAGGAGGTGAGCGACACGCGGAGGGTGCAAAAAAGCCGCGAGGTGCGAATCGCAAAACTCGCACTCATCACGGCAGTGGTTGCGCTAGTCACGCAGATCATCGGCTTGCTGGCTCGGCTGATCGAGTGGCTAACGAAACCCTAGGGCGAGGGGGCGCAAGCCCCCTCCATCCTCTTTGATTGTACCACGTGTCGGCGTTATGATGCAACAAGCCCTTGGCGTACTGCAAGTGATCCTGTCCCTGGTCGGTATCGTGCTATCGGTGTACGTGATTCGCCTGTGCCGTCGGTTGCTCAAGGATCGTGACAAGCAGTGACAAGTCCCCGTTCGAAGGTTTGCTGAGCTTCCGCGATGCGACGGATCGCTGGGGGCTGAACGAAAGCACTCTGCGCAAGGCCATCGAGTACGGCAAACTGCAAGTTGGCGCGGACGTGCAAAAGTTTGGCAAGCAATGGGTCATCACCGAAACGGCTATGCGGCGCGAGTATGGCCTGCCACCTAATGCACTCTGACGCTACGCGCCGCGCGCTTCCAGCAGCATCTCAATGCGCCGCTTGGATCGCCGTGCCGTGCTGATCGACACGCCGCTGAGCTTTGCGACGTCGGGCAGCTCCAGCGCATTGATCCAGTAGTCGCGCGCGAAGTTCCGGTCATTTTTGTTGTCCAGCGCGTCGCAGATGCGCCCAGCACGCTCGACCAGCGCCAGAACGTCGTCTAGCTGCCGGTCGATCCGGCTTTGTGCGTCCTCGCGCCGGGCTATCGCGTCGGGTATCTTATCCACGCGCCGCCCCCCGCCCGGCGTCTGGCTGTAGTGCGTCGCCGTGTCGGTCACGTTATCCAGCAGCCGCGCGCGCGTACGTTTGATCGCGTCTATCTGCTCCATGCGCCGCCTGCATTTCTCCAGCACCTGTAAGGCTGTCTGCTGCTCCATGCTTGACTTCTCGCCCCTTTGCGTGTATGATGCTTGTGCAGTATCCTTCCGCGCAACCCGCCGCTGGCGCGGCGGGCTTTGCTTTACCTAGATATTTTTAGCCCCGCTCAACCAGCTTCGAGATAATCCGCATAGCTTCTTTGATCTCTTCCGGCTCTAGCCCGGTGCTTTCGTATGCCTGCAGCCGTTTTTTATCTCTTTGGGCTTTCTCCGTCGTTTCGAACCGCATTCCGCTGACCATGGTGAGTGCTAGCACCGCCTCTTCCTTTGCAAGAATCACGTCATTGACTTCTTCGTCGGGTGACATGTTCTTTATTAGCTCGCCAAATCGCTCTTCAATTATTTTGATTGATCTTTTTATCGACATTCTGGTCCTCCCTTCTTTTCGCGCTACACGGCGTATACCCCGCCTCTACGCGCCTTTGTCCTCTCGCTTGGGCATTTGCGCTTCGGCCTTTATCAGCTCGCGCACGAGCCATTCTAGCGCGTTATCACTGTACCTGTAACGTGGCTGTCGCGCGTTAATCCCCAGCATGTGCAATCCCTCATTCCGCAGCCTCTGGCACTGCCTCTCGCAATAGCATACTTGATCGGCCACCTCCGGCCAGGTCAAGCCGTCCAGGTAGTAGAGCCGCATCACCCGGCGTATCCGCTCGTCGCTGACCGTATCAATCGCCTTGGCGGCTATCTGGTACTGCATGGGCGGCCTCCTTTCGCACCGAACAGGCAAAGTGGTCGCAGCAGTTTGGGCGCGGGATGCATATGCCGAGATGCCCACATTGGTCATAATCTTCTGCGTATGCGCAAAGTCCGCAATGCCGTGACGGTTCCGGTCGCTTGAAACGCGTACCTGCGATTGGCTGATAGTCCGCATCGTCTTTTGCGCTCTCCCCACCCGCTTGCGCGAGGCGACGGAGCAATCCCTCATTGCCGTAAACCACGGATATAACCGCTGCATCTTCCAGGGCGTCAAACTGCTCCAGCATCGCCCTCGCCATCTCCCGCACCTGCGGCATCAGCTCCAGCGCCGTTACGCCCATCTCCACCGCCCTGAACGTGTCGATCGATATGCCGCCCCTGCACAGTAGTTTGTCGTTGAGGATTTTTACCGCTTCCTGCTCGGTCATGCCGCCTCCGCCTCCTCCCTGGTGATCCGCTTAAAATCGTAGACCCATACCCACGGGTTGTGCTCCCAGGCATAAATACCGCCATTGCGCTTGCGGTTGATCTCGTCCCAAAGTTTTTGGTATTCGATTATCGCGCACGCGCAGTCGTCTCCGCTCCTATGTCCGTTGCATTCGGGCATGCCCTCCGCGAGCGCGTCTGTCTCGTTAATGTCCTGCACCCGCTCGCACCGCACGCCGATCACACGCAAGAAGATACGGGCAATTTCTCTCGGCATATGGATAGATGGCTTCCATGGAAACGGCTTGCCGGTGTCAAACCCATCATCGTCCACTAGATAAGTCGTGGATACGGTATCATGATCCAATTCATTCGCTGCAAAAAAGTAATCTTTATGCCCCGCAGTGATGTCGCGCATGCAAGTCCACGTCTCCCGCACCCAGAGCACATCGCCCGGCTGTATGCGGCTGAATTCGTGACCGGGATACCAGTCTCCGTCATCGCATGCAATCCACGGCTTGCCATCTTCGCTCTCGATTGCGCTACGCAACTTATCGCTCACAACTCTCCGCGTCTGCGTTTTCTCTCCGCGAAGGATCGCTTGCACCATCTGTGTGTTGAAAAGTATCGGCTTCATCCCTCCACCGCCTTCCCCGCTCTGCTTGCTTTCAGCTCCTCCTCCGCCCGATATAGCGCAGCCGCCGCGTCCACATAGTCGTCGTGCGTGTCCGACCAGCGCTTTTCGAGGGCGGCGTTCTCCGCGCGCAGGCGCTCCAGCTCGTCCAGCAATTTGGGCAGGGCGTTGCGAGCGGCGATGATGATTTCCGCATCTTCTGCGTTCCGAACGTCGGCTATTACCTTGGGCAGCCCATTGGGCAATCGGCATGCTACTGCATGACGCACTCTTTCAGCTTTCCCGGAATCATCCCCGCCTGTTATTTCACAAATGGCCTCCCACTCGCCCGGTGTCGCTTCCGTTTCTACCCTGTGCAGCTTTTTGATGCTAATCACGGCTTGCGGTCTCCTTTACCCTCTTTCGGTTCCGACCGATAAACTGCTGTATAACCATTTCCACCTGTTCGCGGCATGCATGGCACAAAATGGCGCGGTAGCATTTTTGCGGGCCTATGTAGTCTTCTTTTCGCCACGTCTGGCGGGGAACATTTTGCGTGGTCTGCACAGAAGATTTTTCTGTTGCTTCCCGCAACACCTCGCCGCAACATGCGCAAATCTGTATACTCGGCATGCTATTCCTCCTCCGGCGGCGCGGGTAGTGGTTGCCAATGCGTGACCTCGTTCCGGAAAGGCGAGAACCCATCCTCCCACCGCTCAACAATCTTTCCTCGCAGCGTGATTCGTGCGTATGCAGCCTCTCTCACAAATACTTTCCCAACATAGCCTTTGTACGCAACTATCGCACGCACTCGTGCGTTTATCCCGCCTGGCAGTTCCGGCAGCCCCTCGCTGCACTTAATCCAGTCGCTCATACCCCCCCCCGCCTCGCTCTCCGGGTGCTCTGCTGCCCAGGCCGTAACCGCGCCCTCGATTTGTGCGCACTCACAGTCGCCCAGGAAAACCCCGGCTGCCGCAATGTCGCACGGCTTGTCGCCCAGCATGGGGCATTCCTCGCAATCCTTGTGCGCCTCGCACATCCTCCGCGCCGCCCGCATGACCTCCCGGAATCCCGGTGCGGGCGTGAATATAACAGGCCCCGCCATGTGCCCACACTTTTCGCATGGAACTTTGATTTCGATTGTCGTCATACCAATCTCCCCTTTCGCCCCGCGTCATCCAAAGTCGCGTGTCTTTATTTTTACAATGACCCTGTTCCCGAGCCGGTCCTGCATCTCCACCATCGGCCTTCCGACCAGTCCTTCACTTTTTGCCGTGCCGATCATAGAGGCTGGATTGCTCTTGACAAGCTCCACGGCATCCTTAATCGTTCCGCGCAACACAACCGGCACAGTGTCAAGACCGAAGTAGGACGCGATTTCCGCAACGGCCTCTCTGTCGAGGAACAAGTAGCCCACCATCACGTCGAACAAGATGAAGTCTTGATCCGCCCTGTACTCCGCTCCGCATTTTTGTATCTTTGCGCCGTACCCCTCGCCGATCAGCATAACTTCCTTCTCACCGAACTTTTGCTCAAACAGTTGCTCGTTCACTTCCCCGCCGAACAACTCCATCAGCCTGCCGATAAGCTGCGACGGAATCTGTGCATTGTCCGTGCGTCCGTAAAACGCAACTCTGTGCCCGTCCCATACAACGCGGATGTTTGTGCCGTCGATTTTTTCTGTAAACACCCACTCATTGTTTTGCAGGTACTCTACGGTCGCATTTCTGAATTTCCCCGCGATCAGCTTCTTCGTCCGCTCGTCGCGCTCGAAAACTGTTTCGATCTTGTGATACTCTCGCACAACGCTGCTCCCTTCGTAATCGCCCCGCGTCAGCCGGGCTGTCGTGTGTGTGCTGCCGCTCTAGCTCCGCGATCGCAGGTCTATGCGCCAGGGCTTGCTTCCTTCCTCGCCTCAACCGCCCGCAGCCACTCCATATACCCGGCTTGCCCCGGCAGAGGGAACGGCTTGCGGTTCTCGTCAAACCATCGCAGGCATGGATTCAGGCAAGCGTTGTGAAGCATCTTTTCTTCGGCGAGATAACCGGTGATCGACGCCGGAACAACCACCTTCCCGCCCTTACCCGGCTCAATGCCCTTGCCGCAGTAGTCGCACGTCTTGTGCGTCATGGGGGGGGTATTGCGCGCGTGCTTTTTCACTCCTTCACGCCCCTTTCATGAACGTAATCCAGAAGGTTTTCGCGCGGCGATCCCCGAACAGTGGTTTTTCATTCGTGAGCTGCAAGACCTCTCGAAGCCCTATCTGTTCCTCGCTCCACTTGAAAATCAACACGCCATGCGGCCGCAACACACGAAAGCACTCCGCGAATCCCCTGCGCAAATCCTCCCGCCAGTCGCCAGACAGCACGCCGTACTTCTTCGCCATCCAGCTCTTTTCCCCGGCATTGCGCAGGTGCGGCGGGTCAAACACAACAAGCGAGAATGACGCATCTGGGAAAGGCATGTCCCTAAAATCGGCAACCACGTCCGGCTTGACTTCCAACTTGCGCCCATCGCACAGGTCGGTCACCATCTCGCGGTTGTCCATGTACACTGCGTCGGGATGCTGGCGATTGAACCAGAACATTCGCGACCCGCAGCATGCGTCCAGAATCGGCTTCATCGCCTACGCCCCCTCCCTCGTATAGTCCTCATACGCCCCATCCCGCAGCGCGCTTCCCCAGCAATCCCAGCACGGCGCGCCGTAGGGATACCTGCCCTTGTGCGCGCAGTCCACCTTCGGGCACTTACGCGCCTTCCTGCTCGGTCTGGGCGTACAAGTCCAGATATGTGACGGCCAGCGCGTACGCTTGCCAAACATCCTTCGCAAATCCATAAAACCACCCCTGATTGTCTTTCGTGCCCACCTCGCCGAACCGCGCGAGCAGCGCCTGCCGCACCTGCGAATCGGTCGCGGTGGTCTTGTGGCAGATATGCGCTTTTACCTTTACGCGGTTGATCAGATGCACCTCCGCGCCGCGCCGGATCGCCTCCTGCTGGAATCGCCCCAGCCATACCAGCGTGTCGAACACCTCTCGCCCGACCTTTCCGCCATAGCTGGTCATCATCTCGATCACCACCACGTCGCCCTTGCCGACCGCGCCGACCATGTTCAGAATGATCGGGTTGCCGTCCTTGCAGAAATGCGCGGGACGCATGCTTTGTGCATCCTCAATCGCCACAATCGCGCTCTGCGTCGTGCCCGGGTCAATCACTAGAATCATGCTTCTCGCCTCCATTTTCTCGGTTGTAGGTTCTTACGTCAAAATACAAGCCTTCGAAATCTTTCTCCGTGTACTCCCGCTGCGTATATCGGTGATGCGCCATCTCTTTGCACGGCCTTACAACGCCACTTGTCCCGCCTTTCCCGCCCTGCTTGTCCAGCTTTCTTGCGGCAAACGCGCGCTGCGCCGCTTGGTATCCGTCCAGCGTCGTGATGCCCTCGGCTTTCTTGCGCTGCAAGATCGCGTCCACGTACTTCGCGCTGCGCGCGCCGTTGGCCGACGCGTCGCGGATCGCCTCCGTGATTATCCCCACCTCGAATGCGTCCAGCCACTCCGCGATATGTTGGCCGTCGCTCGGTGTGGGTGGGCGCAGCTCCTGGGCGAACACCTTCGCCACCTCGGCGAATGCCGGGTCGTCCAGATCAGGGCAAGCCTCACGCGCGCGCGGTTGTTGTGGTTGTCTATATATGTCTTTGTCTACGTCTATGTATAGTCTAGTAATGGGTTCAGGTTGTGGGTCAAACTGTGGGTCAGGTTGTGGGTCAGGTTGCGGGTCAACTTGCGGTACAAAATCAGCCCTGTTTTGTACCGCAAAGTTAGCTAAGGTATATACCGCGCATTGATTACCCTTCCTCGACTGCACTTTAATGCGACCCATCTGCACCAGCTCGTTGCGCGCTCGCTTGATCATTTGCGCGTTCATGCCTGTCTTACTCTCTAAGACTGTCATGGCCACCGTAAACGACACCTGCCATCCCGCACGGTTTGCTACGTGCATTAACGCATGCCACAAGTGGCGCGCAGGATGTGACAATTCGTTTGTTTCGAGCCAGACATAAAAGGCGTTAATCTCGCGCATGTAGTCCATGTGCTTCTCTCTCTGTGCAAGCTTTATTAGAATGGCAACTCGTCATCATCCACTTGGTCAAACCCAGCCTGTTCGTCCGCGCTCATGGGCGGAAGTTCGCGCGGGTGCGGTTTGCCGCTTCCGGCGATCAGCTTCACAAAGTAAATATTCTGATACTCCTTGCCGTTCGCGGCGGGGGTGGTCTTGGCGCGAATGCGCACGGTCGCGCCCTCGGCTGCTACTAGCCATCTTGGCATATCCACTGGACTGTCTGGCATGTCGTTGAAAATCGTCTGCAAATCCGCCATCAAAAAGCCAAGTCCTTTGGGGACGACCGAAGTTTTTCTCGCCCTGTGATGCGCGCCCATGCTATCCACGGCGTTCAGATGCCATATCACTTTCCCATTCTCGCTGTCGTCCTGCACGCGCGCGATCAGCGCGTCATACTCACCGTCCGCAAGCGGAGCTGTCGCTTTCTTTGCCGCATCCTTCGCCCCCGCCCACTCGTCGCGATAATATCCCCAGTTTCCGCTCATTGCTCCATGTCCTCCTCTTTGCGTTTCTCGTATTCTTTTCCGAACCGCTCCCGGTACTTGTCCTTGATGCGCGCATACACGACTGGCATGGCCGCATCGCTGATGTCCTCCAGTCGGTCGTGCTCCACCGTCGCTCCGTCCGGCGCTTTGTAGCGTGAGAACACGCGAATGCTTTGCGTGATCTTGACCGGGTCTTTGTCAAAAAGCTGTCCCAGCATATCCAGTGACCATGCGCGGCAATCCACTGCGGTTTCCTTTCCGGCCTGCGTCTTGGCGCGCGCTTTCGGCGCTTGCTGGTTCTGCCCTGCGTCCGGGTCGTCCTTGGGCGTCGGCACATGGAAATATTTAAGCAAGAAGTACTTTTCCGCGTAGGTCGCGCCCTTTCCCGGGCCTTTCTCTCCTGCTAGGTCCACGCCTTGCGCGTACCATTTCAGCTCGCGATAGTCCTTCGGGTCATCGGTGTTGACCCAGCGCATCAGAAAACGCATCTCGGTCAAGTACCGGGTTGTTCCTGACTTGGTTTCGCCTACATGCACCTGCGCATCGGAAATTTCGATTTCCAGCAGCAGCCCCAGCTCGTTCATCTTTGGGCGGATCGCTTCCAGCACCGCTTCGGAGGACACGAATTTGTAATTGTCGCTCTTGTTTAGCTCGGTCCTGACCACCGCATCCACTGCTTGCTGAACGGTCAGCAGTTTTTCCACCAAGGTCATTAGGCAATCGCTCCTCTCGGATGTTTTTTAGTGCATTCTCGCCATAGTGCCAGACAATGCAGGAAGCTCGCGTCATCCATGGCGACCGGATAGAGCCTATACCGCCCATCCGGCATCAGTTGCAGCGCATACAGCCTGTCCACTGTCGTGTTGGTCGTCGCCTCCCATGCGAGGCGGTACGCATTCAGTTGCGCCTTCACGCCGGGCTTATTCAGCGAGGCAACCGCCTTATAGTCCACGATCGCTAGCGTTCCGTCCACCAGGCTAACCGCATCCGGCGTTCCCGCATATCGCAGCGTCGGATGGTGTATTGGCGTTTCGCGCGCGATATGCCTCACGCTATGCTCCAACAAATATAGCCGATATGCCTCTAGGTATCCTTCCAATGCCAGGTCGTACTCGCCGGTCAAATCCTCGCCATCGTCCACCGCTTGCGTGAGTGCATGCACCTCTGTTCCTCTGTCCGCCGCCACCTCCAGCTTGGTTTCGTCCACCTGGTCATACTTGTATGCGCTGAACGGTTTGGCGACCTCGCTCACGCTCGGTACTTCCTCGCCGTCCACCTCGTACCGATGCCCCTCGTCGTAAAAAACCAACTGCGCCACGCGCGCACCTCCTATGTCTCGTATTTGCCGCGTATACGCCCCGCTAGCCAGCCTCGCGCGCGCGGATGGACAAATCTTCCATCGCGTGCTCCTGCGCCATTCTAAGCCCGTGCATGTCGTGCATCTGCTGCTCCAGCCAATCACGCAGATCGCGATAGCCCAGCACGCGCAGATCGTCCAGGAATTGCGCGCGCGACGCTTCCGATACGCGGCAGGTCAGGCGTGGGTTGCCGCGGCGAATGCGCATCGCGGTCTGCGCCGGTGGTGCGTGGCGCTGTTCGTATGCGCGCTGCTCGGCCATGCCGTCGATCTCATCGCCGAATATCTCCACCGGTGATCTGCTCATTGCTTCGCTGATGCGCCGCAGTGTTTCCCGCGTCGGGTTCATGCGTCCGTTCTCCAGCAGCGAATATTGCTTGTCGTGCATGTCCAGTCCGGCGCGGGCAATGAACGCATTTTGCGTTTCCTCACCACGAAATGTTTTCAGCCGGTTCATATTGCGCTCCCTTCGTCAGTCGAAACAGGGTAAAAGCGTGCGTGCCGCGCCTCTGTGCGAGTCCACCCACGCCTCACGGCACTCGTACAGGTCGCAGTAGGCCTCGTCGTTGCCGTCGTCGGGGAAAAAGATGTCGTCCTCGGCATAGATGGGTTCTCCACATGCAGCGCAGTGCGCGATCGGCTCGTCCGTTTCATCCTCGCACTCGCCCATATACTCGTCGTAGCTCATCGCGCCGTGGATCGGGTCATATTCCAGGTCGCGGTCGTTATACATGTCTACATCCTCCTCGCAAAACCCGCACAGGTCGCACCCGTCGAAGTGCTGTATGCGGCACATGGCTACTCCTCCTCGGTTTCGGCAGGCTCTTGGTTGACAACAGCCTGCGCCATAAGGATGGCGGCCTGATACGCCCTGCCATGTGCGCTTTCGCCGTGCACCGCACGCACGCGCGCCAAAAAATCATCAATCATGCCCGAGTAGCACCCGCAAACAACGAAGATGCCGCCCTGCTTAACGCGCATAAACGTTGTGGTAGCATTGCGGCTGCCGATATTGGTTACAGTCAGGTGGTCGTACTGCTTCGACACCTGCGCCTTGCCGGACACCTGCGCCTTGCCGAACACCTGCGCCTCGCCGAACACCTGCGCCTCGCCGAACACCCGCGCCTCGCCGAACACCTGCGCCTCGCCGAACACCTGCGCCTCGCCGAACACCTGCGCCTCGCCGAACACCTGCGCCTCGCCGGACACCCGCGCCTCGCCGAACACCTGCGCCTTGCCGAACACCCGCGCCTCGCCGAACACCCGCGCCTTGCCGGACACCTGCGCCTCGCCGAACACCCGCGCCTCGCCGAACACCCGCGCCTTGCCGGACACCCGCGCCTCGCCGAACACCCCCGCCTCGCCGAACACCCCCGCCTCGCCGAACACCTGCGCCTCGCCGAACACCCGCGCCTCGCCGGACACCTGCGCCTCGCCGGACACCCGCGCCTCGCCGAACAGATCGGAAGAGCGTCGTGTAGGGAAAGAGTGTTGGGCCTTGTGGTGTTGGGGGGGGGGGGCGGGGGGGGGGTAGAGGGGGGGGGGGGGGGGGGGGGGGGGGGGGGGGGGGGGGGGGGGGGGGGGGGG
>JAVBMF010000003.1:0-80470 GCA_031552735.1 Eubacteriales bacterium
CGCCCTTGGCACTCCCCCGCTTGGCACACCCCTCTTTTGCGCCGCTGGCGGCGAAACCTCGGGGTGTCCAGAGGGACAATGTCCCTCTGGTAGGAGGCTTGGAGGGCAATGCCCTCCAACGTCTTTTTTATTGCAGCATGATGCGTTTCCCACTCAGCGTCACGTTCAGCGGTTCGCCCGCCAGCAGTGAAAGCCGCGCGCCGGTCTTGTCCATCTTCAACTGGATGCGCCGTCCGCGATAGACGATGGTGAACGCGTATCCCTGCCAGCAGTCCGGCAGGAAGGGCGAGAAGGACAGCCCGTCCGCCGTGCGCATGCCCGCGAAGCCCTGCGCCAGCGCGAGCCAACTGCCCGCCATCGACGTGATGTGCAGGCCGTCGTCGGTGTCATGGTTGATGTTATCCAGATCGAGCCGCGCGGTGCGCTGGTACATCTCTACCGCCTTGGCGGTGTCGCCAATCTCGGCGGCTAGGATGCTGTGCACGCAGGGCGACAGGCTGGACTCGTGCACGGTCATCGGCTCGTAGAAAGCGAAGTTGCGTTTTTTGGTGTCCAGATCGTACAGGTGACCAAGGAAATACAGTCCCTGTAACGTGTCGGCCTGCTTGATAAAGCAGCTACGCAGAATGCGGTCCCAGGACCAGTGCTGATTGATCGGGCGGTCGGCGGGGTCGAGCGCGGTAGCGGGCATCAGGTCTTTATCCAGGAAGGTATCGTGCTGTACAAAGATGTCGCGCGTTTTGTCCTCGGGCAGATACATCCTGGCGGCGATGTCGGCGTAGCGTGCCAGCGTGTCGTCTGTCAGCCCGAGCTGCGTTCGCCGGTCGGCGGACACCAGTGCCGCCGATTCCACGGTATAGGTCAGGCACCAAGCTGCCATGCGGTTGGTGTACCAGTTGTTGTTCACGTTGTTCTCATACTCGTTTGGGCCGGTGACGCCGTGGATCATGTAACAGCGCTGTGTCGGCGGCTGGTGCACGCGCCCCGCCCAAAACGCCGCGATGCCTGCCAGCACCTCGATGCCATGCGTGCGCAGGTAGGTATCGTCGCCCGTGTAGGCGGTGTAGTGGTAGATCGCGTAGGCGATCGCGGCATTGCGGTGGATCTCCTCAAAGGTGATCTCCCACTCGTTATGGCATTCGATGCCGGTGAACGTGACCATGGGGTACAGCGCGCCGGGCAGCCCTTGCTGCGCGGCGTTGTGATATGCGCCGTCAAGTTGCAGATAGCGGTATTCGAGCAGGTCGCGCGCCACGTCCTGCCCGGCGATGGCCAGATACATTGGCAGGCAATAGGCCTCGGTGTCCCAATAGGTCGCGCCGCCGTACTTTTCGCCGGTGAATCCCTTGGGGCCGATATTCAGCCGCGCATCCTCGCCGTAATAGGTAGAAAATAGCTGGAAAATATTGAAGCGGATGCCTTGCTGCGCCGCGTCGTCACCCGCGATCACCACATCGGCGCTTTCCCAGCGTTTGTGCCATGCCGCGACGTGCGCGTCCTTTAGCGCGTCATATCCGCGCGCGGCGGCATCATGCGCGCCAGCGCAAGCGATGCGCGCCAACTGCGCCTCATCATGGTCACGGCTGGTGGCCACCGACACATACTTGCGCACGGTGATGCCCTGCCCGGCGCGCGCCACATGCGTATACCGCTGCGCGACATAGCCGGGTTGGATGACCGGCTCGGCAGCGGTGCTCTCGCTGATGCGCGTATGCATGGCGGCGGTGACGGCAAAGCGCGGTGTACCAAAGGGGTTTTCTTTGGTGCGGCAGGTGACGAAAAGCGCGTCGTCCGCCTGCCCTTGGTCCAGAAAATCCCAGAATGTTTCGTCAAAGTTGCTGTCCAGATTGCGCACGTCGGCATCCAGCGCGGGCGAAAGCGCCACCGTGCAGTCAAACTGCGGGGTCACCGTATAGCTCAGTGCCATTACGTCGCGTCGGTCGATGGACACAAACCGCTCGGTGGAGATGCGCACCTGCCCCTGCGGCATGCGCACGGTAGCGTCGCGTTGGAGCAGACCGCCGCGCATATCCAGCGTGCGCCGGAATGCCACCACCGGGTATTTGGCCAGATCCAGTGCCTCGCCGTCGATGTAGACATCCAGCGCGATCAGATTGACCGCGTTAATCACCTTGCCAAAGTATTGCGGATAGCCGTTCTTCCACCAGCCCACACGCGTCTTGTCCGGGAACCACACCCCGGCCAAGTAGGTGCCGCGATGCGTATCGCCGGAATACTGCTCCTCAAAATTGCCGCGCATGCCCATCAAGCCGTTGCCGGTGGAGGTCAGGCTCTCGGCCAGGCGCTGGTGCTCGGGCGAAAAGTGGGTTTCTGTCAGCGTCCATGGGTGGATGTCAAATAGCGGACGCATAGGCTTCCCTCCTTTGGGCAGAGTGGGCAAACAATGCGCAAGCGATTGCGCTGATTCGGTTTCATCGTACAGCGCACGGCGCGCACTGTCAAGCGCGGCCAAAGAAAACCGCCGACGGAGATGTCGGCGGCGGGGGCATTACAGAATCTCGTGGTAGACGCGACCGCTGCGCCCGGTTTCCTTGCCGCGCTGTTGGGCGCGTTGAGCGCGTTCCACCGATTGCCGCCAAGAGGCGTCGTTTTGCAGCATCAGCGACAGGCCGCAGGTCAGCGTGATGTGCGTCGGACCTTGCTTGGTCTGGAACGCGCGCTCGCACAGCGAGATGCGCACATCCTCGGCACGCATCAGCGCGTCCTTGAGCGTGATGGTGTTGAGCACCAGCATCAGCGACGCGCCATGCCAACGCGCCACCATATCGTTGGAACGGATATGCTGCTGGATGATCGGCACAATCTGCTCGGCCAGCGAGTCGATCTCGGCATGCGCGGCTTCGGCGGTGTCGTCCAGCGTCAGCAGCACGATCGCGGTGGCGCGGCTGCCCGCCAGCACCTGGTCCGGCGTGATGCGCGAGAACGCGGGGAAGCTGTCGTCCAGCCAGTGCACCACGGATGCCGCTGTGCGCGGGCCGGTATAAGGTTTCAGCGCGCCCAGGCGTCGCAGTTCCTCATAGACCTTGTCAATCTTGCGCCGCTCTTCGCCGACGGTCTGCTCGCGCATATCCAGCAGCGATTGCGCGTTCTGCCAGCTCTTGACCCCCTTGCGGTACGCGTGGAGCTGATAGCACAGAATGCCCAGCACCGCCAGCGCCACCACCGCCAGCGTGATGTAAAAAATCATGCTAGACAACGCGCGAAAGTGCGAAAGGTTAGGGTGCGTGAGGATATCAGGGGTGAGCATGCGCGCACTGACGCACAATGCGAGATCGCTGTCGGCCAGCACAATGGCGGAACAGGCTTGCGTCCCGGCACTGGCCTCTGCAATGGCAGGGAAAAAGGCGTTGCGGTGCTCGCGTAGCTGCGCAAGGTTATCGTTGGGCAGTGCGTTGACCAGCGGCGCGGAGCTTTCCGGCACCTGATAGCCATAGACCACCGGTGTCGCGGCGGGGATTTCGCGCTGATAGGCGATGCTTTCCTGCGTACCCGACGCGGTGCGCTGCAACCAGATCGAGAGCGTCACCTGCTCGGCCGGCCATGCCTGAATGGTGTCAATCGCCGCTTGGCGCAGGTATCCGTCCAGCGTCTGCTGGCGCACATATAGTAGAAGCGTTGTCCCGTCACTAAGCGGAATCTGATCAAAATACGGTGCGCCGCTTAGCGCAGAAACAGCGGCGGACAAGCTGTTCGCGGTCAATTGGCTGTCGGGTGACGCGGCCACGCGTGACGCGCCATCGGCGGAGAAGCACACCCAGCTGATGTCTCGCGGCCAAGTCGGGAAAATGGTCGCATCGGGCGCCTGGCGAAACCAGCTCGCGATCTTGGGAAACGCTTGGTCGATCTGCTCCCGGCGCTGATCGGCGACGCGCAGGATTTCCGCTTGCATATGCGAGGCAGTCAGGCGCAGCCAGTTGTGTTGCGTTTCCGCGTCCGCGGGCAGCAGCAGGTGCGCCACCGCACCGTCAAATACCGCTTGCATCGCGAACAATTGACCTGCGATCAGCACGCACGCCAACAAAATCGCTATCCAGGCGCTACTGCGCCACATGCTCTTTAGCGCTTGCATTCAAATGCTCCTTATCTTTTGGACCTGTCTTTTACTGTACGACAGAACGCCGGGTTTGTCAATTCACGTCGGGGTATTTACACCTTAAATCGACAGAAAAAAACGGCGGATTGCTCCGCCGGAAAGAGGGGGAAAGGAAAGCCGGTTAGTATACCAGCGGCAAGCCCATGCCATCGCGGAACCAGCCGACCACAATGCAGAATAGGTCGTAGAGCAAACCGATACCGAACAGACCACCAGTGAACAGGTAGATCAAACCGGTGCCAACCTTGCCGACATAAAACCGGTGCACACCAAGCACGCCGAGAAACAGGCAAAGCAGCGCGGCGATCCAGCGGCTTCGGGGGCTGACAGGCGCATAATAGGGCTGATACATGGGACAACCTCCTATATCATCATCCATGACGTTTTGTTCCTTGGGACGCTCCTATCATAGCACAGGTTTTTCGCCCCTGCACAAGAACAGCACTAAAGAACCATGAGAAAATCATGAGAAACGCGGAATACATAAAACCGAGGGTTGCCGCGTGGGCACAATTGGGGTATGATAAGAGCATCGGAAATGCACCAATGATGCTATATAAATAGGAGGAAACAGATATGCCTGAAAAGAAAGAAGTCCCCGCCGTCGCGCCGGTGAACGTGGAGGAGAAGATTGATCTGAGCGCACAGGATATCGCGAAAAAAACCGAAATCGTCAGCGCGATTGACGTGACCAAACCCGAGGAAGTGCTCAGCTTTGGCAACGAGGCGCAGCAGCAGATTGCGTCCTTTTCTGATGAAGTACTGGCCAACGTGCGCACCCGCGATACCGGGGAAGTCAGCGATATGCTGGCCAATCTCGTTTCGCAGCTTAGGAGCTTCGACGCCGGCGCCGAGCGCAAGAAGGGCTTCTTTGGCTGGTTCCAGTCCGCCACAAGCCAGATGAACAGCATGAAGGCTAAGTATGACAAAGTAGAAATCAATGTAACCACCATCACCGACGCGCTGGATCAGCACAAGGGGCAGCTGATCGACGACATCGGCATGCTGGAGAAAATGTACGAACTAAACCAGAACCACTTTAGTGCGCTCAATGTATATATTGCGGCGGGCGAGGAGAAAGTGAAGGAGCTGCGCGATATCGAGCTGCCCGCGCTGTTGAAAAAGGCCGACGAAACCAAAGAGGCTGCCGATGCGCAGGCCGCACGGGATTTCGCCGACCAGATCAATCGGCTGGAGAAAAAGGTGCATGACCTGAAGCTGACCCGCCAGGTGTCCATCCAGATGGCGCCGCAGGTTCGGCTGATGCAGAACAATGACAGCGTGCTGGCCGAGAAGATTCAGTCCACGCTGGCCAACACCATTCCGCTGTGGAAGAGCCAGATGGTCATCGCGCTGGGTCTGACGCACGCCGACCGCGCGCTGAAAGCGCAGCAGGCGGTGACCGACGCCACCAATGAACTGCTCAAGAAAAACGCCGAAGCGCTCAAGCAAGGCACCATCCAGACCGCGCAGGCAGCCGAGCGTGGCGTGGTGGATATTGACACCATCCGCACCACCAATCAGTCGCTGATTGAAACCCTGGGCGAGGTGCAGCGTATTCAGGCGGAAGGCTCCGCCGCGCGCATTGCCGCCGAGGCCGAGCTGGTGCGTCTGGAAAACGACCTGAAGCAAAAGATGCTGGAGTTTAGAGATGGAGCGGCTGCCACCGCGCCGGAGCTGCCCGCGGACGCATAATAGACCAAAAGTCTGTTGTTTAGACAAAATTCGCCAAGAAAACCGACGAACTGGTTTGCGTCGCACAGACAAGGAGAACACCGCATGACCGAAACAATTGGAACCCCGGATCGCTCGCTCACGTTGCAGGGCGCCTATAATCTGCGCGATTTGGGCGGCATCCCGCTGCAAAGAGGCCGACAGGTGAAACCGCGCGCGTTTTTCCGCATGGACGATCCCTGCACCATGACGCCCGCCGATGTGGCCTATGTCCAAGCGTTGGGCGTGCACACCGTCGTGGATCTGCGCTCGGCCGAGGAGGTCAATGTCAAACCGCACCCGCTGGCCGATGTGCCGTGGGCGACATACGCCAATATCTCGCTTAGCGTGCAGCCCACCGACGCTGCCGCCTTCGCGATGCTGGCTGACATGCGCAAACTGTACGCCTACATGCTCAGCGATTGCGGCGGAGTGTGGGTCAACGTGTTTCGCTTTATTCTGGCGCATGAGGGCGCGGTGCTGTTTCATTGTACGGCGGGGAAGGATCGCACCGGCGTGATGGCCATGCTGCTTTTATCGCTGGCTGGCGCCGACGATCAGGAGATCATCGACGACTATGCGCTGACCGAGGTTGCCATGGCGCCGCGCAAGGAGCATTTGCTGAAGATTTGCCCGCCGGGCATCGATCCGCAGCGGTATGAAAACGCGCTGCACGCCTATCCGGATACCATGCGCGCCACGCTGGACGTGCTGCACACGAAGTATACGGACGCATGGGCATACCTGACGCTGCAAGGCATGACCACCGACGAACTGGTGGCGCTGCACAACCGGCTGGTATAAACACATTAAAGCAAGCAAAACCGCGCACCGTCTGGTGCGCGGTTTTGTGTTAGCGCACTGTGCATGCGGGCTGCTTTTTCTTTCCATTTGCACGGCCTATGGTTCCGGGGAAGAAAACCTGTGTGCCGCGCGTCATATTGGCGTATACAGCGCGTACTAGGCGTGGTATGATGAAAGACAAGGATAGCCCACCTGTTGTAGTTTTCGGCAGCGGGAAGGGGCAGAGCGGGGGCGGTTTGCATGAAGAGACAAAACTGGATATGCTTGCGAAAGGTGAGGCGCACGCTGGCGCTATGCTTGTGCGTAGCGTTTTTGTGGCAACCGTCCTATACGGCCGGAGCCTACTTTGAAGCGCCGTTGCCCGACCTGCCGATCCCCGCTGAGACCCCCACAGCGCAGGATCCGACGGTCGCGCCGCCCGCCGATCCGACAGACGCCCCGGCAACGCCGGAAGTACCCGAGCAAACCGATACGCCAGCGCCCACCGAACCCCAGCTACCTTCTCAGACGCCTTTGCACACGGAAGCGCCCACTGCCACTCCGTCGCAAACCGAAACGCCCACTTCCGCGCCATCGCAAACCGAGGCCCCCACCAACGCGCATGAATTTGCTGACTTTACGCAGGGTTACGCCATCGTGCTGTATGGTACGTCACTGCGCACCAAGGCGCACGATCGCAAAATTTCCTATGAGATTTTACCTCTCGCGGCGGGAGAACTGGTGCTGGTGAAAGACCGTACTGCCTATGTGCCCGCGCGCGATGAGGAAATAGACGAGGACGAAGATATTCCCGATTGGTTTTTGGTGACCGCGCGTGACAGTCAAGGCATGCAGGTAGAAGGCTTGGTCTGCGGCACGGATCTCTTCCCGTTGACCGAAGAAGAAACCGAAAGTCTGTTTGAGACCTGGGCGCAAGAAGCATTGCTGCCCGAGCACGGTCCCGCCGCCGAGGACGGCATCCCGTGCGTGGCGGGGGTCTTTATGCCGCCGCCCACCGAGGAGCCGGAACAAGGCGACGCAACCGCCGCGCCTGAGCCCACACCGACGATAGAGTCCACCCCCGACCCAACAGACGAACCTACGACCGCACCAACCACGCCAACCGATCCGTCCGCGACACCGGAGCCCACCGAAACGCCGGAAAGCGACCTTTTACCAACTGAGACGCCTACTGCCCCCGCCGAGCCCGACCAGATGGGGCAATCGCTGCTGCGCGCGCAGGGGCTCATCAGCGAAGGGGAGAGCTTCCAACTGATGGCGCCGATGCTGGCCAGACAGGCCAGCATAACGCTTGACCCTGACCTTACCGACCCGGAGCGGCCGGAGGTGGAAGTGCGCTATAACGCGGTTACACCGCCTGCGCTGCCACAGGTTGCGACGCTGGTGATTCATGCGCAAGATTCCGCACTAAACAGCGCCACCGAAATCGTCTCGGGCATCCGGCTGGTCACGGCCACCGGGCCGGATGCGAAGGTGCGCCCTTGCACCTATGATATGAGTCTGGACGCGTTTATTCTGTCGGTGTATGCAAATGGCCTGTATCAAATTGATGTGATGGATGTGGCGGGGCATTCCGCGCCGCCAGTTACCGCAGTGGTTTCCGGTCTGGACACCGCGACCACACAGGATGATACCCCGCCGGATATCGGCGCGCTGACCTTTTCGCCGCTGCCGCCCGAGTGGGCCGACGCGGTGGAGCTCTCGTTTGAAGTCACCGATACTGAATCCGGTGTCGGTGAGGTGTGGCTGGAAGACGCTCGTGGCTTGCGCAGCATGGGTGAAGCACAGTCTGGGGACACATACGCCATTTTCGTGTACGTGAATCAGGACTATATGCTGTACGCGCAGGATCGCGCGGGCAACAAGACGGCGGGAGTCCCGGTGACCATCACCCATGCCAAAGCAGACGATACCTATGCACCGACCATCGGTAGTTTTTCCTTTGATCCGCCGCCGCGCGACGATGGCGTAAACGAGGTCATGGTCGAGGCATGGGCCACCGTGGTCGATCTGCCGCGCCCCGGCGTTACGCCGCCGGAACGCGCCTCCGGTGTGGCGCTTGTCGAGGTGGCGCGCGTATCGGGCGAGGACGCGAACGGTGACCTGATCTATCAGGTGTTTGACGTGTGTTCGCCGCGCGGACAAAGCGGCGAGACCTATTCGTACACCTTTATGGAGGACGGCTGGTATGCCTTTGTCGCCACAGACAATGTGGGCAAGGTCAGCGTGTCAGACTTCGACATTGGCTACATTGGCGACGTAAAGCCGCGCGCGATCAACCCGGATTGGTATCTGAAACCCCGCGACGACGATATGGACGGCCTGTTTACGCAGACAGAGTTCCGTCTGGACCTGAACCCCGCCAACCGCGATACCAACGACGACGGACTGTGGGATGGGCTGAGTGTGCGCCTGGGATTGAGCGCCAACGATAAAAACACCGCACCGGAGGCCAGTGTCTTCACGCGCAGCGGCTCGACTGATATGCTCGACAAACTGGTGCGGGATGGCCGCCTGATCGCGCCGATTGTCGAGAAAAATCCGCAAAACTACCGCGCCGATGTGCAGCGCAAATGGAAGCAATCCGCCACCACGGTGTCCTGGATGGCGCCGGACAGCAACCAACTGGTGTGCATCAACAGCAATTCGGTTTTCACCGCGCGCATGAGCCATGGCGGACAGGTGGAGGTGCGCGATGCGCTGTCGCTGTATGCGCTGGACATGCGATCGCTCGGCAAGGGTGGCGAACGCACGCTGACCACCTGTGGCGACGGCAGTCTGGCGCTGCTGTATGACACCGACGGATACGGCGGCTCGCTGCGCAAGGACGCGTATCTGATCGACACCGCGCGCATGCAGGCGTATCGCGTGCCTAATACGCGCGGCGCGCGCGATGTGGCCATCAGCGAAGATGGCAACTATCTAGCGATCTGGTATGATGCCCGGTTGGTGCGCGTGACGCTGTCTACCGGTGAGGTGTATCAGTGTGACGACGCCAAGCGTTGCGGCAATATCGAGATGATCAGCTTCCTGCCAGATGGACGGCTGGTCACCCGTGTGACGCTGCTGGGATATAGCGCGCTGACGCCGGCGGGCGGGCGTGAGATTGGCGAGGTCAAGCAGCTGCCGCGCATCACGCAGCGGCAAAGCTTAAAGGCGCTGACGGTATACGACCGTGACTATGTGCCAGTGAAGATTGATTTGCAGCTATTGCTACGCGATACCGGTCTGTTTGTCAGCGGTGAGAACCCCAAGGACAAAACCCAGCGCAACCTGACCGGTGAGGCGCTGGCCCAGCGCGCCACCATGACTGTGCGCGCGGCGAGATAGGAAAGAGCATACCAAAAAAGCAACTCCTTCCGCGCTGCGGATGGGGTCGCTTTGTTGCGCCGGTTTATGCCAGCGCCGCAGTTAGCGTTTGCAGCATCAGTGCGTGTCCCTCGGCATTGGGATGGATGCCGTCAATGCACAACAGACGCTCGTAATGCTTGCGGTCAATGAACGCGTCGCGCAGGTTGACAATCGGACAGGCCAGCGCGGCGGCCACATCGCATACTGCCAGCGCATAGCGCTCCTGCCAGCGATAAATACGCTGCACATCGCCCAGAAACTCCAGCACCGCCTCGCGCGAAAGATTTTTCGTGACCCAATCAAAGTATCGCTCCGCGTGCAGCGGCGGCGGCACGACCAGCACTGGTTGCGCGCCCAACGTCCTGATTCTGCGCACCCACTCGGACAAACTGGCGACAAACTGTTCGATGGGTGTGCGCGGCGCGATGTCCGCGCTTGGGTCGGCGGCGACCTGTGGCCAATCCAAATCGCAATCGTTGCCGCCAAATTCGATCAAGGCAATATCCCCACACGCGATCCCGCTGGTTTCCAGCTCGCTCAATGCTTCCGGCGCGGTTAAACCCATGCGCGCATGGTTCTCGATAGGCAGCGCAAAGCGCTCGGCTAATTGCCGCACACAGTTTTCACGCAGGATAGCGTAGCGGTTGCGCAGTTCGTCAAACACAACGCCTTTCAGGATCGAATCGCCCCAAATGTGGATCCCCGCCATACGTATCCCTCCGTTTTTCGATCATCACATAGTTTTCATTACTAGATTACACGATCATCATCAATCCGTCAATAGGTTATTGAAAACATTTGTTGATGCGGTGAAATCACCATGTTATAATGTACGCAGAAATGCCGAAAAAACCATGGCAAAATGGGGGAGCAGCATGCAAATCAACACATCCGCCATCGCGCTGGCTGCGCGCATGGCAGCCTATCAGCCACCCGAATGGGATACGCTGCCGGACCTCGGGCTCTACATGGATCAGGTTGTCACGTTTATCGAGCGGCAGTTGGCACCGCTATTGCCAGATAAATCGTCAGAAAAATCCATTACCGCGGCAATGGTGAATAACTATGTGAAGCAGGGCATCGTGCCGAGGCCCAGTGGCAAAAAGTATGATCGCGGGCATTTGGCGGCACTGATGATGCTCTGCGCGCTCAAATCGGTTCTTCCGATGGATGCCATTCGGCGCTTATTGCCCAGTGAAGTGGCGGATATGCGCGCCTGCTATGAAGCATTTTGCGTGCAGTATCCTGCAGGGCTGCGCCGCGTTGGGCAGGCGCTAGACAAGGGGGAGGTTTCGGCACTGGACTGTGCCATCCAAGCCAGCGCCCAGCGCATGGCTGCCGAAGCGCTGCTTGCGCGCGAAGTTGCCGAAACTTCCGTTCCAGCAAAAACGCGCGACAAAACCTAGTCGGCGCAATGCACATTCATTCTGAACCGGAGAACCCACTTATTGCGACCGTTAGTCTGTTTTATAAGGAGTCGATTTTTTGTTACGAGCGGCACTTTTCGACCTGGACGGTGTACTGGTGGACACCGCGAAGTATCATTTTCTCGCGTGGAAGCGGCTGGCGGACGAGCTGGGCTTTGACTTCACCGCGCAGGACAACGAGCGCCTGAAAGGCGTCAGCCGAATGCGTTCATTGGAGATTTTATTGGAGGTTGGACAATTGTCCGGCCTGCCCATTGATGAACAGGAAGCGCTGGCCGCTAAGAAAAATGCCTGGTATGTGCGCATGCTGGAGCATTTGACCGCACAAGACGTGCTGCCCGGCGCGCGCGAAACACTGCTTGCCCTGCGCCAGCGCGGCATGCTGACGGCGCTGGGTTCGGCCAGCCAAAATTCGCCGCTCATCCTAGAAAAGCTGGGCATTGCGCCGCTGCTCGACGCGGTGATTGATGGCAACCATGCCTTGCGTGCCAAGCCCGATCCGCAAGTATTCCTGCTGGGCGCACAGGCGCTGGGCGTTGCGCCCGGCGATTGCGTGGTTTTTGAGGATGCGGTGGCCGGTATAGCGGCCGCGCATGCTGGCGGCATGGGCGCGGTTGGTGTGGGCTCACCAGAGACATTGCCTGAGGCAGAATACCATGTGTCCGGCCTTGACGCGCTAGACATCGATGATATGTTGGCTTTTTTCAATACACACGGCACATCCGAGGGGAGTGAACCCACATGAAACTGGTATCTTGGAACGTCAACGGCCTGCGCTCGTGCCTTGGCAAAGGATTTTTGGAGTATGTGCGCGCGGAAGGGGCAGACGCGTACTGCTTGCAGGAGATCAAACTCAGCGAAGGCGTGCTGTCACTGGATTTGCCCGGTTATCACCAGTACTATCACTATGCGCAAAAGAAGGGCTATTCCGGTACCGCGCTGCTAACAAAAACAGAACCGAAGTCTGTTGTCTACGGGATCGGGATCGAGGAGCATGACAAGGAAGGGCGCGTCATCACCGCCGATATGGGCGATTTCTTTCTGGTCAACGCGTATGTACCCAATTCGCAGGATGAACTGGCGCGCCTGCCGTACCGCCTGACGTGGGAGCGCGATTTTCGCGCGTATTTATGTGCGCTGGATAAGCAAAAGCCGGTCGCGCTGTGCGGTGATTTGAACGTCGCGCACACCGAAATGGACATCAAAAACGCGCGCAGCAACCGCATGCACGCCGGATTTACCGTCGAGGAGCGCGAACAGATGACTGCGCTGCTGGATGCGGGTTTTGCGGATAGTTATCGCCGCCTGCACCCAGACAAGCAGGACGCCTATACCTGGTGGAGCTACTTTGGCGGCGCGCGCGCGCGAAACGTTGGTTGGCGACTGGATTACTTTATCGTCAGCGAGCGATTGATGCCGCGCGTTGTGGATGCCGATATTCGGCCGGAGATTATGGGATCGGATCATTGTCCGGTCATTTTAACGCTGGGATAAAGCGCCAAAGCACACAAAAGCATGGGAAATAGTTTATTTCCCATGCTTTCGCGCTTATTTCATCCATATTATTCGTAAAAGTATCCTTTCGCGAATAGTTTTGCATGAACTATCCCCTGTAACGAACAAAGAAACTCCTTATCATGACAACGTTCCAGCCGTTCTCCCTCTGCGCATCACTGTGCTATTGGGAAACTTTTCTTTTCCCATTTGCCAGATATATCTGTCGATGCCTTTCAGGCTGTATGCTTCAAGACCATAGAATCGTTGGAATTGCAGCAGTATTCTTTTGAAAGACAAGAAGTCTTTCAGCTCTTCATCGCGGAAAAAAGCGAATGCATCTACATCACGAAAATACTTCAACGCCTTTTCAACATAGCGATCATAAATTGGATAGTCGAGAGGCTTATGATGGCTACAATATTTTGTAGCAAAAGAATAGAAGTTCCTGGTGCTCCCACTGTCCATTCTTACGGAGGCAAGCTCATTGACCAGCGTTTCATCGGCACGCATCAGCCGTTCATCAATCTGCATATCGACAATATGTTTGGCTACCGTATATACCGAAAAAATGTTGGTGCTATAAAACTCATTGAGCGCTGCAACCTTTATCAATACATCGCAAATATCTTCGTTTTTGGGAAAGACTTGAAAAAACAGCTTGTTAAGCGCTTTTTCTTGCAGTGTATAGTTTTCCAGTCCATCCCACTTTTCAAGATGTGCGCACACTTCATTTTTCGATGGTTTGGGCACATCAACGCGCGGTTCCCTCTTGGGCGATACACGCAGACTACTTGGCTTGCAAGTTGATACGGATGCTGCCATGCTGTTTTCCGCATCGCCTAGTTGAACCACCTTTAATTTCCCATCTGTGTTTTTTTCGATCGCCCATAGTCCGTGTTTTGCTGGATCATACAGTGTAACAGTTCCACGCCCCATATTCAAAAGAAAATCATATCTCGTGTTGCAAATGCGCGGCTTGTTGTTTCCGGGATAATGCAGCCGACTTGGCTGATTTACCGAGCATGCAATGATCTGGCAGTTGATTGTTAACGGATTGACAGAGTGATCGCGCGACAAAATGTATTCCCTGATTTCACCATATGAAATGATAGGGTTTTTTGACTGTTCTGCCGCCTCTTTTATCATTTGCCAAACAGGCAATTTTTTCACCTTGCGTATTCCCCCTAGCATGTCATGTTCAGTTCCGGCATCAGGCAGTTTTCGACTTATTCTCCCCGTCTACCCCACCACAACCTCCACAACCCGTGCCGTGCCCGCCTTCTCGTGCGGCACGGTCAGTATGCCTTTTTCCGCGTCCCATTCCGGCTCGCCCTTGGCGAAGCTCGGATACACCGTGCGCACGGCTGCCGTCTTGCCCTTCACCTGCGCAATGGGCACGGCTATCTGCTTGGCGGCCTCGTCCGTCAACCGCCAGGTCGCCACATAGGTTCGGTCTTCGCAGACCAACGCCAGGCACAACTGTCCCGCATCCATGCGCGGCAAGCCCAGCGGCCACATCGGCACACCGGTGCGGATGTGTTCGCGCAGTTTTTTATGCACGGCGATGCCCTCTTCTATGGCGCTTCTCTGCGCGGATGAAAAGGCGTCGATCTCTCCGCTAATTTGCGGCCGCAGCAGCAGTGCGTTGACCATGCGCAACGCAACCGCCTCTTGATCTTCCTCCGCCTGCGGCGCGCAGAAGATGCCCGCCTGTTCCGGCGTCACAGCCGACGGACAGGCCGCCGCGATTGCCGCCAATTCCTTGGCGCTGGTCTGCTCGGACACCGCTTGCACCGCATGGCGTGTCAGCAGCGCATATTCCATGCGCAGGCCGCCGCTGGCCGCGTTTTCCAGCGTCAGCCACGGATAGCGCGCCAGCAACCGGTCCAGCCATGCCAGATACGCGCGGTTGTGCTCCAGCAAGCCCTCACCAGACGCCGAAGCATTGTGCTCTGTGCCCACGCCGGGCTCGATGTTATAGTCCAGCTTCAGATAGCGGATGCCCTCTTCCGTCACCAACCGGTCAATGGCCGCGTCGGCGTGCTGCACCACGTCCGGGTTGCGGAAATCCAGTTGATAGCGCCCATGGTCAATGACAGGCTTGCCCGCGATCTGGAAGCACCAGTCCACTGGCAGATGCGCCGCCAGCGACGCATGCACGCCCATGACCTCAGGCTCTAGCCACAGGCCGGGCGTCATGCCATGCGCGCGAATCGCCGCCACCACTTCGCCCAACCCGTTCGGGAAGCGCGTCGCGGATGGCATCCATTCCCCTACGCCTTCCCACCACACCCCGGCGGCAAACCATCCGGCGTCGAGACAGTAGGTTTCGCAGCCCAGCTTGGCCGCCGCTTGGATGCGCGCCAGTTCTTTATCGCGCGTCAGGTCGTCCTCGCTGACATGCCGGTCGGAATACAGCACCGGCAGTTTGTGATGGTCCTCGCTTGGGCGGCGGATCACGCGGCGATAGCGCGTCATCTCGCCAATCGCGCTGTCGAAGCTGTCGCCAAAGGTCACTGCTGCAGGCACCGAGGTAAAGGATTCACCCGGCTCCAGCACATTGCGCCAGTGGTTTTCCTGCCAAGACGGGCCGGATAATTCCAGCGTCAGTCGGCCTTCGTTGCCGCTCATCTCCCATTGCCAGGATCCGTTGTGCTCAATCTGCCAAGCAATTGCGCCGCTGGCCGTTTCCAGGCAGCCCATCGGCAGAAATTCCTTGCTGGTCCACGCGCCGGTGGATAGGCGTCTGACGCGCTGGATCGGCGTGCGCACCACCGACTCCATGCCCCACTCTGCCAGACTGCGCTTGCGCCACTGTGCCTCGGCGCACCAGCTATTGGCGGGGATGGCCAGCACATTCTGCTGCCACGGCACGCCGGGCTGATCAATGCCGGTCAGCGCAAAGGACGACACATGCTCCAGCACATAGGGCTTGGGGCCGTTGTTGCGCACCACGGTCCAACTGCGCAACGCGCGGATGTTATCATACATTTGCAAATACGACGTGACCACCAAATCCTCAAACGCTTGGGTAATCATCAGCTTGCGCCCCTGGGGGGTGCGCACATCCTGATGCGACACATACTTGAGCAGCGCACCGGGCTGCGTGCCGGTGTGCTTGTCACCGTGATGGCTGTTGGCGTCAAACCCGGCGCATTGCAGTTCCACCAGACGGAACGCCTTGCGATCCGCCTTGGGGATTTCCTCGATGTCAAACGCCCGGGTGCCCGCGTGCAGCAGGCGCACATCGCCGTCCCCGGCGACCTGCAAAACGATGTACAATTCATTTTCAAAAAATGTAAAACGTTCGGACAAAGCAAACGCCTCCCCGATTTTTCTTATGGGTATATATTCGCGTTGCGCTCGGCGCATCCCTGCAAAAAGGTCAAAAAAAGGCTTCCGAAACATGCTCGGAAGCCTTTGCGATTCAGACGATTACTCAGCGATTTTCTCGAATGGGTACTCGACGCCATAGGTCTCAACATACACCATTTTCATCTGCTGGATGACGCGGTTGGGCTTGTCGCTGCCGTCGGTCGGGGTAGACACGATCGCATCGGCGGTTTCCATGCCGCCTTCCACCATACCGAACGCCGCATACTGCGTATCCAGATTGGCCGCATCGGCCACGCACACAAAGAACTGCGAACCGGCGCTGTCGTTCTGCGCACTGCGCGCCATTGACAGCACGCCGCGCGTATGCTTGACCGCGTTGTCCACGCCATTGGCCGAGAACTCGCCCTTGATCGCGTAGCCGGGGCCGCCGGTGCCGCTGCCATCGGGATCGCCGCCCTGAATCATAAAGCCCGGAATGACGCGATGGAAGATCGTGCCGTTGTAGAAATTGCTGTTGGCCAGCGAGATGAAGTTGCCCACCGAGATCGGCGCAGTCTCCGGATACAGCTCGCCATAGAGCAGCGTGCCGTCGTTCATCACGATGGTGAACACCGGCTTTTTGCCGGTCGCGTCAACGGTCTGCTTGATCACCGCGTCCGCAGACAGCGCGCCGTCTTGCTCGGTAATCTTCACATCGCCCATCAGCACATAGCCGTAAGTCGAGGGCTCGGTGCCCAGCGTCACGAATCCCCACTGCTGGTTGTTGACCGTCACTTCACCCTCAATAGACATTGGCACGCCCTTCTTCAGCTCCGCCAGCGCGGTGCCATTGGGCTTGTCTCGAAGCTGCGTCTGTTCGGCGCTGACCTGCGCAAAGCGCGTATTGATCGCCAGCGGTTCGGGGGCGGGTTGCTTGATGATCATCGCGTCGGGCATCATTTCGATATTGGCGGCTGTGATCCACTCCGCCTTGGCGGTTTCATAGGCGGTATTCTTCCTTTGCTCCAACTGATGCGTCATGAAGTCGTCCTTGTTCTGCTCGAAAGGCACTTCGCCCTCGGCAACATCGCCGACATACTTGATGATGTGCACGCCAAAGCTGGACTCCACCACCGGGGACAGATCGCCGACGTTCGCAAGCGCCATCGCGGCGGTAGTGAACTGCTCATCATAGGATTGCGAGCCTTCGCACAGCGGATAGCCGTCTTTGATCAGCGGGTCGCCCATGCCCGGGTCCTGCCCGTACTCTGTCACCGCCGCCTCAAAGTCCTTGCCGCCCTGAATTTCGGCCAGAATCTGGTTGCCCTTTTCCACCATCTGCGGCATTTCTTCCGGTGTCGCGGCCATCAGCAGGATGTGGCGCACCGTGCGATAACCCGGCGGATGATACACAATCTCCGCACCGTTGAGCAGATCAGAAATATACGCGTCCTTGTCGGCCAGATACTGCGTCTTGGCCTGTGCGACCATTTCGGTGTAGGCGGTGCGCGCCTCTTCCTCGGTCATCGTCACGTCCTTGGTCGCTTCGGCCATCAGTCGAAGATTCATCGAGGCAAAGGTCTCATTCTCCAGCAGCGCCTGCTTGGTGTAGCCATACTTCAGCAACTCCGCTTCGGTCAGCGCGACAAGCTGCTCCTCGGTCGCGTCGGGGCTCTGCGCCTTTATATCCTGCATGCAGGCGTCATAGGCGGCTTGGTACCCCTCATCCACACCCTGCTGGATGGTGGCCAACTCCTCGGCCGGCGTCTCGGCGATGCCCAGCGCTTCGGCCTTGGCGGTCAGCGCCATGCGCTCGGTGCGCTGCTTGAGCACGCCCTCGATGACATAGCGCTGGAACTCTTCGTCCGCGGTATCCACCGCCTGACCATAGCTGGACATATACATCGCATAGCCAATTTTGTTGGCTTCGACTTCTTCGATCATGTCCTTGGCCAAAATATCCTGGCCATTGACGCGCGCCACCACAGCGTTCAGATCGAAGGCGGCAGTTTCGCCTTGCGCAGCGGGGGCAGCCGGTACCTCGACCGCTGCGGGCGCTGGCGCGGGCGCAATGCCACGGTTGATCTGCATCAGCACAAACACCAGCACAGCCGCCAGAATGACCGCCGCCACCGGCACCAGAATCTTTTTCCATGTCTGTTTCGTCACGCAGGATTCCTCCATTTATCTCATTTCAGGATTGTGAGCATATACGCCGAATTATATCAATAGTTGCGGTGAAACGCAACGTATGCGCGAAAATGCCTTGTGATTGCCGTATTGTGTTCACAATTGTTTTTTCGTCCTTCTCAGGATAGACGCAACAGCCGCAGCATGTGTTGCAAAAATAAATGCAGTTGGTTGCCACGAAAGAAAATTTCCAACGCGTGGCCAATGGGAAACAGCACCAGCATCCATACTTCCATCCATAGCTGTCGGCTGGCTTGACGCGTGCTGCCCTCGCCGTGCGCGCGAGCCAGCAGCCCCTCCAGTTCGTCCAGCTTGTGCGAGAGCAGCTCGGTGCGTTCATGCAGGCGCAGCTCCACAGCCAGCGCACGATAGGCTCGCTGCTGGCGAATATCCCAGCGTGTGTCCGGCCTGTCCAGAATGCCCTGCCCGTGCACGCATTCATAGCGAAACGCTACCACCGCCGCCAGATGCCGCTGGCGCTGGCGATGCTGCGCGCCCCACAGACGGCGGCGCATCAGGCTCTGTTCCGCGCTGTCCATCAGGCGGCTTGCGTCTTTTTCCAGCGCGTCCAATACCACGCTGCTTGACAGCGCGCGCGCCTGCGCCGCCAATGCGGTGCACGGCACGGTGCGAATCTCGCGTCCCTGCATCATGCGCTCATAGTCACTGCTGCGCGCCAGATCGGCGATGTGCAACAGCAGCTCCTGCGTGCGCGCGCGATCCATGCCTGCGGCGACCACACAGCCATTGGCGTACACGAATGCCTGCCCTTCACCCGGCTCCTGCTCGCGCAGAATCCAGCCCAGCGCTTCGCGGTCCAGCGCCAGCGCCTCGCGGTGCATGCGCGGTGGTTTCAGTCCCCAGTCCCGCGCCAGCGCGGCAATGGGCAGCGCATCCGCCACGCGGCAGCAGTCCAGCAAAATATCGGTCATGCGCTCCCCTCCCTTCGCGCGTCAGCGACTATTTCAGCAAATCCAGCACCATCAGCACCACTTCCAGCAGGATCAGGCCAAGAATCAACCACTCGACAAACAGCGAGCGGCTGTGGTCGTTCATCGAGGAGATCGAATCGGTGATCTTCTCCACCGCGTCCCCCTTGGCCTTGAGCACCTGGTAGCGGTCGGCCAGCTCAAAAAATTCGCTCATCTCGTTATAGAACGCCTCGGCATCGGTGCGCGCCCAAGTGATATCCGGTTTGTCCAGAATCATGATGTAGCTGAGCGTCGAATACTGATAGCGCGCGATCTCGGCCACGATGGTGGAGCGCTGTTTGTTGCTGATCGACAGCTTGCCGCGCTCCAACTGCTCGACAATCGGCTCCACGCGGTCCAGAATGCTGTCGATGTGCTGTTCGACGCGCTCCATCGCCACCGACTTGGCCAGCACGGTGGCGGCCAGTTCCGGGAAATACGGCGCGATTTCCGGCACGCAAACCTGCGCGTCGGTGAACTCAATATCCTCGGCTTCGCCCTGCTCGGCAATCTGGAATTTCTCAAAATATGGCGAGGGGTACTTCCACGCTTTTGCCTCCGGGTATTGGCGCATGGCGGCCACAAACGCCTGACTTTCCTCGCGCGTCATGTTCATCAGCACCATCGCGCCGAAGGAGAACAGCATCGCACGCCGCGCATCCTCCCCGGCGGCCTCGCCGATCATGTCGGTCAACCGCGTGCCGGAGATGGAAAGCGGTTCTTCCCAGGTAAACTTCTTTTTGATGTCAAACGCACTGGCCAGCGCGTTCAGGTCAATCTCCTGCGCTACGTCATAGGCGCGCAGTTTCACGGTCGCCATGCGGATTCCCCTTTCGGCTGTGTCATTGGTTTCTGCGACCTATTATACCATATTTTCCCCGCAAGCTGCCAGGGGTTTACAATGCGCGCCGCATCGCCTACAATGAGCCGTATACTACATGCAAGAGAGAAGGTGCGGCGTTGACCTTACAGCACTTGTTGACGCAGGATCGCCCCATTGTGCTCGACGGCGCGATGGGCACATACTACGCGCAAAAAACCGGTGATACCGGCGCATGCGAGCTGGCCAATATTTCCGCGCCGGATGTGGTGCGCGCACTGCATCTGGAATACCTGTCCGCCGGATCACGGCTGCTGCGCGCCAATACCTTTGCCGCCGACACGCGTTCGCTGGGCCTGCCGCGCGAACAGGTGCGCGAGCTGATCCTGCGCGCCGTGGACATCGCGCGCGAGGCGGCGCAGGACGCGGCGGTAACGGCGCTGTCGCTGGGACCGATGTCCGGCTTTGCCGACGAGGAAGCCGACGCGGCGCTCGACGAGCGGCTATGGATGCTGGAGCAGTGCATTGCCGCCGGAATCGACGCCTATTGGTTTGAGACCTATGCCGACGCCGAGCCACTGATGGCTTGTGCCCGGTTTTTGCGTCAGCGTATGCCGCTGGCGGGCATCGGCGCGACATTCTCCTGCTCCGCCGATGGCTATACCCGCGCCGGGCAGCCCATCGCGGGGGTGCTGGACACGCTGAGCCGATCCGGACTGGCCGACGTGGTCGGCTTCAACTGCGGTCTGGGCCCCGCGCACGCCGTAGCCCTGCTGCGCGCTATGCCGATTGCCTCGCTGGCGGTGCCGCTGGCCGTGCTGCCCAACGCCGGATACCCCACCGAGGTAGAGGGGCGCATGCGCTTCTCCACCGCGCCGAACTACTTCGCCGATACGCTGGCACGCGCCGCCACGCTGGGCGCAAAGCTGCTGGGCGGCTGCTGTGGCACGACCCCGCAACACATCCGCGCATTGTCCGGCGCGCTGGAAAAACCGCTGCCTGACGCGCCAGCGGAACCGATCATCCGGCCGCGCAAAAACCCGGTGAAGGCCGCACAGCGCGATACCCTGGCCGACAAGCTGGCCGCCGGACGGTTCGTAACGCTGGCCGAGCTGGACCCGCCCAAGCATGCCGATCTGTCGAACTTTCTGGACGCGGCGTACCGGTTGCAAGTCGGCGGCATCGACGCGCTGACCATCCCCGACGCGCCGCTGGCACAGGCGCGCATGAGCTCCGGCCTGTGCGCCGCGCAGGTGCATCAGCGTCTGGGCATGGACGTCATTCCCCACCTGTGCTGCCGCGACCGCAACATCAACGCGCTGCACGGCGACCTGCTGGGCATGCACGCCGCCGGGCTGCGCGCCGTGCTGGCGGTCACCGGCGACGCCATTCCGGAGAGCGATCACGGCTTCGCGCGGCCGGTATTTAACCTGCATGGCACCAGTCTGGCCGGGCACATCGCGCGCATGAACGGCGACCTGTTCTCCGCCGATCCGCTGTGCATCGGCGTGGCGTTTAATCCCACCGCCGCCAACCCGGAGGCCGAGTTAAAGCGTCTGGCGCAAAAGAAAGCGCAGGGCGCGGCGTTTTGCATGACGCAGCCGATATTCGACATGGCCGCGCTGCCGGTGCTGGACGCGGCGCGCGCGCTGGGCATCAAGGTGCTGGCGGGTATCCTGCCGCTGGTCAGCTATCGCAATGTGCAGTTCATGCACAACGAGGTACCTGGCATCCGCATCCCGGAAGCGGTGCTGGCGCGCTTTTCCCCAGCGCAGGATCGCGCACAGGGCGAGGCCACCGGCATCGCGATCGCCGCCGAGGCCGCCGCGCTGACCCGCGCGCACGCCGACGGCTTCTACCTGATGGTACCCTTTTCGCGCGCCGAGATGATTTGCACCCTGCTCACACGGCTGCGCGCGCAAGGGGTGCTGTAGGTCCATGGCGTAAAAAGAGGATTCCTCGCGGCGCTTTAGCACGCAGCGAGGAATCTTTTTGCTGATTTTTGGGGGAACCGTCGCCTATTTTGCCACCGTCACAATGCCCGCCGAGCTATTCGTGCCCGTCACCTGTACCTTGATGCTGGCGGAACGCGCCAACTGCGGCGCGTCATCGCTGCGCAGTGTCAGGATCGCGCCAAACGCACGCGTTTCCGGGCGCGCGGCGGCAAATGCCTTGGGACACACATAGGTCAGCACACCCTGATACAGCCGCGCCTCCGCGTTGCATTCCGCCACCGTGCCGTCGGCCAAATATTCGACCAGCCGCACAGACAGCCCCGGCAATGTTTGCAGCGCCGCGCTCATGTCCACGATGATGCTCAAGTCCATGTCCGTGGCGATCACCTGTTTGTCACTGCCCACGCTGGTCACATTAAAGTTACACGGTGAGGCAATGCCCGGCGTCAGCAGGCGCTGATACTGGTGCATACCGCTCGCGCCGATATAAAACACATGGTCTACCGCGTCGGTGTCGGGCGCGCTTATCATAACCGGCTGCTGTTCTCCCGCCAGATAGGAGAGTCCGCCGGCCACCAGCGCAGTCAGCAGCACCAGCGCCAGCAGCGTCACAAAAAAGTAGCTCTTCATTTTCCGCCTCTATCCAGCGCTTCCCAAACGCCGGTCAGGTATACCGCGCCCAGCGCCCGGTCATACAGGCCATAGCCCGGGCGGCCGGTTTCGCCCCAGATCATGCGGCCGTGGTCGGGACGCACATAGCCTTCAAACCCGGCGTCATGCAGCGCCTTTAAGATCGCGTACATGTCCAGCGAGCCGCACTGCGTCGGGTGCGCCGATTCTTCAAAGCAGCGCTCGCCGGTATACTTGATGTTGCGCGCGTGCACAAAGTGAATGCGCTCGGCAAACTCGGCGATGATATCGGTCAGCGTGTTGCCCGGATTCGCGCCCAGCGAGCCGGTGCACAGCGTGATGCCGTTGGCCAGCGACGGCTCGATCTCGCGCATGCGGCGATAGGCCGCCGCACCGGTGATGATGCGCGGCAAGCCAAAGATGCCCCACGGCGGATCGTCCGGATGGATGGCCATCTTGACGCCCGACGCCTCGCACACCGGCGCGACGCGGCGGATAAACGTCGCAAAATTCTGCCACAGCTTCTCCTCGTCGATCAGCTTGTACTCGGCCAGCAGCGCGCGCAGCCCTTCCTTGGTGTAGCTGGCGTCCCAGCCGGGCAGGTCCAAATCGCTGGTCGCCGGGTCAAGTGCCTTGACCGTGCTGTCGTCATACGCCAGCGCGTTGGAGCCATCGGCCAGCTCGCGCTTTAAGTCACTGCGCAGCCAATCGAACACCGGCATAAAGTTGTAGCAGATCACCTTGACCCCAGCGGCGCCCAAGCGGCGCACGTTCTCGCAGAACACGTCGATCAGGTGCCCGGCATCGGGCGCGCCCATCTTGATGTGCTCATGCACCGGCACCGATTCGACCACCTCGAAGGCTAGGTTATGCTGGTGGGCGGCCTGCTTGATCGCCTCGATGCGGTCCGTCGGCCACACCTCGCCGACCGGCACGTCGTACACCGCCGACACAATGCCGCTCATCATCGGAATTTGCGAGATATACGACAGGCTGACCGGATCGCTGTCGCCATACCATCGAAAGGTCATCTTCATGTGCAATAATCTCCTCTATGACATTGTGTTTCCATTATACAGGAAATGCCGCCAAAAGAACAGTGTGCGCCGTGCGGCATATGGTAAACCGAGGAGGTGTACCCCATGCCCTATGATCGCAGCGCCGCAGTGGCGTATGCACGCCGGTGGGCCTACCACCGCAATCCCGCGTATCTGGACTTTGAGCTTTTAGGCGGCGACTGTACGAACTACGCCTCGCAGGTGCTGCTGGCGGGCGGGCTGCAAATGGACGATACCCCGGTGTACGGCTGGTATTACATCGACGCCACACGCCGCACCGCGTCCTGGACCAGCGTGCAATATCTGCACCGTTACCTGCTGGGGCTGGACACCGGCCGTCCGCGCGCCGCCGAGGTGCCGCTGGCGCAGGTGCAGATCGGCGACATCGTGCAGCTGGCGTTTATCGGCGATCACTTCCAGCACAGCCCGGTCGTGGTCGCGGTGGAAGCGCCCGTGCCGGATCGCATCTTTGTCGCCGCGCACACCACCGACGCGTATCACCGGCCACTTTCTTCCTATTTATATGGCGCGCTGCGCCCGCTGCATATTCTGTAGGCTACTGCGGCTCGCCGCCGTCGATGCGCGCGGAGTGCAGACCAAAGTAATCGGCCACCGCCTGATTGCGCCACGCGGTTGGGTCGTCACTGAGCGGCTGCACCGCCAGCGCGCCGGGCTGCGGAGATACCGGCCGCACGACAGCGTCGCTACCCGGCGCGGCCTGCTCCAGTTCGGCAAAAAAGCGCTGCATATCGGTTCGATATGCTGCCACAATCCCCATTTCTTGCTCCGCAGCTAGTTTGGCGTAGCGCTCTATGGGCTGCTCCCATTGCTGAGCCATCGCCAGCACTACTAGCAAACAGATCGTGGATACCATCCAGTATTGCTGCCCTTTTATGCGAATGCGTTGCACGCATGCCCCTGCCAGCAGGCACAGCGCCATAGACGCAAACGTCACATAGAAAAAATATAGATTTTTCACGCGCGGCGTGCCCGAAAAGCCGGACGTATACATATGCGGGAAGATCATCGCGCACAGCAGCGCAAACGCACAAATCGGCACCAGCCAGAAGCGGCGGCGCGGCTGGATCGTAATGTCCGCATAACCGATGATCAGCGTACACACCAAAAAGATGCAAATGTAAGCGGACCGCAGCGCCGATCCCCACGCCCGGCACGCCGCCAGCAGCGTATCGGCCACCGACAGCAGCATCCACGGCTCGCGCGCGTGGAAGCGGCCGTCCACCTCCAGACGCACCGCGTTGCCCGGCGCGACCACGCTGGCGATCAGCCCCGCCGCCAACAGTATCCACGGCACCAGCAGCGGCCAGGCCTGCTTGCGATCGGTCAAGAACCGATAGAGGATCAGCAGCGCCAGCGACGCGGTGGCCAGCACCGCGGTAATGTAGTTGCTCATGCCCAAAAAGGCGCACAGCCCGCACAGCAGGCTCATCGCCATCACGCGCTTTGCCCCACGCCAATCCTTCAGCCGCATTGCCAGCGGCAGCATGATCAGCAGCATGCTGTGCGCAAAGGTATACAGCCACGCGCTGTTGTACCAAAATATTCCTTCCAACAAGTCCGGCATGCCGGTGATCTGCACGAGAACCAGCAGCGCCCACAGGCAGACGCTGGTCGCGCGCGACAGCCCAAAAATCTGCTTGCCCATCGTGCGCACGGCCAAGAACGTAGCGCCCAGAAAGCACGCCAGCAGCACCGGCACATGCACCCAGTAGGCATGCAGATGAAACACCGCCGGGTGCAGCGACATCACGATGGCGCCGGTCAGCGTGCCCTGCCACGTGCGGTAGATTTGCACCGCGTATCGCCACGCGTCCACCAGCACATGCGGCACAGAGTGCGTGGCCAACCACGAGGCATGCGTCTTGGTGGCATACACAAAGTCATCTGCGGCGGGAAAAGCCGCGCGCATGGACAGCAAAATAGGCACCAACATCCACGCAACATATACGATCAGCGTCAGCGCCCCCAGGATGTCCCGTTTCTCTTTTGTCACAGCACATTCCCCCACACATTCGCTAGCCATATTTTAGCGAATGCCCCGGGGTTTGTCAATTTTCGCGCCGCTTGCGCATAAGGGAGAAGCACAGCACACCGGTGACCGCGCACAACAGCAACAGCGGCAGCGCGATCCAGCCGTCCATCACCAGCATTTCCCACAGATCGGGGCGCACAATGCGCGTCCAGGTAACGGCTGCCTCCCGCGATCCGTCCCGCGCCACAGCGACGCGCACCGCGTGCGCATTCTCGCGCTCGGTTTCGTTATCAGCCAACGCCCCCGCGCTCAGCCGGTACACGACGCTGTGCGCCTGATCCGGCGCCAGATCCGTTTCCCAGCGCAGCGTCTGCCCGGTTCGCACCGGCACGCCGCCCATATCGCTGGACACCAGTGCAAACCCGGCGGGAATATCCGCCTCTATCGCCACAGGCGCTGCGATTACCCCTTGGTTCTCTACCGCAATGCTGATCACACATTGCCTGCCCGGCCTGAGCAGCGTCGGTTCCGCCGCAACCGATACCCGCACATCCGCCGCCAGCGCCTGCAAGGGCTGCGCGGTCAATGCCTGCCCGTTGAGCGTGGCGGGCAGTGGGATGAACCAGCGTCCAGCCGCGCGGTCGCGCAGTTCCGATGCCGACAGCCGCAGGCTCGCGCGCGCCACCGCCTCGCCCGGTTGTCCGGGCGTCTGCCCTTCGCGCTGTGCAGGCGGCACGGTGACACGCCATATCAGCGCGCCATCCTCTCGCCGCTCCGGCGCGGTGCCATCATCCGGGGATGAAAGCAGCTCGATGCCGCTGGGTAGCTGCTGCACCAGCACCGCCTCGCCGGGCGCACCGCCGGTGTTGACGATTTGCCATTGCAAGTCAAACGCCTCGCCCGGCGCGACCGCTCCGGTGGAAAACCCGCGCGTGGCAATCAGCCGCGCGGCGGTCAGCGCAACGGGCAGCGCGGGCAACTGTCGCGCGTTGACCTCAGCGGTCAGGCGCGCATCGCGATACCCGGTGCGCACGTCCAGCGCATCGGGCGACATCTCGATGTCGATGCGCCGCTCTATCTCGGCTGACACATGCGGCTGCGCGGCGGGAATGTCCACCTGCCAGACCGCTTGTCCCTGCGCAGCCGCTGCCAGCCGGACGCCTTCGGGCAGCGTCAGCGCGATGTTGGCTTGCCCAGGCGCGCCGCCGGTGTTGGTGATGCGCACGATAATCGCGGCGGGCTGTCCGGCTGCCAGCACATCGGTATCCACCGCCCAGTTCGCTGTGATGACCGGGGCGGTCAGCGCAATGCAATCCTCGCCGCGCGCCGCGCCCAGCCGCCACACATGCACCGCCTCGGCAAACCCCATGCCCTCCGGCAGCGGCAGCGCGGTCAGCACCAGCGGTATCTCTGTCACCGACGGTACAATCTCCCCATCCTCCGCCCAGGTCGCGGCGGGCAGCGTCCGCTCCCAGCAGAGCGTGCCGTCCTCGCGCACGTCGGTCGGCTCCGCCTCCGCCAGTGTGCGCACCTGCCAGCGCAGCGGATCGGGCGCATACTCCAGCGATACGCGCTGCGCCATCAGCGCGGGATTGGTCACGCGCAGCGCGCGCCGGATTTCACGCCCCACCGCCACCGGCTGGTCAGCGGGCAGAATATCCATGGTCGGCGGCAGCGGCACCGGCGTCAGCGCCACATGAAGCGATGCGGTTTTGAGCAGGGTGTCTTGCGCATCCGTCGCGAACACATCCGGCGCAACCTCGATCGCGCAGTGCCCGTCGGCCACAGCCTGCGCAGCACCCGCCCAATGCACCGTGTCCAGCGCCAGCGGGTACGCCTCCGGCAGTGCCATTGTCAGCCGCCCCTCCGGCGCGAGCGGCAACAGCACCGCGTCCCCCGGCATGGCCTTGATCTCCCCCGCGCCGGTTTTCAGCATCAGCGCGTGCGCAGGAACCGGCGCGGTCACTATCACCGACGCGGCAAAGCGCGGCGCGGGATTTTGCGCCAGCGCATAGTCCACTCGCTGGTCGCGCGTGATGTCCAACCAGATGCGGGTCGCGTCGGCTTGCGGCACACCGTCCACCGTCGCGCGCAGGGTATACCCCGCCGGGATGCCCTCGGCCTTCATCAGCAGCCGCCCGGAATCCGGCATAGCCCACGCATGCTCCGCCCCCGGCTCCAGCGCGGTGCGCGCCAATCGCCGCCACGCCAGCCGCCCGTGCTGTTCGCGGATAAGCTGGATGGGCGGCATTGGCGCGTCGTGCCCCGCCGCCAGTGTCATGCGCACGAACAGGCGCGGCGCTTGCTCGGCATGCGCGCCCTGTCCTATTCCCATCAGCAGCATTGCTGCCGCAAGCATGATCAGCACTCGCCGCATGCTTTCGCCTCCCTTGTCCGTTTGGGTTTTTTCCTTCCTTATTTATACGTGCTCTGGACAAGGAATATGCGTGCTTGCGCGCGCTGCGCGATGGGTGTATGATGATGCCACGGACATACTGCTTTCACCGATGCCACACGATGAGGAGGGTTCCCATGACAAAGCGACTTTTTTCCGCGCTGCTCTGCTGCGCGATGCTGATGATGCTGACCGGCTGCGCGTCGGCCACCGATGCCGTGTCCTCGCCCACGCCCAAAGCGACCGCGACCGCTGCCGCCGCAGTTGGCCCTGCCGCGCCCACCGCCAAGCCCGACAAAAACGCCGCCGGGATGCCGCTGGTGCCGGACTTTGAGCTGGCACGGCGTGGCGGCGACACGATGAAGCTGTCCGATCAGCTGGGCAAGCAGGTCATTCTGTACTTCTGGGCGAGCTGGTGCGGCCCGTGCCAGGCCAGCATGCCGGAGAAGCAAACGCTCTATAATCTAATCACCGAGCGCGAGCTGCCCATTGAATTGATGGCCATCAACCTGACCGACGGCCAGCGCGAAACCCGCGAAACCTGCGATGCATTTCTGGACCAGAATCAATTCACCTTCCCGGTGTACTACGAGGAGTCCGGCATGGTTTCCGCGCAGTATGGCATTTCCAGCATCCCCACACTGATGGTCATCGACGAGCAGGGCTACCTCAAGGGCGGCGCGATTGGCGGCATGAAGCTTGAGGCGCTGTACGCACTGTTGGGAGTGACGCCGTAATGCTCACTGATTTTCTGGCCGCGCCCACTTTTACCTGGTCCATGCTGCTATCGGTCTTTGTGGAGGGCGTGATGGCCTTTTTGTCGCCGTGCATCCTGCCGATGCTGCCGGTCTACGCGCTGTACCTGGCCGGGGACGACAGCACGCAGGGCAAAAAGCAACTGGTGCTCAACACGCTTTTCTTTGTGCTCGGTTTTACGCTGGTTTTCATGGCGCTGGGGGCCACCGCCACCGCGCTGGGCAAGCTGCTACAGGCGCACATGGATTGGCTGATGCGCATTGGCGGCGTGGTGCTGATCCTGCTGGGCCTGCACTATATCGGGGTGCTCCACATCGGCTTTCTGGATCGCGGGGGAAGCCGTGGCGCGCCCGCGCATCTGACGCCGGTCAAGGCGCTGGTGTTTGGCGCGACGTTCGCGGTCACCTGGACGCCCTGCGTGGGCACCTTTTTGGGCGCGGCACTGATGCAGGCCGGGCATAGCGCGTCGCTGTGGCAGGGACTGGGCATGCTGTTGTGCTTCTCGCTGGGGCTGGGCGTGCCGTTCTCGCTGGTCGCCATTTTCTACCACAAGCTGTCGGGCACACTGGGGTTTATCAAACGCCACCTGCGCGCCATCCAGATCGTATCCGGCGCGCTGCTGATCGCCATCGGACTGATGATGGTATTCGGGTTGTTTGGGTACTGGAGTGGGCTGTTCGTGTGACGCAAAAAATCCCTCGCAGCGCTTGTTCGCCGCGAGGGATTCTCTTTTAGGCACGAGGCATACGCAACCAGAAACCGGGTACGCAGCACTTTCTATAGCTTTTACTTCTGGGATACTCGTCCAGAAGATATGCCCGATACCTTTCGTTTCCTTGCAGGCCAAATATCCCGTCTTTTTGCATTTCGCTATAGTATCCGTCCCCATACGCATTTTTCGGTCCGCCCATGCCGCAGGGCGGATGCCCGGGGAGAGCATAACACCACCACGTGAATCCATCGATCGTTATCCCCAAATTGCTCATCGCGGAAATAAATCCGCCGATGTTCTCCTGGGGACATATGCAATCAATGTATCCTTGTCCCGCTGGCTGCACACGCAGTTCTGCAAAGACTTTTCCTATCTGCGTGCCAATATCATGCATGCCCCATGTTCTCCGCCACGACCTGATCAATGTAGCGTTTCTGCTCCACGCTCAGCGCCGGGAACGGCCTGCGGCACACGCCCACGTCCAACCCTTGCGCGCACAGCACATGCTTGATGGACGGGAACAGGCTGCACGACACCAGCGCCTGCATGATGTGATTGGCGCGTGTTTGCAGCGCCTGCGCCCCGGCGATGTCCTTTTGCTGATACGCCTGCTCTATCTTCACAAACAGCGGCAGCGTAAAGTTGAACGTCGAGCCGATCGCGCCGTCCGCGCCCAGCATGCGCGCGCCCAGATACACCTCGTCATATCCGCCATAGAGCACCAGATCGGGGTTCATATCCCGCATGCGCTCTAGCTGATAGAGATTCAGCGAGGTCTGCTTGACCCCGGCGATGGTGCCGTCGGTCAGCATCGCGCGGATGTCCGGATGGCCAAGGTCGATCTCCACGCCGGTATTTCCGGGGAAATTATACAGGTACAGCGGCAGATCCACCGCCGCGCGGATGTCGCGGAAATACGCGGCGATCTGCGCCATGCCGAACTTGTAATAAAACGGCGGCGTGCTGATCAGCGCGTGGCAGCCCGCGGCCTGCGCGCGCTTGGCATAGTCGATGGCCTCGTCGGTACCGATCGCCGCCACGCTGGCCATCAGCTTGGTTTGGTCCTTCATGCGCCCGGCCAGCTCGAAGGCGCGCGCGCGCTCCTCGTGCGTGAGCAGCATGCACTCCGCAGAGCTGCCGCCCACCAGAAACCCCGTCGCACCCTGCCCGATCAGGTTGCGCATCAGCTCGGTCAGGCACTGCTCGTTGATGTGGTTGTCGGCAGTAAATGGCGTAATCAGCGCCGGAAAAAACCCGCACATGCTCGTGTCTTTCATACATTGCTCCTTTTCCAGTCATTGACAAGGCTTTTCCTCTATATTATATTACTTGTACGATAATTGCTAGGGGGAATCATATGAAACGGTTATTGCTTGTGTGCCTGATCCTTGCGCTGGCCCTGTCGATGGGTGGCTGCGCCATGCTGGAACAATTCACCTCATCGTCCTCTACCCCGTCCGAGCCAAAGTTCGCCTCGCTGGAAAAGGCGTTGCTCGGCTATCTGGACAGCCAAAACTACAAGTATCACCACGACGAGGAGAAAGACTACATCTACTTTAACATGACCATGCAGACCGCGGATTTCCCCGATGGCTGCGATGTCTACCTCTCCTATGACGAAGAAGGCTTTCTGGCCGAGGCCTTTTTGCCGCTGCAGCCTGACCTGACCGACGCCAAAGTCGCGGCCGGCGTCAATGAGCTGATGACCCGCGCCAACTACGCGCTGAATCTGGGCAAGTTCCAGATGAATTATGAGGACGGCGAGATCAGCTACATGACCAGCGCGAAGTACTTTGAGCGTATTCCCTCCCAGCAGGAGCTGGAGTGGCTGGTGGACATCCCCTCACTGATGATTGACAAGTATGGCAACGCGTTCAAGCACGTCATCGAGGACGGCGCCGACCCGGTCAAAGAGTTTGAGGCCGCCGACGCGCAGGAGCAGCCTGAGCCCGGCCTGACGATGCCCAAGGATTTCGTGCTGCCTAGATAATCATACGGCAAGCAAAGAGCGCCCGAACGAATCGGGCGCTCTTTTGGATGCTGTCGGATTGCGCTACACCACAAACAGGCTATCTATGTCCAGATGCTAGGAGGACGCAAGCCGGTCTGACGGAGGCGCATGGGGTAATACGCCGACGAAGCCGGCGCAGCGCCGACAACGCAGATGGGCGTAGATAGTCTGTTTGTCACTTGTTGATGTCCACGTACTCAAACAATACATGCCCCTGCACATTCTTGATCATGCCCGACACATACGGCTTGGCCAGGAAATCGTCGGCGATGCCATACATCGGGATGGCGGGCATCTGGTCGGCCAGATACTTCTCGGCCTCGATCATCATCGCCTCGCGCTTGGCGGGATCCATCTCCACCGCGCACTTGTCGATCATCTCGTCATAGACCGGATCGTCCCAGCGGTTCTCATAGGCGTTCGAGCCGGTGCGGAAGATGAACAGGTTGGCGAGCGGATCGGCGTAGTTGGCGGTAAAGCCGTTCTTGTCCACGTCAAACTTGCCCGCGTCCAGCTCATCCCAGAACACGCCGGATTCCAGCGTGGTGATGGTGCTCTCGATGCCCAGCGTCTGCTTCCACATGGCCTGCATGGCCTGCGCCCAGTCCTTGTTGACTTGGCTGGCGGAGACCACCAGCTCCACCGGCGGGAAGGTGGACAGATCGGTGAATCCGGCCTCGGCAAGCAGCGCCTTGGCCTTCTCGACATCCATCGCGAACATGTCGCCCGCCACCTCGCGATAGGCCTTGCTCGGATCGGTGATGGAGCGCTGCGCCCACGGCACAAAGCCCATCGCCGACTGATCCATGCTCTTCAAGATGCGATCCACGATGAGCTGACGGTCAATGACCATACTCAGCGCCTGGCGCACGCGCTTGTCGGTAAAGGGCGCCTTCTCGCAGTTGAAATCGCAGTACGTCAGACCAACGCGCTGCATCACGTTGTATTCCGGCGTGTCCTTATACTTGGCGATCGCTTCGGGATTCAGCGTGTCGGCCACGTCGATTTCGCCGTTTTCATAGGCGACCAGCTCGGTTTCCATCGCCTCGATGATCACGATGTCGATCGCGTCCAGCTTCACCTGGTCGGCGAACACATAGTTGGGGTTCTTCACGATGGACAGGCGCTCCTTGAGCTTGTATTCCTTCATCATGAACGGGCCGCAGGACACATAGGTCGCCGGGTCCATGGTCCACGGCTTGTCGGCGGTGGAGGCATCCACCACAGCCTGCTTGACCGGCATGAAGCCGGTGCCCGCCAGCAGCGTCATAAACCACGGGGTCGGCGCTTCCAGCGTCAGGATCAGCGTGGTGTCGTCGGGCGCGGAGATGCCCACTTCCTCGACCGCCACTTCCCCGGCGTTGTAGGCTTTGGCGTTCTTGATGTTGAACAGGTCCTTGGCCGCCTTGGAGGCCAGGTCCTTGTTCAGCGTGTGCTTGTAGGTGTAGTCAAAGTCCTTGGCGGTCAGCGGCGAGCCATCCGACCACTTCAGGTCTTTGCGCAGCGTGAAGGTGTAGGTCAGGCCATCCTCGGAGACCTGCACGCCTTCGGCCAGGCAAGGCTCCATCGTGACGCCGTCGGCGGCCACGCGGTACAGGCCGGAGAACATTTGCTTGATGGCATACGACGCGTAGGAGTACGAGTTCATCGTCGGATCCAGCGTCTGCGGATCTTGCGGCAGCGGATAGATCAGTTTCTTCTCGCCTTCCGCCAGCACGCCGGTCATGGACAGCATGCCCAGCGTCAACACCAGCGCCAGTACCAGAGCCAGGGTCTTTTTCATATCGATCCCCTCCAACTTCTTTGTATACACCGACAGCATGCGGAATGAAAGTTCTTGATCCGCAAGCTGCAAAAGTTGCCTTGATGATAGCAGAAAACCGCGTCAAAGTCAAACCGCTTTGCTTGCGAATCTCGTGTTTCTCTCAAAATCGACAAAACGCCTTGCGCATTGCGCGCCACGCTGGTATGATAATAGAACCTGTCCAAAAGACCGCCGTCAAAGGAGGCATGCCCGTGGCCAAGTATATTATGAAGCGCCTGCTGGCAGGCCTGATCACCATATTCGTGCTGGTCACCATCACGTTTTTTCTGATGCACGCCATCCCCGGCAGCCCCTTTAATTCGGAAGATATGAAGGAGCTGCCGCGCGCGGCCATCGAGATGCTCAACGCGCGCTACGGGCTGGATCAGCCGGTGTGGAAGCAGTATCTGATGTATCTGAACGACCTAGCGCACGGCAATTTTGGCACATCATATGTGCGTACCGACGTGACGGTGAATATGCTCATCGGCACCGGTTTTCCCGTGTCGGCTAAGGTGGGTGCGCTGGCCATTCTCGCATCGCTGGCCATCGGCATCCCGCTGGGCGTGGTGTCGGCGGTCAAGCGCCGCAAGTGGCCAGACTACGCCGCCATGACGTTTGCCACCATCGGCATCTCCGCCCCGGCGTTTGTGATCTCGGTGCTGCTGCTCTTTCTGTTTTCCATGACGCTCAAGTGGCTGCCCTCCTTTGGCCTGACGAGCTGGAAGCACTACATCCTGCCGGTGGCCTGTCTGGCGTTTCACCCCATCGCATACATCGCGCGCCAGGTGCGCTCGTCGATGCTCGACGCGTTGCAGCAGGACTACCTGCGCACCGCCCGCGCAAAGGGCGTACCGGAGTGGCAGGTGATCTGGAAGCACGCGCTGAAGAACTCTATCCTGCCGGTGGTCACGTACTTGGGCCCGCTGGTGGCGGCGCTGCTCACCGGCAGTTTTATCGTCGAGCGGCTGTTCGCGGTGCCGGGCATCGGCCGCGACTTTGTCTCTAGCGTCGGCAACCGCGACTATACGCTGATCATGGGCATGACCGCGTTTTTCGGCATTTTTGTCATCACCTGCAATACCATTGTGGACGTTTGCTACGCGCTGATCGACCCACGCGTGAAGATTACGGATTAGGGAGGCGGGGTTATGCACATCGACAATCAGGCGTACCAAGCCCTGCCGCCCGAGCTGTTCAGCCCGCTGGGCGACGGCGCGCGGGAGAACGAAACCATCGCGCGGCCCTCGACCACCTATTGGCAGGACGTGTGGTATCGGTTCCGGCGCGACCCGATGGCGATGATCGGGCTGGTCATTCTTGTCATTATCACCATCGCCGCGATCATCGGCCCCATGCTTTCGCCCTATGCCTATGACCAAACCGACTTTTTCGGCGGCGACATGGGCCCTTCCGCACAGCACTGGTTCGGCACCGACAAGCTGGGGCGCGATATCTTCGTGCGCGTGCTCTATGGCGCGCGCATCAGCCTGACGGTCGGGTTTGTGGCAGCGGTCATCAACCTGATCATCGGCGTGCTGTATGGCGGGCTGTCCGGCTACATTGGCCGTCGGCTGGACATGCTGCTCATGCGCATTGTGGATATCCTCATCGGTCTGCCATCGCTTCTATATATAATCCTGATCATGATGGTGCTGGGCTCGACCATCCAGTCCATTGTGCTGGCGCTGTGCATCACCTCGTGGATCGGCACGGCGCGCGTGGTGCGCAGCCAAGTGATGACGCTCAAGTCCTCGGAATACGCACTGGCGGCGCGGCTGGCCGGCGTCGGCAATTTTGACATCCTGTTGCGGCATCTCATCCCCAACTGCATGGGCCCGATCATCGTCTCCACCGCGTTTCTCATCCCCTCGGCGATCTTCTCCGAGGCGTTTCTGGCGTTCCTGGGCATTGGCATTCAGGTGCCGATGGCCAGCTGGGGCACGCTGGCCAACGAGGCCATCCCCACGCTGTCCAGCCGCCCCTACCAGATGCTCTTTCCGGTGCTGGCGATCTGCCTGACCATGTTTGCGCTCAACTTCATCGGCGACGGCCTGCGCGACGCGCTGGACCCGCGCCTCAAAAAATAGAGCCAGTTGCTCTCAGGAGGCGTTTTCGCTGAACATCCTGGATATCGACAACCTCACCACCAGCTTTTCCATCCCCGCCGGGCAGGTACAGGCCGTGCGGGGTGTTTCGCTGCACGTGGAGGAGGGCGAAACCATCGGCATCGTCGGCGAGTCCGGCTCGGGCAAGAGCGTGATGATGTTAAGTGTGCTGGGCCTGCTGCCCGACAACGCCACTGTGTCGTTCGACCGGCTGCGATTTGCCGGGCAGGACATCGGGCATCTGTCGCCGGGCGACAAGCGGCATCTGCTCGGCAGCCAGATCGGCATGGTGTTTCAGGACCCGATGACCTCGCTGAATCCGCTGTTCACCATCGGCAACCAACTGATGGAGCCGCTGAAAATCCACCGGAAAATGAACAAGCAACAGGCCAAAGAAAGAGCGTTGGAGCTGCTGCGGCTGGTCGAGATGCCCAGCCCGGAGAGCCGCCTGAAGCAATACCCGCACGAGTTCTCCGGCGGCATGCGCCAGCGCGTGATGATCGCCATTGCCTTGGCCTGTGACCCCAAGCTGATCATCGCCGACGAGCCGACCACCGCGCTGGACGTCACCATCCAGGCGCAAATTCTCGACCTGTTGAATGGTCTGCAACAGAAGCTGGGCACCTCCACCATCCTCATCACGCACGATCTGGGCGTCATCGCCAGCATGTGCAGCCGTGTGGTGGTGCTCTATGGCGGTACGGTGTGCGAGCAGGGCACCGTGCGCGAGATCTTCTATGACGCGCGCCACCCATACACATGGGGTCTGCTCAATTCCATTCCCAAAGCCGACGTCACCGAAAAGCAGCCGCTGGTGCCCATCCCCGGCTCGCCGCCGGATATGCTGGCGCCGCCGGAGGGCTGCCCCTTTGCGCCGCGCTGCCCGCACGCCATGCCGGTGTGCCTGCGGTATGCCGCACCAAAGACGGAGCTGTCGCCCACGCATAGCGCGTTCTGCCACCTGCTGCATCCCATCGCGGCGCAGAGAAAGGGAGGCACGTAACATGGCCGACATCCAACGCCCCCTCGTGGAAGCAATCCACCTGAAAAAGTATTTCCCGGTGGATCAGCCGTTTTTCGGCAAGCCGAAGCATATGCTCAAAGCGGTCGATGATTTCAGCCTGTCCATTGCGCCGGGGGAAACCTTTGGCCTGGTCGGCGAATCCGGCTGCGGAAAAACCACCGTGGGCCGCACGCTGGTGCGGCTGTATGCGCCCACCGACGGGCAGGTGCGCTATGACGGGCAGGACATCACCGCCCTAAGCGACAAAGCACTGCTGCCCTTTCGGCGCAAGGCGCAGATGATCTTCCAAGACCCCTACGCGTCGCTGGACCCGCGCATGACGGTGGGCACCATTGTGTCCGAGCCACTGCGCGCGCAGAACCTGTATCCCGGCAAGCAGCGCGACGCGCGCGTGCGTGAACTGCTCGATCTGGTGGGCTTAAAGCCCGACCACATCAACCGCTACCCTCACGAATTTTCCGGCGGGCAGCGCCAGCGCATCGGTCTGGCGCGCGCGCTGGCCAACAATCCCGAGTTCATCGTCTGCGACGAACCGATCTCCGCGCTGGATGTGTCGATTCAGGCGCAGGTGGTCAATATGCTCGAATCCTTGCAGGCGCAGTTTGGCTTGACCTATCTGTTCGTCTCGCACGACCTATCGATGGTGCGCCATATCTCGCACCGTGTCGGCGTGATGTATCTGGGCGCGCTGGTCGAGGTAGCGCCGGTCGCCACGCTGTATACACGCATGCAGCATCCCTACACCAAGGCGCTATTATCCGCCGCGCCAATCGCCGACCCGGACAAAGCCGAGCAGACGCACCGCATTCTGCTCAAGGGCGACGTCCCCACGCCCATCGACCCGCCCGCCGGATGTCTGTTCCGTAGCCGCTGCCCCATTGCCGACGCGCGCTGCGCCGAGCAGCGTCCCGCGCTGACTGATCTGGGCGGCGGGCACTTCTGCGCCTGCCACCGCATGACCGACAAACTGTAAGAGGTGCGCTATGTCCGCCTTTCCCAAACGCACATGGATTGAAATTGACTTGGACGCGCTGGCCGCCAACTATCGCACGGCGTGCGCGCTGGCAGCGCCTTGCGCGCGCGTCATCCCGGTGCTCAAGGCCAACGCGTACGGCCATGGCGCGGTGCGCGTGGCGCAGCGTCTGGCGCGCGAGGGCGCGGACTTCTTCGCGGTATCGTCGGTGCGCGAAGGCTTGCAGCTGCGGCGCACAGGCATTTCTGGCACCATTTTGGTGATGAGCATTGCCGAGGACGCGCTGATACGGGACGCGCTCGCCGCCAAGCTTACGTTAACGATCGGTGATGAGCGCGACGCGGAAGCCATTGCGCGGGTCGCCGAATCGCTGGGCGAACCGGCCGATGTGCACCTGAAAATCGACTGCGGCTTTCATCGACTGGGCTTGCCGGTGTCCGCGCCCGACACGCCGGACCGCGTCGCCGCGATGTTCGTCAAGCCCTACCTGCTCATGCAGGGCATCTTTTCGCATCTGTCGCTGCGCAGCGCGCGGGACGACGACGCGCAAGCGGCCAGCCTGCATGCGCTGATGAAAACCCTGCAAGAGCTGCGCTGCGCCCCGCCGATGCTGCACCTGGTCGACAGCATCGGGCTGGTGCGCTATCCGGCGTACCGCCACGACGCCGCGAGGGTCGGCGCACTGCTCTATGGTCAGCGCCCGGCAAAAAGCGAGGGCTTGCCCTTTACGCTTTTGCCCACGCTGGCTTTGAAAACCACGATTGCCCGCGTGCACACCGCCGATGCGGGCGACTGCATTGGCTACGATGAGGGGCATCCGCTTGCCCGGCGTACGCGCGTGGCCACCCTGCAAGTCGGCTATGGCGACGGCTACCCGCGCGCGATGGGCGGAACCGCCGAGGGTTCGGTGCGCGGACTGCGCGCGCGCGTGCTCGGGCTGGTCTGCATGGATCAAATCATGGTCGATGTCACCGACATCCCGGACGCGGCGGTCGGCGACGAGGTGACGCTGCTGGGCGGCGACATCTCGCTGGACCAGTATGCCGCCTGGGCGGGCACCAACCGCAACGAGGCACTGGCGCGGTTGTCCGCGCGCCCGCTGCGCGTGTATCTGGAGCAAGGCCGCGTCGCCTTCTGGGATGACGCGCTGCTTTCGTAGAGGGAGAGAACGATGCAAGAAACCCTTCGCCAATTCTCCGCCGAGGCGACCGCGATGGCCGATTGGGTCACCGCGCATCGCCGCGCGCTGCACCAGATCCCCGAACTGTCTGGGCAGGAACGCGAGACGCAGGCGTACATCCTGCGCGCGCTGACCGGGCTGGGCATCCCCTGCCAGACGTATCCCGATCTGTGCGCGGTGGTCGGCATCATCGAGGGCGCGCACCCTGGCCCCACCGTCGCGCTGCGCGCCGACATGGACGCACTGCCCATCGACGAGCCGGAGGGCGCGCCGCATCGCTCCTGCCACCCGGGCGTGATGCACGCCTGCGGGCACGACGCGCACATGGCCATCCAGCTTGGCGCCGCCAAGCTGCTGATGGCGTGCAGAGGCGAGATGCACGGCAACATCAAGCTGTTCTTTGAGCACGCGGAGGAGACCACCGGCGGCGCGCGCGAGATGATCGCCGCGGGCTGCATGGCGTCTCCGCGTGTGGACGCGATACTGGGCCTGCACATGTGCCCCCAACTGCCCGCCGGAGTGTTTCGCACGCGCGCGGGCGCGGTCAGCGGCTCCAGCGATGATGTGCATATCACGCTGACCGGCCGCACCGGCCATGGCGCGTACCCCGAGCGCAGCATCGACGCCATCGTCATCGCCGCACAGGTGATCGCCGCGCTGCAAACTGTGGTCAGCCGCAATTTGTCGCCGTTCGACGCCGCCGCATTGTCCATCGGCGTTATACAGGGTGGCACGCTGTCCAATGTGGTGTGCGACAAAGTGACCCTGCAAGGCACCCTGCGCACATTGACGCCCGAGGCGCGCGACCTGGCCAAACGGCGCATCACCGAGATTGTCGCCCACACCGCCGCCGCGATGGGCGGCGAGGGCGCGGCGGAACTCACCGGCAGCTATGGCGCGGTGGTCAATGACCCGGCGCTGACCGAAGCAGCGCTGGCCGTCGCCACCGAGGCACTGGGCGCGGACCGCATCGCGCCGCCCATTGCGCCCAGTCTGGGTGTAGAGAGCTTTAATTTTTTCGTGCAGGATACGCCAGGCGTATACTACGACATGGGCTGTGGCGTCGGCGCGCCGCTGCACGCCAAGGATTTCTGTGTGGACGAAGCTTGCCTGCCGGTCGCCGTGCTGACGCAGTGCGCCGTCGCGTGGGCGTTCCTATCGCAATTGAAGGAGCAATAATATGAAGAAGATTTTTGTTTCCGCCGACATTGAGGGCACTTGCGGCATCGCGCACTGGGACGAAACCCAGATTGGCAAGCCGGGGTACGAATCCTTTGCGCAGCAAATGACGCGCGAGGTTGCCGCCGCGTGCGAGGGCGCGGAGGCGGGCGGCGCAGCCGATGTATTGGTCAAGGACGCGCATGACTCCGCGCGCAACATCGACCCACGGCAGCTTCCCCGCGTCGCGCGCATCTTCCGTGGCTGGGGACGCGACCCGTACTGCATGATGTCCGGCATCGACGACAGTTTTTCCGGCGCGATGTTCACCGGCTACCACTCCGCCGCCAACACCGACGGCAATCCGCTGTCGCACACCATGAACACCGACCTGCTGCATGTGACCATCAACGGCGAGACCGCGTCAGAGCTGTATATCAATTGTCTGATCGCCGCGATGCACCGCGTGCCGGTGCTGCTGGTCACCGGCGACACCATGCTGTGCGATTGGGTCAAGACGAAGAATCCGAACATCTCCACCGTGCCGGTGTGCCAGGGCGTGGGCAATGGCTCTGTGTCGATCCACCCCGATGTGGCGGTAGAGCGCATCTATGACGCCGCCCGGCAGGCGGTGGCCGATGACCCGGCGAAGTACGCTTTTCCGCTGCCTGAGCGGTTTGATCTCGCAGTCACCTATCGCCAGCACTATCTGGCGCGCCGCAATGGGTTCTATCCCGGCGCACGCCAGCTAGACGCGCGCACAATCGCTTACGTCACCGATGATTACATGGACGCACTGCGCTTCATGCTGTTTTGCTTATGAGTGAGATGATCAAACCGCGCGCGCTGAGACCGGGCGGAACCATTGGGCTGATTTGCCCGGCAGGCGCGATTCGTGAATCGGAATACACGCGCGAATATTTGACCGACAAAGTGGCCGGACTGGGCTTTAGCGCGGTGATAGGCGACAGCGTCGGCGCAGTGCATGGCTACCTGTCCGGTGACGATGACTTGCGCCTAGCAGACATCCACCGCATGTTCGCCGACCCAAACATCGACGCGGTCTGGTGCATCCGTGGCGGCTATGGCACGCCGCGCCTGCTCGACAAAATCGACTGGGAACTGCTCCGCCAGCATCCCAAACCGCTGTTTGGCTATAGCGATATCACCGGCCTGCATCTGGCGATGCACGCGCGGGTCGGCACCCCCACGCTGCACAGCCCGCAGCTTTGCTCGGTCGGTCTGCATCCGGAAAATGACCGGCCCTCGCGCGCGTCATTGATTGCCGCGCTGACCAGCACTGCCCCGCTGGGCACGCTGGCGCAACCAGAGGGCTGCCCGCCGATCACTTGCCTTGCTCCGGGCGTTGCCGAAGGTACCCTCATTGGCGGCAACTTGTCGCTGGTCGTCGCGCTGCTGGGCACACCGTTCTTCCCGGATATGCGCGGCAAGGTGCTGTTCCTAGAGGACGTGGGCGAAAAGACCTATGCCATCGACCGCATGCTGACGCACCTGCGCTTGGCCGGTGTGTTTGACCAGTGCGCCGCCATCGTGCTGGGCACCTTCAGCGATTGTCCGGTGGAGCACCAGGCATTCGGCCTGTCGCTGCCCGAGATTCTGACCGAGGTAGTGGTGCCCTGCGGAAAGCCGGCGCTCTTTGGCTTGCAGGTCGGGCATGTGCGGCCCAGTCTGTCCCTGCCGATGGGCATACGCGTGCGCGTTGATGCGGATGCCGGGACACTGACCTGTTTGGAAAGTCCATGGCAAGCGTAGTTGGTTTTCCCGAGCCGCGCGGCTCGTTTTTTTGCATTGATTCTTTTGTGCCGATCTGATAGAATAAGCGCATCATCGTGTGCCGAGGAGGGCCTATTCTTGTTATGCTGTTTTATGGACACACCGCTGGGGGTGGTGCTGGCCGCCAGCGAGCAGGGCGCGCTGACCGGGCTGTGGTTCGCTGGGCAAAAGTACTTTCCCGAAGGGGTTAGTACCTGGCAAAGCGCGCCGCAAACACCAGTTTTTTTGCAGACCAAGGAGTTTTTGCAGGCCTACTTTGCGGGCAAGCGTCCGGTGATGGACATTCTGCTAAAGCCAAAGGGCACGGTGTTCCAACAGCGCGTGTGGGATGCGCTGCGTGAGATCCCCTACGGACAAACCATCACCTATGGCGCGTTGGCCAAGGTGTGCGACTGCAACGCCGCCTTGGCGGTGGGCGGCGCGGTTGGGCATAATCCCATCAGCATCCTCATTCCCTGCCATCGCGTGGTGGGCTGGGATGGCGATCTGACCGGCTATGCGGGTGGTCTGGATCGCAAGGAGGCCCTTTTGCATCTCGAAGGCGTCTTATAGAACAATTTCCATCGGCCTTTCCACGTTGCGGAAAGGCTACTTTTTCACCCTGACACTGAAAAAAGATTCAGTATTCCATTGATATTTTGAAACTTAATATTATACGCATCAATTCTTAATGTTTGAACGCTGGAATCCTGTCAAAAAATTATCTATACTAAAGGCAGTATATCACCGCTTTATCAAGGAGTAGTATGGCTTCAATTTTATTGCCGCAGCAGCCGTTCCCGCTGATCGTCTTTGATCTGGAGTGGAACCAGGGCTATGGAAAGCAGAATACCCGGCAGGACCCGCTGCCGCAGGAGATCGTCGAGATCGGCGCAGTGCGGATCAATGCGTCCTTCGAGATTGAGGACGAGCTGAGCCTGAGCGTGCGCCCGGTTGTGCATCGCACGCTGCATCACCACGTGCGCCGCATCACCGGCCTGCAAAATACCGCCATTCGCGATGGCCTGAGCTTTGTGGAGGCCTGCGCGCAGCTGATGCACTTTTGCGGCGATCAGTTCACGCTGTGCACCTGGGGCCCGGACGACTACCCGGTGCTGCAAAAGAACCTGTCTTTCTGGCAATTGCCAGTGCAGTGGGCGACCCAGCCGCTGGACATCCAGGCCGCGTTTGCCGCGCTGTCCCCCGACCGCCCGGGCCAGCAGATCGCGCTGTCTACCGCGATGGAAACTCTTTCTATCCCGCAGGATAAACCCATGCACCGCGCGCTGCACGATGCCTATTACACCGCGCGCGTTTTTCAGGCGCTACAGCGGCAGGTATCGCCGTTGCCCGATAACGACCCTCGCCTGATCGCGCTGTGCAAGCGCTTTGCCAGTCAGGCGCTGCGCTATACCGCGCGCACCACAACCGTCCCCTCCACCTCGCGCAGCATTGGCGCCATGCTCCGCGCGGCGACACCGCCACTGCCCACCTGCCCGATCTGCCAGAGTGCGCTTTCCCCCGCGTCGGCTTGCATCCATGTCGGTCGATCCAATCATCTGGAGCAATTGGCTGACTGCCCCACGCACGGCATGATTTGGATGCAGTTCGCGCTGCACTATAACGCCGAAGGATTTGTGCTTATCAAAACCAAAGCCATGCTCTGCGGAGAAGAGCAACAGGCGGCGTTCGAGGCGCGTTGCAAGCGTGTGAACGCCTCGCCACACGGCACCGTCACGGAAGGCTCTGTAGCCCTGCCGTACTAAAAGCGTCCAACTTGCGAAGCGTATGCTTCGCTTTGGCTTATTAAAAAATTTCACGCTGTCCAAAAGGGTTCAGATGGGGGCGAAGCACAAGGCCATCCGACAGAGGCGTACACCGGTACGCCGACAAGGCGGCCGCCGGGCTGAACCCGCAGATGGGCCCTTTTCGGCAGCCTGTCCAGTAACTTCACGCTGTCCAAAAGGGTTCAGATGGGGGCGAAGCACAAGGCCGTCCGACAGAGGCGTACAAGGGTACGCCGACAAGGCGGCCGCCGGGCTGAACCCGCAGATGGGCCCTTTTCGGCAGCCTGTCGCGTTGACAGCGACTTTCGCCTGTGATACTGTGTGTGTATATGAGATCCTTTATCCCAAAGGAGGCCGCCGCATGCTGCAAAAATTACGCGCCTGGCTCGCTCCCCTGGTCGCGCGCATCCGGGCATGGCTGCGCGTCGCATGGCTGCCGGAGAATCGCAAGCGCACCATTCGGCGCGCGCTGATGCTGCTGGGCGCGGCGCTGCTTGTCTGGCTGGCGCTGTGGCTGCTGGCACGCCCTATCGGCATGCGCCACTATCTGGTACTCGGACGGGACGGCTGGGGCATCCATCAAGATGACGGGCGCACCGACGCGATGGCGGTGATCACACTGGACTACACCGGCAATCGCGTGCTGTTTACTTCCTTTTTGCGCGATACAAAGATCAAACTGCCCCAGGGCGGCGAGAACCGCTTGAATACGCTGGCGCAGTACCATGGCGATCAAGCGCTCAAAGCCTATCTGGAGCAGCAGTATCATATCAAGATTTCCGGCGTGGTTTCGGCGAACTTCACCGCCATGGTCTATATTCTCGACGCGCTGGGCGGCGTGACCATCACCATCACCAAGCAGGAAGCCAACTATCTGCGCGAGCATGCCGGGGACTACCCCGGCTATGCCTTGCACGAGGGCGACTGCCTGCTCAACGGTGCGCAAGCGTTGGCGTATATGCGCTGCCGCATGCTCGACGACGACGGCGGCCGCGTCAATCGCCAGTCCATGGTGGTGCAGGCGCTGATGAAAAGCCGGTTATCGGTGGGCAAGGTGCTGCGCGCGGTCAAGCAGCTTTCCGGCAGCTACGCGACCGACCTGTCCTTGGGCGAGCAGCTTTCGCTTGTACGCGACGCGTTCTCCCTGCGCCGCGCGGAACTGGTGCGCTTCCAGATCCCCGCGCCCAATACGTTCCGCTATGGCGGTGACTCCATGCTGGTCATCGACGAGGAAAAAAACCAGCAGCTCTATCAAAAGCTGCTGGATGACGCGATGACCGAGGAGGACTGGGCTTCGCTGACCCGCGAATAGACTATTGAAACAGCGCGTCCTGCTTGCCTTGCTTGTCAAACAGCAGGTTGTACTGCACCATTTGATATTGTTGCAGCGGCAGCGCGGTCTGGATTGCCTGCTGCGGCGCCCATACATGCCCACGCGCGTCACGCGCGCCCTGCGTGGTCAGCACCGGCCACAGGCTGCGCAACCCGGCCAGATATTGCTGATAGGGACTCATGGACAGCCCGGCAATCTCCAGCAGCATGCCGCCCAGATAATTGGGGCTGACCGATCCCAGCGCCTGCGCGGGCAGCGGCTGGTTGCTCCAGAACATGAACGGTACCTCGTAATAGCGCATCTGTTCAGCGATAGACCCGCCAGGTTTCCCCACCGCCTCGGCAAGCTTGGGCTGGTGGTCGCCAAAGAACAGGATTAGCGTGGGCTCCTGCCAAGTTTTTGCTTGTTCAAGCAACCCATAGATCGCCTCATCGCTCAGCCGCATCAGGGACAGATAGGTATCCAGTCCGCCACTGGGCACGCCGTCCGTTCGGCGCACGGCCAGTTCCATCTGCGATGGATCATCGGTATAGCCGCCATGATTCTGTATCGTCACACAGTGTATAAACAGCTTGCTGCCCGCCGGTTTCTCGGCCACCAGCTTGCCCAGCTCCGCATACAGCGCGTCGTCGCGGTATACACCGCGCACATGCGTGCTTTTGTCCTGCACATCCTGATTTTGCATATCCGCCACTGACAGAAAGCGATCAAACCCCATCAGCGGATAGACTGTCTCCCGGTTCCAGTTTTTCGCGTTGGCTGGATGTATGGCCACGGTTTGGTATCCCTGCGATTTAAGGCTATTGGCCAAAGAATACGCGTTGCGATTTCCAGGCAATATATACTGCACATAGGCGGTGCTGTCGGTCGGCATGAACAGCGCGGAGTTGCCGGTCAGCACTTCAAATTCCGTGGTACAGGTGCCGCCGCCAATGACCGACACTTGCAGTGTGCCGTGCATGGTGCCTTGGCTGAGCGCGGTATAGCGCGGCAGCGCCGGTTGATTGGTCGCAAAGGGAAAAATTCTTTGCAGATCGGCGAAGCTCTCGTTCATGATCACAATGATGTTGCTGGGCGCTTGCTGCATCGTCGGCAGCGCCTGCTTGACAGGCGGTTGTCCTACGATTTCCGCCGCTTTTTCCGGCGCATACCCCGGCGGCGGCGGCAAGATCAACTTGCGGGTGTTGTTCATGAACGCGGCGGTCACGCCCTGATTCTGGTAAAACAAGGTGGTGTCCCTGGTGCGGTCATTGTCTGTGCCGCCAAACACGCGGCCATCCCACATGACCCACACCGTACCGGCCAATACCCCCGTCGCCAGCAAAACGGCCAACAACCGGCGGCTAATCCGCCACCAGCGTACCGCGGCGCACCAGCTGATCACACCATAGCCGATCCAGCCCACGATGCCGAGCGCCACCCGCGACGACCAGGTGAGTGCATATCCACCCAAAACGTCGGCGGCGGTATAGGCAGAAAAAATATCCCACGGCACAAGCGGCGTGCCTTTGAACTGCATCTTGTATCGGCTGACCAGCGCCAGCACAAACCACACCGCCGCCACAGAAATTTGCGCCAACCGGCTGCTGCCCAGCACGCCCATCAGCAGCCACATCATCGCCGCGTAGAGCAGCACCGCCAGCCAGCCGCCGATATGCGCAAACATGTCCGACTCCAGTTGGATGCCCTCGACGAGCGCCAGCAAAACAATCGGTGCGAGGATCATCCACGCCCAGCGCGCCGCCCTGCGTCCGCTCTCATTGGCAAAAAGAAGGAACAAAGCCAATAAAGCAAGCGCGGTCATCAGCATGGTCAGCACAACCAGATTGGTCACGCGCGTGCTCAAAAATTGTCCGTAGAGGAAGATCACGCTGGCTTGCGGTTCTGTGCTCGCGGTCGGTTGCGGATACCCGGCCCCTTGAATCACCGCAAACCCCAGTTCGCCCGCCGCGTTCAGCAGCTCCACTGTCAGGGTATAGGCTTCGCCCACCCGCACCGGCTGACTCACCGCCAGGGTGTGTGTGGCCGCGCTGTACCACTGACCGGCTGGGATTTCTGTTTGCGCCAGCGCCTGTTGTGTGGCGTCGCACAGGGTCAGCCGCACCACGCCGTCGCTGGCTTGCGTTGTGACAGGCTTTACCTGCACCCCCACGCTGATCAGACGATCCATCAGCGCTTGAAAGGGAACGGTCAGCTTGCCGCCAACCGGTACCACCATGGTTCGGTCGTCAGACAGCGCATAGCTGTATTCTATAGATTGATGGGTCAATGCGGGGATGCGCGTCGTTAGTGTGCGCAGCCCAAATATCGCCGCGCAAACCACGGCGATGCACAGGAAGATGAACAGGCTTCGTCCGCGCCGAAAAAAACCGCGCGAAGTTTCGTGCCGGATATCCATTTCATTATGGCGCTCTATCATCGTTCGGCCCCTTTGTATGCACATTTACGCTATTATATCACAAGCCGCATGACTTGTCCCGACCCTTACATTGACACGACAAAGCGCGCTATGGTATGGTTGCATTATTCACTGCCCGTATGAAAAGGAGATCCACCATGCGTATCGGCTTATTCACCGATTCCTATTGGCCGGAAATCAACGGCGTCGCCACCTCGGTGCTGACCATGTTCCATCAACTAACCGCACTGGGGCATGAGGTGCATGTGTTCGCGCCGGGCACAAAGGCCACCCCGCGCGAAAAGAACGTACACATCATCGCCAGCACGCCGCTGATCTTTCTAAAGGATCGGCGCAGCATGATGCTCGATCCCATGCTGATTCGCCGCGTAAATCGTTATCGCTTTGACATCATCCACACGCACAGCGAGTATCTGGTGGGCATGCTGGGGCGATTGGCCGCCAAGATGCAGCACTGCACCTGCCTGCACACCTATCACACCGCGTGGGAGGACTACACCTACTACGTCACGCACGGCGTTGCGGACGCGCAGGCGCGCAAGCTGGCCGGGAAAGTCAGCGCGGTGTGGTGCAATCACTGCGATCAGATCATCGCGCCGACCGCCAAGATTGAGGACAAGCTACGCGCGTATGGTGTGCGCACACCGATCGACGTCATTCCCACCGGGCTGGACATTGCCCGGTTTGCGCCGTCGCTGCATACCGTGGCGCAGCGGCAAGCCTGTCGCAAGGATTGCGGTGTGCCCGATGGCAGCCGCGTCATCCTCTATATTGGCCGCATCGCCAAGGAGAAGAATCTGGAGGTCGTACTCAAAGCCATGCCCGAGGTATTCCAGGCGAAGCCCAACGCCGTACTGGTGCTCATCGGCGAAGGGCCGTGGATCGACAAGCTGAAAAAGCTGGCCGCGACGCTGGGCATCGCCGATCGCGTGCTGTTCCCCGGCCCGCGCCCATGGACCGATATCGACCAATTCTACGCGATGGGCGATGTATTCGTCAACGCGTCCACATCCGAAACGCAGGGATTAACCTACATCGAGGCGATGGCCAGCGGGCTGTGCATTGTTGCGCAGGACGACCCCTGCCTGACCGGCGTCATCGAGCACGGCAAAAACGGCCTGCTGTTCACCGAGCCTGCGGGCATCGCCCCGGCGCTGCTCACCGCGCTAACCTCCGACGGCCACGCGCTGGGGCAAGCCGCCGAGCACACCGCGCAGCAATACTCGCAGGAAACCTTTGCCCGCCGCATACTGGAGCTCTACCAGCGCACGCTGTTCCGCATGACCGGCACGCGCAATCTGCGGCGCTACCGCTATTGACCGCGCCGCGCTTTCCACGCGCGCCATTCCCCGACGCCGTTTGGGCATGACGGACAATACTGATCCTCGTTCGGTTTCCCGCATATCTCGCTGATCTTATCCGCGAGCTATTGCACGAAATCAAACGAGGATTCGTGTATTTTTGCTGCCGCCCACCGGCGGCGAGGAATTTTTGTTTTCCCTTATTTTAGCGTCACAAAGCCGCTTTGCACGTAGGCTATCTTGCCTTCCCACTCGGTGCGCCACCACGGCCCCTCGCGCGACAGCAGTTTGATCGGCGTATCTTTGGGCAGCGAGGTCATGCGCGTTTCCTTCTTGGTATTCTTGTCGCTGAACAGATCGCACCGCTTGCTGGCCACGCCGTCTAACGCCGGTTCCAGCGCCATATTCAGGTAATTGGCGGAGATATAGGCAAACCCGCTGGCGCTCTCGGCATATTCGATCATCGCGAACGCCTTTTCAAAGCCCAGCACATTGACCGGATCGCCTATCTTGAGCATGCTCAGTTTGGTGCCTTGCAGCGTCGCGGTGGCCAGCACCGGCGTCGCCTTGCCTTCGATGGTGCCGGTGGCGGGCAGCAGCGCATCCTGTGCCGAGCTATAGGTAAAGGTGATCCGGGACGAAATCTGCCGCGCGCGCGCGTTCTGCGCGATCAGGCGGAAGGCATAACTCTTGCCGTTTTCCATGCCGATGCGCTCATAGATCGGTTTGTCGCTGTCGGGCATGGTGCTCCAGTTTTTGTCGTCCAATATTTGCCATCTATATTCGGTGTCGTCCGGTGCCGCGCGCATGATGGCAATCAGGCGCACGCCGCCATCCACCGGCATCATCTTGATCGTATCAATGGCCGGGCGCGTCGCCTTGGCCGCGCTTGCGCTGATCGCGATTGCACACAGCGCCCCCATACATAAAAGCAGACACAGCAGCTTGGCGCCACGATGCTTCATTGCTGCTCCCCCTTTCCCATTCGGCCGCCCACCCTTACGCGACATGGTTCCACACAACCACCGCCACCGCGCCCAGCGCCAGCAGCAGCATAATCAGCGCGGGCAAGATCAGCCATGCGCGCGGCCGCTTGGCACGGCGCAGCCAGCCGGTCACAGTCAGCAGCAGCGCGCCGCACAGCCCGAGCGACAGCATCCCCGCATAGGGCCATAGCCCCCAGTAGTCGGCATCCATCACCAGCAGGAACGCGCCCGCCAAGGTGACCAGTGCGGCCAACAGCCGCTCCGGCGCGAACAAGCCGCCGGGCACTGTGTCCGACGCAAACTCATCATACAGCAGCGAGCACGCCAACCGCGTCGCCATATCCAGCGCGCCCATCGCGCAGCCAACGCACACCAGCATCACCCACTGGGTCGCCCACGCGTACGGCAGGCCGGTTTGCGCCATCATCGCCGCCACCGCGCCCATGACCTCGCGCGGGCCGGAGAACGCGCCGACCGCGCCAACGGCCTGCTGGCGACAGGCCACCGCGCCAACTGTAAACACCACGCCCACAAAGGCGGCGATCAGCGTGCCGCCCAGCGCCACCGGCACGGTCTGCCGCTCACTGCGAATGTAGCGTGTATTGCGCTTGACCGACGACAGCGCGGTCAGCAGATTCGCGCCCCCGGCCAGCATCGCGGTGCACAGGATGGGCAGCATCATCGGCGTGGTGCTGGTCGTCCAGCCCGCAAACACGGGCTCGGGCATCGCGCGCGGCCCCATCAGCGCGCCGACCGCTGCCACCACCGACATGCCCAGCGCAAACACGCCAGTCAGCATGTCGCGCGGGTGGCTTAGCTTGCGCGCGGGCACGAACAGCATCCACGCGGCATACGCAAACAGCAGAATCATCCACTGACCGCGCGGCAGGGTGATCACCGCGACGCCCGACGACCACAGAAGATAATAGCCGAACAAAAACAAAATCACCAGCAGCCATGGCAGCGCGCGTCGGCGCTCGTCAATGACCAGCCGTCCAAACAGCAGCGCCAGCAGCAGTACCGCCACCGTGGCGGCGGCAACCTCCGCACGGCGGGTGGATTCCCACGCGCTGTCTTGCTGCGCTGTTTCGTATGCCTGGGCATCGACAAACGGCATGATATCCAGTTGCAGTCCCTCGGTGCGCGCCTTGTCCAGCGCCGCCTCATAACCCGCAGAATCGGTCACAAAGTCCTTGGGCTGCATCTTCTGCACGCTGCCGTCCAGCCCGGTAGCGGCGGTATCCGCCAGCACAGCGATGGTCACCACGCACAGCGCCCATGCCAGCACCGCCAGCACACGCTTGCCCCACCCGCTTTTTTCGGGCATCAGGCTGGTGATATTCTTTTCGCCACGGCGCACGGCCAGCCACAGCAGCGCCACCTGCACCGGCGCGGCCAGCAGCATCGCGCCGCCAACAATCCAAATGAGTGTGGGCATCGCGCCGAATTGAAGCGCGATGGTATATCCAAAGAGCGGTGCGGCGCCGATCATCAGTGCCGCTTGGCCGATGGTCAGCACCCAGGTATCCACCCCACGCAGCTTATCCTTCACGCGGGTCCGATGCGGATCAATGCCCAATAGCCCGGGCAGCAGACCCTTCCACAGCGCGTACCAAAGGAGAAGCAACGTGACCGCACCCGCCAATATCATGCCGGTATCCAGCATGCGCCTTCCCCCTCTCCTCGCGTTTGAGCACCCGGAATGATTGCACAAATCCAGATAGTAACATTATACAGTCCGGGTTTTCCTGCGTCAACTAAAAGCGTGTGGTATTCCGCCATGTTTCGACGTATGTTTCGACAATATTTGGTTGCAGCGCCGGAAAATTATGTTATACTGTTAGACAGGGATTTTTTCGACGTATACAAAAGACAGAGGGGGCATGCGCATGGTTCCGGCAATTGTCTCGCGGGCGCGCAAGGCCTTTTCTTTCCCCTTTTTTACCGCCTCCAAAACCCCGACTGATCTGAACCGCCAGTGGCTGCTGCTGCTCTTGGCGTGCTTTTTTATGCTGACGCTGCTGTGCTGTGTGCCGCTGATTCTGGCCGCGCGCTGGGTAGAATTGGCAGCGGTGCTGTTGCTGCTGCCGGTCGCGCTCGCGATGGCACTGACCGCCGGTTCGCTGCTGTCACGCACGTGGTCGCTGCGCGTGGCGCTGTTCTTCTGGCTGCTCTACCCCACCGCCGCGCAATGGGCGTTCGGCGGGTGCTCCAGCGGTCTGCTGATTGTCAGCCTGACGCTGCTGTCGCCGCTGCTGGCCGCGCAGGCGGTCCAGAACAACGAAGAGCGCCGATTCTGGCAGGCGCTGCACAGCGCGATGATGACGCTGGGCGCGCTGGTGGAGCTGACGCTGCTGCCGCAGCAAAGCGTTACGCTGGTCATCGGCTTCTACGTCGTGCTGCTGGTCTTTGGCTGGGGCATCGCGCTGGCGTTAGAGCGCATTCATCTGCAAACCATCGACGCGCTGGACCGCGCGCAGAGCCTGAGCGACCAACTGTGGGAAAGCCAGTTTGACCTGCGCGAAGCCGACAAAGTGAAAAACGACTTCCTGGCCAGCATGAGCCACGAAATCCGCACGCCGATGCATGCGATCTCGGGCATGGCCGATATGCTGCTATTGAGCGACCAGCTCGGCGCCACCGAGCACATGCAGGCCGAGAACATCAAGCTGGCCTCGCAGAACCTGCTCGGACTGATCAACGACATTCTGGACATCAGCAAGATCGAGGCGGGCAAGCTGGAGCTCTATGAGGAGCGCTACGACTTCGCCACCATGTTCCACGATGTGGTGTCCATTATCAGCATGCGCGCGCGCGACCGCGGTCTGTCGTTCCTGACGCAGATCGACCCGGACATCCCCAAGGAGATGATCGGCGATAGCGTGCGCATTCGCCAGGTGCTGCTTAACCTTTTAGGCAATGCCGTCAAATTTACCGAAAAGGGCTATGTGACCCTGCGCATCCAGCGGCAGTATCACGACAGCCAGATCATGCTGCGCTTTGAGGTCGTGGACACCGGCGTGGGCATCAGTCCGCAGGATGTGGGGCGGCTGTTTGGCGTGTTCGAGCAGTTGGAAACCACCCGCAAGCACAACCGCCAGGGCACTGGTCTGGGGCTGGCGATCAGCCGCCAGTTGGTCAGCCTGATGCACGGCCAGCTCGATGTGCGCAGCGCGCCCGGCCAGGGCACCACGTTCTTCTTCACCATACCGCAGCAGATTGTCGGCGACATGCCGATCGCCGAGGTGCCTGATGCGCGCAACAAGCGCCTATTGGTCTGCACCGATCAGCAGGAGTTTGCCGACAACGCCATTGAGATGGCCGCACGGCTAAAGGTCAAGGCGGTGCAGGGCCTGCCCAACGAGGCTGCCGGGTTCACGCATATGCTCATCGACCTGTCGGCTGAATCCGCGTACACCTGGGTGCGCCAGCCCTCCACACCGGGCTGCCAGCGCGCGCTGCTCATTGATCCGGCGACCGCGCTGACCGCGTACATCCGCATGACCGACCGCGTGCTGTTCCAGCCGCTGCATATTATTTCGCTGTCCGCGCTGCTCAACGACGTGCAGACCGCCGGGGGCATTGCCGCGTCCACCCAGCGTAACCGCGAATGCATCTTCCAGACCGTCGATGCGCGCGTGCTGCTCATCGACGACAACGAGGTCAGCCTGATGGTGGCCTCCAACCTGCTGTCGCTGTTTGGCCTACAGGTAGACCGCGCGTCGTCTGGCCGCCAAGGCATCGCGATGCTGGAGAACAGCGCGTACGACATCGTGTTTGTCGATCATGTGATGCCCGAGATGGACGGCGTCGAGGTGGTGCGCGCCATCCGGCAGATGGGCGGCCGCTTCGCCAAGCAGAATATCCTGATGCTCTCGGCCAACGTCATGCCCGAATCGCGCAAGATGTTCCTGACCGCCGGCGCCACCGACATGCTGGCCAAGCCGATCGAGCTGCCCAAGCTCAGCCAGTTGCTGGCCGAGTATTTGCCGCTGGAAAAGCAGGTCGTCACGCAGACCGGCGGCTCGCAAGGCGGCTACCTGCAAGCGCGCCTGTCGCAGCTGGAGCAAGCGTTGCGCCCGCTGTCGTTGCAGCGCGCATCCTATCTGCTGTCCACCGGCAACATCGAGCAGATCGACGACTACCTGGCCGAGATGCAGTCGGTCAGCATGCAGCTGACCCCCCACATCGCGCTGCTCACGCGCAGCGCGGGCCACATCACACAGTACCCCGCGCTGGTCGGCGCGCTGCAAGCGGTGCGCAAGCTGCTGGCGCACATCGGCGAAACACGCCTGTCCATCCGCGCCAAGCTGCTATCCACCTCGCTGGAGCAAGGCGACCTGGGCTTCGCGCGCGAAAACATGCGCTTCTTCGTGCATGAGCTGTCCAGCTACCATGCGCTGCTGGAATCCGCGTTACATCAGTGCAGCCTGTCCGGTACCCAGAAACCCAGCGAGATCCTGCTGCTCGAACAGTTGCATGGGCAAGTGCTGGCCTATCAATACAACGAAGCCAACCAAACCATGCTGGCACTGCACGATGCGCTGGTGCATGTCACGCCGGAGCAATTCGGCGCGTTGCTGGACGCGCTGCAATTGTTTGACTACCGTGGCGCGCACGAGCAGGTCAACACCCTGCTGGAAAACCTGACCACACAGGCCGACAGCGCCACCCCCACTGCCGCCAAAGCTGCCAAAGAGGTGACCCATGAGTAACGCACACAAAACCATCCTGATCGTTGACGACGACAACATTGTGCTGATGCTGGTGCATGGCCTGCTCAAGGACCAGTACCAGTGCGTGCCGGTGCGCACCGGCACCGAGGCGCTGCACTATCTGGAGCAAAACACCGCCGATCTGGCGCTGATCGACGCGCAAATGCCCGACATGCCCGGGCTGGAAGTGGTGCGCGCTATCCACGCGCAACCGCAGCATCATGCGCTGCCGGTGATGCTGATGAGCGGCACCGACTTGACGCAGACACTGGAGGACGCGCGTGACCCGGCGATCATCGACGTGGTGCGCAAGCCGTTCCTGCCCGCCGCGCTGCTGCGGCAGGTGTCGCTGTATCTGGAGCTGTTCGATCTGCGCCAGCACATGAATCTGCTGGCCGAGGAGCGTGCCGAAAGCGCGCTGACCGAGCGCAACACACTGGTGACACTGTTTGCCAATCTGGTCGAATACCGCGACCAAGCGCGCGGCACGCACATCCAGCGCATGCAGTCCGTGGTGCGCAAGATCATTGTGGGGTACAACAAGCTGTTTCCCGACCGTGCGCTCGGCGAGGACGACGCGTCGCGCATCGTGCTCTGCTGCCAGCTGCATGATATCGGCAAGGTGTCGATCCCGGACGCCATCCTATTAAAGCCCGGCCGCCTGACGCCCGAAGAATACGACATCATGAAGAAGCACACGGTGTATGGCGCGCAGGCGCTGGAAGTGCCCGACACCGAGGATCAGCAGGGCACATTGCAGGTGGCGCGGCAGATCGCGCTGTCGCATCATGAGAAGTGGGACGGCTCCGGCTATCCGGCCGGGCTGCGTGGCGAGCAGATCCCGCTGCCCGCGCGCATTGTGGCGCTGGCCGATGTACTGGACGCGCTGCTGTCCCTGCGTCCCTATCGCCGCTCGCGCCCGTTTGACCAGGCGTTGCAGGCCATGGTGGAAACGCGCGGCAAGCACTTCGATCCCGATCTGGTCGATGCGTTCCTCGATCAAAAGAATGTGATTCAGGATATCTATCTCAGCTACGGCGAGAAGTGGTAAGACGCCCCGATAAGACACAGCAAGCAAAACCACGCGCTTATGCGCGTGGTTTTGTATGCATTGGGCGTTTATTCAGCGGTTGGCGGCACGACCGGCGTCAGCGTAAAGTTCAGACCGGTCTGCCCCTCGCAGGCGACGCTGACCGTGCGGGTTGGCGGCGTCACGGTCACGCCCAGGCCAGCCTGCGGCGCGACGGTGACCGTCGATCGAACCGGCACCACGATGGAATAATTGCCGTTCGCGTCGGTGGTGGTGGTCTGCGTCTGGCCATTGACGGTATATTGTACGGGCATACCGCTCACCGGTCCACCCACGCCGGTCACAGTGCCGGTCAGCATCACATGGGTATGACGGCAGCCGCTGGGGCAATCGCAGGGATTGATGCAGCCGCAACCACCGCAGCCGCCACAGCCACCACAGCCACCGCCGCAGCCGGAACATCCACCACAGCCGCCGCCGCACGCATTGCATCCGAAACCGGAAGAAAAACCACAACCAGCGTTCAGCGCGCTAACGGAATCAAAGCTGGTCAGCGTACCGAGGCCGTTGCACGAAGAAAAACAGGCCATTTTCATATCTCCTTTGCATCATCTGAGTACGGGGGGCGCGTCGCGCGATCCCCCTATACCCTATGCTGCGGCGTGTTATGCGGTGTACACGAAGTCACGGCCCGGCAGGTCGGTCATCACATTGGTCAGGGTGTAGCTGGGCGGCGTCGCGGTGCGGCCCAGGATAACCGGCGGCTCGATCACCACCGACGCGCCCAGCGGCACCGGCAGCAAATATTGCCCCGTCATGTTGGTCAGCAGTGTGATCGGCGCGCCGCCATTGATGCGCGCGGTCAGCGGTTGAAAGACCGGGTCAATCGCGCCGGACAGGGTTCCGCTGATCATCGCGGTGGTCGCCGGATCGATCGACAGCGCAAAATTCTGATTCGGCAGATTGCCCTGCACGTTGTCGATGACAATCCCGGTCGGATTGACCATGAACCCGGACGGCGGAACCAGTTCAATGACCACACGGTCGCCCTGTGCCACGTCCAGCGCAAAATTTCCGGTCGCGTCGCTGTTGGTAGTGCGCAGTTGCCCATTCACGCTGTAGAGAATCTCAATCCCTGCCAGCGCGGCACCCAAGGGGCCGGTCAGCAGGCCGCTGACCGTTAGCGCCGGTGGCCCATACACAAAGTTCTGGTTGGGCATATTGGTCGTGACATTGGTCAGCAGGCGCGAAGGCGGATTGGGCTCTGCCCCGCCAATTATCGGCACCGCGACAAACACCGTGGCGCCGCTGGGCACGGTAATGCTGTACGCGCCGCCCGCGGCGGGATTGCTGACGGTGCTGCCGGGTACGCCGTTGATGGTGTACGCGACTGTAACCGGCACATTGCCCGGCACGTTGGTTATCGCGCCGCTGACCGTCAGCCCGGCTGCCGAATACGCGAAATTCAGGTTCGGAGTGTTGGCCTGCACGTTATTCAGTGCGATTGTGGCGGGTGACGGCGTCTGCCCGGCGATCACCGGCGGCGTGATAAGCACCGTCGCTCCGGCAGGCACAGTGAACGCATAGTTGCCCAGCGTGTCGGTCGCGACGCTGCCAGCCACGCCGTTGATGGTATAGCTGACCGTGCCGCTGGTGCCCGGCGGGCCCGACAGCGTGCCGCTGAGCGTAAACGTCCCGGGCGGGGTCAGCGGCGAATAGACGAAGTCCAAACCAGTCTGCGCCGCGCAGACCGGCCCTATCGTGCGCGTCGGCGGCGTGACGGTGACGCCCAGCCCCGCCTCCGGCGTGATGGTCACCGTGCTGCCCTGCGACACTTGCAGGCTGTAGCGGCCTTGCGCGTCGGCATAGGTCGTGGCGGATACCGCGCCCGACGTGTATCGCAGCAGCGCGTTGGCCACCGGGCCGGTCGCGCTAGTCACCGTGCCCGTCAACGTCATCATGGGACGAGCGCAGCCGCATTGCCCGACATGTAGTGCATTCATATACGCATCTCCTTTGGGGGTCATGCCGCCTTTGCCGCGCGACAGACCGGGTGATAGTAGGGTCCTCCCTTCCAGCGTATGCGCGCGCGCCGCCAAAGTTCGCGCGCTGCCGCGCACAAAAGGAGCCCCCGCCAAATTGGCGAAGGCCCCGTGTTTTATGTGTTTACATGATATACTGTTATTCCCCGGGTTATCCCTCCGGCTGCTCCTCCACCGCATAGGTGTCGGGGTCAACCTCCTGATCAATCTCGCTGGCGTCATTCTCGCCGCCGATGATGTCGTCGGGCACTTCCTCGGCAAAGTAGATGCCCTCTTCCCCCTCATAGCGCGAGGGCGGATCGCAGACCGGGCAAGGCGTCAGCGTGTCATACGGCGCCATGAGCAGCTCGCCATAGAGGAACGGCGAGAGCGGCAGGAATCGCTCCTTCACGCCCGGGCAGCGCGCCAGCGCGTGATAGTTCTTGCCGCCTTCGGGGTTATAGAACAGTTGTGTGTTCGGGTCGGGCGGCGGCAGCGAGCGGCCCCGGTCATCCAGCACCAGCACCTTCGCGTCACGCTTCAGGTGGTCCCACAGCCACTTCATATTGATTTCTTTGTCGTTGGCCTTGCGCTGCACACGGATGCAGCCATGGCTGGCCTTCTGCCCTAGGTACTGCTCAAAGGCGGAGTAATCGCGGTATTCGTTCTCGCCCTGTTTGTGCGGCACCTCGTGCAGCAGCACGCCGCCATTGATGCGGATCGCCAGATCGCAGAACATATTGCCGTTGATGAACATGCCCACCCAGCTATCGCACAGGAACTCGCCCGCCGGGGTTTCTGTATAGGGTTGGCTCTTGGTGGGTTTGCCGGTGGACACCGCTGTTTCACCGGTCAGCTTGCCGTCCTCGAACACATACAGCCGCTGCGTCAGCTTATCAATGACCACGCCAATATGCTGATCGGGCGTAACGACCTTGAGCAGCTCGGTCTTGACGTAGCCGTGGATCAGATTGCCCACCAGTGTGCGCAGAGAATTGCGCGGCGCCTTGTACCCATCGTTGGTATAGGCCTCGATCTCTGTCCAGCCGTTGCCCAAATCTTTCAGCACATGCACCGCTTGCGATTGCCCATGTAGCTGCCCGGTAAAGTGCGCGCTGTCCTTGGGGTCGGCGGTCGGGCTATCCAGCGGATAGACGTGCTCGGTCGGGTGGATGTCCAGCACCGTAACTGGCTGCGTCAAAATATGCCAGATTTTCTGCTGATCCTTGGCGTCATAGATGTCTAGGTTGTCCAAATCCAGCGACCAAAAACAATCGGTATGCGGATCGGAATACTGTGAACTCTGCCGCTCGGGCGAAGGCGTGCGAATCGGTTTTTCTGTGGGCACCGGCGTCGGCTTGGCGGCAAACACCGTCACCACCACGCCCTCGATGGCCGACTGCTCCCCCGCCTCGTTGGTCAGTTGCAGCTGCACCGACCAGGTGCCGTCGGTGATCGGCTTGTTCTTGGCCTTGCCATCCCAGGCAAAGCTGCCCGGCCCGGCCTGTATGGTTTGCTTGGACAGTGCCACCGCCTCGGCCCCGCCCTGCTTGGCGGTGACGCTCAGCGTGCCTGCCTCGCTGGCAGTGTAGGTAACGGTCAAGATATCGCGGTGATCCACCGCCAGTTGGTCGATATCCGGGAACACATCGGTCAGCGTCGGCGTCTGTGCTGAAGCGGGCGCGCCGGAAAACACCGCGCACAGCAACCCAGCGCACAACAATGCGCACAGGACTTTTCGCATGGCCTCTCCCTCCCCTTATCAGATATCGTCTGTTCCGCCACCAATGACATCGTCCGGGATGTCCACAGTCGTCAGGTCGGTGGCGCGCGGCGGCGGCAGACAGCCATAGCAGGGAATCAGCTTGGTGTATGGCTCGGTGTATAGCTGCTCATAGGGCAGCTCTTTGAGCGGCAGAAAGCGTTCCTTCACGGCGGCGCAGTTGGCGTCGCAATGATAGCTCTTGCCGCCCTCCGGGTTGTAATAGACCACGGTGCCCGCCGGTTGCGGCGGCACGCTGCGCCCCTGATCGTCCCAAATCAGCACCTTGCTGCTCTTCTTCAGGTTGTTCCACAGCCAGCCCATGTTATAGTCGGTATTGCTCTTCATGCGCTGGATACGCACGCAGCCGTGGCTGGCCTTTTGCCCCAGATAGGGCTCGAAGGGCGTATAGTTGCGCGTTTCATCCGCCATGGCCAGATGTGGCACCTCATGCAGCAACACACCACCATTGATGCGGATCGCCAGATCGCAGGTCATCTTGCCGTTGACAAACGCACCCACCTTGCTGGCCGACAGGTATTCCCCCGCCGGGGTTTCCAGATAGGGCTGTTTCTCGGTGGGAAAGCCGGTGGAAATCAGCAGCTCGCCGATCAGCTTGCCGTTTTCAAAGATATACAGCCGCTGCGTCAGCTTGTCGATGATGAGCGCGGTATTGGTGTTGGGCTTTACTTCTTTAAGCTGGCTGGTGCGCACATACCCGTGGATGAGCTGCGCGTCCAGTGCGTGCAAAGCGTCCTCGTCCGGCGCGCGGTACCCGTCGTTGGAGTACGCCTCGATCAGCGACCAGCCATCGCTGCGCTGTTCCAGCACATGCACGCCCTGCGTGGTGCCGTGCAGCTGCCCGGCCAGATTGCTGATATCATCCGGATCGGCGTCGGGCTTCACCAGTGGATAGATGTGGTCGGTCGGGCCGGTTTGCAGCACGGTGATGGGCTGCATCATGATCTCCCAGAGCCTCTGCTGGTCATCCGGGTTGGTCAAATCATAGTCGTCGGGGTTCATGCCCCAGTAGCAATTGTCGTGCGGGTCGGGGAAAGGCGATACCTGGCGGCCACCGCTGATCACCGGCCCGGCCTTGGCATCCGATGCCGAACCCTTGGCGGCATGCGCGCCGCCCTGCCCCACTACATCGACCTTGATCGCCTCCATGGCGGAGTGCTCTGCCTGCGCATTCTCCAGCACAAGCTCTAGGGTGCACATGCCGCCCGGTGCGTCCGCGCCGTCAATACGGCCATCCCAGGTAAATTCGCCGGGCCCCGCAGCCACTGCCGTGCGCGCTAACTCGGCGCGCGTGCCGTCCGCCGCCACGCAGGTCAGCACCAGATCAGCGGCCTCGCTGGCCTCGAACGTAATGCCCAGCTGGCCGCCCGGCGTCACAACATCGTTGTCAGGAAACACCATGCTAAGCTCCGGCGCCGCAAGCGCGGTGGCGGTCATCAGGGCGCACACGCATCCCGCGCAGCACAGAAGGCGCAACAGCTTTTTCATCCGTGTTTCCTCCTTTTTCCCGTCGTATGGCGTTACGCGTACAGCACTTCAGCCACGCGATGGCGCAGGCTGAACAGCGCAATCGCACCAAAGAACTCATTGATGGCGCAGATTTTATCCATCATGCACACCGTGATGCTCTCCATGTGCGCCGGCACCCGCATGCCCATCGGGAACATGTGGCACAGAATGATCTCGCGCTCCAAATCCGACAGGTTGGTGAGCTGCTCGGCATTTTTCAGCGCGGCGGCGGGATGCGTAAACCCGTGCAAGCCCTCATGGCTGCCCTTCACGCGCCAGTTATACAGGAACAAATCGTGCAGCAGTCCGCCACGGGCAGCGGCCTTCGCGTCGCGGCCAAAGCGCTTGCAGAACAGAAAGCTGGTGTACGCCACCGCCACACTGTGCTCCAGGCACGATACGTTCGCATGGTGAGAGAAAAGGCGCATCTTGCGCACTTCCTGCGTCGCCAACAGATCCTCGACGCAGGCAACGAACTCGTCAAAGTAAACCGACTTTTGCAATGCAATCACTCCTACAGTTGCTGATACATTATTAGTTGAAACGCAATATAGATGCGGTATCTTCCCAAAAAGATCGCGGCATTTGCTGGCATCATCCTTGGTTGGTCAGGCGCTGGGCCTGCGTGAGTCCGGCATAGACGCCGTTTTTCGCGATTAGTTGCGCGTGCGTGCCCTGCTCCAGCACGCCCCGATCGCCGATGACCGCGATTTCGTCGGCTTTCTGGATGGTGGACAAACGGTGCGCAATCACAATGGTGGTGCGCCCCACCGCCAGCCGCTCAAACGCCTGCTGAATCTTGACCTCCGTGGCGGTATCCAGCGCGCTGGTCGCCTCGTCCAAAATCAGGATGCGCGGATCTTTGAGAAAAATGCGCGCGATGGATACGCGCTGCTTTTGCCCGCCGGACAGCAGCGTGCCGCGCTCGCCCACCAGCGTGTCATACCCGTCGGGCATGTGCAAGATGTCCTCGTGAATCTCCGCGCGCTTAGCCGCCTCGATCACTTCTTCCATCGTGGCGTTCACGCGGCCATAGCGGATGTTGTCCAGCACCGTGCCCGCAAACAGAAACACATCCTGTTGCACGATGCCGATGTGTCCGCGCAGACTGCTCAGCCTGATCTGGCGGATGTCGATACCGTCCAGCGTCACCTTGCCGCCCTGCACATCATAGAAGCGTGGTATCAGCTGACACAGCGTGGTCTTGCCGCCGCCCGACGGCCCAACCAGCGCCAGCGTCTTGCCCCGGGGAATGCTGAGGTTCACGTCCGTCAGCACGCTGTCCCCGCCATCGTTATAGGAAAACGCGACGTGCTCAAACGCGATATCGCCCTTGATGTCTGTCAGATCGACAGCGTCCGGCGCGTCGGTAATGTCCGGGCTCTCGTCCATGATCTCCATATAGCGGTTAAAGCCCGCCATGCCCACCACATACTGCTCCATAAAGCTGGTCAGCTTCTTAATCGGCGCGGTGATGGTGCCCACAAACAGGTTGAAGGTGATCAGCTCGGTCAGATTCAATTGGCCGTCCATCATCAGCACGCCGCCGACCAGCAGCACCACCACGCCCATCATGCCCATCAGGAACTCCGTGCCGCCGTGGAACAGCCCCATCGCGCTGTAAAAGCTGCCCTTTGCGCCCATAAAGCGCCTGTTGCCCTGCTCAAACTTGTCGATCTCGTATTGCTCGTTGGAAAACGCTTTGGCGGTTTTCGCGCCAGAGATGCTGGATTCTAGGTCCGCGTTGATGCCCGCCATTTTCTCCTTGACCTGCGCGGACGCCTTGCGCATGCGCGCGCGCAGCATCAGCGAGAAGCCGACAATCAGCGGCACCATCAGGAACATCGGCAGTGCCAGCCGCCACTGCAAGCCGAAGAGATAGATCAGCGCGCCCACAATGGTCACCATGGAGATGAACAAATCCTCCGGGCCGTGATGCGCGAGCTCGGTGATCTCAAACAGGTCGGTGGTCACGCGGCTCATCAGGCGTCCGGTGCGGTTGTGGTCGTAGAAGCGAAAGCTAAGCCGCTGCAATTGCGTGAAGATGTCGCGCCGCATGTCGGCCTCCATCAGCACGCCCATGTAGTGGCCAAAGTAGGACACGATGTAGGACATCACCGCGCGCAGCATGTAGCCCAGCGTCATCGCGCCAATGATCAGGAAAAACGCGGTGTACAGCATGTCCGGCAGATAGGTATTCAGTGCGTGGCGCGTCACCATGGGGAAGGCAAGGTCCACCAGCGCAATGACCAGCGCGCACACCATATCCAGCGCAAACAGCCGCCAATGCGGGCGGTAAAAGCGCAGGAATGCCTGCACGCGATTGCTGCGTTTGATCGGTTGGTTGGTCATAGATTGCTCTCCTGTCTATTCGGTCACTGCGGCCGGTTTGGCCGCGCGTTTCATCCATCCACCGTGGTGGAAGCGGGCGCTGACCACGCATGCGCGCATCAGCTGGTCCAGCGAAATGCATATCCACGCGCCGTTCAGCCCCCAGCCCAGCGTGTGCATGAACACCGGCGCAAGCAGCACCCGGAAAATCCAAATGCCCGCAAACGACGCCATCAGTGGGAAGATCGCGTCGCCCGCGCCGCGCAATGCCGACGCGTACGGCAACTGGATCGCCACGCCGGGCATGCCCAGCATCATGATGCGCAGCACCGTCGCGGTCACGGCGATGACCGCCGCGTCGTTGGTGTACAGCCGGGCGAACCAGCTAGCGCCCACCAAGAACAGCACCGCCACAAACAGATTGCCCACCATGGTCGCGCGCTGGGTGACAATGGCGCACTCCTTGGCGCGCTGCGGCTCGCCCGCGCCCATGTACTGGCCGACCAGTGTCGTGCCCGCCACGCCGAATGCCTGCGCGGGTACCCAGGTCAGGCCGTTGATGCTCAGTCCGATCTGGTGCGCGGCAAACATCACCGTGCCCAGCGCGCTGACGCTGCGCGCAAAGAGCATAAAACCGATCTGCATCAGCGTCTGCTCGGCGGCGGTGGTCGCGCCAATCTTTAGGATGCGCCGCACGTGCTGCCAGCGCAGCGAGATGCCGTCGCGGATTTTCAGGCGCACCTGCGTATCGGTGCCATAGAGCACCCACAGTGCCGCCGCCGCCCCGGCCACGCGCGAGAAAGTGGTCGAGATCGCCGCGCCTGCCACCCCCAACCGGGGAAAGCCCAGGTGGCCGAAGATCAGCACCCAGTTGCCCACGACGTTGAGCAGGTTGGCGCCCATATTGTAGAGCATGGGCTGGCGCGTCTGCCCGGCGGCGCGCAAGGTGGCGGTGACGCTCATATTGATCGCGGCGGGCAAAAAGCCCCACGACACAATGCGCATGTAGTCGCGCGCATACGTGAAGGTATCGGCCTGCGCGCCCATGAAGGTCACGATGGGCGCGGCAAACGCGACGCCGATGACGGTGGCCAGTGTGCCCAGCATGAGGTTAAGCCCCAGCGCGGTGCGCCCCAGCGCGCGGCCCCCGGGCACGTCCTTGCCGCCGATTGCCCACGCGATCGACGCGGTGGTGCCTACATTAAAGGCGGTCAGGATTCCCAGTGGAAGATTGACCGGGTTATTGGTCAGCCCCACCGCGGCAATTGCCACCGCCGACATGGTGGTGTGCCCCAGCATGATGGTATCCACCATCGCGAAAAGCTGCGACATGATCAGCTCCAGCATCGCTGGCCCTGTAATGCCCAGTATGCGACGATAGTCCTGATCGCTGAGGGACAGTTTCCGCAGCAGGTATTTCTTCATGCCATTCTTCCTTGTTCTTAAAGTGCTACGCTAAGTGCATAACAGGTTTATTGTACCCCTTTTGGCCAGGAATGTGAAGTATAGTCAAGGAATTGTCACAATTTATACGGGACCGCGCTTGATATTCCGACCTGCGCCACAGGACGAAACACCCTGCCGGGTAAAGATAGATGGACAGAAAGAACGCACCCTTACGGGTGCGTTCTTGTGGGTAACCGGTTGGGGTTATCAGGCTTTCTTGGTCTTGCTCACGCCCTGGCGCTTGCGGCGGGCGATCAGCAGCAGCAGGCCCATGGCCGCACACAGCGTACCCATGCCAGCATACAAGCCGATCGGCAGATCCTCGCCGGTCACAGGCAGCACGCCTTCCATGGCCTCGTCCACCACGCCCAACACGCCCAGCGCGCCGATCTCGAAGTTGCGCACCGTCGCGGTGATGGTCTGCGTACGTCCGATGGTGATCGTACGATCCGCAGCCAGCGAGTAGCGGGCATCCGGGGCAATGGTCTCACTCAACGTGTACGAGCCATACGGCAGGTTGTTGAAGTAGACATAGCCCGAAGCATCGGTGGTGCCGGTCATATCGACCGAGTCACCAAACGCGCTTTCGCCCGAGAGGTTGAAGGTGGCGCCGGCCAGCGGCAAGCCGTTGTTGCCGTCGATCTTGTAGACGCGCAGTGCGCCATACATACGGCCGTCGTTGAAGGTGGTGGTGACCGTGGCATCCGCGCCGACGGTGACGGTGCGCACCGTGTTCAGCAGGGTATAGCCTCTGGGCGCCGCGGACTCCCACACCTGGTAGGTGCCCATCGGCAGATCGCTGAACTCGGCCACGCCATCGCTGCCGGTGGTCTCAGACTCTTCGTCCCAAGCCAGGGCGCTGCCAGCCATGTTGACCTGGCGGACGGTGAACTCGGCGCCAGCCAGCGGTGTGCCGGTGGTGGAGTCACGCTTGATCACGCGCAGGGTGCCGGTGTTGATCTGGTTGAGGATCGCGGGCTGATCCAGTGCGGCCTTGGTCTGCTGGTCCGCAGACAGCACACGGTTGGTGAAGTCGTACAAGGTCTTGAAGTTGTTGTCGCCCGGCTCCACCACGAAGGTCGTGGTGAAGTTGCCGGTGTGGTACGGACCCGCATTGGTCTCGGTCAGCGTGTAGGTACCGGGGGTCATGAGCGGCTTCATGATGAGCATGCCGTTCGCGCCCGTGGTGCCATAGATCGTGCCGAAGCCGGGGTCATTGGCGTTGGTCAGCGAGAAGGTCACGCCGCTGACGAACCGATCCAGGTTGTTGATCTTCTGGATCTCCACAGAGATCGGGGCTTCGAGGTAATCATGGATTTGGATTTCCTTGAAGGCTTCCGCTCCGCCGGGATGTCCGACCGTTGCCGCGTGCGACACGATGATCGGGTGCGCGCTGTTACCGACCGCCACGTGGCGAACCTCGGTGTGCTCGCGGACATGGCCGATCGCAGGCGTGATGCACTGCACGGTGTAGGCACCCCACGGGATCATAAAGGTCGCTGTACCCGCGTTCGGGCCCGCATTGGGCAGGCGGAGCTTGATGGCCCGCTTGCCGTTGACGGTGGTCTCGGTGATCACCGCGCTGGTGTACTGGTCGCGATAGCCAGTCGGCTCGGTGCCGGTGAACTGCGCCTTCATGTTCTTGACGAAGAAGTCCCAGGAGCCCTTGGCAAACTCGTGGTCGATGATGATCTCATACACGCTGCCACCCTGCAATGTCTGGGTTTCTTTGTGGCGCATGTTGATATCCATCCGGCCCTTGAGCAGTTCGTTGGTGACCAGCTGGTTGTACCACATGGCGTCTTCCGTCGCCTTGGCGGCCTTGCCCGTGAAGTCGTACACGTACGCCTTCTGGGTGTTGGTGACCACGAAGGTCACGTCCTTGAAGCTCGCGCTGTAGTAGTCGGCAGCCTTGGACTCATGCAGGGTGTAGGTGCCCGGCTTGAGCGTCATCTTCGCGCCGGTGTCGCGATCCAGCAGCGACGAGTCGGTGTAGCCGTTCGCATCGGTGGGCTGTAGCTTGAACACTACCGCGCCGGTGCTGTCGAGGATGTCGAACTCCGCGCCCTTGAGCTTGTTGATCTGATCCTCGCTGTACTTGGTCAGCTTGATCAGCAGACGAGTGTCGGTGAAGTTCTCGATGACGGTGCGGTCAGCAACGGTGTCGCCATCCGGCACAATCACGTCGCGGGCGTTCAGGTCGTCAATCGCGAAGCCGTCCGGCGCGGCGATTTCCTTGACCAGATAGGTGCCCAGCGGCAGATTGGCGACCGTGTAGGTGCCAGCGGCCGGGATGGTGACGTGGATGACCACGTCATTGCGCAGCTTGTTGGTGGTGCTGGTCATGTCGCCGACGATCCGGATATTGGACGGCGCACTCGCGGCCAGCTCGGTCAAATACGCGTTCCACGCGCTGGGCGCGATCAGCGAATTTTGTCCGCTCACCATCTTCATGCCGATCTCAAACACCGCGCCAGGCAGCAGCACGCTGGTGTCGGCGCTGTCCTGCTTGTTCAGGGTAATCGCGCCGCGCTTGTACGGGTTGACAAAGGCTTCGTGGTGATCCTCGTGGGTGCTCGCGCCGGTGCGCATCGCCGAGGAAGTGAAGGAGATCAGGTCGTTCACCTGCGTATTGGTGATGGTGAACTCCTTGATGGCCGGATCGGTCAGCTCGTGGCCAGCCGGGGCCAAGGTCTCGACCACCTCGTAGTCGCCCGGGGTGAGCAGCAACCACTTGTCAGTCGTGTCGGTCAGGGCCGGGAAGGTGACCGTGCCGGTCGCGTCGGTGGTCAGACCGGTGGCGACGTTCGCGCCGCCCTTATGGCGGATGGTGAACTGCGCGCCAGCCAGCTTATCACCGGCGGAGTTGGTCTTTTCGATCACGACGTTGATCACCGGGTTGGTGGCATTGACCACCTTGTTGACCACAGCGCCGGTGGTCGCGGTTTCGGTCGCGTCGCCGATCGCGAAGGTCAGCGGCTCAAAGCCGATCGCGGTGCCGGTGCTCGCGGTGGTCTCGGTCAGGGTGTAGTTGCCCCACGGCAGGCGGCTGAGCGTGATGGTCGCGTTCGCCAGGCCGTCCAGATCAATCGCGATCTTCTTGCCCGAGACGCTCGCGCCGGTCGGCAGCGTGGTTGTGCCCGCGGCCACTTCGGCCAGGAACAGGTCCCATGCGTTGCTGCCATTCGCCGCGGTGACGAAGGTAGAGTTGTTGACCAGCTCGAAGGTCGCATCCTCGGTGGTGCGGCGCTGCGTGCCGTACAAGGCAGCCTTGCTCAGTTCCAGCGTGCCGCGCTTGTAGTCGTTGAGGAAGGCCGGCGCGTTGGTTTCGTGTACCTCATCCACCGCATAGGTCGCCGGGTGATCCACAAAGGAGATCAGCTTCTGCGTCTGGTTGTTGGCGATGGTGAAGGTCTTTGTCGCCTGGACATCCAGCTCGTGATACGTCGGGGACGCAACCTCGACGATGGCGTAGGTGCCCCCGGGCAGGCCGCCCTCCACATCGGAGGCTTCGAAGGACGCCTTGCCGGTGGTGGCGCTGGTCTTGAACTGCTTGTTGGCATCGGTCAAGCCGTTAATGGCGAGCTTGGCACCGGTGCTGTTGCGCAGTTCGAAGGTCGCGACCAGCGGCATCGCCAGTCTGTTAGTCTTTTCGACCTCAATCTGGATGGTCGGGTTGTTGAAGGTGATGGTCTTTTCTCTGGCGACGTCGGTCAGCGGGGCCACGTGGTTATGCGTGCTGTGGTCCACCGTGACGTCGGTCAGGGTAAATTCGAACACCTGCGTCTCGGCACCGATGGCGGTGTTGACCGGAGCCTTCACCTCGGTGACGGTGTAGTTGCCCCACGGCAGATCCAGCACCGACAGCTTGCCGATATCGGACGCATTGTTGATGCTCAGCACCAGCGTCTTGCTGGATGTCACAACCACGCCGGGGTACTTGGCGGGATTGCCGCCGATCTCGTTGAGCAGGTACTCCCACGAGGAGTTCAGGCCGGTGTAGGTAATGAAGGGATCGGCCTGCACGACGAACTCGGCGCCATTGACCAGCTCCGAAGTGCTGTTCAGCCAGGTCTGGAACTTGTTCAGGTTGATCTTGCCGCGCGCAAAGTCATTCACATAGCGGTCACCGCGCTCCTCGAAGAAGCTGGTGTTGCTATACTGGCTGCCCGAGTAGTTAAACTCGGCTGGCACCGTGGTCAGCTGCGCGGTCTTGGTGTAGGAGTGCACGTACACCAGCCCGGTTTCGGTGACGGTGAAGGTGCGTTCGCGCGCAGTGCTCAGGCTGTGATCATTGGGCGCGGTGGTCTCGGTGATGGTGTACGTGCCGGGTGTGAAGAATTGCTCCAGATCCAGCGGGTACACGACCAGGCCCACATCATTGGTGACGGCGGTGAACAGCTCCTTATTGAAGGTGCTGTCGCCTTCCTTGGTGATGGTGAAGCCCGCGACCAGCGGATGCTCCATCGGGTTGGTCTTTTCGATAGCCACACGGATGATCGGGTTGTAGAGCTGCATCGTCTCCTGGTCGGCGGTCGGTTCCGTGGTGGTCGGCTTGCTGAAGGTGAAGGTGCGCGGCAGCACGCCCACGGCGGTGCCCGGTGCAGCCTTGACTTCCTGCAGCTCATACGAGCCGTACGGCATACCGTCGATCGTGACCTTGCCCGAGGCCGGCACGGTGATGCGCAGGATGTCGCCATCCACTTCGCCACCCATGGCGTCCAAGGCAGTCTGGTCCAGACTCATCAGGAACTGCGTCCACGGATTATCGTTCGCGGACGGATCGCCGACGGCCAGGGCGGTACAACGGATCTCATAGACCGTATCGCCCAGCACATCCTGTTGCGGCGTGCCCGGGATCGCGTCACTGGTCTTGTAGTTCTCGATGTACAGCGTACCGGACGAGAAGCGGTTCACGAAGGCGCCCAGGCGCGTCTCAAACGCGGCCTTGTCGGTGGACAGGATGGGCTCCTTGGTGAAGGAGAAGACGTAGATCTGCTTGGTGCCGTCGATGCTGAAGAGCAGTTCGGTGTCGGCACGGTTGCTCAGATCATGGTTCTCCGGCGGGATGGTCTCGATCAGCTTGTAGTTGCCCGGAATCAGGTCGGAGCTCATCGCGCCCGCCGCCGGGTAAACCACCATACCGGTCGTGGTGTCGGTCGTGAGCGTGGTCACGGTCTGGTATGCGCCAGCCGCGTCCTCGCGCTGCAATTCGAAGGTAGCCACCAGCTTCTCGTTGAGCGTGTTGGTCTTCTGCACATGCAGCTCGATCACGGGGTTACTGAACGCTTCGGTCTTGGCGTCGGTGTTCGCGGTGGCATCCATCGCGGCGCTGCCGATCGAAACCGTGCGCACGGTGGCGTCGCCAATGGCGGTGCCGGACGCGGCCTGGGTCTCTTGCAGGTCGTAGGTGCCCCACGGCAGACCGGCCACCGTGATGGTGCCGACATTCGTGGCATCCAGGTGCTCAATGGTCAGCACCTTGGTGGTCATATTGGGCGTCAGGCCGGCCACCGGAGCATCCTCCAGGCCTTCCAGATAGTTCTGCCAGGCGCCTGCCACCAGCTCGGTCTTCATCGTCAGGGTGAAGATCGCGCCATTGGTCGGCTCGCTCAGCGTGCCGCGCACGCGGTTCTTGTTCACGGTCAGGTCGCCGCGCTTGTAATCGTTGACGAACGCGGGCTTGTTGACCTCCACGCCCTCGGTCACATCGTCCTCGCTCACCGGCTCGGCGGTGAAGGAGAAGGTGTGCACGATATTGTCGGAGCTGATATAGAACGTTTCCGTGCGACCGGAATTGGTATGCAGCGCCGGCGGCGTGATCTCGGTGATGGTGTACTTGCCTTCCTTGAGCAGCATGCCGGCGGTATCCGCCTTACCGGTGGCCGCATCAGTGGTCAGCGTGAAGGATTCGGTGGTTGCGTCGGGCAGTTCCACATCCACCTTAAAGGTGGCAACCAGCGGCTGGCTCATCGCGTTGGTCTTCTCCACAACGATCAGCACCTTTTGGTCATAGAACGGCTCCAGCACTTCCGCGCGCTCTTCGGCAGTGTCGCCCGCGACCGTCACGGTGCGCGCGGCCTTGCTGCCGGTTGCGATGGCGTAGCCATTGGGCGCGTTGGCCTCGGTCACGGTGTACTCGCCCAGCGGCAGGTTGCCCACGGTGAACGCCGCAGCGCTCGGCATGATCGCCACCAGGTAGGTCGGGCCATCGTCGGTGATCTTATACAGATTCGCATTGGTGGGATAGGTCTCCAGCGCCTTATCCCAAGCACCCTTCACCAGCGTGGACACGTTGCGAATCACAAAGTGCGCACCGGCCAGCAGTTTGTCGTCGGCGATGTCGCGCTTCTCAAAGGTGATGCTGCCGATGGTGATCGGGTTGCTGATCTGCAGCGAGTAGAGGCGCGGGTTGGTGTCCGTACGGTTCGTCGAGAACGCAAGCGGCTGATAGGTGTTGTCATGGTTGGCGGGCGCTGTCTTTTCGATCAGCACATAGTCGCCTTCCAGCAGCAGCTTCGTGTCGTTCTTGGTGCTCGCCTTGCCGGTGCTGTCGGTGGTCAGCGTCATGTAGGCGCTGGCACCGTCATTGGGTACGCCGTCGGTCACGTCCGCGGCCTTGTAGATCTCGAAGATCGCGTTGGCCAGCAGGTTGCCCGCCGGGTCGCTCTTCTCGATATCAATGTACAGCGGCGTGTCGGTGTACGCGTGCGTCCAGTCGAGCTTGTACTCCTGCTCCAGCGCGGCGATGGCGGGCACGCGCGGGTCGCCCACATAGAAGGCGTCCTGATGCAGCGTCGCGTCGTCGATCGCGTAGCCGTCCGGAGCGTAAATCTCCTGGATGCTGTAGGTGCCCCACGGCAGCGAGATGGTCAGCTCGCCCGCATCCGGGATCAGCACGACCAGCGCACCCACGTTGGCCTTGTACTTCTCGTAGCGGGTACCGGCGGCTTCGGTGCCGTCGATCACATGGATCACGTCGTCGTTATCCAGCTTCGCCAGGTAGTTGTCCCAGGTGCCGTCGTTGTAGTCATCCTCGCAGATGATCATTACTTCGGCGCCGCCAACTTTCTCCTTGCTCACGCTGTCGGTCTTGGTGAGGGTCAGCGTGCCCAGGTCGGCGTAGTCGATCACCGCGTCGTCGCGGACGATGAAGTCCTGGTACGCTCTAAACGGCGTGGTATCCTCGCCATAGATATAGATGGCTTTGTCGGCGGCGATGGTCAGCGAGAACGGAGCCACCGGCTGATAGCCGATCGGCGGTTCGGTCTCGAAGAACCAGTAGGTCTCGCCCACCACCCACGGGATGAAGGTGTCCGGATCGCTGTTATCGTTGAGATACCAGCTCGGGTAAGCGCCCGTGGAGGGCTGGGTCGTGATGCTGAAGCCGCCCAGCGCCTTGATCTGTGCCGGGGTCATGCTGTCGGTGACCTGCTGCTTCTGCGCATCGGTCAGGACAGTGAATCCCGCGGGCTCCAGGTTGGCGCCGCTGGCATCGACCTTGTGCAGCATGAAGCTGATGGCCGGGTTGGTGAAGGTCGTGGATACGTTCACCACATAGCCGCCATAGGTCGTGGTCGGCAAGAGCTTCTGCGGGTCGCCGATGTAGACATTCTTCGTGGCGGTGTCAAAGATGACGTAGCCGTCCGGCGCGGAAATCTCGCGCACGGTGTACTGGCCCCACGGCAGGTTCTCGATCTTGATCTTGCCGTCACTGGCGGTGGTGGCGATCAGCGAGTCAACCGGCAGCTCGTAATAGGGGCTATCCGCGTCCTCGCTCTCGGTCTGTGTCACCAGATGCAGGCCGGTCGGCATCACGCCGGCTTTCAGCGCGGCGAGGTAGTCGGCATACGTGTCCGGCAGAATGGTGTTCACATTCGCGACCAGGAAGGACACATCGGCCAGCGGACGACGGTTGGTCTCCGCAAGTTCGCCCTTGGTCAGCGACACAGCGTCCTTCTTGAGTTCCAGCGAGCCCACGCCCACCGTGTTGTGGAAGGTGGTGACGTTCGGGTCGGCGTCGATAACCTCCGCCAATGCGTAGGCATGTGTGCCTTCGGTCGTGGCGTTGCCAATCCAGCGCTGGATGTCGGCGACGGTCACGTTGTCAACCTGCGCGATCGCCGGATCAATGCCCGGCAGCGTGAAGGTGTGGGTATCGACGATGTAGCCGTTGGGGGCGAGCGTTTCCGCCACCGTGTAGCTAACAAAGCGATTCAGACCAATCAGGTTGTACACGCCATCCTCGTCGGTCACCGCGCTGATCGCGGTGCCGGCGCTCGGCGTGGCGGTGATGGTCACACCCTCCACCGGGTCGCCCTTGTCGTCAACCTTCAGGCCGCTGAAGTCATACAGCAGGCCCAGACCGCCATCGAGCGTACGGTCGATCGAGGTCTTGCCATTCTCGACCGTCGCGGTGATGTAGTCGTCGTCGGTGGCGTTGTTCGGGCGCAGCCAATAGCTGGTGGTCTGCGCACCGGGCTCACCGGTGGTCACAGCGACCAGGTTGCTGTCCAGCTTCGCGCCCGCAGTCGTGCTGAAGTTCGTAACCGGGCGCATGCCGTTGGGCACATTCACGCTCAGTTTGTACTTGTACTGCGACGACACGTTGGCGTTGAAGCTGCCATCGAACGGCACAATGTTGTTGAAGAGATAGTTCCAGCGATAGGCGCCGTCGGTCCCAAAGACCAGGTTGCCCGCGCTGTTGGTCTGGATGGTGTCGGTGGTGCTGTTGATGAGCCCGCCGCCAGAAGTGCGGAACTCATAGCTGTGCAGCGTCACACCCACATCCTGGATGCCCGGCTCGTTCGCGTTCTGCACGCCGTCGCCGTTGATATCCAGCCAGATCAGGTCGCCACGCTCGGTGGGCGGCGGAATGATGGTCGAGCGCACGGTGTTGATTTCGGTCGGATCGACGGTGGTGCTCCACTTGCCACCGCGCTGCATGTTGTAGAATGCGTTGTTGTTGGCCGTGGTGTAATAGATGTTCATCGCCTGCGCGAAGCTGAGCTGGCGCAGCGGATCGGACACGGTTTCCACCAGGCTGGGCACCTTACAGGTGACTTCCACCGTGACCTGAGAATACGGCGGAATCTCCCAGTTCACAAACTCCAGATCAAAGCCAGCGAACACGGTATTGGGCGCGACGAGGGCGTCCAGACCAGTGAACTGGTTGCTGGGGCTTACGAACGTTTCGCCTGCCGCGGTGGGCAGCGCGGTGCCGTTCTTCAGGGAAGTGGCGACCAGCGACTTCAGACCCGCGTAGGTATTGCCATTCTGGCGCACCAAGCGCAGGGTGGGCAGCGGCTGGCTGGCCAGCAGCTCACCATCGCCATCGCGGACGACCACGCTGATCTCGTCCAGCGCCGGTTGCCAGGTGGAAGCCTTCGCGCCCGCCACAGAGCGGCCCGCGTCGCTGCCCATCCACGGCAGGATGTCCACGATGCGCAGATTGCCCATCTTGTAGTTCGGCTCGTTCGGGAAGGTGTCGCTGAACTCGACGTTCAGGCGGTACGTCACCTTGCCGCCGGTGAAGGAGCTGGCGACAGTATCCATGACAAACTCATTGCTGCCCGACACATCGCCGCGCACCGACTTGGTGGCGGTGGTCTGCGAGACCGCCTTGAGCTCGTAACGGCTGTGGCTCTCCAGCATGCCCGCCATGGTCGCGAAGCGGCTGGTGGTCATGCCCGCGCCCACGGTGGTGAGCTTCTCATAGAGCTCATCGCCGGGCAGGATCGGCGTTTCCTTCTTGAGGGTCTGGGTCTTGTAGCGGTAGAAGGGCAGGCCATCCGGGTTGCCCGCGTGGACCGGGATCGCCGCCGGGGTGCCCGCGTAGGCGTCATTGTACTCAATGATGTCCACATTGCTGGGCATGGTCTGCGGCACCATACCGGTGATGGTCAGCACGATTTGCTGGCCGGGCTTGAGTTCGCCCTTGAAGTACAGCGCCAGGTACGAGTCGTTCTGGGTGTCCTTGGCCGCATACGGCGTATCGCCGATGTGCATGTCCGGACCGGACAGCTCGTGCACGGTGCTGCCTTCCAGCGTCAGGTAATCGTGATCCTGCACCGGGGTAGCGCCCTCGACCAGCGCCCACTTGACGTCGGGCACGTAGACGCCATTGACCAGCTTGGTCGTGATGGCGAAGTCCTCGGGCAGGCGGTCGATCAGGATCGGGTCAATCATCGGACCCGTGGTGGTCGGATCGCTGGTGTTGTAGTTGACCAGCGTCACCTGATAGGTCATCAGACGGTTCTTGCTGACTTCCACAGGCGCACGCAGATCCTCGATCACGTCGGTCATCGTTTCGATGATCGGCTCGGTGCCCAGGCTGATCAGACGCTTGAGCAGTTGGAGCGTCGGGATGGCGCGGGTATCCGGCGCCTTCACGTCGTCCTCGGCGTAGATCGGCGGCAGATCTTTGATGGTTTCGCTGATGCCGTCGCCGGTCATCGGGAAGAACGAGGCCTCTACCATCGCGGCGTTGCGCGCGACGCGCACCGCGCGGCGCAGGGTTTCGCCGTCGCTCTCGAAGCCGTCGGGCTGCTTGTAGAAGTCCACCGTGTAGTGGATTTCGCCCGGGGTGAAGTCCACACCCGGCTTGTTGTAGCTCACGCGGAACGCGCGCACCTTCTCGCCAGGCGCGAAGGCATTGGCGTTGAGGGACTGCGCCGTCGCCAGCGACAGGTTATCCGCAGCGACCTTCCACTCGGACTCGGCGATGGTCTCGGCCGACGCAGCATCAAAGGCAGCATACTCGACCTTGGCAGTGATCGCCTTGCGCGTCTTGCCTTCGTCGCCGGTGCCCACGGCGGCCGCGATTTCAGCGGTCGTCATCTCGCAGGTGGCGGCGCCGATCTGAATGCTGGTGATGGCGTACATGTCCTTCACGTACTCATCGAAGTCCAGCTTATTGGCGCTCGGGAACGCATGCGTGGCGCCGCCGGGCGTGATGTCGGCGATGAAGTCATTCGCGTCCGCGCTGAACTTCGGTCCGAAATCCGTGATCCGGTAGCTCTCGTACGGCAGGTCGTTCTGGCCATCCTCCCAGGCGGAGGTCTTGGTGTTCCACAGCTTCATGAAGTCATAGAGCGTGTAGGTCACGGTGTCGATGACGTTGCCCGCGGTGGGATCAACGTTCATCAGCGGTCCGACCAACTCATCCTTGTTGGACTTCTTGAAGATGGAATTCGGGTTCTCGGCGTAGGGGTAGTTGTAGACGTTGATGCGCTGCATCAGGCCCACACTGATTTCCGGGTTGTTCGGATCCCAGGTCAGGGTCACGGCCGTCGTCGGATTCTCCGGCAGACGGTACAGCGACGCGGACTCACCCGGGCGCGTCGGCGGCACGAGCTCTTCAATAATGAAGATCGAGCCATTGACGGTATCGAGGATGGACAGACCACTGAGCTTCGCGCGGCCGGTCACGGTGAATTCACCATCGACCACTTCGGTCTGGTTGCCGCCCTCGATGACGGGCAGGTTGATCGGCGCGGCGGTGGGATTGACGATCGGATTGCCGAGCGCATCCTTCATGCCGTAGCTGATCTTGAACTTCGCCGGCCAAGTGGCGATATTTTCGGGATCCTTGGTGCCGTCCACAAACTTGACGACCTCAATCTGGGCGTCGTAGTTGTGGTAGCCGACCATGTTCAGGGTATGGTTCGCACGGTCATTCATGACCGAGTTGAAGTGATACAGGTGCAGCTCGGTGACGCCCGGATTCTCCGGGTCGTTGACGCGAGTCTTGATCGGCAGCAGCTCCGGCGGGACCGGCGTGCGATCGTCCTTGGAGATATCGCGAACTTTCTCGAGGCGATAGTAATCCACCGGCTCGATCTGGATCGCATAATGGTAGTTCGCGGGCAGGTCTGCCCAGGTGGCCTGGATCTTGTGGTCACCGGTCAGCTTGGTAACCTGCTCGGAGAACAGGCCGTCCTCGTCCACGTCCCAGCCCTCGGGCGCCATGTCATCGACCGGCATCAGGATCTGATCCTGGCCGCGGCCGTAGAACAGGCGAACCTTCACGTTCTCGACGATATCGGCGAGGTTATCGTGCAGGTACTCGGGGATCCCGTTGCGGTAGGAGACGTAGTAATCTTCGTAGGTAACCTTGCCCGACGCATAGTCGTGCATCTCTACGATCGGGGCGACTTCATTGGGATGGAGCACAACTTCTACGCGCAGGTTTTTCGGGTCGCGCACGTAGTTGGTCGGCGGCGCAACTTCTTCGAATACCAGCGTCGCCTCAGTCAAATCCCTCGGCAGCGCCACATCGACATACAGCTCGCCATTGGCGCCGGTGGAGATCTCGTTGTTGTTGAGATCTTCCTGGCCGGTGATAATCGCGCAGCCCTTTTCCTTGCTCATGAAGTCATAGCGGTTGCTGGTGTCGTAACGGTCGGGGTTCTCCACCTCGTACGTTATGCCCTTGATGGTCTCGGTGGTGTTGGCGATGCTCGTGTCCTTCAGGAAGTACACGACATACTTCGCACCGGCCAGGCGCTTGACTTTTTCGTCAAACTTGACCAGCGAGGCGCGCGCGCGCTGGGTGATATTGGAGACATTCAGCGTCACGTTCGGCGGCATCAATTGGCCGTCGATCTTCGTGCCCTCTTTGTAGACCGTGATCGGCCAGAAGCCCTGCATGGTGTCAGGCGTAGGCAGCGTGCCGTGCGTCGGATCTTTATCGATCTGTAGCGAGGCCTTCTTGTCATAGACGACAGCCGTGCCTTCTTCCTGCACCCAGTAGTTGCCCGGGGCCAGGCCAGCGCTGCCGGTATACACCGAGTACTCGGTGCTCGGCTGCACAGCAGCCAGCGTCAGCGTCACAGAGCTGAAGATTTTAGAGGTGTCGGGCACGCCCGCGACCACTTCAGACTCTTTATAGACGATGAACTTGATGCTCGACAGATTCGCCGAGTCGTTGTAGATCGCCCCGGTGCCATCCTTGAACCAGTAGATGCGCTTGGTGATGGACAGACCGGTATCCTTGAAGTTAGCAAACTTGCCATAGCTCCCGCCCGTGGCCATGAGCACGACCGCATCGGCGTTGACAGTCGCCACATAGCTGCTGCCCCGCAGCTGCGTCTCGGTAAAGGAGAAAGCGATCGGCGGCATAGAGGTCGGGTTGTATTCCGGAGGCGGCAGGGTCTCCTTGAGGTAGTACTGCTTGCCCGGAACCAGGCCGCTAAAGGCCACCCTTCCGTCCGCGCCGGAGTTGGTCGAGGCGGAACCGTGCACCTCGAAGGCGGTGCTGTCCGCCGGTTTTAGGCAGGCTGCGTCGGTGTACAGCGTGAACTGCGCACCGGGCAGATCCTTATCCTCGCCATCAACCTTCTTAAAGATCAGGCTGTAGCGCGTCGGGTTCTTCCAGGTCAGGGTCATCTCGTATTCGCTGGTCGCCTCGTTGGTGGCGCCGCTCCACTTGATGACGCTGTTGTCCGGAATCGGATCGGTGATCGGATTCACATTGGCGATGATCGCGCCAGTCGAAGACCCATAACGGAACTCCGGCACGCCATCGGCGGGGATGTTCATCCAGATGATGCTGTTGGCGGGCTTGTAGAAGTTCTTGTTGGTTTCGGCATCCGCGCGGCGCTCGGTGATCAGGTACGCGCCGATCTCGGTGATGTTGTACACCAGCGTGTTGCCGTTGACGGCGGTTGTGCGCGTCGTGGCGCCGCTCGGGCCCTGGATATCAAAGATGACATCCTGGACATTTTCGCCGTTGGTGCCCTCCTTATGGATGGTCAGGGCGATCTTGCGGCTGTTGTTGACCTTGAAGGTCGTGATCTCTTTGTCCGGATCCTTGACGATCTTCGACGCGTCCACGCCGGGTGCGGTCAGCACGCCGTTGTAGGCGACGGTGAAGTCGATCTTCCAGTTCGCGTCAAACAGCAGGCCCTGCGGGCGCACTGCCGGCGAGGAGTCGGCGTTCTCCTTGAGGGTGTACGAACCGGCTTCCAAACGGTACTCTGGATTGCCCGCCTCCGCGGTGTTCAGGAAGGTCACGATGCCGTTGCCGTCGGACAGCCCGGTGGCAACCTTCACGCCGCTCTTGAACAGGTCGAAACGGACGTTGGCCAGCACTCTGCCGGTGAACACATCACGCTTCTCCAGTCGGGTGATGGGCTTCTTCGGGAAGAGCACATCCAGCGAGACAAAGTCGTCGCTCGCGCCCATGATGACGTCGCGCTGCACGGTGTACTTGGCGCTCTCGCCCAGCACCACCGTATAGTCGCCCAGCGTCTGGCCGGAAGGCGCGGTCAGCTTGACGCTATCCTGGCCCACAAAGACCAGAATTTCGTCGTAGTTGAAGTAAATCTTCTTCTGCGCTTCGGTCAGCGTGGCCACCAGCTTGTAGGTGCCCACATCCAGGCCGGTCAGCACAGCCATGCCGTTGTCCAGGGTCACACCGGTCTTGATGACGGCGCCACCGATGGTCTTCAGCTCGAAGGTCACACCCACGAGGCGGTCGGCGAGCGGACGGCCATTGGCCTCATAGGTCAGCTCATCCATCGCATTCAGGTGCAGATCCATGCGCTCCGGATTGGTCACATAGTATTCCTTGACCGAGCCGGATTGCAGCTTGGGCAGGCGGATCAGGTTCAGGCTGTTCAGCCAGTTGCCAGTGATCTCGGTCGCCCCCGCAGTAAAGGTATCCTCGTTATGCGTGTTCACATAGCCGGCGACGCTGTTCATTTCCACCAAGTAGACCTCGGTGCCATTGGGCAGCGGCGGCGACACGATGAAGCCGTTGTAGTCGGTGGTCAGCACCAGCGGCGCTTCCGGATCGGAGCCATTGATGCCCCAACGATCCTTGATGCGAACCAACGTGCCATTCTCGTCCTTATAGTAGGCATAGTACTGCACGCCTTGCAGCGGGCGGATGCCGATCGACGGCGCAGCGTTGAGCGACACGCCATAGCTGGCGACATTCAGGCCATTCATCCAGCGGCCGAAGATGTCGTCGCGGTGGTTCATGGCCAGGCCAGCGTTGCCGCCAAACTGCGACATGCTCGCCGGGAACGCATTCTTCAGCGTCTCCCACGCGGTTGCGCTGGCGGTGTTCGGCTGGAAGCCGATCGTGCGCACACGGAACCAGGCCGATCCAGACATGATGTTCTTGACCGGGCTGTCCACCAGGACGGTGTCGTCCATGTTCTTGGCGCCCTTGAGGTAGCCGCCGCAATGGATCCATACCGGCTCGGGTTTCACGGCCAGTTCGGATTCCACAGCGCCCTTGAGGATCTGCTGCTGAGTGGGCTTGAGCTCCTTATAGGAGACCGGCACCATCACATCGTAGCAGGAGCAGGTGCTGCCCGAGGACGCATGCGAGCCGTCGTGCGGCGTCTGGCCGCTATGCGGCAGCAGGTACGCCTTGACGACGTCGTACTCAGCACCGGCCGGAGCCTGCGCCTTGACCGCGGCGATCGCCGGGTCGGTCGGGCTGGTGAACAGCTTGCTGCGGTCGTCCAGGTGCGTCGCGGTGAACACGATGTTGCCCGCGTCGTAGACCGGCGAGCCGGACAGGATGTCACGGAAGAATCCGTCGTTGCCAATGGCGCCCTTGGTGCCGTTGTTAATGCCGGAATTCTTGGGCAGCATGAAGTAATACGGATCGCCGTTGTCCTGCAACAGGTACATCTTCCAGTTGTACAGGTCGATGGTCGGCGTGGTCAGGATACCATTCTCGGTGATGGTGCGAACCTTCGGCACGTCGGGCGTGCTCGAATCGCTGTCATGGTCCCACATGACCGGCTGGCCATCTTCGCCCAGCTCAGGGTTGCCTTCGGGATCCGGCTTCTGCTGCGCGCCGGTGGTGCGCATGCCGATGTACTGGACCTCGCTGCTGCTCTCGATCACGTCGCCGTTCGCGTCCAGACCCAGCACAGTGCCATCCTCCAGGATGTTGTGCAGGTAGAACTCGAAGGTCGCGCCGTTGTACGCGATCATGCTGCTCAGCGTGAACAGCTGCTTCTTCATCTTCATGCGGGTCTCGTGGTAGTTCCAGGGGCCGCCACCCGGCTCGCCCACATTGTTGTCCACCAGCGTCGCGACGGTGGTGTTGAT
>JAVBMF010000075.1:0-34981 GCA_031552735.1 Eubacteriales bacterium
CTTACGGCAGGCTTGCGGTTTCGGTAGCTTCATCAGTGCCGGTCGCGTCACAAAGCTTGAACGGACCCGTGCCCCACTAAATTGACGCCAGGGTCTCAGGCAGTGGGCGCCTGAGTCTGACGCGCGGCATTAAGCCGCGAAAGCGAAATTGTTATTGTCAGTTATTGTTTTTCCCCGTTGTTGCGCGGTACAGGGTCCGCGGCTCGCTAACCTGATCCCCGATGATCCCCGTCGAAACCAGTACACCCCCATGAAGTGACGCTTCGCTTTCCGAGAAAATGCGATCTGCGCTTTCTCGGGTCACGGGCATGTTTTCCGACGCGTCGCTACGGAAAACGCCCTGCCCGCGCGGCAGAGCCACGCGAGACGATTTATGTAAGAAGGGGCACGGCCCTTTCTTAACATCCCCGATAGAATAGATGCGACGTGAGCCCGGCTCGTTGCTATTCTTCCCGTGCGCCTTTGCCGTGGTTGCGGATGGCGCGCTGCATGTGGCGCTCCGCATCCTTTTCCGCCATGTCGTCGCGCTTGTCATAGAGTTTTTTGCCTTTGCACAGTCCCAGCTCCAGCTTCATCCGCCCATCCTTGAGGTATACCTGCAATGGGATGAGCGAATACCCCTGCCGCTTGACATCGGCGCCCAGTTTGCGAATCTCAGCCTTGTGCATCAGCAGTTTCTTTGGACGCAGCGGATCGGTATTGAAGATGTTGCCCTGCTCATAGGCGCTGATATGCATACCGTGCACCAGCAGTTCGCCGCCCGATACCTGGGCATAACTCTCCTTGAGGTTTACGCGTCCCTGGCGCATGGACTTGACTTCGGTGCCGCAGAGTGCAAGGCCAGCTTCGTATGCTTCTTCCACAAAGTAGTCGTGGCGCGCTTTTTTGTTCTGCGCGATGATCTTTACGCCTTGTGCTTTGGGCATACGTTGCTCCTTTCGCCCGGGATATGGACGCATTGCCCCGGCCAGTGGGGAATGCAAACCTTTTGCAATATATCATGACCGGGGCAATAGTATATCATATGCGCACAGGGCGCGCAATCATCGCGGTGGGCACAAAACAAAAAATGGGAAGTGAAAAAAATTTAACAAATCTTTCATTGAGAAATTGCATTTGCGTATCGTGTTTTGGCAACTGTTGTGATACAATAGCGTTGATGTGGTTATGCGCTTCTTTTTTGCGCGTAGCCGGGGATGAGAGAAAGCTGAATAATGCACATGGAAGGGAAGAATATGTCTCAGAAAATGAGCAAACTGCGCGAGGCGGGCTTTGACGTAGAAGGCGCGCTGGGTCGTTTGATGAACAACGAGGGCTTTTATGAGCGCCTGTTGAAAAAGTTCTTGGACGACGTTACGTTTGATAAGCTGGTGGCCAGCATTGAGGCTGGCGAAACAAAGGCTGCGGGCGAGATGGCGCATGCACTGAAGGGAATGTGCGCGACGCTGGGCATGACCGAGCTGAGCGAGCACTGCGCGACGCTGCAAAACATCTACATGGAGCGCGAGAGCGGAGATCCCGCGCCGGTGTATGAGAAAGCAAAAGAAGCCTTTGCCCAGTGCAAGGCGGCGGTCGAAGAGGCGCTCATGGGCTGATTCGCGCGCACAGTGGACATACGATAAGGGCAAGGAAGCGTGCGTTGTACAGCGCACGACACCTTGCCTTTCTTTCTAGGAAAGATGAAAATGCAAGGGAGCGACCCGAGTGAATTGCACGCTGGTGGTGATGGCGGCCGGTATCGGCAGCCGATTTGGCGGATTAAAGCAATTGGAGCCGATGGGTGTCAGCGGTGAAACCATCGCGGAGTTTTCGGTGTACGATGCGATCCGCGCGGGGTTTACGCGCGTGGTATTTATCATTAAGCCGGAAATGCGCGAGGATTTTGTGCTGTGCGTGACCAACCGGTTTTCACACAAGATTCAGGTGGATTTCGCATACCAGCGCGTCGAGGATGTGCCGGTGGGCTGCGCCGCGCCGGAAGGCCGGACGAGGCCGCTGGGCACCGCGCATGCGGTGTACTGCTGCCGCGAGCTGGTCAGGGAGCCTTTCGCGGTCATCAACGCCGATGACTTCTATGGCGCGTCGGCGTTCGCGCAGTTGCATCGGTACTTGACTGAGCATGACGACACGGGCGAACCCCATCCATACTGCATGGCGGCATACGCGCTGCGCAATACGGTCAGCGAGCACGGCTCTGTGTCGCGCGGGGTGTGCGAAGGCGATGCGCAGGGCTTTCTCAAAGGTGTGGTGGAGCGCGTGCGCATTGAGCGTGTGAACGGCGGCCTGTGCGCCATCGAGGGCGACGAGGTGCTGCCACTGGGCGAGGGTACGCCGGTGTCCATGAACACCTGGGGCTTCACGCCGTCGATTTTTCCCTATATCGAGATGGAGCTGCGCAGCTTTTTGCGCCGTCCGCAAGGCGACCCGCTCAAGGCGGAGTGCTTCCTGCCCACGGTGGTTGAGCGCATGCTGGAGCGCAAGCAGGCGACCGTGCGCATGCTGATGGCGGAGGATCGCTGGATCGGCATCACCTATCCGCAGGACAAGCAGCCCGCCAAGGAGCAAATCCGCGCGCTGATTGCCGCGGGTCAGTACCCTGACGCGCTGTGGCGCTGACCCGACCGGAAGGGAGAATCACCATGCCAACCGAGCAGGATAACAGGGTGCTGATGCAGGCCGCGGCACAGTTTGCGGTCGGGCAGGAGATCCGAGGCATCGTCCAACACAATGTCGGACATATTAACCAGACGTACATTGTGACGCTGGGCGACGGGCAGCGCGTGATTCTGCAACGAATCAATACGCAGGTGTTTCCCGAGGCGGTGGAGCTGGTGCGCAACATCGCGCTGGTCACCGAGTTTTTGCGCGGGAAGCTGGTGGCGCAGGGCGGCGACCCACAGCGCGAAACATTGACGCTGCTGCCCGCACCCGATGGAAAGCCTTTTTATATGGATGCAACAGGCGGTCTGTGGCGCGCGTTTCCGTTTATCGAGGGGACAACCAGCGTGATGCGCGTGGCGGACGCGTCGCAATTGTACCAAGCCGGACGCGCGTTTGGCCGGTTTCAGAATCTGCTCAGCGATTTCCCGGCTGGGCAGTTGTTTCCGGTTATTCCGCACTTTCATGATACCGGCATGCGCTACGCCGCCTTGGATCGGGCCGTCGCCGAGGATGCGCTGGGTCGCGCCCAAGACGTGGCGGCGGAGATCGCGTTTGCGCGTGCGCGTGCCGGGGAAGCCGGTGTGTTGCAAGCGCTGCTCGACAGCGGAGAATTGCCGCTGCGCGTGACGCACAATGACACAAAGATCAACAACGTGCTGATGGATGTGCGCACCGGCGAGGCGGTTTGTGTGGTCGATCTGGATACCGTGATGCCCGGCGCGATGCTGTTCGACTTTGGCGACGCGATCCGCTCAGGCTGCAACACCGCCGACGAGGATGAGCGCGACCTAGACGCTGTGCGCTTCAGCCTGGACTTTTACCGCGCGTTTGCACGGGGATTCCTAGAGCAAACCAGCGCGACCATGACAGACAGGGAAAAGAAGCTGCTGGCCTTTTCGGCTCGCATGCTGACCTATGAATGCGGCATACGGTTTTTGACCGATCATCTGCAAGGCGACGTATACTTTCACATCGAACGTCCGGGACAGAATCTGGATCGGGCGCGCACGCAGTTCAAATTAGTCGCCGAGATGGAGCGACAGCAGCAGGCGATGCTGGATATTCAGCGCGAGATATTCGCGGAGATATGCGCAAAGGAGGATGCAGGATGAGTCAGATTCCGGCGGTGTGCCCGCGCTGCGGCGCTGTGCATCAATTGACGCCAGATGCGCTGCCCAACGCGCTGACCTGCGCATGCGGTGCGCAACTGACACTGGAGCGCCATGGCGCGGCAGTGCTGCTCAACGAGCGAACGGCTGAGCAAATTCGCAGTGAAAAGCCTGACGTGCAGGCGCTGCTGACACGGGCGGAGGCCGAAAAGCTGCCCGTCGAGCGATACGCGCTGTATCAGCAGGCGCTGGCGCTCGATCCGAACAGCTTTGCGGTGCGGTGGGCGCTTCTTTTGCACGGCCGCCTGCACGAGTGCGTGAAGCGTCCGGGTGATTTTACGGTGATCAAGTGCTACTTGCTGCACCCCTTCGAGGAGCCGGAGGCATACAAGGAGCCAAAGCGCCAAGAGGTGATGCGCGAGCTGTTTAGCAGCCCCGATTTGAGCAGCCTGCTGGCCAGCAGCGGTGATGCGCAGCGCACCATGCTTGCGTATTTGCAGCATCTGTCCCGCGAGTACATCGCGCTGTTTTTGCGTGGCCGCACCGCGATCTCGCACCGCATGTTCGGCTTTGCCCGGCCAGAAGAAGAGATCGCGAAGCTGTGCGCCGCGATCGTGGCGGGTATGCGCGCGCGCGTGCTGCGCGATCAGGACTTGACCGAGGAACAGCGCGACCTGCTGTATCGCGCGCTGGGTGCGGCGTTTGCCCAAGAGTTTCCGAACAAAGAGGAGCTGCTGCTGACCGCGCTGGATGAGCTGGAGCAGCCGCGCAAGGGCTGGCGTCTGTTTGGCTAAGCGTATGAACGAGCGCAAGAACAATAAAAAAGCACCGGTGCGCGACACGGCGCGACAGGCAGAAGAAGAGGCGCGCATCCTCGCGTCGCTGGAGGGCACACTGGAGCCGCGCGCGCAGCGGCATGTCGGACATGTTGTGCTGAGCGTGTTGCGGTGGGCGGTGTATGCGGCGCTGGGCGCGGTGTGCATAGGCATTTTCTATGTCGCGGTCATTCTGGGTGAAACGCCGGAGCTGATCGAAGCGCAACAGCAAAGCCAATCGAGCGCCGATGTCGCGGCAGTATCCGAACTGCCGCCGGGCGGACTGGAGAGCACCGACCTAGCGCAGTTGAGCCAAGCATTCCCCGGGCCGCTGGCCTCGCTGCCTGCCGAACAGGGCTTTGTGCTTGTGCGCGGCGTGGTGGAGGATGTGCGCATCCCCGGCGCGCAGAGACCTTGCCGTGTGGTCGCTATCACGTATGAGCATCCCGGGCTGACGACGCAGGTTGCGCTGGTCAGCGCAACGCCCGCCGACTATCTCAAGCGGTTCGAGCAAGCGGGCTTCTCGCTGGAACCGCTCAAGGCGGCGTTGTCCACCATGCCCGCGACTGCCATGACGCTGGCCGACCGGCAGGCGTGGGTGGCGCGTCAGGGCGGTTGCGTGTACTCGCTGGAAGCGCCGAAAGAGATGGAGAACATGGGATCGGTCGCGCCCTGGGTGGCGTTGCGCACCGATGGGGAATAGACCGCGATGGATCAAAGCGAGCCCTGTCAGAAGGGCGGGCATAAAAAAACAAGAAGAAACCTCGGGCAACGAGGTTTCTTTTTGCTTAACGGTATGAAAATCATGTCGATGCGGGCTGTGCATGGCGAAAACGCTAAAATCATGAGAACGATGCGCCTATACCGATACACCCCTACTTCACTAGCACCACCATCAGGTCGTTGACATTGGTGCCGGTCGGGCCGGTGACCAGCAATGCGCCGGTCTGCTCCAGCAGGTGGAAGGAGTCGTTGTCGGCCAGCGTGTCGGCGATGGATAACCCCTGACGGGCGCACGTGGCGCAAAAATCCCCGGTCACAATGCCGCCAGCGGCTTCGGTGGGGCCGTCGGTGCCGTCCGAGCCGACCGAGAACACCGCGACATCCTGTAGACCCGCGATGCCCGGGGCGGCGGCCAGCGCCAGCTCCTGATTCCGCCCGCCCAGCCCGGTGCCGCGCAGGTGCACCACCGTTTCGCCGCCCAGCACCACGGCGCATGGCGGCGCGATCGGCTGTCCATTCAGGCGGATCTGTCGTGCGATGGCAGCCAGGAAGCCACCTGCGTCCCGCGCCTCCACATCCAGCGTGGTGGTGAGCAGCAGCGGCGCATACCCCAGCGCCTTCGCGGAGGTCATCGCGGCATCGCACAATGCCTGCACATTGCCGGTAATCTCCGTGGTGACGTTGTCCAGTGATTTAGGCGTTTCGCGACCCAGCGCGTCCAGCACATGGGCGGGCAGCGACAGGCCGTGCTGCTTGACAATGCGCAGCGCGTCCTCCGACGTGCTTTGGTCAGGATAGGCCGGGCCGGACGCGATGGCGTCCAGCGGGTCGCCCAGCACGTCGCTGAGCACAATGGCCAGCACACGCGCCGGGGCGCAGTGCAGCGCAAAGTGCCCGCCCTTGACCGCCGACAGATGTTTGCGGATGGTGTTCAGCTCCACAATGTCGGCGCCGCACGCCAGAAGCTGTCGCGTGACGCCCGCGATGTCGGCCAGTGTGACGCCCGGCGCGGGCAGCTCAAACAGCGCCGATCCGCCGCCGGACACCAGAAACACCACCACATCGTCCGGGCCAAGCCCTTCGGTCAGTTCCAGCGCGAGATGCGCGCCTTCCACGCCGTTGGCATCGGGCACCGGATGCCCGGCTTCGACAATGGTCATCCGGGGCAGCGCGCCGCCCGAGTGACCGTACTTGGTGATCACCACGCCGCTGTGCACTTTGTCGCCCAGCACGCGTGACGCCGCCGAGGCCATGCGCCACGCGGCCTTGCCAATGGCGACCACGCGCACTTGCGTGGGCAGTGGCCGACCGGACAGCGCGCGCTCGACCGCGGCCTCAGGCAGCACAGCTTCGATGGAATCATGAATGATTTTCCGGGCATCATCGAGTAAGGTCATGACAAAGACCTCCTGTTGGTTGCTGTCTCCATCATACCACAAAAGTGCGGGCCAACAAAGGGGCTTTTGTGGCGCGTTTACAGCGGCTTGCCTCCGGCGCGCAACCAGGGCAGGATGCGTCGAGCGACCGGCAGCAGCGCCACGCCCAGCAGCACGGAGAAGAGCGCCTGCAACAGGTTGGGCAGAACCGCGCCGATCGCCATCGCCCAGCCAAAGACGAAGGTTTCAAACAGCGCGTAGCCCAGCACCATCAGCAGTTCAGCCAGCGCAAACACCACCAGACAGCGCAGCCACGTAAAGCTGCCGCCGCGCGCGGCAAAGCGCCCGGCCAGATACCCCACCGCTGCCTTGATGCACAGCGTGGGCAAAATATACAGACTGTAGCCGCCCATCAGGTCGGCCAGCGCGCTGCCGATTGCGCCAATGGGCGCGGCGATGGGCCCGATGAGCAGCGCGCTAAACAGAATGAGCGCGTCGCCCAGGTGCACATAGCCTTGCGTCACCGGCACCGGCAGTTTCAGCAGCATCGTGGCCAGTGCGACCAGCGCGGCCAGCATCCCGGAAACCACCAACGCGGCAGTGGGGCGTTTATTCATCGCGAAGCCTCCTTTTGCGAGGGGAAGGAGCACAGATACTCCGTGTGTTGCACCGCATTATATCAAAGGTCGGTGCATCGCGTCAATGCGCGCGATTGCGTGGGGGACAACTTCGTGGTATGATGGGTGTACTATGTGAAGCAATAGCGCTGGAGGCATTGTGTTCGTCTATGCGGGAACGAATTGACATACAGAAAATGGCCAACATCGCCATCATTGTCAACGCCGTGCAAATCGCGGCGGTGCTGGTGCTGGCGGTGCTGATTGTGACCCATGATGTGTCGCTGCTCTCGCTGGCCTGGGTGCGCACCATCGTGGCGGTGGCGGCGGTGCTGGTCTGCTGGGGCGCGGCGGTGGACATTCGCGAGGCGCAGACCACCCTGTCGGTACATCGGCAGGCGCGGGCGCTGGAAGAAGCCTATGCGCAGCTGGAAACGCTGAACCGCACCCTGCGCGCGCAACGGCACGACTTTATGAACCATTTGCAGGTGGTCTACAGCCTGATTGAGATGCAGGAGCCTGCCGAGGCGTGCGAGTATATCGAGCGGGTGCATGGTGATTTACAGCGTGTGGGCAATGTGATGCGCACAGACAGCCCGGCGATCAACGCGCTGCTGTCCGCGAAGTTGTCGGACTGCGACCGGCGCGGCATCCGCGCGGAACTGACCATCTCGTCGCCATGGCAGGGACTGCCCGTGCCGGGCTGGGAGATGTGCCGCGTGCTGGGCAACCTGATCGACAACGCGATGGACGCGCTGGCCGGGTGCGAGAGCCCGCTGCTATCCGTTGCGCTTTTCGAGGATGTCAAGAGCTTCCGCTTTCAGGTGGAAAACAATGGACCGGCGATCCCCGAGGAAGCGCGCCAGCGCATCTTTTCCGCCGGGTTTACCACCAAACCGCAGGGGCAGGGCATGGGGCTGCACATCGTGTCGGAAGTGCTTGCGCAGCACGGCGGAGACATTGAGGTCGCGTCCGACGACGCGCGCACCGTTTTCTCTGGCTTTTTGCCCAAAACCGGTGTGCAGGGATAGCTGATTTTCTGTTGTCTGAGAAAAAATTACGACACAGCGTATAATTTGGAACGATCCTGTAAAAAACAAGTATTAAGAATTAAGTAATTATTACGAAAGCATTGACAATAATAGAACATTTCTGTACAATGCCTGTATTAGGATAAGATGCGGTCTTTATCTTCGTTATAATAAGGAGTAGTTTGCATCGAAACCTGCAACCAATGGACCAAAATAGGGGGAACATACGATGAAAAGAAGCGCGCGCATATTCTCTTTCCTTTTGGCTGCGCTGATGCTGAGCGTGATGGTGTTGGAGGCGACCCCTGTTTCGGCCGCGTTTACAAAGTTTTATGCGCGCGCGAAGGTTGATCGCTTGCGCGTACGCGAGTCCGCGGATATGGACGACGATCCCCTGGATCATCTGGACATGAACCAGCTGGTGTGGGTTATCGACGAAACCTCGTCTGGCGGCACGCTGTATTATAAAATTGATTTCTGCAATAGTCGCAAGCTGCGTGACACCGGCTGGGTGGTCGCGGAATCGGGCGGGAAGGACTACTGCGTTGAGTTGACTTCCTCCGAAAAATCCAAGCTTTCCTATAAAAACGGCTCGCTGCCCAATACCAAGAGCAGCGGCGGCGGCAGCTCTTCTTCCGGCGGCAGCGGCAGCACCAGCGGCACGTATAAGCTGGGCAGCAAGGGCGACACCGTCCGCGATATCCAGAGCACGCTGAAAGGCATGAAGCTTTACACCGGCGATATCACCGGAAACTTTGGCCCCAAGACCGGCGAGGCGGTACGCGCCTTCCAACGCCGCAACAAGCTGGCGGCCGATGGTGTGGCCGGTCCGCAGACGCTGAAGAAGCTGTTTTCGGGCGGCTCGTCGGGCGGCAGCTCCTCGGGCGGGTCTTCGTCCGGCGGCTCGGGATCGGGCGCCAGCAACGCGGGCAAGTACGGTATCACCACCCGCGACAAGGTGACGCTGCGCGCGTCGGCCAGCACCAGCTCGCGCGATAAGTCGCTGCTGGAAAAAGGCACGGTCTTTAAGATCAGCGGTACCACCTACGCCGGCTCCTACGCGTGGTACAATTGCCGCGTGGAGGATGGCAGCGGTTATATCCGCAACGATATGGCGCGCTTGCTGACCACCGCGGAGACCAACGACTATCTGAAAAATGACACCAAACCGGACGAGGACGACGAGTATATCGCGCTGAGCGGCACCGTGCGCATCACCGCCAGCAGCGTCAATGTGCGTGACGGCGCGGGCACCGATTTCAAGAAGGTTGGCACCGCGCAAAAGGGCCAGGTATGGTATCTGCACGACAGCGACGTGGATGACGACGGAGACGTTTGGTACAACATTTCCTCCGGCAAAGTCAACGGCTGGGTGATCAGCACCTATGTGGAGGGCGGCGATTCCATCGACGTGGATTCCGGCTCGTCCTATCGCATACTGAAGTATGACAGCACCGGCGAGGACGTGCGGCAGCTGCAACAGGCGCTGAAAGACATGGGTCTGTATTCCGGAAGTATCAGTGGCCGCATTGGATCCGAGACCGTGACAGCCATCGAGAAGTACCAGGCGAAGGTCGGCCTGAAAGTGGACGGCATTGCAGGCCTAGATACACAGGCGGCGCTGTTTGGCGGGTTGGACAAGGATCTGACCAAGGGCGGCCAGGTCGCTGGCGGAAGTGCGGTCGAGCTGTACGATTGGTGGACGTTCAAAGACAAAGGCATTTTGAAGAAAAAATCCAAGGCGTTCATTGTCGATGTGGTGACTGGGGAAGTGTGGGAAATCGTTGTACAGTCGCTGGGTAACCACTTGGACGTGGAACCAGCGACGAAGGGTGATACCGAGGCCATGTGCCGCGCTTATAAAGTATCCAGTCCGAGCAAGATTGACTACAAACGTCGCGCTGTATGGCTGGGCTTCGATACGACCGGCAATGATGACTATCGCTTCTTCGCGGCCTCGATCTATGGTGTACAGCACGGCCTCGATACGATTCCTGGCAATGGTTATACCGGCCAGTTCTGCGTCCACCTGTGGCACAGCAAGACGCATGGAGGCAGCAAAGAGGACAAGGATCATCAGAAGATGGTGATGTACGCCTATCAGCATGCAGTCACGCAAGGCCCGGTGACCCGGTAAGCGAATAACACAGGCGCAGCCCTCGGAAGAATCCGGGGGCTGCTTTTTGTGCGCTGCACCACTCGCATGATATGGATGGTCCTTCTCGGGCATAGCTATGATCGGGCGCGCTTTTTCGCGCTTTAGGCAGGAAAAGCGCGGCGGAGCGCCGAAACAAGCAAAATTGCGCGGCTGTGCGTTGCGCGCCGTGCGACAGGAGGACAAGATGCGGTTCATTAAGATGGAGGGTCTGGGCAACGACTACGTGTACGTCGATACAATGCGCCAGCCCGTGGTCGATCCGGCCAAACTTGCCATCGCGGTCAGCAGGCCGCATGTGGGCATCGGCAGCGATGGGCTGGTGCTGATCGGCGCGTCCGACAAGGCGGATTTCTCCATGCGCATCTACAACGCCGACGGCTCTGAGGCCGAGATGTGCGGCAACGCGACGCGCTGCGTGGGCAAGTATCTCTATGAACGCAGCTATACGCGCGGCACCGAAATCACGCTGGATACCAAGGGCGGCGTGCGCACGCTGTGGCTGACTGTGCAAGGGGATAAGGTGACCGAGGTGCGCGTGGACATGGGCGTGCCCAGCTTTTCGCCCATCGACGTTGGCGCGAATCTTCCCGGCGAGCGGATGGTTAGCGTGCCCATTGAGGCGGCGGGCAAAACGTGGTGCATGACCTGCGTGTCGGTGGGCAATCCGCACGCGGTGATCTTTGTGCCCGACGACCCCGCGACGCTGGACATTGCGGCCATCGGCGGCGAAATCGAGCGTCATCCGCTGTTTCCCCAGCGCATCAATGTGGAGTTTGCGCAGGTGATCTCGCGCGCGGAGGTCCGCATGCGCGTGTGGGAGCGTGGCAGCGGCGAGACGCAGGCCTGCGGCACCGGTGCGTGCGCGGTGCTGGCGGCGGCGGTGGCCAATGGACTGTCCGACGCCCGCGCGGTCATCCACCTCAAAGGCGGCGACCTGCTGATCGAGCAGGACCCCGCGACCGGACATCTGTTCAAGACCGGCCCGGCGAACATCGTGTTCGAGGGCGAGTATTACGAATAAAACGCATACATAGGAGGGCGATTCGCATGGCCACAGCCAACACCCATTACCTCAAGCTGCCGGGCAGCTATCTCTTTGCGGAGATCGCGCGCCGCGTCAAGGAATTTACCGCCGCGAACCCCGACGCGCAGATTATCCGACTGGGCATCGGCGACGTGACGCAGCCGCTGTGCCCGGCGGTCATCGAGGCGTTTCATCAGGGCGTGGACGAGATGTCGCGCGGCGAGACGTTCAAGGGCTATGGTCCGGATTTCGGCTATGATTTTTTGGTCAACGCGATCCGCGAGCACGATTACGCGGCGCTGGGCGTCGATTTGGCGTTTGACGAAGTGTTTATCAGCGACGGCGGCAAGTGCGATACCGGCAATATTCAGGAGCTGTTCAGTGACGACGCGGTTGTGGCGGTCACCGACCCGGTCTACCCGGTGTATGTGGATACCAACGCGATGGCTGGCCGCGCGGGCAACTATGGTGCGGACAACAAGTGGGACAAGCTGGTGTATCTGCCGGTCAATGAGGAAAACGGCTTTGTGCCCGCGTTGCCCGACCGGCATGTGGATATCATCTACCTGTGCTACCCCAACAATCCGACTGGCACCACGCTAACCCGCGAGCAGCTCAAACCGTGGATCGATTACGCGAAGCAGCACGACGCGGTCATCCTGTACGACGCGGCGTACCGCGCGTACATCACGCAGCCGGACATCCCGCGCAGCATCTACGAGGTGCCGGGCGCCAAGGATGTGGCGGTGGAATTTTGCTCGTACTCCAAGACCGCCGGGTTCACCGGCACGCGCTGCGCGTTCACCATCGTGCCGCATGGCGTGACGCTGGCCGACGGCAAGGGCGGACGCGTGGAATTGAACGCGCTATGGAAGCGCCGTCAGAGCACGAAGTTTAACGGCGTATCCTATCCGGTGCAGCGCGCCGCCGCCGCCATCTATTCGCAGGAGGGCAAGCGACAGACGCAGGAAATCATCGCGTATTACATGGAGAACGCGCGCATCATTCGCGAGGCGCTGGTTGCGCGCGGCATGACGGTTTTTGGCGGCGTGGACGCGCCGTATATCTGGATGAAAACGCCGCGCGGCATGGATTCGTGGGCGTTCTTTGACTACCTGCTCAAGCAGCTGCATATCGTCGGCACGCCGGGCGCGGGCTTTGGCCCCAGCGGCGAAGGCTACTTCCGCCTGACCGCATTCAACACACGCGAAAACACATTGCGCGCCACCGAGCGCTTTGCCAAGTTATGATCGCGATCATCGACTATGGCATCGGGAATCTGCGCAGCGTGCAGAAGGCATTCGAACACATCGGTGAAACCGCCGAGGTTACCGGCGATCCGGGGCGCATCCGCGCGGCCAGTCATGTGCTGCTGCCCGGCGTGGGCGCGTTTGCCGCAGGCATGCGCGGGCTGGCGCAAACCGGGCTGGATCAGGCGGTGCGGCAAGCCGCCGCGTCGGGCAAGCCGCTGCTGGGCATCTGTCTGGGCATGCAGCTTTTGTTTGAGGGCAGCGAGGAAGGCGGCGACCCGCGTGGGTTGGGGCTGATTCCCGGCCGTGTCACGCGCATGCGGCCCAATGGGCTCAAGGTGCCGCACGTCGGCTGGAACGATCTGTCGCTGGCTGATTCGCCGCTGTGGGCCGGGCTGGGCTCGCACCCCTACGCGTACTTTGTGCACAGCTATTATCTGGCGGACGCGCACGCGCCGTGCGCCATCGCGACCGCAACCTATGGCGCGCCGTTTGTCGCCGCCGTGCATCAGGGCAACCTGTGGGGCATGCAGTTTCATCCGGAAAAATCCGGCGATGCCGGGCTGACCATGCTGCGCAACTTTGCGCGGCTATAGGAGGGCACATGCTGACCAAGCGTATCATCCCCTGTTTGGACATTGCCGACGGCCGCGTGGTGAAGGGCGTGCATTTCGTGGAACTGCGCGATGCCGGAGACCCGGTGGAGGCCGCCAAGCGGTACAATGCCGCCGGGGCAGACGAACTGGTGCTGCTCGACATCCACGCCACGCACGAGGGGCGCAAGACGCTGCTGGATGTCGTGTCACGCGTCGCCGAGCAGGTGTTCATCCCCTTCACGGTTGGCGGCGGCATTGACGAGGTGTCGCAGATTCGCGAGATACTGAAGCTGGGTGCCGACAAGGTGTCACTCAATTCTGCGGCGTTACGCCGCCCGGAACTGATCCGCGAGGCGGCCGATCAATTCGGCAGCCAGTGCGTGGTTGCCGCTATCGATGTGAAAGCGCGGCCCGGCGGCGGGTGGGATGTGTATAGCCACGGCGGGCGCACCAACACCGGCAAGGACGCGGTGGCGTGGGCGGTGGAGGCGGCGGAGCGTGGCGCCGGAGAGATCCTGCTGACCTCGATGGACGGCGATGGCGCGCAACGCGGCTATGACATCGGCATCACGCGCGCGATTGCCGACGCGGTGCCCATCCCGGTGATCGCCTCGGGCGGCGCGGGCACGCTGGAACACTTTTACGATGCCATTGTGGACGGTCGCGCCGACGCGGTGCTGGCGGCATCGCTGTTTCACTTCGGTACGCTGGAGATTCCCGATCTCAAGCGCTATCTGGCGTCACGCGGTGTGCCCGTGCGCATGCCGGACGCGCAATAGACGGTTGCCTGTCCGCGCGAATCGTGCTATAATGCGGGCAGGAATTTTGAAGAATTGAGGAATTATGACGATGAAAAAGACGCTTGCGATTGCCTATTTCACATTGGCGGCGATGATGATGCTGACCTTCTCCGCGCAGGCATACATTGATCCGGCGGCTACCTCGTACATCATCCAGGTCGTGGCCGGTATCGTCATCACGGTCGGTGTGGCGCTGGGCGTGTTCTGGAAGAAGATTCAGGTATTCTTCCGCAACCTGAAGATGAAAACCCTTGAAAAGAAGCTAACTGCCGAAGCCGCGAAGAAAGAAGCCCAGAAGGGCTAAAATAGCGATATGATGGAAAAAATCCGTCAAACATCCAGCGATCAGCGCACGCTCAAAGAGCGTGCGCGCGTTGCATTACCCGTCAGCTTCGCGCTGGCATTTACGTTTGTGGTGTTTGGCATCCTAGATGTTTTTATCGCCAATCGCAATACAATATCATTTCCGCTGCGCGAGATACTGGGGATCGTTCTGCTTGTGGGACTGGCGGTTGGATTGGCGCTGGGTGCTTTGTTGCTGATTTTCCGTGGCAAGCTGCTGGACGTCGCCGTGTCGGTCGTACTCGGTGTGCTGATTGCCGGCTACGCGCAGGGCAACTTCCTGAATCTCGATCTGGGGCAACTCAACGCGGCAGTCGCATGGGAACGCTATACCGGTCACGCACTGAAAAACGTGCTGGTGTGGGGCGCACTCATCACGCTGCCGGTCCTGTTGCGCTGGCTGTGGCCGCGCGTGTGGCGGGGGTTCGCGATTTTTTTGCCGCTGCTCATAACCGGCATGCAACTCACCGCGCTCATCACATCGCTGCTAACCTCACAAGCGCTGTCTGCTGTCACGCCGGATCACTATCTCTCTATGCAGGGTAGCTACGCTCTGTCGAAGAAGCAGAATATCGTGGTATTCTCGCTGGATTATTTGGATGCGAACATCACGCGAAATATTTTGGACGCAACGCCACATTTTTTCGATCCGCTGGAAGGCTTCACCTATTATGAGGACAATATTGCATTATCCAGTTTTACCTTTCCCTCCTTGGCAGAAATGCTGACCGGCAAAATGTTTGCATTTGACAGGCCGACTGGAGACTATTTGCTTGCAGCCTGGCAAGAGTCATCCTTCGTGCCCGCTTTGCGCGCGCATGGATTTGATACAAGGCTGTATATTCCGCAAAATCATGCGTACCGGGAAGCCGCGGACTTGATCGGGCTGGCGGATAACGTGCGGCCTCTATCCGCGCCCATTCGCATAGAGCGCGTCAACGCCGTGCGCCAACTGCTGAGCATATCGGCTTACCGCTATGCGCCGCACATTGCTAAGGCTACATTTTGGCGCAGCTCGGATATTTTCAGTCGCATGACGCATGTCCCGGGTACGGATGATGGATACACTGACGATAATTATGCGTTTTATCGGGGCTTGTTGGATCAGAAACTCTCGGCCGATGGCGAGCGGGGCGTATTCCTCTTCTATCACTTGCAGGGTAGCCACTGGCCGCTGCGCATCAATGAAAAAGTGGAACCGGTATCCAGCGAAAAGACCTCAATTGATCAGCAATCGCGCGGTTGTTTTGAGATTGTCTATGAGTATATTCGCCAGATGAAGGCGTTGGGGATCTACGATGATGCGACCATCATCATTACCGGCGATCATGGGTTTTCGTTGGGCACCGACTCAACGACCGCGCCCAGACTGACCGCGCTGATCGTCAAGCCCAAGGGCAGCCACAGCACACCGATGACATTCTCTGGCGCGCAGGTGTCGGCCATCCAGTTCCGCGCGACGGTGTTGGCGGAAGCGGGCATTGACGGCGAGGGATATGGCCCAACCTATTCCGAAATTGCCGAGGGGCAGGATATGCAGCGGAAGTTCTATTATATGTGTCCACTGGGCGGCGGTCGTGGAAAGATCGAGGAGTTTTTGGTGAATGGCAGCGCCCATGACGCGCGCAATTGGCACAAGCAGGGTGAATTTGAAGGGCCGTACGGTTTATAGCTATTGAATGGACGGCTGATCAGAAAGGCAATACCCGCATGAACCAACCCGAAAAAACGCAAAACATATGGAAGGCACGGCTTCCCCTCGCGATGGCGGTGGGGCTGGCTGTGCCTTTTGCGTTTATTGTGTTTGGCATTGTGGATGTGTTTTTGAATAATCGCGCGGTCATTCCATTTCCGGTGACGGCGATCCTTGGCGGGGTGCTGCTGCTGGCGGTGATCGTGCTGATATGCCTCGCTGGCGGACTGCTGCTGCTAAAAGGCAGGCTGTTTGACGCCGCGGTGTCGCTGGTCTTTGGCTTGCTCATCGCCGGGTATATTCAGGGCAATTTCCTAAACCTCAACCTGGGCCGCATGACCGGCGTGGACATCCCATGGTCGCGGTATACCGCGCATGGAATCATGAATGCGCTGATTTGGGCGGTGATTGTCGCGGTGCCGTTTGTCGCGCATCATTTCAGTGCGAAGTTGTGGCGCGGTGGCGTGCTGTTTGTGTCATGGCTGCTGATCGGCATGCAGTTGATCGGGCTGGTGGTGCCGCTGGCCACCACCGGCGCGCTGCAGGACAAGATCGAGGGACAGTATCTGTCGATGGCCGACGCTTATGAGGTGTCCACACGCGATAATGTGCTGGTGTTTTTGATCGATCGGTTGGACGCGACCTACCTTGAGGATGTGCTGGACAACGTGCCGGATTTCTTTGCGCCGCTGGATGGATTCACCTATTATCGGGATAACACATCGCTGTACAGCCGTACCTTTCCCTCTGTGTCCGCATTGCTGACCGGTAAGACCTATGTGTTTGAAATGCCACCCGACCAATACTTGACCGAGGCTTGGCGCGAAGGCGCGTTTATCCCAACCTTGCGCGCACATGGGTATACCACCAAGTTGTATATGGCCGAACGATACGCTTATTGGGACGCGGGCGATCTTGCGGGACTTGCCGACAACCTGCGCACCAATCGGGGTGGCGCGTATGTAAAATGGCGCCCGGCTATCCAGAGCTTTGCGCTCATGTCGGCCTACCGCTACAGCCCGCATGTGTTCAAGCGGCTGTTCTGGCGACAGACACCGGCGTTCAACCGCCTGCTGGTCGTGCCCAACGAGGCTGACGCGTACGATGAGAGCAACTACGCTTTTTATCAGGGATTGCAGCAAAGCGGCCTGACCACGCAGAATGAGCGCAACAACTTTGCGTATTACCACTTGCAGGGCAATCACTACCTGGAGATCGACGAAAATATCCGGCCAACGGACGCGCAGCATCCGACTTCGTCGCGACAGAACCTGATGGGTTGCTTGCGCATTGTGTATGCGTATCTGGATCAACTCAAGGCATTGGGGCTTTATGACAACGCCACCATTGTCATTCTGGGTGATCATGGAAAATCGACCGATAACTACAATCTCGAAAAGCCAGTGCGCACCGCGGTGCTGTTCAAACCCAAGGGCAGCGCTGGCACGCCGATGCGCATGTCCGATGCGCCAACCTCGCATGCAGATTTTCAGGCGTCGGTGCTGGATGCGGCCGGGATTGATTGCGCAGACTTTGGCACGCCCTACCGCGCGGTGGATGAGGATGCGCCGCGTATGCGCACATACTTCTACCAGGTGGAGACGCTGGATGATCATCGCGTGTATCTGGAGGAGTTCGCCATCGAAGGCGCTGCGCAGGACTTTCAAAACTGGCGCAAGCTGCAGGAAATTGACTTGCTGTATCCACGGTCATAGAAAAGCCTTCGCTTTCAAAGCGAAGGCTGTTTTTTCACCCGAACGGATATTCCACCGGCAACTCCTCTTGCTTGTGCCAGTTGCCAAAGTTCCGCGCGTCACCGTCGATGACGAAGTGCTCCAGATATTTGCGCGGCGAGTCCGCTTCGTCCACGCGGTAGTAGAAATCGCGCCGCACTTGCGCGTCGACCGGCACGTCCTGTATGGGTGTGCCCATCGGCGGCAACCCGGCAGCGTCGCGGATGGTGGGCGAAAAGTTGGCGTGCGTGATGGGCGCGTCGGAGGTGACGAGCGGCGTGCCTTCGCTGCCAGCGGGCTTAACGAACATCGCGGTGGTCTTTGCGGTGGTCAGCGGCCAGTGGTTCTCGGACTTGCCATGATCGCCGGTGATGAGGATGGTGGCGTCTTTGTAGATGCCCAACGCTTTCATCTGATCCATATAGGCATACAGAATTTCGAAGCAGCCCATGGTCTGCCGCGCGGCGGAGGTTTGCCCCTCCAGCACCGGTTCGACCCGCTCGTTGATGTTGTAAGGGTAGTGGCTGCCGTTTAGGTGGATAAACAGGAAGTTGTTGTGCGTGTCCTGCGCGGCCAGTCCCGTTTCCTTGAGCCCCAGATACACCGCGTAGTCGTTGAGCTGATAGGGCGCCGCGCCGCCCTGCGCCACCGCCATGCCGTCAAAGTCTCCGGTAGACATCCAGAAGCTGGGCTTGAGCGCGTGCGGGCTATAGCGGTAGGCCGACAAGCGCAGCATGCACTTGAGCAGCGGCTTGACTTTCGGGTGCACTTCGCCGGTGACGATGTTGTCGGCCACGCGCTCAATCTGTGTGATGTCGGAGAAGGCGTACCCCTCGGTCAGATAGAGTTTGGTGGTGTAGCCCTGCGCGCGCAAATCGGGCAGCAGCGTGCTTTCGCGCCACGCGGAGGCCAAGTATTCCGGCCCCGGCATATCATAGAGGCCCACCTTGCCGGTCAGCAGGTAGGGGATGGATGGATAGGAGCGCGCATAGAGCGACGTGGTGTTGGGGTAGTAGGTAAAACCATCCAGCCGGTCAAAGAAGGCGGGGTTTTGCTGCTCTTTGACCTCGGCGATGAAGTCGGTGTCCAACCGATCGACCACAAAGACCAGAATGTTCTTTTCCGACGACACTTCGTACAGGCCGTTGACCGACAGATAGCGGCCATAGTCGGGGCGCGGCGGCATGGCGGCAAAGGTGGACACCAGCCCGACCAACTGCATCGCGGTGAGCAGCAGCGGCACGAATACACACAGCGCGCGCCACGTGCGGCGGCTGAAATAATACACGACAAAGGGCAGCGCCACCAGTCCCATCCACAGCGCCAGATTGACCACCGCATGGCGTGGCATGGTGTTCCAATAGATAGTGTCACCATTGAGCTGCCCCAGATTCAGATTCAAAAAATTGCCCTGCGCATACCCAGCGATGAGCAGCCCGACAATCAGCGACAGCACAAGGTCGTAGGGCTTGCCGCGCAGCACGGCCATGACCGCAAGCCCGGCCGCCAGACAAGCCAACGCGGTCCACAGCGCGGGGCCGATCAGGTCGCGCATCAGAAAGGGCAGCGAATCGGCATTGCGCAGGAACAGGTCGAGCATGCCGAAGAGCACAAAGGTGAATACGATGCCCACCACGGCGGGCAACGAAAAGGTCAGCCGCTGTGGAAGGCGGCGATCATCCTGAAAAAATGCGCGCAAGCGAGTGTTGTGCATGGTGGCGCTCCTTTGTATAGTCGCTTTCGCTATTATATCCCAACCATACAGGCAACGCAACGATAAAGCCTATACACACGCGCCCAAATGGAGTATGATGGAAGCAGAAAAAAGCAGCGCATATACGTTGAATCAATGAGTGGAACATGGAAAGGCAGGCGTACACGATGAAGCGGATGGCAATGTTGCTGCTGGCGGCAACCGTATTGTTTGGAGGCTTGAGCGCGGCGGCAGAGGCGCGCATCTTTGACGCGACCGATGTGATGCTGCTCGGCGGCAAGGATGTGCTGGCATGCACCGGCCCCGAGGTATTGGCTGTGCTGGGACAGCCACAGCAGCGGCTGTTTGAGGGATACGAGGATGCCACTGCGAACGGCTTTGTGCTGTGGGAATACCCCGGCGTGGAGGTGGAGATGGTCAGCCGCGATGAGGCGCACTTTGCCGCGCAGACTGACCTGGCCACGCTGGCGCTGGAGGACCCACTGCTGTCGGTGTTCCAGATTTCGGTGACGGATACGGGCATTGCGGGCCCGCGCGGCATCGCGGTGGGCATGCAGCAGCAGGAGGTACTGGCCATGTTCCCCGCGCCAGCCGATTTGACCCCCGACGAGGAAGGCGAAACGGTGCTGTACAGTCAGCCGGTGGATGGAGCGGATAGCGACGAGTGGGTCGAGCACTATCCGCCTTACGGCGTGCTGTATGATTTGGGCGCCACCATGCGCGAGGAGATGGGGTACGACCAGCAACTGGAGCTGAACTATGTCGATCCCGCGTTTTATGCGCAGCAGGGGCAGGAAGATTCGGCGCTGAATTTTGTGTATGAGCCGCAGTATATTCTGACGATATACTTTCGCGAGGGGCTGGTGAGCACCTACACGCTGTATCGCGGCGCGACCGCGGAATGAGCAAGCAATAAAGAAAGCCCCGCTGAATTTCGGTTCGGCGGGGTTTTTGCATGCGTGGCGGCGTGTGCGGAGAGACTGTGTGTTGGCTGATATAGGATGCCGATGGAGGATGTATGAGCAGAAATTGGATGGGGCGCGCCTGTGCGGCGCTTGGCTTGATGGCACTGGTGTATTGTATTCTGGCCGAGGTGGACGGCATCGGCCGGTTCGCGCTGATTGTGGCGGGTGTTGGGCTTGGCGTGACGGGCATGTTTTTGCCGGGCAATGGGCGCAAAGACAGGTGAGCGCGCTATAGCTTAAACAGCGACAGATGATCGCCGATGGCGCGCAGTTTTTGCCCGAATCGCATGGGCGGCAAGGGCCAGGCCAGAAAATCCTTGTGCGCGTCCGCCGCGGACAGTGACGCGATGGGGAACACCCGGTCTGCGTCGGAACGGGGGCAATCCACCCATCGCCCGCGCAGAATCCAGTATGTCTTGTGGCAGAAGGTGCCGATCAGCGCCCCTGCCAGATCCAGAACGCGCCGGTTTGCCGGGGTAAGCAGCGGGAACAGCACCCCGGCGGCTTTGCAAGCCGCGACCATATGGGCGGCGGGGTCACAGCAACCGCTGACGCGAAAGCGCGCTGCGCCGGTATACGACTGCGCGCAGGAGCCCATGACGTACTTAGGCTGGGGCAACGCGCGGATGGCGGCTTCGTCATAGGCTTTGCCAGTGTGGTCATACCACAGGCGGGTATCCCCGACCGGCACGCCCGGTCCGATCACCACCGCCAGCGGGAAGGCGCGCCGCTCCGGCGCGGTGTGCGTGACATATTCAAAGCCCGAGCGCAGCGCGGACAGACAGCCGCCGCCGCAGGCCAGTTCCAGCGCGCGCGCGGTTTCCGGCGTCACATCGCCGGGCGCGGATACCGTCGGCGCGCCAGCCACGGTGTGCCCGGCCAATGCCAGCACGCCGGGGAACTGCGCGCGAAATGCCGCATCCATCAGCGAAGCATTCGCGCCATGAAAGATCGTGGGCGTGGCATCACCGATGATGTCCGCGGGCGGGTCCTCCTGCAGGCGCTTGGCGGCCTCCTGAAAAAGAGGCAGTGCATCAGGGTCAATGCCCATCATGCGCGCGGCGACCCGATCCACCGCGAGCGGCGCGTGGCCGCAGACAATGGCGCGCGTGTCCACCGGCAAAACCGGTGCGGGCGTGTTGCCGTCTCCCGCGACCACACCGTCCACCAGCACCAGATTTGGCGTGAACAGATACCCAATATCGGCCAGCTTGGACGCGATGCGGTAGTTGTGGTTGCGCTCACGCAAGAAATAGGGAATGGTGCCCATGGCGTTTTTCAGGCCCAGCGTGACGCCGGTGTACAGATTGGTTTTCATTTTGGGCACCGAAATATAGTAATCACGGCCTTCAACCACCGGCACAAAGGTGTCGGGGATGTAGATCTCGCGCATGACCTCGGCTTTGGGCAACATATAGCGGACGACTGGACGCCGTTCCAGCGCAACCAGCGCGACGCCGTGGTGTTTGGCCAAGCGACTTAGACCGCTGGTGCGAAAGCAAGTGGGCGTGGGCATGGGTTTTCCGGCGGACTCCACAATGACAATGTGCGCGTGAAACCGCTTGAGATAGGCGATCAGCGCATCGAGTACACGTGGGTCGGTGGAAGCCGGATAGTCAGCCTGCCGCATGCCCGCGCGGTGATACACCGATACCAAATTTGGCTTGACCAGCACCCGCTCGTAGCGCGCCAGTTCCTTGGTAAATCCGCTGCGGGCATCCAGCGTGTCTAGGGCGGTAAACACCGCTTCATAAATATCCCGGATATCGGCGCGCGCGAAGTAGCGGTCGCTGCCGTATTCCTTGGGTAAGGCGACATAGTCGGTTCGGTAGGCGGCCTGAGGCAAGCGTGTGACGACGACAGGCGCGGACGCGGGCATGGCAAAACCTCCTCTTTTGTGCGGTGAAAAATCTTATTGCCAGGTGGTGTTGTTTCTGCCGCGGCGCTTGGATTCATAGAGGCGACGGTCACACAACGCGATGCAGCCCGATAGGCCAAGCTGCTCGCTGTAAGCGCAGATACCGGCGGAGAAGGTAATGACGTGATGGTGGGCATCCTCTGGAAACTCCACCGGATTCTGCTGGAAGTAGCGGCGGAGCTTTTCGATCAGGTGCGCGGCCTGCTCTGCGGAGGGCGTGTGCAAGCCGATCAGGAACTCGTCGCCGCCCCACCGCACCAGAAGGTCGGAATGGCGGAACTGCGTGCGCGCGCCTTCGGCAAAAGCTTGCAGCATTTTATCGCCCTGCTGATGGCCAAACGAGTCGTTGATGTGCTTGAACTCATCCAGATCAATCATAACCAAGGCTGCATGTTCATGCGCCACCTCGTCCACCCAGAAAGAGAAGCGCTCGTCCACATACCGGCGGTTTCGCATGCCGGTCAGCGGGTCCACATAGGTTTCCTCCTTGGCATTGGACAGGCGGTGCTCCTGCGCGCGGCGGATCAGCATGCGCGATACTGAGCTCATCATCAGCTCCATAATAATCGAAATGACAACGATGTTCATGTGGATGACTTGAAGCAGCGGCATTTGCTCGATTGTGTAGACCGGTGTCGCCTGCCTGCCCAGCAGCAGCATCGCGTTGATGGCGGCCAGCACAGTCAGCGTCAGGAAGGTGCATTGGCGCGGAGAAACATCGGAAAACAAAAAGTGTGGCAGAATGACCACCAGCGCAAACCAGTGGCAGCCAGCCTGCACGCCGAGCAGGTAGGTGACCAGCGCGGCATAGCACAAGACCTCAAAGGTGATGATGAAAGAGCTGATGTAGCGAATGTGGCGCCGCAACAGGAGAAAAGCCGCCGCGTACACCAGCAGGCTGGCCGCGTTCACCCAGGCAAGCACCGGCACCTTTTGCCACAGGTAAAAACCCCAAAAGAACAGATGGGGAACCGACGCAAATACCGTGATGATCGACATGGCGATATAGGTCTCCAGGTGATCCAAATTCTTGTTGTCCTTGCCCAGCTTTTGAACCGAATCGGATATGCTGTGCAGCACAAGAACACCTCCTAGATAAGAGTCGCGCCGTATGCATATTGTACCATACATATCACACATTGCCAACAGACGCAGCGCGTGCGGCGCGCGGCGCGCAAGACATTATTATTTGTTTGTGCAAAAATTGGAAATATGCTACAATCTAGCGGAGTAATCGGCAAGGCAGTGACGGGGGGCGCAAACGCCCTATCCGTACCTGTACGCCCGGTCAACAAGAGACGCAAACCACCCTTGTCGCAAAGAACCGTTCCAATGCATATGCAATTTTTCGGCCCAAGAGCGTAAGGAGGTTCGGTATGGACACGCGGAACATGCCAACATTCGGAGATTCCATGTTGGATATTGTGGTCTGCATTGCGTTTATATATCAAATTGTATTGATGTATGAAAAATTCAGCCTGCATTTGCGCATGAGCCAAGTCAGGCGTCCGTTTTTTACCAAAGTGTGGTTCGCGGTTCTGCTGGGGAGCATGGCGTTTTTTGGGGACTTTTTCCGGCTCGTACTGGCTAAGCCGACCGGGATGACGGCGCTGGCACCGCTTTTTTCTTCCATACCGGGGGTTGTGATTACCATTGTGATATGGGTGTACTTTGTGACTTCACTGAAGTTTAAGCCGCTGCACGCGCTGGAAATAGCCGTGTACACATACCTCTATTTCCAAACGATTTCCGGCGTGACCAGGCTGGTCGGCGCGGTGTTCTTCACGCAAGACGCCGCCGCCATTGATTATACGAAGTATGTAGCGATGTATGCCGTAAACTTTTTGGTGGCCAATGTGTTTTTCCTGTGGATGCACTATACCCTTGTGCACAGGCCGAGCCTGCTTATCGTTAAGGGTATGGATGTCGCCATGCCGCAAAAAAACCTTGCGTTCGCTATTTTCCAGGCATGTTTTATTTATCTTTGCGCGGCGCTGATTATGATCCTCATCCCCAAAACGATTGTGGGCAGCACAATTAGCCTGATCATGCTGGTGCTCTTTTCCGCGTTTTCCATTACGGTAAACAGCAATCGAAATGCCAACGCGGAAATTCGCGCCAACGAGGAGCAGTTGCAATCGATATTCCAGAGTATGGACCAGTTTGGCGCCGTCAAGCATGATTTCTACAACATCCTGCAAACCTATAACGGATATTTTGAACTGGGTGACTTGGAGGCGTGCAAACAATATCATCAATCCGTGGTCAACATGACGACCGCGACCGGAAATCTGCTGGATATCGGACGCCATTCGGGCGAAAACCCCGCGCTGGTATCCTTGCTCATTAACAAGCATGATCGCGCTGGCGGCATGCATACCCGCTTGGACATTTCGCTTGGATGCCCGCTTTCGGAATTGCCGATTGTAGATGTGGACATTTGCCGGGTCGTGTCCTGCCTGCTGGATAACGCCATTGAGGCGGCGGCTGAATCCAAGGAAAAGCGCGTGTCGTTTGCCATCGCGTGGGATGAAAATCGCGCGAAACGGATGGTTGTCACGAATAGCTGCATTGGCCCAATTAACCTGTCCAGCGTCTGCGCGCCCGGCGTTACCAGCAAAAATGGGCATCAAGGCATCGGCCTTTCCAGCGTGACAAGGATCATGGCGCGATATCCGCATTGCCAGCTAGACATGCGCTGCACCGACAAAGAGGTCATGGCGGTGCTGGTGTTGAGACCTGAACCGGTGGCAAATGCGCGCAGAGAAAGTGCAAAACCACGCAAACACATGGAAAAACCCTTGAAAGCGTGAGCTTCAAGGGTTTTTTGCGTTCTCTTTTTTTGCGTTTACGGTAGGATTCGTTGCAGCCAGGCAACCTGCGAATCCTCGGTTTCCATTTTGATTTCGCCCCATAGCGCGCTGTTCCATGTGAACAGCTTTGGGCTGTACACTGCTTCCGCGTCAAAGGATTCGTCCCAGGTTTTTTGCAGGGTTCCGTCTGCGTCGGCCTGGATGAAGCGCAGCGTTGGTGCGCGCTGTTGGTTGCATTCACCGGCTATCAGCCAGCCGTCGCCGCAGGAAGCAATCTCAGACAAACGCACATCCTTGGCCGGAAACGCGGCGCAAGTGCGCAGTACGCCGCTGTCCGCGTCGATGACCACCAGCACGTATTGCCTGGATTCGCCCACGCTGCCCACCAGCGCGAGCGCCGCTAGCTTGCCGCTCGGCGACACCGCGCAGTGCAGGAAGGAACTGGGGCCAAGCTCCACATAATCTTTTTGCCACACTACGTTGCCCTCGCCATCCACCAGCGCGGCGCACGCCCGGTAGTCGTTGAGGCCATCCGGCCACCCCTTGCCCAGCAGCAGGGTGCCGTTTGGCAACGAAAGCGCCTGCTCTAGTACAAGCACAGTCTGTGCCTGATCCACTGTCCAGCGGTAGTTATTGTCCGTGTCAGACAAAGCGTAGTAGCGCGGAACGGTGGTGGTACCGCTGTTATGAATGGTTGTCCACAGATAGCCGCCGCCGATGGGATACGCATTCTCCCGGATGTCCTCGCGCCCAGTCAGCTTCTCTCCGCGCCCAATGAGGGTGCCATCCTGAATGGAGAAACGCTGGAGCTGCTGGTATTGGGTTCTCTGCCTGATGGAAAGCTCGGCAAGCGCAAGCACCGTACCATCCTCCGCCTCGCAAAGCAGGCGCAGCCCCAAGGAGCCCTCCGACTCGCCGAAGGACTGCTCCCAGAGCACCTGTCCATCGGCGGCGATGCGCAGCAGCGCGACCTTGCGCGCGACCTCGGGGAAGGGCGCGCTGTCTTCGTCCTCTACCGGGGCGACCGGGCCCTTGGGCAACGCGTCGCCTCCGCTGACGGTGATCAGCAGCGTGCCGTCCTGTAGCGGCAACACCGAGGTAATGCTGACCGACGCTTTGCTCTCGTAGCGAATGACGCCCGCGTCCATGTCTACTTCCGGCGCTTGCGCCAAGCTTGCGCAGGGCAACAGCGCGACGGCCAATAGCAAACAGATCCAGTGCTTTCGCATGATCGTCCCTCCCTCAACCGAATTGCAAAAGGTTCTATGAATACAACGAATGGCGGAGCGGAAATAATCCGTTTGTGGGAAAAGATGGGCATCGACGCGTGGAAACGCGCGGCCAGAGCGCGTTCGCGTTCCCCAATCGCCGAATAGATTGAACATGTCGATGCGTCATGCATACGTTGATTAGGGAGAGGTGCTGGATTCCCTCCGCGCTTCTCCCCCGGGTATTTGTGGCTGCCAGAAAGGAGCCACTATGGACAAATGCTTTGAAATCTCTTGCTGTTGCCCATGTCCGACGCCATATCCGCCCACCGATCCGTGTGCGGGGTGCGGCACGCCCTGCGTGAACACCCGCTGTAACACCACCGGAGAGGATTTTGGGCCCAATCCCTATGTGCTGAATATTGAGAAAGCCACCCTTGAGAATCCCTTCTTTCGCAGAGCGATTTGGACGGGCAGACATCTGCAACTCACGCTGATGTGCATTCCGCCGGGCGGCGAGATCGGCCTAGAGATGCATGACCACCTGGATCAATTCCTGCGGCTGGAGCAGGGGCATGGCAGAACGATGATGGGAAGCACGCCCGATCATTTGACCTATCAACAAAATGTGAGCGCAAATTCCGCGATTTTTATTCCGGCAGGAACCTGGCATAATGTGGTGAATACGGGGAGCAAGCCAATCAAACTGTATTCGATTTATGCCCCGGTACAGCATCCCGCCGGTACCATTCACTGCACAAAGCAGGACTCTGACGCCGTCGAATAATCTCTCCGTTGCCGCATAGTTATTGACGAACAACAGCCGCAAAAAACCCAGGGGACTGCCACAGCAATGCCTGTAGCAGTCCTCTGCTTTTGATGCGGAAAGCCTTCTCGCATACGCAGATACAACTATGTTATGGTCAATTGCGCGATTTGCGTTCACCCTGCGGAGGAAACGGACAGACAACGAAACCGCCGTATCACAGGCGGTTTCGTCGTGTTGGGTTCTTGCGTTCCGCAACTAGGCGTCTGCCTTAGCCGGTGAGCCGGGTTATGGGTTCATGTCCGGTTTGTCTTCTGGGATTGGCGGAATTTCGCCGGAAAACGTGCGACAATGCGTGATTTTGCATTGCCGACAGCAGCACCACCAGCGCCAAATGATCAGGATGCAAGGGATAAGAAGCACAATCGTCAGCGCGAGGACGAGGCCCATGCGCGAAAGTTTGGTTTCGCTCCAACCGGGTTCGCCGGCGTTGGTTTCATCACCCGACGCGCCGTAGTACCCATAGGAGGCTCGCTCGATGAGCCCGCATACGTCGGTCACATGCACGTTTATATGCGTTCGACCGTAGCGCACGAGCTGTTCTTCTGTTTTTGCGCTGGCTCCTTTGCTGGCCGGGTCGTAGGTCGCGTGGACCGTACCGCTCGCGTCAATAAAGGAGAATTGCGGCACTGCCGTTTCGTCCAGCGTACCGGTGATGTCGAGCACACCGTCAGCTATGCTGTTTTCAATATACACACCGAAATAGATAGGCGGAGAATCGTACGCACTAGCGCCATACAGGTTTCCGACCCATAGAGAAGTGTTCGTGGCCCCTGTATACACCGCCTTTGTTAGGTCAATGGAGATGGTGCCATCATAACGGCACTGGATAAACTTGCTGGCATACACCCCGTTGGACCAGGCCAGATCGTCGGATTCCGCAGTAATCTGACAGGCGATGCCACCGACAATGTTGTAGCGGTCAAACGAGATATCCGTTAAAGTGAGGTTTACAGAACTGACGACATCTTTAAAAACGCAGTTCGAGGCTGCCCAGACCAATCCGCCTATTTGATACGAGCGCTTTGTGATGGCGCCGTCAACAGAAATAATTGAAAAGGTTGAGTCAGTCGCGTAATAGGCAAGCGTGGTTCTTAGCTCGGTGCCGCTTACGTGGATTCGCAACAACTCAAATCGTGCGTCCGTGACGTAGCGGAAGATGCTGTACCCTTCGCCGTCCCCATCCATGGTAATTGCGTGGCCCATGCCGTTAAGTGTGCCGCTGAAGGGCGTTGCGCTGTCAGGCGCAATAGGGGTCCAGGAGGCATCCAGAGAGATGTCTCCGGTTAAAGCATAATCCCCATCCAGCGGATACTGAGGGTCCGTTCCGATTTTCGCAAGCTCGCTGGCAGTGGAAATAGGAATCGCCGGACCTGCATTGGCGGCGCCCGCGCTGCTCAACAAGAAAATCAAGGTCAGTGCAGCGAACGCGAGCCACGGAGCAAACGGTTTTTTCATTTTTTTGGCTCCTTTTTCATCAGTTGGACATTCGGGTTTTGCATAGGGCGCCCATATAGTATACAGCGGTGTGAGGCGAATGTGCGGGGCGCGGGCGGGGTGTTTTTCATTGCGACGATGCGAACGATTTTCCGTTCTGCATACGCATTATCGGTCTGCGATAAAAAGAGAAAAGCCTTGGAAACGCTGCGTTTCCAAGGCTTGTGGTGGAGCATAGCGGATTCGAACCGCTGACCTCGTCGATGCGAACGACGCGCGCTACCAACTGTGCTAATGCCCCACATATTTACTTTTTGAGAACGACAGTAATCATAGCATGGCGGGGCGGGATTGTCAACTGCAAAATGATGAAAAGCGGGGTGACACAAGGCGACCCAGCGATGCGTCGAATGCCGAACTCTCAGGAACTTCCAGCGTGATTCCGATGCGCTGACGCGTTGTATAGCAGATGGTGTTGTGTCATTTTTTCAAGTGATCAGCGCCGAACAATACACGAAGGAGGTTTTCTATGACTATCCCGATGCAATCGTCCAAACCGTACAAAAGAGGCCTCGTTCTGCTGCTGGCGCTGGTGCTTTGCCTGCTGCCGCTGCTGCCTGCGCAGGCGGAGGCCGCGCCGTATGGCAACGCGACCATCCATGGCGTGAACGGCTTTGGCAACCTGCGCAAGTCTGCGTCCACCCATGCCGCGGTGGTGGCACAGCTGCCTAACGGCACGCGTGTGCAGGCGCAGTGGAACATGAATGGCTGGTATTATGTGGAACTTGGCGGCCTGAAGGGCTATGTGGCGGACTATCTCGTCCAACTGGACAGCGCCGCCCCCTCCGCGATCGCCTTTGTCCGCACCACCAACGGCGGCCGCGTGAATGTGCGTCAGGCCGCTTCGGATGCCGCCAAAGTGGTGGGTAGCCTGCCGACGGGCACGCAAGTGTCGGTGCTCAAGCCCGGCGCGAGCTGGACGCTGGTGCGCACGGGTTCAGTGCAGGGCTATGTTGCCTCGCGTTTTCTGGTTGCGGAGTATCGCCCCGAGCCCGGCAAGCCTGATCCGGCGCCGGTCGCCTTTAAGGGTGAAATCGCGGGCCTGAGAACCGGCAGCACGGTGAACCTGCGCGAGCAGCCGTTGCTGAAGGCGCGGGTGCTGGGTGGCCTGAAAAATGGCCAGCCGGTTGATGTAATCGCTGAAATCGCCGGGTTCTACCGTGTCAAGGCGCTGGGCGTCACCGGGTATGTGGCCTGCGCGTATGTGCGGCCGATGACCGTGCCCAACCCCAGACCGGTGCCGCCGGTTGTGGTCGATCCGGAAACGACGCCGGTGGTGATCCCCGTCCAGCCGGTGCCGCCGGTCGTGGTCGATCCGGAAACAACGCCGGTGGTGATCCCCGTCCAGCCGGTGCCACCGGTCGTGGTCGATCCGGAAACAACGCCGGTGATTATCCCCGTCCGCCCGGTGCCGCCGATCGCGGAGTAACACAAGTCAACATACGCATCCCCCGGGCATCCGGGAGCAGGCCCGCTATTCCTCGGCTTTGAGGGAAGCGGGCCTTGGCATGACCGCGAGCAGCGACATCAGCACCAGCGGGAACACCAGCACATCCGCGAAAAAGTAGCGGAAGTTTACGGTTTCCATCAGTCCAGCCAGCGTGCCGAAGGTGTAGGTCAGCATCGGCACAGCCAGCGCCCACCCGCGCGCGCCGGTGTAGGGGAAACGCAGCGCCATCAGGATCATGGTGATCAGCATCAGCGTGCCGAGATTCCACAGCAAGAACGCCAGCAGCGGCGAGCCGGTGTGCCGCACGATGCCGTTGAACAGGCGATACAGGATGGGTACGCCGGTGCGCTTGAACCCGAATGGATAGCGGCCCTCCTCCACAAAGGGCGAAAGCCGCCAGTCCGCGCGGGTAAAGGGCTGCATCACCGTGGAACAGAAGCGGCCCAGCGCCGCATACGCGGAAACGGGGTCGGCGCGCCATGCCCGCGCGGCATAGAGCGCCATCGTGGGGATGGACACCGACAGTACCGCATCGGTATCGGTGCGATCCTTCATTTCATACCAGTCGCCCAGCGCGTAGTGCTTGTTCCACACCTCCGCCGGGGCGCAAGCCACCATGTAATCGTATATGTCCGGCGGCAGTCGGTCCGCGCTGTGGATGAATACATTGCCCATGATCGCCATCGGCAGGCCGCAAACATCCTTCAGAACACCAGCCGACGTGCGCTGCTCGACATGGACGGCGCTGTACAGCGGGCCCTTGATCCCCGCGAACAGTGCGCAGGCGCACAGCAGCGTCGCGCAGACCGCCTTCCAATGTCTGCGCATTATCAGCGCGAACACCAGCATCGCGGGGATGGCGCCCAGCACGCCGTTATGGCGCAGGATGGAGGCCAGCACAGCGGACAGCGCCAATGTGAAGATATGCAGCGGGCGCTTGAGCCACTGCCCATCGGAAAAATACACCTCGGTCAGTTGAGAGAACATCCACAGCATGGCCAGCGAAAACGCGCAATCCTTCCATAGAAAGACCATCGTGTTGCCAATGGGCGGCAGCAGTGTCAGATAGGCGATGGTGCCCAGAAAGACCCATCGCGGCATGCCCCATGCCTGCATCTGCGCGCCGATGTAGCCCACCAGCAGGCTATACAGCAGCAACTGCACCGCGATGACAAACGCCGGATGGGGTACGATCTTGGCCAGCAGCGCGATGAGCAGTGTGTGCAGCGCCGGATTCCAGTCCGAGAAGCGCCCCTGCACCACCTGCGTCCATTGCTCCAGGCTGTCGGAGGAAAGCCCGCCCGGCCAATGCGCGATCTGATAGGCGTACATGACTAGCGCGCAAAAAAGCGTGCCCAACGCGAACACTTTCCAGCAGAGCTTGTCCCGCTGTGCCCGGCGCGGCAGGAAGACGCGCGCGCCATACCGCGCGGCAGCCCACAGCAGCAGCGCGGCAATGCACGCCGTGCCCAGCGTCAGCAGCCATATCGGCGGGGTGCAGCGCGTCATCGTGATCACCAGCATGATATAGAAGCCGGACAGCAGCAGCGCCAGCAGGTAGGCCACGCGCTGCCAGCGCGGCAAACCGCGCAGCATGCCGCCGACGCGCTCGGCCAACACCGGTTGCTTTTTTTCTGTGACGGACATGGAGAAATCCTCCGATCTGCACGATCCTCTGTAACGTGCAACATCATAGCACGTGCCTGAAAAAAATGTCAAACGCACAAAAGCGCCGTCATGCAAGAAATACTTTCCCTTTTGCCGGGAAGAATGCTATACTATACCATTATACGCGCAGAGGCGCAGGACAAGGAGGAGCACGCATGCAGGATATCACCGTACGCGCACTATTTCGGGAGACGCCACAGAATAATGTGCCGCAGGCGTGCGTCCGCGGCTGGGTGCGCACAGTGCGCGACAGCAAAACCTTCGCGTTTATCGAGCTAAATGACGGCACGTTCTTCAAAAACCTGCAAGTGGTCGCCGAGGAGGGCAAGACCGAGGACTTTGACGCGGTGACGCGCATCACCACCGGTAGCGCGGTGCGCGTAATCGGAGAGCTGGTGCTGACACCCGGCGCGCAGCAGCCCTTTGAGCTCAAAGCCCACACAGTCGAGGTGGTGGGTGACTGCCCGGTGGACTACCCGCTGCAAAAAAAGCGCCACGGCTTTGAATACCTGCGCACCATCGCGCACCTGCGCCCGCGCACCAACACATTCAGCGCGGTGTTCCGCATCCGCTCGCTGGCGGCGCAGGCCATCCACGAGTTCTTTCATCAGCGCAACTTTGTGTATGTGCACACGCCGATTTTGACCGGCAGTGATGCCGAGGGCGCGGGCGAGATGTTCCGCGTGACCACGCTGGATATTGAACAGCCGCCGCGCGATGAGCAGGGCAAGCTGAAGCAGGACGAGGACTTCTTCGGCAAGCCGGTCAGCCTGACGGTCAGCGGCCAGCTCAACGGCGAGGCCTATGCGCTGGCTTTCCGCGATATCTACACCTTTGGCCCGACGTTCCGCGCCGAGCGCAGCTTTACCGCGCGTCACGCCGCCGAGTTCTGGATGATCGAGCCGGAGATCGCGTTCGCCGACCTGACCGATGACATGAACCTTGCCGAGGACATGGTGCGCTATGTGATCGGGCGCGTGATGGAGCAGGCGCCGGAGGAGCTGGCGTTCCTGAACAGCTTTGTGGACAAGGAACTGCTTGCGCGGCTTACGCACGTCGCCGAGGCCGACTTTGCCCGCGTCAGTTATACCGACGCGGTGGATATTCTGATGAAGAGCGGCCACGCCTTTGAATACCCGGTGTCCTGGGGCTGCGATTTGCAGACCGAGCACGAGCGATACCTGACCGAGCAGCACTTCAAGAAGCCGGTGTTCGTGTACGACTATCCCAAGGAGATCAAGGCATTTTATATGCGCCTGAACGACGACGGCAAGACCGTGGCCGCCGCCGACATGCTGGTGCCGGGCATCGGCGAGCTGGTGGGCGGCAGCCAGCGCGAGGAGCGGCTGGAGGTGCTTGAGCGGCGCATGGGCGAGCTGGGGCTGGAGAAAGAGGGCTACTGGTGGTACCTGGAGCTGCGCAAGTTCGGCGGCGTGCCGCACAGCGGATTCGGCCTGGGCTTTGAGCGGCTGGTCATGTACCTGACCGGCATCGCCAACATCCGCGACGTGCTGCCCTTCCCGCGCACGACCGGCTCGGCGGATTTTTAGGGCGTTCGCCCTCGAACAAAATGCATTCTGCATTTTGTTCGGTTGCACGGCTGGCGCCGTGACTCGCTTTGCTCGTGATGGCAGGTGCGTTTTCCTGTCGGAAAACTCCCCGCCCGCGCGGGGCAGAGCGCCGTCGCGCCTGTGGCGCGATCAGACGGCGCGTCAGCCCAATGAGAGCGAGATGATCCGCGATATGATCGCGGGAATCCGCTCGAATTGAGGAGTAGCTGCGCGATACGATCATGTATGAAGGGGCCTCCGCCCCTTCATACATCCCCAGATAGGAAGATGTACTTTGTTGATGGTCTGAGGCGGCTGCTTAGCCGCCTTTCGCGTGTATTGCGGAAGCACCTGTACAAAAGCGTCCAAACATGGTACACTTCTTGTCACAAACATTACAATTGCGAGGAGCGTTCAGTCCGTGAAAGCGATCATATTAGCCGCTGGCAAGGGGACTCGCCTGCAAAGCGAGGCGCAGGATGTGCCCAAGGCGCTGCGTCTGGCCAATGGCCGCCCGCTGATTTCGTATGTGTTGGAGAATATTGACTTTATCCCGCCCGAGGATATCTGCATTGTGGTCGGGTTTCTGGGCGACAAGGTGAAGCAGGCGCTGGGCCCCGCCTATCACTGTGTGGAGCAGCAGGAGCAAAAGGGCACCGCGCACGCCACCAAGTATGCCAAGGCAGTGTTTGGGGACTACGATGGCGACATCATGGTGCTGTATTGCGACATGCCGCTGCTAAGCCGCGAGACCTACCAGCGCATGTTTGACGAGCACAGGCAGAGCGGCGCGGCCAACACGCTGCTGGCGGCGCGCATTCACCCGATCCCCGCGTTTGGCCGCATCATCCGCAATGCGCAGGGCGAGATGATCCGCATCGTCGAGGACAGCGCCTGCACGCCGGAGGAGAAGCTGATCGACGAGGTCAATGTTGGCATCCAGGTGCTGGATTCGCAGCTGATGTGGAAGTATTTGGAGAAGGTTCAGAACGATAACCCGAAGCGGGAGTATTACCTGACCGGGATCATCGAGCCGATGGTGGCCGACGGGCTCAAGCAGCATGTGGTGCACACCGCGCGGCTGGAGGAGACTTGGGGCGTGAACAACATGGACGACCTGAAGATGGTGGAGGACGAGCTTAAGCACATGCGGGCGTGAGATAAGGAAAAGAGAGAAAGAGCAGCGGGGCTGCTCTTTTTTTGTGGCGAGGGATCTTTTCTATTGATTCTTTTGGAAGGGAAACGTTATTGATGTTCCTTTTTGCCAAATGGGGGATGCGTTGTACTCTTTGGATTACGCCCAAAGAGTACCAGAAAGGCGTTTGCGCCCGGGTTCGCCCCTTAGCCCCTACGCGCTTATACTCGGCTTCGGCGGGCGCCTACCAATGTTCGCCAACGGCTTTTATTCCGATTTTCAATCGGAAGCCGTTGTCTCCGGTCCGGC
>JAVBMF010000072.1:0-33447 GCA_031552735.1 Eubacteriales bacterium
CAGAAACGCCAAAGGATCGCAGATTCGTGTTTCGGAAAGCACCACCATTCTTGTATAGTGTATCCTGCAAGAAGGCTTTTCTGGCACCACGCGGTAACCCATTTATACGTTTTGCATGAAGTTTCGCAATGCCACCACTGATTGCGCGCCCGACACCGTTTGCGATGCCACCTTTGATACCTGCCATTAAGGCTTGTTCGGGGGTCGTGATGTCTCCGCGAATAATGCCGTCAAAGACATTTCCGGCAGCACCAACAGCAATTGTTCTAACATAGGTGCCACCTGGTATCGCGGCAATGGCACCTCCCGCTGCGGCGGCAAGGTAATCTTGAACCGGCGAATCAGGAACCAAGATATCAAGCCCTGTTTTCCCGGATTGGACGTTTTCAACAACATCCTTTACATACTCAACCACCAGACCAACCGCTGCCCCAATGACCATGTTCCAGAACCAATCACCGTCTTCATCAGCTCTTGCGACAGGTTCGTTGGCGCAGTATAGGTATGGATTGTGGCTGAGGAGTGCGTTCATTACGCCGACGATTTCATCCGGGCTGATAAAGCGTCCCCAGGTCGGATTGTAGTATCTGCTTTTGAGATAGTACAGCCCGGTCTCCTCATCGAAAATGTAGCCACGATAGCGGAAGGGGTTCACGCTTCCCAGAGTTGCCGCCATAGAGCCGGTGGTGGTTAAAATGCGCCCCCAGGCATCGTAACGATATTGAACCACCGTTGCCCCCGCGCTGTCTATGATGGCGATCACGTCGTTTTGCAGATTGTAGACATAACGGTAATTGACACCGTTATAGGTAACGATGCACGGGCGACTCTGGGCGTCATAGAAAAAGTGCAAGTCGTGCGATCCCTGCTTCAAGTGCGCCAGTTGTTTTCCGTTCACGGAGTAGTCGGTAACAACACCATTTGCGGTTTTCTTTACACGCAAACCTTCTGCGTTGTATTCAAAGGCTATGTTAACGCCAGATTTGCTCATTGAAACGAGCCGACGCCCAGCTTGCCACTGATAGCCCCAGGTGCCATCGTTAAGCGGATTGCCGATAGCGGCAGCGTGACTGTACTGGGCAAGGTAGTCGGGAAGGATAGGGATTTCGCTCCTTCCACAGGCATCATCATTGAAAACCCCGGCTTTCTTTCGCACATGAGCGCGCGACAAAACCTTGGCATACTCGCGGGGATCAGCGGAAAAGCATCTATGATGCGAATTGATGAGGTGATCCGTTTGGTTGGGCTTGATCCGAGCGACAAGAAGCGAGTAGGCAAGTATTCCCTGGGCATGTGCCAGCGTTTGGCCATTGCGCAGGCAATCATGGAAGACCCTGCCGTACTGATTCTTGACGAGCCCTTCAACGGTCTGGATAAGCATGGCGTTGCGGACATTCATACACTACTCAAAGAGCTGAAGCGCCAGGGCAAGACGATCCTTCTGGCAAGTCATAGTGCCCAGGATATAGCGCAGGCGTGCGATACAGTCTATGCGTTCTCACAGGGAAAACTGGAAGAGCGGATATCCCCAAAGCCTGTGCTTGCTTAGTGGAAATGCTAGAGATTGCGACTATGAAAATGAGCGGGTGTGTCATGGCTAGCAGTGCTTTTTGCTATACCTTAGAATCGCTCATACTAAAGGAGCCGGTTTTATTCGCTGATGCGCTACGCAATGCGATGCGAAAGATTCGAAATGATGAAGCTACAATTTATACGCAAGCGGACGAGCAAGGTGCAGAAACGCGAAAACTGAGTTGTGATTATTAATCCGCACTGCTAAATGAAGCAGTACGCAAAATCGAGCTTAGAAGCCCATAGATTGCACCTAATATACTACCATCCTGTGAATTTGGTGGAGACGTGATAGAACCGATTCTTTATCTCAAGAATCGGTTTTTTTCTGAAAAAATTTGGAATTGTTCCCCAATGTTGGCAAATCGCCCCTTCCAAAATGTAATACGGGTGAAGAGGGAAATAGTATCACCGCCCTTGAAGGAAGGGGGTGAAATCATGAAAACAACCGACTTCGAACAAAGCAAGCAACATGCTTTTGACAGCTTTTGCAAAAAGATACTTAGAAATGAAGCTTACAATTTCTATGCAGAGGTTAAGCGCCAGCGTCAACGAGAAACCATTTTCTCAGAGCTATCAGAGCGGGAACTAGCGCAACTTTTTGTGTCGGAAGCATATCCAAGCGAGCAAAACAGTTTCAGTGTCTTCGGGTACGATATCGTTATCAAAAGCGATCTGCTTGCCGATGCGCTTGCTGCTCTTACGATGCAAAAACGCGACATTCTCTTGCTTTATCATAGCCTAGGTATGACGGATCGGGAGATTGGAGATTTGTTGCACATGCCGCGTCAGACCGTCCAGTATCATCGGACGAGCGCGATGCAACAGCTAAAAAAGTACATGGAGAAAAAAGTTGATGAATAGTCAAAACCGAAAGCGCTACCCATTGCTCCCCTTTTCCCTCATTTCAGCAGCGTCTATGGGCGATGCAGATGCCATTAATGCTGTGCTATCGCACTACTCAGGTTACATTGCCACCTTGTCAATGCTGCGGTTATACGACGAGTATGGGCAGATTCATTCATATGTTGACGAAGGGCTACGGCGCAGACTGGAAACCAAACTCATTACAAAAATCCTTTGTTTTAGAACAGCATAAATCCTTTTCTCCTGCCCGGAAGTGTGTTCCCTTTTCCACGCTTCCGGCTCCAGGACTTCATAGTTGTCGGGCAGCAAAAGCCTGTTTCTCGTGAGTAGGTTTTTGCGGCCCGATGGCCGACAAAGCGATGTTCTTTGATAAAGAAAACGCCCTCGGGCGCAGCATATAGAGCAGATCCGGATACATTCGATGCGAAGCGAGCCAGACGGCAGGTGCGCCAAGACCTCTCTTCGGAGAGCGAGCGATACAACCATGCCGCAAAACACGTTGGCAGCGTGTGGGCCACGACCTTCGCACCGGGATTATGATACACGCGCATTGAACGCCCGCAAAGCATTGTGCGCCTCGCCATCATCATGGGGAGGGGTAAGACCCGTGGCGCTGCGCCAGCAGCCGTCCGGAACTGCTCGAAATGGTTAACGCGACCTGGATTTGGGTATCTTAGCAGGGAAAGGATGGGTGCTGTTATGCTTTCTTCTCAGGGGCTGGCGTCCATGCGCCGTATGGATATCGAAACCTGTGTCGTGTCGGATTTAACGGATATTTCAAATGTTCAAGTAGACCACAGCCTGCCGGTGAGCGAGCGCATCACGCGATTTGTCGCGGAGGTCGGCAATCCCTATCTGTTTCGGGTGGAGGACACCGCCGTGAAGGTGCAGTATAGCGGGCAAGGCGTCTCCTTGCAGGAGCGGCTGACGCGACTGATGCGTGAATAAGCACCGATGGTGTTCCTTACCATTGGATGCGGGAACGCAGTATGCTACAATAGGGCTCGTATAGATTCCAAACCGTGACATGCTGCCATCGATTCGTTTGATGGAGGATTGTGCATGCCTAGAATCAGCAAATATGATCAGCCGGACGCGGCGGAACGGGCGAAAAAAAGCCTGTGGCGGGCCGGGCTGTATGTGCGTCTGTCCCGCGAGGACGGCGACAAAGAAGAGAGCGACAGCATTGGCAATCAGCGCGCTCTGTTGCAAGCGTACGCGAATATGGAGCACGACATCGAGCTGGTCGATGTCTATATTGACGACGGATATTCCGGCACGAATTTTGCGCGGCCGGATTTTCAGCGCATGATCGAGGATCTGAAAAGCCGCGCGATCAACTGCGTCATCGTCAAAGACCTGTCGCGCTTTGGCAGAAACTATATTGAAGTGGGGCAATACATCGAGAAGATTTTCCCCTTCATGGACGTGCGGTTTATCTCGGTGAACGACACGCTGGACAGCGTGAAGAATCCGCAGGCCATGAACAACCTGATCGTGCCGTTCAAGAACATCATCAACGACGAGTACTGCCGCGATATTTCCAACAAGGTGCGCAGCTCGCTCGACCTCAAACGCAAGCAGGGGAAGTTCATCGGTTCGTTTGCCACCTATGGATACTGCAAAGACCCACAGGATCACAACCGCCTGATCATCGACGAGGACGCCGCCGCGGTGGTGCGCGACATCTTCGATTGGTTCATTGGCGGGATGAGCATCATCGGCATCGCTAAGGAGCTGAATCGGCTGGGCATTCTGAACCCCTCCGGCTACAAAAAGCAGCAGGGGCTTCGATACATGCACTCCACCGGCGAGAAAAACGACATGCTGTGGCCGGATAGCTCGGTGCGCCGCATTTTGCGCAATCGGGTGTACACCGGGTGCATGATCCAGGGGAAAAACAAGATTCGCAGCTACAAGGTGCAGGTCGCCGTAGCGATGCCGGAAAAAGATTGGATCATTGTGCCCGACACGCACGAGGCGATCATCTCCGAGGAGGTCTTTGACAAGGCGCAATCACTCTTCGCGCGGGACATGCGCACCGCGCCGGACAGCAGCCGCGTGTACCTGCTGGCGGGCTTTATGAAGTGCGCCGACTGCGGTAGGGCGATGAACCGAAAGCTCATTTCGCAGCCGTACAAGAACTACTGCTACTACATTTGTGCCACCTTTAAGAAGATGCAAAAGGGCGCGTGCACCAAGCACGCCATTCGCAGCGATAAGGTGGAAAAGGCGCTGCTGGAGACGCTGAAAAAGCAGATTGACCTGGCCGTGGAGATGGACAAGCTGATCGCGCTGATCAACGAGCACGGGAAGGCGAGCAAGAGCACCGCGCGGCTGATCAAGGCGTTGAGCGCCAAGCAGAAGGAACGCGAGAGCGTGGAGGCGATGAAACTGGCGCTCTATCCCGACTGGAAGAACGGCGATATTTCCAAGGAGGAGTATCAAAAGCTGCGCATACAGTTTGACGCGCAACTGGATACACTCGCCGCCGCGATCCAGCGCATCCAGGCCGACCTGAACGAAGTGGAGGACGGCGTGGACGGCAGCAATGCCTTCCTGGCGGCCTTCACCAAGCACCGCAACTTGCAGGCGCTGACCCGGGAGGTGCTGGTGGAGCTGGTGGACGAGGTGCGGGTGCACGAGGGCGGCGCGCTGACCATCCAATTGCGCTTTGCCGATGCCTTTGAGCAAGCGGCGGAATTTATCGAGCTGAATCAGGCGCTTGCGTCGGCAATCTCTTGATTTATCTAGCTTTTTGCTACGCTCCCGACTAAAAATATGGGCCTATATTGACATCTTCCCCTGCCGCCGCCGATACGCTGAACGCACACCTGAGCGACACCGGCCGCAAGCCCACCGATTACGACCTGATCGTCACCGGTGATCTGGGCAGTCTGGGGCGCGAACTGATGCTGGAGCTGATGCGCCAGTGCGACAAGCCCATCCCCGAGAAGCACAGCATGGACTGCGGCATGCAGATTTTTTCGCCGGAGCAGGACGTGCACGCCGGGGGCAGCGGCTGCGGCTGCTCGGCATCGGTGCTCAATGGCGTGCTGCTGGGTCGCTTGGCGCGCGGCGAGCTTCGGCGCATCCTTTTCATGGCGACCGGCGCGCTGCTAAGTCCGGTCAGCAGCATGCAGGGCGAGACCATTCCGGGCATCGCGCACGCGGTGGCGCTGGAGTACGTGGGAGGGAAGTAGCATGGGATTCTGGGCGACGGTCTGGATGTATATGAAGGTGTTTCTGGTTGGCGGCGCGCTGTGCGCAATCGGACAATTGCTGGTGCTGCGCACGCGCATGACCACCGCGCGCATTCTGGTGGGCTATGTGACCGCCGGGGTGCTGCTGACCGCGATCGGCATCTATAAACCGCTGGTGGAATTTGCGGGCGCCGGCGCGACGGTGCCGCTGACTGGCTTTGGCTACGCACTGGCGGAGGGAACATTCAAAGCGGTGCAGAAAGAGGGCTTGCTCGGCGCGTTTACCGGCGGGCTGACCGCTACCGCAGGCGGTGTGGCGGCGGCGATTTTATTCGGGTATCTGGCGGCGCTGGCGTTTAATCCAAAGATGAAGGAATAGGGATCCGTCTGGATCCCTTTTTGTTATGCATACACCATACCCGGTCGCCAACGCAGTCGCAAAAGAGAGGTGCCGGACGGCACCTCTTGTTTGTGCAGTCGTCGCGATGCCGCTCGGCAGGATGTTGTTATGCCCGCAATTGACTTTTGCCGGTGTTTCTACGATAATACAGGGACATGTCATGGGGAGGGAAGACAATGTCCTCACAGGAAACGGCGGCACCGCCGCGCACACCGGCGCGCATGTTCTGGACGCTGCTGAAGGTCGGCGCGTTCGTGCTGGGCGGCGGTTATACGATGATCCCGGTGCTGCAAACCGAGTTTGTTGACAAGATGCGCTGGATGGACGAGCGCGAGTTCATGGACGCGGTGGCGCTGGCGCAGTCGGCGCCCGGCGCGATGGTTATCAATCTATCCGTGTATCTGGGGTATCAGATGTTCGGTATTCGCGGCGTGCTGCTGGGACTGCTGGCGACATCGCTGCCCGCGATTGCGATCACGTTTCTCATCGCGACCTTCATCACGCAACTGCAATCAAAATTTGTGTTTATTGAGCGCGCGTTTCGCGCCATCGGACCGGTGGTGGCGGGCTGTATTTTTGCGTCGGCAGCAAAGATGATACAGGCGCTGGATACCAAATGGCTGCCCGCGCTGCTGCTGGCTGCAACCGTGCTGGTGGTGGCGGTGCTGAAGATCAGCCCCATTTTCTGCATTGTCGGCGGCGGTATCATCGGACTGATCGCGATGCGCGAGAGGGGGCGGCGCGATGTTTAGCGTATGGCTCAATCTCTTTTTGACGTTCTGGAAGATCGGCACGTTCGCGTTTGGCGGCGGGCTGGCGGTGCTGCAACTGATCGAGAAGGAAGTGGTGCAGCAGAGCGGCTGGCTGACCAGCGCGCAGTTTGTGGAGCTGGTGTCGATTTCCGAGATGACGCCCGGCCCGATCGCCGTCAATGCCGCCACGTATGTGGGCACGCGTTTGGCGGGGCTGCCCGGCGCGATCATCGCGACATTGGGCGTGGTGATGACCTCGCTGATCCTCATGACGCTGCTGGGCGGGTTATTTCTGCGTATCAAGGATCATCCGCTGACGCGCGCGTTCTTCGCCGGACTGCGCCCGGTGGTGGCGGGCCTGGTAGCCTGCGCCGCGCTGACCATGGCCAGCGCCAGCGTTACTTCCGGCACGACCGCTGTGCTGGCGATGCTGGGCTTCTTCGCGGTGTTCAAGTTCAAGGTCAACCCGATCTGGCTGATTCTGGCGGCGGGGGCTATTGGGGTGGCGTTCTTTTAGCCCTGCCAAGACCAAAGCGGCGCAGCATGAGAAAACTTGCGGCAGCGGACGACATCCGGCGAGGGAAGTGATGATTTGGCAACGGAAGAGCACGCTGTGGATTGGAGATTGCGGGGGCAAGACGAATACTTGCGGGACCAGATTTTTGTATGGACAGAATACAAGCAGGCTGTGGAAGGATCAGACCATGCACACTGCGATTTTTGTTGGCATAAATTGATGGAAAATTGCGAGAATAGCGGCGATTGCTCGACGGCTGGATATCAAACCGTTGATGGGAGATATTGGGTATGCAGCCAGTGCTTCGAGGATTTTCGTGAAAAGTTTCATTGGTCTTGCACGTGATCGAAGGGACATGGGCGGAGAATATTGCGCTGGATCATACCAAAGGGGTATGCGGATTCGTTTGGTGGAAGCTTCCGCAACCGTATAGGGTAGGCCCTGTTTTTGAGCACAAAATGGGAACAGTCTTTGCGCCATGTGGAGGCACATACCGTATGGAAAACCAGACAATAGGCCAGATAGCGGGACTAAAGCCGTCAGAATTGCCGCTGGATACATCTTCTCTGGGACAATGGTTCCACGCGCTTTTAGACAAGAATATATCCGACCTGACGATTTGTGATATCACGCGGATGATACAACAGAATATTCTGATACAAATTGCCATGCCCGTTGCGCTCAAACTATTAGTAGAAGTGCCATTTGCCGGAGAGATGTATGATGGGCACTTGGTGAAAGTTGTGCTTGAGGCGGCCCGAAGGAACGAAAATGTGCTGATTGGATTTGATCTGCGCGCATTTGAAAGTGCCGTTGAGGAACAAAAAGAAAAATTCTGTTTTATGAGTGATCAGAGCAAGAAAGAAAGTACGGCGCTTTGCGAGCAACTGAAGAGGCGTTGTAGACCGTAGACAGGCAGAGAAAAAAGATGCCACCGTACGGAACGTAACAAAAGGCGCAACCCTTTGCTATGCTGTACGGTGGGATTGTTCTATGCGCCTATGCGCGCTTACAGCTTCATCACGTCCACGCCCAGCGCCTCGCCGATCTTCAGCAGTTCCTCATAGGTGCGCGGCGCGACCGGGATGCCTTCGTTGCGCAGCCGCGTCTGGTTCTCGCGCTCCTTTTCGCCATGCGTATAGATGCGCGCGTGGCCGTCGGCCTTGGGGCTTTCGCGCAGCTCGGTCAGCAGGCGGCTCATCTCTGCGCGCATCGCCGCCTTGTCGCCAAAGATGCCGTAGTCGATCGCCCAGAAGCAATGCGACGTGCGTTCTTGCCCGTCGTCCTTCATATGCGCCGAGGGCGGCCCGCCGGACAGAATGGCGGTACAGATATCGACGATCAGCCCGAGCCCATAGCCCTTGTGCCCGCCGGTAGCTTCGCCCGCGCCGCCAAGGGGCAGGATGCCGCCGCCCGCCTTGTGCTGCACATTGCCGCACAACAGCGCCGCGTCGCGCGTCGGTTTTCCGTGCTGGTCCACCGCCCAGTCATGCGGCGTCGGTTCGCCGCGCTTTTTATATACCTCAAACTTGCCAAGCGTGACCACCGTGGTGGACGCGTCAAAATTGAAGGGGATTGGATCGGCGGGCATGGAGAACGCGATGGGACTGGTGCCCAGCATCGCCTGCTTGCCAAAGGTGGGCACCATGATCGCCTCGGTGTTGGTCATGCAGATGCCGATCATGTCCGCCGAAAGCGCCATGTCGGTGTAGTACCCCGCGATGCCGTAATGGTTGGAGTTGCGCACCGTGACCATGCCGATGCCGACCTTTGCGGCTTTCTCCAGCGCCAAACGCATCGCGTGGTGGCTGGTCAGTTGACCCATGGCGCGATGCGCGTCCATGACCGCCGACACCGGCGTTTCGTGCACGATCTCCGGCTCGGCGTCCAGCCGCGTTTCGCCGGACAGCAGCGACTTGTGATAGCGCCACATGCGCTGTACGCCGTGGCTCTCGATGCCCGACAGATCGGCGGCCAGCACCACATCGGCAATGATGCGGCTTTGCTCCGGCGTGAAGCCATGCGCGGTGAATGCGCGCGTGCAGAACGCGTCCAGCGCGCTAAAGGGAACGATCCGGTAGCTCATCTTGCAGCAACTCCATTTCATACGGCATGGCTACGAACCCATGCGTTTCGTACAGCGGGCGTCCGGCAGTGGTGGCTTCCAGGGTGATGGTCCGGATGCCGCGCGCTTTGGCGGCGGACACCAGCATATCCAGTATGCGCGAACCGACGCCTTGGCGGCGATACGCCGGGTGCGTGTACATGTTCATGATGTAGGCTTTTTGGCCGGAGGGGGTGTGGCATGTGGGCAGCACGGTATAAAAACACACCGCGCCGCAGCCGATGAACAGATCGTCATCGAAGGCCAGGCAGGTCACTTGCTCCCCCGCGGGCAGTGCGCGCAAGTAGTACGCGCGCGCGACCTCGGCAATGTGCGAAAGGTCGGCGGTGTCGTCCAGCCCGTTGGTTTCGCGCAGCGTGTCCACGCGGCACTGTATGAGCAGATCCAGATCGGCCAGTGTGGCCTCGCGCACAGTGATCGCCATACGCTTACTCCTGCGCCGCTTGCGGTGAAGCGCCGCGTTTGGCCGCCCAGGCGCGCTTGACCCACGCCGGGTGTCCCAGCGCGATGTACGCGGCGACCAAACCATAGCGCGTCATGTCTGCCCATGGCGCGGGCAACAGCGCGTGCAGCGGCGCGCGCAGGCCGTTGAGCAGCGCGAGCACGACCGCGATGCCGATCACCAGTTGCGCGACCATGCGCGCCGGATGTACGGTGAACATGGCGGGATCAAAGCGCACCCAGCGCTGCTCGATATACCAGCAGACGGAGAAGCACAGCATGGTGGCGCCTGCCTTGTAGGCATCCAGCGACAGCACCGGATCGGCGCTGCCCGGCGCAAAGCGTGCGCAGGCAATGGTGAATAGCGACAGCAGCGTACTGACCAGCGCCAATAGCCCCGCGCCATGCGGTTTGCCCTGCTCGGCGCGGTCGATCAGCACGCTGGACAGCAGAAGCAGCCCTAGCCCGATGATCACCGAGGTCAGCACGTCGGTGGGGGTGTGCACGCCCAGATACAGTCTGGATATGCCCACGACCGCGACAATGATCCAGCACAGCACTTTTTGCCAGCGCTTGCTGGCCGCCAGCGCCAATCCGCCATACGCGGCGGCGGCCTCGGCGGTATGCCCGCTGGGGAAGGAATAGCCGCTGGCGCCCTCGATAGCGGATGGCACAGGATGCAGGCTGTCCGGCCAGCGCACCCAGGGTCGCGGCACGCAGCAGAGCACCTTTAGGCTTTGATTGACGCCGATGCCGATGATTGAAGCAAACGCCACACGCAGCCCCAGCCGCTTGCCCAGACACCACAGCAGGCAGCAGACCAGCAGGATGACCACATCATCCGACCCCAGAAAGGTCAGCACGGACAGCAGGAAGGTCATGACCGGGTTGTGGATGCTTTCGAACCATTGTAAGATGGGCAAATCAAAGGGCATGTGACGGACCTCCTATGTGTGGGGGATATGTGTCAGCGATAATAGCGATTCTTGGGTGTGGGGACGCGCTGCTTTTGCGCGCGGCGCGCCATGGTGCGGCGATGCACCCAGCGCAGCAGCAAAAATAGCGCGATCAGGATGATTGCGGGGAAGATGACAAACTCCGGCTGGAACGGCGGCAGGGGATTGGGGTCGGCCAAGGTATAGGCTTCAATCTCGGCCAGCGTTGGGGGCGCGTCCTTGCGCGCCTCAATGGAGCGGGTGGCAAACAGCTCGTATTCGATGGGCTGCTGGTCATTGGGATAGAAGGTCAGCGTGCCCATGGCCTCGCCCTCTGTGACCGGCGCGCGCGCCTCGCGCGTCCAGCTAATGTGCGAAAGCTTGCCAAAGTCCTGCTTGAGCGCGGCGATTTCTTCCTTGGTGCCCACGACAAACGCCTCGCGGTCGGCATATTCAGGCTTGAGGCGGATGCCCAATTCCAGACGGCCCAGATTGCCGGCGTCGGATATGTCAAAGCCGGACACGTTCAGCACGCGCGGATTGGCCTGATACAGCGTGACCGGATCGACGCTTTCGTACTTGGTGAAGCCATAGTCCATCAGGTGGCGCGTGTCAAACCAGCGGCCCGTGTCCGAGGTATAGAGCACCACGCTGATAAACTCCACACCGTTTCTGCGCGCCGCGCCGACAAAACAGTGCATCGCGTCGTTGGTAAAGCCGGTTTTGATGCCGATGCCGTCCTTGGAATAATACTGGTTATCGCTGTCGCGGCGGATGTACTGGTTGGTGGTGACCAGCCTGCGCGACGGATGCGCGTTGCTGGCTGGCATGGTGTATTCAAACGTCGCCGCCAGCTCGCGAAACTGCGGCACATCCATCGCCGCGCGGGCGATGATCGCCAGATCGCGCGCGGTGGAGTAGTGCTGCGGATCGGTCATGCCGGTCGCGTTGTTAAAGTGCGTGCTGGTGCAGCCCAAGAAAGCCGCGGTTTCGTTCATCTGCTGCACAAAGGCAGCCTCGGTGCCCGAGACGTACTCGGCCAGCGCCACCGCGCCGTCATTGCCCGAGCGCAGCATCATGCCATAGATGAGATCGCGGATATTGACGGTTTCCCCGGCGGACACCGGGATGGTGCTGTCGCCCTCGCCCCAGACGGCGGCGGTGGGGCTGATGGTGGTGGTGGCGGACAGGTCGCCGAATTGCAGCGCCAACAGCGCGGTCATGATTTTGGTGGTGCTGGCTGGATACATCGGCTGGTCCGGGTTTTTCTCGAACACGACATTGCCGCTGCCTGCCTCAATCAGGATCGCGGCGGCGGCGGTCAGCATATCGGCGTTGAGCAGTTCGGGGTGATCAGGGTCGTATGATTCGCCTTCGGGGTTGCGCGTGGGCTGCGGCGCATTGGTGGCCTGCACTTCGCCTTCAGTGGCGAATGCGCGGGCGCACGGAACAAGCGCCACAAGCAGGCACAGGGTCAGGCAAAGCAAACCACGCGACAGGCGATGGATGGTCATGTTCAACCGTTGGTCCCTCCGGCACAGTGTTCGGCATAGGTTACACAAACAGTGGCGATTTCAGTATAATAGCATGTTTTTTTTGCTTTGTACAGGCGTGCGCGATGCCACGAATTGTCGCGAGATTTTTCGCAATGCGTCGGAGTATTACGAAATAAAAGAAAAATTATTGCATAAATATGGCTTTCCCCTTGCTTTTGGGGGGTGGACAAGGGTACAATAGAGAGGATAATATGCCCGCCGTGTCGGTGTGGCTCTACATACCCTCCACGTAAGGAGAAACGAAGCGGAAGCCTGCAAACGCAGGTGAGAGGTGAAACGATGGCCAACAAGCGCGTGTTGCTGGTAGATGACGAACCCTTGATTGTCAAGGGGCTCCGGTTCAGTCTGGAGCAGGATGGATATGATGTGGAATCCGCCGCCGATGGCGAGGAAGCGATCAATGCGTTCTTTGGCGGACAGTTTGATCTGGTGCTGCTGGATGTGATGCTGCCCAAGCTGAGCGGTATCGAGGTATGCCAGCGCATTCGCGAGCGTTCCGCTGTGCCGATCATCATGCTGACCGCCAAGGGCGAGGATATGGACAAAATCCTCGGTCTGGAATACGGCGCCGACGATTACATGACCAAGCCGTTTAACGTGCTGGAGGTCAAGGCGCGCATCAAGACCGTGCTGCGCCGCAGCGGCGTGTCCGGTGCCGCCGAGGAAAAGCGTGTCATCCGCGTGCGCGATATGGAGGTCAATCTGGTCAACCGCTCGGTGACGCTGGCCGGGAAAGAGATTAAGCTGACCGCCAAGGAGTTTGACCTGCTGCAATTGTTCATCACCAACCGGGGCAAGGTATACAGCCGCGAGAATATGCTGGAAACCGTTTGGAAATACGATTACCTGGGCGACATGCGCACCGTGGACGTGCACATCCGTCGCCTGCGTGAAAAGATCGAGAGAAACACCGCCCAGCCCGAGTTCATCTTCACCAAATGGGGAGTGGGTTACTATTTCACGGACAAGGACTAACCCCTTTTCCAGCGTACGCACAAAAATCGTGCTCGCCTTCCTGCTGATCGTCGTGCTGTCCTTTGTGGCGATTGCGCGGCTGTTGACCGGCTTGGTGAGCAATTCTCTTTTCTCCGAAAAAACGCGCAACGAGCAGAGCCAGGTAGAATCGCTGGCTACGCGCTTTGCGACGCTGATGCACGCCGGGGACGGCGGCGCGCTGTACGAGGCTGTGATTGAAGCCGGGCGCCCATTGGGCGGCCGGCTTTTGGTGCTGGATAATGACGGAAAGGTGCAAGCCGACTCCTTCTCGGCGTACAACGGCATGCGACTGGAGCTGGCCGAGGTGATCAGCGTGCTGGCCGACGGCAAGGGCGCGGACTATGGCTTCCACTTGCTGTCCGGTGGCGACGCGAAGCAGCGCGGAAGCTGGCTGGATATCTTCGCCCCGCGCGACCTTTCTCGCGTCTGGGTGGGCTACTTTACCGCCGCGCTGGAGTACGAGGGGCAGCGCTTGGGGCTGCTGCTCTACTCCTCGCAGGTGCAGGATGTGGTGGACTCGCTGACCGTGCTGCGCGAGCGCATGATGCTCTACTTCATCGCGGCGGCGCTGGGCGTGGTGCTGCTGAGCCTGCTGGTGTCGCGCTGGATCACCCGGCCCATCGCCGCGCTGACGCAGGGCATCGAGCAGATGAGCCATGGCGACTTTACCAGCCGCGTGCACGTATCGGGCGGAGGCGAGATCGCCAAGCTGGCAGAAACCTATAACCTGATGTCCGAGCGGCTGGAGAATCTGGACAACTCGCGCAATCAGTTCGTATCCAACGCGTCGCACGAGCTCAAGACGCCACTGTCCACCATGAAGATTCTGCTGGAATCGCTGATCTATCAGGACGACATGGACCCGGAGCTGCGCCGCGAATTTATGCAGGACATTAACAAAGAAATCGACCGGCTCAACATGGTCATCGGCGATTTGCTGACCCTGGTGCACATCGACAGCCATAAGATGAAGCTGCGCCGTGAGATGATGACGCTGTCCTCCTGCGTGAAAGAAGCGGTGCGCCGTCTGGCGCCGCTGGCCAGCGACCGTGGGCAGGAGATCGAGGTCGCGCTGCACGATCCGTGCGAGATGTTCGCCGATCCGGCCAAGCTGCAACAGGTGCTCTACAACCTGATTGACAACGCGATCAAGTACACGCCCGACGGCGGCAAGGTGCGCGTCAGCCTGGAGCGGATCGGCCGTGACGCGCTGTTGAAGGTGGAGGACACCGGCGTGGGCATCCCCAAGGAGGATCTGCCGCATGTATTTGAGCGTTTCTACCGTGTGGACAAGGCGCGCTCGCGTGAAACCGGCGGCACCGGGCTGGGCCTGTCCATCGTCCAGCAGATCATCCGTCTGCACGGCGGCAGCATCGACGTGCAGAGCGAACCCGGTGTGGGCACGAAATTCATCATACAGCTTCCGGTGAAGTAAAGGAGCAAAGCATGCGCAAGATCATAACCGGGGTGCTGGTGCTGGCGGCGCTGTGGATGCTGTCGCCATGGGAGAGCCTGCCGGTGTGGGACAGAACCACCGACACCGAACCCATGGCCACGATGATCCCGGTTTCGCCCAACGCTGAGCAGCAGCAGGACGAAGTGCCGGTCACGCTGTACTTCCGCTATATGTCCATCGGCTATCTGGCGCAGGAGCGGCGGGTGATCGCCGTGCCGCGAGACCAGACCATCGAGATGTGCATCCTGCGCGCGCTGATGACCGGCCCGAGCGCCGACCACACCGAGCTGTCGCCGCTGTTTCCGGTCGGCGTCAGCGTGCTGCGCGCACAGCGAAAAGAGGATATGCTGACAGTCACGCTGAGCCATGAGTTTCTGGAGCCGCCGCCCGATGCACCGGCCGACTGGAGCAACTACGCGTATTGGCGCGCCGAGGTGCCGCGCCGCCGCTATCTGGCGGTGTGCGCCATTGCCAACGCGCTGACCGAGGAGGGGCGCTTCTCGCGCGTGGAGGTGCTGATCTCCACCGGCCCGGACGATACGCTGGGCCAGCGCGTGGTGCGCAGCATGTTTTTTGCCGAAGAGACCGACCCGAACCGGCTGATGGAGCCGCTGCCGCGCACCGAGGCGGCGGTGCTGACGCCACAGCGCGCCGCGCAGGTGGCGCTGGAGGCGTGGCAGCACAAGGACTGGATGACGCTATATGCGTTGCTGGCGCAGGATGGGGACACCGCGCTGCCCGCGCAAACCGACTTCATCGCGCGCATGGCGGCGGCGGACAAGTCGCTGCTGAACTACAACGTGTCGGTGGGCACGGTGACGGTGGATGGCGCGGCGGCGACAGTATGCATCGACGTACAGCGCATGCAGCGCGATGGCAAGCTAAGCGAGGTAAAGCAGCTGCCCGTGCGCATGGCGCGCGAGCGCGACTGCTGGAAGATCACCTATGAAACGCTGCTGACGCTGATGGAGGAACCCATTGCGCCATAGCGCGGCACGAAAGGGAGGAACACGCATGCAACGAGGCGGGGCGAGCGGGGGATATCAGCCGGTACCCAAGCGGTGGCGGTTGGCTTGCCTGTGCGCGGCGTTGGCGCTTGCGCTGGGCGGATGCGCCGGGCAACTGACCGAACGGCCCGCGCCCGAAGTGGCGTTGCCCGATATCCAGATCGCGTATGCCTCCCCGATTAAGGACAGCATCGAGGAGCGCGTGATGCCCGCGGTGCTGCACTACCTGAACCAGAATGGGTCGAACCTGCGCACCGGTGTGATGGATGTGGTGGTGCGAAGCAGCGAAAACGAGGCGCAGGCGCTGCTGCGCACTTTGCTGGCGGAGAAAGTCCCCGACGGCCTGCAACCGGCGGCGCCCGGTGTGGCGCTGGACAAGGACACGGACCGGCCGGTGGTGGTGGCCAGTGGCGTTGCGACGGTCAGCCTGACCTCGGCGGCGCGCGTGCTGTCGCCCAAGGCGTTTTTTGCCGCGCGCATGGCCATCACCAATACGCTGACCGAGCTGAACGACATTATCGCCGTCAATGTGCTGATTGAAGGGCGCGAGCCGGGCACGGATCTGCACGGCAACTATCCGTCCGGCACGATGTACCGGCAGGCGACCGGCGATGTGGACACGCTGTGGCGGCAGTTAGAGGTGCAGCAGGAACAGGTGACGCGGCAGGGCTTGGCGAAGGCCATGACCATCTATGCCCCCGCGCCGGGCGGCACGCTGATGGTGCCGCGTGTGCGCAATATGACCTTCTCGTCTGTCGAGCCCACCGCGCTGATTGCCGACACACTGGCCGAGATGGGCGCGGGCGGATTGCAGGTGGCGGGCGCGCCCGGCATCCCGGCGATGCTGGATTATCTGATGGGTCAGCCCGAGCTGCTGCCCGGCGAGGATGGCAAGGGGCAGCTCATCCGGCTGACTTTCCTGCCCACACTGGAGCAGGCGCTCAGGCAGACCGGCTTGTCAAAGGGCTTGCTGTGCGCGATGCTGACCCAGACGCTGGTGCGCTTTGTGCCGGATGTGCGCGGGCTGCAAATTCGTCTGGGTACCGAGCTGATCGAGATTCTGGCGGTGGAGGAGACACCCGACGGACAGTCGATGGAGTTTGACGGGGGCGTCATGCTGCCCGCGCACTTTGATAAGCTCGTCGGCGCGTCGTGCCGCGTTCCGCTGCCCACCGCCGATGCGCAGCGGCTGGTGTGGGTGGGGCGCGTGCTGCCGCTGGAGAAAATCGCCTCCCCGCGCGCGCGGCTGGACGCGCTGTTCCTGGGCCCGACCGATCTGGAGAAACAACAGGGCTTGAGCGCCGCCGCACCGGAGAACACCTCGGAAACCGACTTGCAGGCCATCCAGCTGATCGACGATGTGGCGCTGGTGCGGTTGTCTGCGCGCATGGCCAAGCGGTGTGAGGAGATGAGCGCCGAGCAGGTGCGCAATCTGGTATACGCCATCGTCGATACGCTGACCGAGATGCGGCATGTGCGGCGCGTCGCCTTCTTTGTCGAAGAGCGGCAGCAGCCGTCCATCGGCGGCGTGCTGGAGATGCGCGGCTTCTTCCTGCGCAATCCGGGCATTACCCAAGCACTTTCGGACAGCGAAAAGTAGGCTTTGCGCAAAAATGTGTATGGTTTGAAAAACAATTCGTGACAAAGAATACCAAGCGTGGTATTCTTTTTTTTGAATATAAGGGGGGAGTCGCATGGAAACACCTTGGTATCAACAGAGCGCCGAGCAGGCGCTGGCCGCGCAAGGGGTTGAGCCCAAGAACGGGCTTAGCACCGAGGAGGCTGCGCGCCGCCGGGCACAGTTTGGCGAAAACGTGCTCAAGCAGGGCAAGAAGCGCACGATCTGGCGCATGCTGCTCGATCAGATCAAGGACTTTATGGTGCTGATTCTGATCATCGCGGCGGGCGTGTCCTTTGCGCTGGGCGAAACCAGCGACGCGGTGATCATTCTGATTGTCGTGGTACTCAACGCGGTGCTGGGCGTCATCCAGGAGAACCGCGCCGAGAAATCGCTGGAGGCGCTGAGCAAGATGGCGTCGCCGCACGCGCGCGTGCGCAGGGATGGCAAGGTGGAGCGTCTGGAGGCTTCCGCGCTGGTGCCCGGCGATATCGTGGAGCTGGAGGCCGGAGATTCTGTGCCCGCCGACTTGCGCCTGATTGAGGAACATGGCTTGCAGGTGCAGGAATCGGCGCTGACCGGCGAATCAGTGCCGGTGGAAAAGGGCGTGGCCGCTATTGCCGCCGAGTGCGGGCTGGGCGACCGGCGCAATATGGCGTTTTCCAGCAGCATGGTCACCTATGGCCGTGGGCTGGGCGTCGTGGTGGAAACCGGCATGGGCACCGAGATCGGGCATATCGCGGGCATGATTCAGGAAGAGCAGGGCGTTAAGACCCCGCTGCAAATCCGGCTGGACGCGATGAGCAAGACGCTGGGCTGGGTGTGCCTGATCATCAGCGGCGTGGTGCTGATTACCGGCTTGTTCTATGGCCATGAGATGATCGAGATGTTCATGCGCGCGGTGTCGCTGGCGGTCGCCGCGATCCCCGAGGGCTTGCCCGCGACGGTGACCATTGTGCTGGCCATCGGCGTGCAGCGCATGAGCAAGAAGAACGCCATTATCCGCCGCCTGCCTGCCGTGGAAACGCTGGGCAGCGCGACGGTGATCTGCTCGGACAAGACCGGCACGCTGACGCTCAACCGCATGACGGTGGTCAACGTCGCGGTACCGTTCGAGCCAGTGGAGGCGGTACAGGCGCGCGCGCAGGTCGGCGCGGCGGATTTGACCCGCGCTGCCGTGCTGTGCAATGACGCGCAGGCATCGGAGGAAAATGGCAAGACCATCTGGCTGGGCGATCCGACCGAAACCGCGCTGCTGGACTTTGGCCTGTCGATGCGCATGGAGCGCCCGGTCTTGCAGCAAACCCTGCCGCGCGTGGACGAGGCGCCGTTCGATTCCGACCGCAAGCGCATGGCCACCGTGCATCAGGACGGCGACACGCTACGCGTCTATTCCAAGGGCGCGATCGACGAGCTGCTGCCGCGCTGCACGCACATTCAGGTGGATGGTCAAGTGCGCGACATCACCACCAAGGACCGTCAGCAACTGCTGAAAGTGGCCGGGGATATGGCCGAGCAGGCGCTGCGCGTGCTGGGCTTTGCTACTGCCGTCGTGCCCGAGCTGGCGCAGAAGGACAAGGCCAAGACCTATGAGCAAAACCTGACGTTTCTGGGCATGGTCGGCATGATCGACCCCGCGCGCCCGGAGGTCAAGGCCGCCGTTGCCAAGTGCCGCACTGCGGGCATCAAGCCGGTGATGATCACCGGCGACCATCAGGTGACCGCCTCGGCCATTGCCCGCGAGCTGGGTATACAGCAGGAGGGCGACCGCGTAATGACCGGCGCGGAGTTGGAAACCATCGACGATGCCGAGCTGCGCAGGATTGTGCGGGAAGTATCGGTGTACGCGCGCGTATCGCCGGAGCACAAGCTGCGCATTGTGCGCGCCTGGCAGAGCTGGGGCGACGTGGTGGCGATGACCGGCGACGGCGTCAACGACGCGCCCGCGCTCAAGCGCGCCGATATCGGCGTGGCGATGGGCATCACCGGTACCGAGGTCACCAAGGAAGCCGCCGCGATGATCCTGGCCGACGACAACTTCACCACCATTGTGTCGGCGGTGGAGGAGGGGCGTACAATCTACGCCAACATCCTCAAGGCCATCCAACTGCTGCTGGGCTGCAACATCGGCGAGGTGCTGGTGATCTTTATCGCGACGCTGCTCAATTGGGGCAGCCCGTTGCTGCCGGTGCATCTGTTGTGGGTCAATCTGGTCACAGACTCGCTGCCGGCACTGGCGCTGGGCATGGAGCCCGCACAGGCCGATACCATGCGCCGCCCGCCGCAGGACCCCAAGGCGCCGCTGTTCTCGCGCGGGCTGGTCACGCGCATTGGCCTGCAAGGGTTGATGATCTGCGCGCTGACGCTGGTCGCGTTCGGCATCGGCTGCATGGACAGCCTGGCGCTGGGACAGACCATGAGCTTTGCGGTGCTGTCGTTCTCGCAGTTGGTGCAAACCTATAACGTGCGCTCTACCACACAGTCGCTGTTCAAGATCGGCCTGTTTGGCAACAAGTGGATTAACCTAGCGGTGCTATCAACCATTGTGCTGCAAATGGTGCTGCTGCTGGTGCCCGGTCTGCGCGATGTGTTCAAACTCGTGCCGATGGACGGCTGGCATTGGCTGGTGGTCGTCGGGCTGTCGCTGGTGCCCATGGCGGTGGTCGAGGGGCTGAAAGCGCTGGGTTGGAACGGCGAAAAGATTCAGAAGGTGTAGCATATCCTGATAGAGCGGTCGCTGTGCGCGGCCGCTTTTTCTTGTGCGGTGCGTGAGGGCATGGTATGATGATATGGAAAAAAGATACAAAGGGGAACGATGATGCATGCGGCCTTTCCGCGCAAGATTGACCGAAAGGGCATGAAGCGCAGTGCCCGGGAAGCGCTGAAAGGAAAACTGTGGCCGCTGCGCGCGGTGCTGATCACCTACGCGGTTGCGCTGATGTTGTGCTATGCGCGGCCGACGCTGTTTGACCTGATCGTGGGAAAAACCGGTGTGGCCGCTGCCAACTTTCCGGCGGCGGAGGCGCTAGGCGTCTGGCCGAAAAATCCTTGGCTGTATATGGCAAGCTTGCTCGTCACCAATATCGGGTGGTTGCTGTTCGCCATGCTGTACTATGAGTTTGCCTATCTTTTGCTGCGCGTCTTTCGGCGCGAAACGGTGCGCAGCGCCGATTTCTTCGGTGGTGCGACCAAGATGCTGGGTCGCAAACTCGGCACATGGCTGTGGGCGCGGCTGTGGCAATTTTTGTGGGCCCCGCTGGCCAATTTGACGCTGACCGTAACCTGTGCCAAGTTGCTATTTGGCGCGCCGCTGCCGCGGTCGGTCTATTTGTTGGTGGTGTCGATTGGTTTTTTGAGCACATGCGTCGGTATTACCAGAATGCTAGCGTATAGCGGAGCGGTGTACCTGATCCGCGAGTTTCCGCAGGTCACCGTGCGTCAGGCATTGCGGCTGTCCATCCGCATGACGCGCGGCTATCTGTGGCAGATGCTGTTGTTTCTGCTGAGCTTTTTTGGATGGCTTTTTCTTGCGATGAGCGCAGGTGTTATCGCGATTTTGGTGAGCGGTTCGACCATCGCCAATTGGCTGTTGACCGGTGCTGGCGCGCTGCTGATCATACCTTATTTTGAAACCGCTGCCGCCGGCCTGTACGAGGAACTCAAACGGCGTGCGCTGGCCAGCGGCGCGATTTCTAAGGCGGACCTTGCACAACCCATTGCCAAAAAAGTGCATTGATGATAAAATATAGCTGTTCAAAAACAGATTTTAGGAGGAATTATCGATGGAAGCATCTTTTCCGCGCACCATTGACCGCGTAGCGATCAAGGAGACCGCTAAGCAAAACTTTAAGGCCAAGTATGGCACTTGCATCGGCGTTATACTGATCACATTCCTGATTATGGCCGCATGCCAGGGCGTGGTGATGGTGGTTGCCAGCATGTTGGGCATCCCGAATACCGCGGCGGCATTGGAGCAAGGCGTCGCGCCGATCTCCGGCGCGGGCCTGTCGCTGTATACGGTGCTGATGCTGCTTGTATCGCTGATCTCCGGCACGTTTGCCATCGAGTCCGCGTACTTCTTCCTGCGCGTGTATCGCGGCGAGGATGTGACCGTCGGCGAATACCTGGGCAACCTGTTCAGCGATCTGGGCCGCAAGATCACTGCCAACCTGTGGCTGGGTTGGATCATGTTCCTGTGGCTGCTGCTGTTGATGGTTCCGGCGATTGGCATCGGCTTTACCACGGCTGCCGGCAGCCAGCAGACCGCCGCTATCCTGGGCATTTTGCTGGTCATCGTAATAATCGCGCTATATGTGCTGCTCATCATCAAGGCGCTGTCCTACAGCATGATGTTCTACATTGTACGCGACTGCCCTAACGTGTCCATCCGCCAGTCCATGAAGCTGTCGATGCGCATGACCAAGGGCTATAAGGGTCAGATCATCCTGTTCGGGCTCAGCTTTATCGGCTGGTTCCTGTTGGCGGGTCTGACGATCGGCCTGCTGATGCTGTTTTATGTCGGACCGTATGCTTCGACCAGCATGGGCGGCCTGTATGATGACCTGAAGGCGCGTGCCATCGCGTCCGGCGCGGTCAGCCGCGAGGAGTTTGGCGAATAAGATTTTTCGTTGCACCCGATGCCGATCGCGTTACGCGGTCGGCATTTATGTGTTATAATAGGACAAAATGCGGTGTAAAAAAGGGGAGCTGGCGCATGCAAAAGATGGGGCTGACCGTGCGGCGTCCGATGGTGTGGCTGGCGTTGGCCAGCGCCATGGGCATGCTGGCGGGTAGCTACATACCTTTTTCGCGCTGGATGCTGGTGGCGGCGACCGTGGCGATGCTGGCGCTTGGTGTGCTGGCTGTGTGGGCGCGCCGCGCGATCTGGGTGGGGCTGCTCGCATGCTGTGTTGTGCTGGGCATAGGCTGGAGCAGCCGCTGCTACACCCCGCCGTCATTGCCCGAGGTCGGGGCACTGCGCATCACCGGGCGTGTGGACGAGCTGCCGCGCGTAAAACAGGGCAGCGCGTCGGTTATCCTGTCCGACGTGACGGCTGTGCGCGAGGATGGTCAAAGCATCGCGCTGCCCGGCACGCTTTGGCTGCGCTATCAGCCCGAGAACGAGGGGCTGCTGCAAAATATGCCCGATCTGGGGCAAATCGTCACAGCGAACGCGAGCGTGTATGTGCCCGGTGTGGTGCGCAATCCGGGCGGGTTTGATTTTCGGGCGTATCTGATGCAGCGCGGCGCGTACCTGGCCGCCAGCGTGTACGATCCATGGGAGATTTCTGGCCAGCCCAAGCTTGGCTTTTTGCCGTGGACACAGCGCACGCGCGTCGCGTTGTCCGCGCGGATGGACACGGCCTATCGCGATCTGGCGCCACTGGTGCGCGGCATTGTGCTGGGCGACCGTGTGGATCTGTCGGTCGAGGAGCAACAGGCGTTTCGCCGTAGCGGTTTGTCGCACCTGCTGTCGGTATCGGGACTGCACGTCGGCTTTGTGGCGGGCACGCTGATGTGGCTGCTGGCCAAGTTGAAAACAGGGTCTTTTCTGCGCGTGGCCATACTGGCGGTGGCCTTGGCGGCCTATTGTCTGCTGACCGGCGCGCCCGACAGCATGATTCGCGCATCGGTGATGATGCTGGTGCTGCAAGCGGCGATATTGGCCAGACGCCCCTATGATACGCTGTCGGCGATCGCGGCGGTGTTTTGGGTCATGCTGCTGGCCGATCCGTTCAACCTGCGCGATGCGGGGTTTATGCTGTCCTTTGGCGCGGTGACGGGCATCGCGCTCTTGCAGAAACCAATTGCGTGGCTGCTGAAATTCCTGCCGAAATTCCTGCGTGACACGCTGTCGTTGACGCTGGCGGCGACTATCGGTACCATGCCGCTGGTGGCGGTATACTTTGGCGAGCTGCAACTCATGGGTCTAGTCACCAATCTGGTGGCGGTGCCGCTGACCGGCTTCATCACCATCCTGGGGCTCCTCGCAATGCTGCTGGATGTGGTGTGTACCTCGGTCGCTTATCCGCTGCAAATTGGAATCTATTGGCTGGCGGCGCTGCTGCAACGGATTTCGCGGCTGGGCGCGTCTATCCCGTTTGCGACGCTGCGTGTGCCCAGCCCGACCGGGTACGCGGTAGCGGGCTGCTTTGTGGCGATGGCGCTGGTCAGCCGCTATGTGCGCGGTAAGCTGTGGATACGCGCGTCGGTTGCGTGCGCGGTATTGCTGGCGGTGTTTGGCGTCTCCTACGTAACCCATTGGCATGGCGACCAGTATGCGCAGATCGACGTGGGGCAGGGCGACGCGGCCGTGCTGCGCGCGGGCGGGCAGGTGATCGTGATTGATACCGGCAGCGAGAGCACGTCCGGCTTGATAGACTATTTGCGCCATGAGGGACTGACCATTGACACATTGATCCTGTCGCATCCGCACGAGGATCACTGTGGCGCGCTGCTGGACCTGCTGGCCATTGGCATGCCGATCGGGCGCATCCTGATGCCGGAGAATGTGCCCATGGACGAGTACGATGTGCAGGCAGGCTATGCGCTGCTGATGGCGCAGCAGCGCGGCATCCCGATCCTGGGCATGGATGCTGGAACCAGTGAGCAGTGGGGCAATGGCTATGAGATGCGGGTGCTGTCGCCATCCGCGCAGGCAACATTCAGCGATGGCAACGACTACTCGCTGGTGGTGCGCTTCACCGTGTCCGGCGTGCACATCCTGACCACCGGCGATGTGACCTCGCAAGCCGAACCGCTGGAGGGCACGCAATGCGATGTACTCAAGGTGGCGCACCATGGCAGCAAAGGCTCCACCGACACGGCGTTTCTGCGGTTTGCGCAGCCCGCATGGGCGGTGATTAGCGTAGGCGCGCACAATGTGTACGGGCATCCCGCGCCGGAAACGCTGGCTCGGCTGGTCGATAGCGGCGCGGAGGTGCTGCGTACCGATCAAGGCGGCTGCATTACCTTCAGACTGCAAGACGGGCACGTAACCGCGCATCCCTATTTGCGGGAGGATGCGCCATGAACCATACCGCGTATTTTGCCGCGCTCAAGGCCGGGGAGATTGCCGGGCTATACCTGTTTGTGGGGCAGGAGGAATATGTCAAGCGCAGCGCGCTGGAGCGGCTGCGCAAGCTGGTGCTGCTAGAGGGGCTGGAAGCGTTGAGCGAAACCACGCTGGATAACCCCAGCGCGGATGACGTGATTGCCGCTGCCGAAACGCTGCCGATGCTGGGCGAGCGGCGGTTGGTGGTGGTGTTCGACAGCGCGCTGCTGGTCGCCGGGCGCGCGCGTGATGAGGCCGCGGACAGCGAGCGGCTGGTGAGCTATTTGCCCAAGCTGCCCCCCACGACCACGTTGGTGTTCTATTGCCACGGCGTGACCGATGGGCGCAAGAAACTGAGTCTGGCGCTGAACAAGCAGGCGACCGTCGTGCGCTTTGACCCGCTGGACGACATCGAGCTGGGCAAATGGATGCGCGGGCAACTCAAAGCGCAGGGCAAGACCATCGGCGCGCAGGAGGCGCAGAAGCTGGCCTTTACCGCCGGGCGGGACCTGACGCTGCTGGCCGGGGAACTGGCGAAACTGGCGGCATACGCCGGGGCGCGCGCGGAGATCACCGGCGCCGATATCGACAGTGTGGTGACGCGCTCGCTGGAATGCACGGTGTTCCAGATGGTGGACGCACTGGTCGCCGGACAGCAGGCGCAGGCATTTACGCTGCTGATGCACATGCTGGAGGCTGGTGAACAGCGGCTGGGCATTCTGGCGATGATTTTGCGGCAATACCGCACGCTGCTCATGCTCAAGCTGCTAGAGGCCGAGCGTGTGCCGCAGGCCGAGTGGGCCAAGCGCATCGGCATTCCGCCATTCGCTGTCACGCGCGCGCAAAAGCAGGCGCAGCGCTATACCGAGCGGCAACTGGAGGACTGCGTGGCGCTGTGCGTGGATACCGACTATGCGGTCAAGAGCGGCAGGATGCGCGAGGAGATCGCACTGGAGCGCGCGATGCTGGCGTTGGGGCGGCTGTAGAGACATTGAGTCGCCTTCGTGCTTTTTGATGCGAAAAAATACGATCCCCATCCGCATACCCATCACGGAAATGTTTCCGTTAGGCGCGCGGGTGGGGATCGCGTGTTGCGGGACGCTATTACGCGAGGTTGTGCATCACATGCCAAATGACGCCGAACTTGTCCTCGACCATGCCATACCATTCGCAGAAGAAGGTCGTCTGCATCTCCATGTACACTTTGCCGCCCGCTTTCAGCTCGTTGAAAATGCGCGTGGCCTCATCTTTTTCCTCTACGCCGATGGTCGGGTTGATGTTGTTGCCCACGGCCAGCGGCGAATCCGAGGGCATGTCCATGCACATGAGCACCATGTTGCCCATCGGAATGCCGACATACATGATTTTGTCGCGGTCGGCCTCCGGCACAGTATAGCTCGGGTCGGGCGGGGACTCACTATAGGTCATCAGATCCTGCACCTCGGAGTGAAAAACCTTCGCGTAGAATGCCGCCGCCTCGCGGCAATTGCCGTCGAAATTGATAAACATGTCCAGCTTCATCATGCACACTCCTTCGTACCGATTGTGGCGTTACGCCGTTGCGCATAGCGTAGCACAAAAGCAAGAAAAATGCATCTGGATTATTCCAATGGTTGACATTTTTTGCCGCGGAAAATAAAATAGGTGCATTGGATGCGCGGCCGCGCGGAAAGAGGTTTTTATGCGTACGCACTGGCGCGCCGCACTGGCGCTGTTTCTGGCATTGTTGCTGTTTGGGTCCGCCGCCTATGCGGAAGAGGACTCCCTCTGGAGCGGCGAAGCGCCTGTGGCGACCCCGACCCAAGCGCCCGCCGCGGACAGCGCCCCGCGCGCAACGCCGCAGCCCGCGCCGGATGGCGCCGCGGACGACAGCCTGCTGGTTCGGCTGGCAGCGTGGCTTAAAGAGCGAAACGCGATACCCGCCGACGCGGTGTTGGTGCTGCAAGAGAAATTTACGGGCGGCACGCTGCCGGGCTGTGAGGTGGTGCCCGGCGTATCGCTGACCGAAAACAGCGCGAATGGGTACCCGATTTATCAGGTCATGTTTGATAGCGGCCGCATTGCGCGCGATGAACAGATACTGTGCAGCACCGATCTCGTGCGCGCCCTCGCGCCAGACGCCAGCCCTGATAAAATCGCGCAGATCATAGATGCGCTCTGGGGCGATCCGGACGTGATCAACCATCGTGTTACGCATATGCAGTGGTATTATCAGTTGCTCGACATGCCTTCGCCCAAACTGACGATTACGCACAAAATCGCGCGTGACGGAGAGCGCGCGCGGAATTTGTACAGTAGCATGGTCGTTGTGGAAAGCCGAGAACAACGCCAGCCGGAGCTGATGGCGGAAAGGCCGGAAAAACCGGATTTGCAACCAGTCAATGAGATGCCGCGCGATCTGGAACTGGTACGCGTACTGGACACGCCCTATGCATTGATGCGCGCGAAATGCAAAGAGGCCGGACTCACCGTGCTGGCCGAAAAAGACGGACTCGATGCGCTGAAAGCCCGATATGATCCGCGCGGGCACCCGTTTATCAAAGGCATTAGCTGGTTCGTGAAAATGGAGGGGGATGCGTTCTGGGGCTATCAGCTGACGTTTGCGCCGTCCGCCCAGAAACTGGCCGACAAGGTAATTCCGCTTTTCTTGTGCAGCACCATCAACATGGAAAAGAAGGAAGCCCAAGCGGCGTATGAAGCGTCAAAAGCAGCCTATCTGTATACGGGCAAAGACTTCGTCGGCATGGCAGCGGTGGGTACCAAAGGCTTTCCCAATGCACTGCTCGCCACCACGCAGTATGACGGCACGCTGACTTGCGCCCTTGCCTATGGAAAGCCCGATTAGCACACGATCATGCGGCCATCCAATCTTTTGACAAGGCGGCACTGGCGCAAACGAAAAGCCGGACATCTTTCGATGCCCGGCTGTTTTTTGCGGAGATCACGGCGTGTCGATATCCAGATCGGTGACCAGATTGGTCTTGTTATCGATGGAAATCGACAGCGAGTACTTGCCGCGCTCATACGCGTGATAGGTGGTGTATTCGTCGCGTTTGTCCGAGCGGGTGAAGATCGGCTCGAAGACCTTCATCACTTCGTCCTTGGTGGAGCCCAGCTTGATGCCGCCCGCCAGCGAGAACGTGTAGCCATCGCTGGTGTAGCCAAACGGCGGCATGCCGCTGACGCAGGCGTTCTCGGGCAGCACCGGCACATCGGCGAAGTTGTATAGCATCAGGTCAACGGACTTGTTCTCGCGCATCAGCGTGATGCCGGACACCACGAAGTCCTTGGCGGCGACATAGTCCTGGCGGGTGCCGGTGATTTTCCAGCCGTTGGCGAGGAAGGCGGACACCGGCGCGGGCAGCGTGTACAGATCCCCGGCGAACTCGACGTTCATGCTCAGCGGATCGCTGCCCAGCTCGGCCGGAACCTTGTATTCCTTGATGTAGTCGGGCACTTCCTTGGACACCTCGGCCTTGGGCATATCCTTGGGCTCGACCAAGCACTGCAACGACACGCCATCCAGCTTGTTGTCGTTGAGCGTGAATTCGATATCCTCGTAGGTGTCCTTGGAATAGGTCATGGTCACATACGGCTTGTCGGACACAGAGCCCTCGTAGACGCGCGTCGGCTCGCCAAAGGCGGCGGTGATGTCCTCGCGCGTGGCGGCGCTGTCGCCAGTCTGGATGCCCTTGGCCATCACGACCGGGGTGGGCACCTTATCGGACCACGGCTTTTCAATGGAGAAACCGCCGATGTAGCACTGATTGGCGGGCTTTGAGGCGATGTCAAAGTTGACGAAATCCAGGCGCATCTCCATGCGGTTGTCAATGCCGCCCTTGGTCATGTACAGGGTGCCATAGCTTTGCGGCTGCAACGGCGTTTCGGCCTCGTCCTTTTCCTTGAAGGCCCAGCCATTGGCCTCAAACTCGCTGTAGAGGCAGGGGAAGGTATACAACGCACCATCAATCACCGCCTGAAAGGCGTACAGATCATCGCTGATAACCGGTGTGGCGGCCTCGGTGGCCAGCGCCGCGAACGGCATGGCGGTTGCGAGCAGCGCAACCATCAGCGCAACTAACAGACTCTTCTTCATTCTCTCTCCCTCGTCCTTCTTTGATTTTACAGAAAACGGCATCTGCTACACGGTATTATCGCAGATAATGACATGGTTTGCAATGCGAAATATTTTTCGGAAACACAAAAAAGCGCCCCTGCGATGCAGGAGCGTGGAGAACCGGATTACTTCGCGGCGGTTGCTTTGTTGACCGCGATGGCCATACGCGCCTTTTTGCGATTGGCAGCGTTCTTATGGACAACGCCCTTCGCAGCGGCGCGATCCACAGCACCAGAGGTGCTCGCCAGCAGGGCGGCGGCGCTGGACGCATCGGCTACGAGCGCGGCATCAAACTTCTTTACAGCGGTTTTGGTCGCGGACTTCACCATGCGGTTCTGCAGGTTCTTGGCCGCAGTGACCTTCACGCGCTTGATCGCAGACTTGATATTCGGCAAAACATTCACCTCCCTGTGCATGAATCAGCAACGATTATTCTAGCACGTCAACACACAGAATGCAAGCATAAAAATGGCCGCCGCTGGCGCTTTTTTCAAAAAAGTGTATAGAGCCTCCCTGTTCGGTGAAAAATGGAAGCATTGAGCAGCTTGGAGGGCTTCGCATGCGGCAGGTTCGGACTGATTTGGCGATGGAAGCGAGCGGCGCGCGGGGCAGTGCCATTGTGCCCGGTGTCAGCGTGCAGGAGGAGCAGTTAGGGGATGTGGATCGCACCACCGTGCGCATCACCAGTGAGGAAGGCGCGCGCGCGTTGGGCAGACCCTGCGGGCGCTATGTGACGCTGACCAGTGCGCAGCTGGCCCAGCCGGAGCTTGATCTGCGTGAAAAAATGAGCCGCTATCTGGCGGAAACGCTGCGGGCGCTGCTGCCGGATCGCGGAGATGTGCTGGTGGTGGGGCTGGGCAACCGCCGCGTGACGCCCGACGCGCTGGGCCCACGCGTGGTGGACGGCATCCTGGTGACGCGCCATCTGCGCGACAGCGTGCCCGACACGGTGCGCGGACGGCTGCGCGCGGTCAGCGCGATCGCGCCGGGCGTGCTGGGCATCACCGGCATGGAAACCGCGGAGATGATCCGCGCGGTGGTATCGCATGTGCAGCCGGTGGCGGTGGTGGCGGTCGATTCGTTGGCCGCGCGCGAGTCCAGCCGCATCTGCTGCACCATCCAGGTGACCGACACCGGCATCAGCCCCGGCTCCGGCGTGGGCAATCATCGTCTGGGGTTGAATGCGCAAACGCTGGGCGTACCGGTGATCGCGGTCGGCGTGCCGATGGTGGTGTATGCCGCTACCATTGCGCATGACGCGTTAGGGCTGCTCATCCACGATCTGGCGCTGGAGGATGGCGACCACGAGCAGGCGCTGGAGGCACTGGTCGCGCGCGTGGTGTCCGAGCAGCTCGGTGACTTGGTGGTGACGCCGCGCGATGTCGATGCGCTGGTGGACCACATGGCGGCTATTCTGGCCACCGGCATCAATACCGCGTTGCAGCCGCGCCTGAGCGAAAAGGAAATCCCGCAGCTCATGCAGTAGCGGCATATTTTGCCGCTGCCACGCATAGAGTAGAGAACAAGCATTTTTGGGACAAGCAGATGGGGTGAACACATGCGCCAAGATCGGATGAACGAGGTATCCTGGATGCTATATGGCGCGGCGATCATGCTGCTGTGCATGGCGACCGGGCTGGCGATTTATCGCTGGATGACACTGCCGCCCGAGCCGGAACAAGCGGCTTTTTTGCAGCAATCGCTGACGACCGAACAACCCGGCGCGCCGACAGTGCAGCCTATGCGGCTGGACGACGGTCGGCCGGTCAATCTGTTCGCGTCACCCGACGGGGAGGCCGGGCAGCCCGCCGCCGCCGAGGTGGAACCCGAGGAACAACCGCTGATCAACGATATCCGCATCGAAGTGATTCGCCGCACGCCGCATCCGACCGGCAAACGCCGCGTGCTGATCTATCACACGCACACTTGGGAGGCCTACGAGCCGACCGACGCCAATCCGTATGAGGCCACCGAGAAATGGCGCACAAAAGACGACACGCACAACATCGTGTGCGTGGGGGACGCGCTGGCCAAGAATCTGCGCGCGCTGGGGCTGGAAGTAACGCACGACACCACCGATCACGAACCACCGGTGCTGTCCACCGCGTATACGCGCTCATTAAAAACGCTGGAGCAGTATCGCGCGCGGGGGGAAACGTTCGATTACTATATCGACCTGCACCGCGACGCGTATAACGACAGCATGAAAAATACGAATACGGTGCGCATGGAAGACATCGATCTGGCACGCATCTCGGTGCTGATCGGCAAGGGCACCGGCTCATCCGGCAGCGCCTTTGAGCAAAAGCCCAACTGGCAGGTCAATATTGTGCTGGCCCAGCGCATCACCGACGCGCTCAATCGCATGGTGGAAAACCTCGCGCGGCCGGTGATTGTCAAGACCGGACGGTTCAACCAACATGTGTCGGAGAACGCGGTGCTCATCGAAGTTGGCAACAATAAAAACACGCTGGAGCAGGCGCTGGCTGCGATGCCGTATCTGGCGCGGGCGATTGCCGGACTGACACAATAGGGGCTTGTTACCGGAGGGGCGACGCGGTATAATAGCATAAGATGACGATTCGCACAGAAGCCGGATGTGTCGCATCCGGCTTCGTGTTTGTGTTGGAGGCAGTGATGAACCTCTGTGATCGGCCGATCGGCGTCTTTGATTCCGGCGTGGGCGGCATTAGCGTGCTGCGCGAAGTGCGCGCGCTGCTGCCCCGGGAGGACCTGATCTTCTATGGTGACAACGGCTATGCGCCGTATGGCACACGCCCGCCCGAGCAGGTGCTGGAGCGCAGTTGGACAGTGGCGCGCATGCTGCTTGACCGTGGGGCAAAGGCGCTGCTGATTGCCTGCAACACGGCGACCAGCGTGGCGGCGGAGGCGCTTCGGGCGGAGCTGGCCTTGCCGGTAATCGGCATGGAACCGGCGCTGAAGCAGGCCGCGATGCAGCGCCATGGCGGCGCGGTGCTGGTGATGGCGACGCCGGTCACGCTGGGGCTGCCCAAGTTTGCGCGGCTGATGGAGCGATTTGGCGAGGGCGCGGTACCGATACCATGCCCGGGGCTGATGGAGTTCGCCGAGCGCGGCGAGCTTTCCGGCGACGCGCTGGATGCGCTGCTGCAAGGCTTGCTGGGCGAATGGTCGCACAGACCGGTGGACGCGGTGGTGCTGGGCTGCACACACTATGTTTTTCTGCGCGAGGCCATCGCAAAGCACTTTCCACCGGGCACGCCGCTGACCGACGGAAACCAGGGCACCGCGCGCCACTTGGCGAATCTATTGTCCCAGCACGATTTGCTGCGCAATGATGATCATGCAGGCGTTATCACACTTGAAACATCCGGCGACGCGGGCAAGGTGCTGCCGGTGATGCGCACGCTGCTGGATTTGCCCCTGTAATACAAAGGAAGAGGTGCCACACATGCCCAACAATCTGGACGCCATTATGGAATATCGGTCCGCGGACTTCCATGCCGGGCGCATCAATTGCGCCGAAACGGTGCTGCTGGTGTTATCTGAATATTATGGCTGGGATACCGACCTGATCCCGCGCATCGCCACCTGCTTTGGTGGCGGCGTGCTCGGCTGTCAGGACAGCATCTGCGGCGCGCTGTCCGGCGGCCTGATGGGCATCGGATGCCTGATGGGGCGTGATGTGGGCGGCGATCGTGCGCCCGCTGTCGAAGCCGGACTAAAGCTGAAGGCGTTTATCAACGAGCGCAACGGCAGCTTCCTCTGTGCGGAGATTCTCGATCATATGTCGCTGACCGATCCTTCGTTCCGCGCGCCGGGCGGCAAGCACCAGACGGTGTGCGAGCCGTTGGCCGAGGCGGTGTGCCGTTACCTGACCGATGCCTACCCGCGCAAAAGCGGCGCATGAATAGCCTGATCAAGCGACTGCCGCAGCGTTGGCCGCTGATGCTGGCTTGCATTGCGGTGTTCTTCGCGGTGAGCATACCGATCGCGCGGCGCACCACGGTGTTCATTCATCACCTGTTGGTGTGGAACTTATTTCTAGCGGTGCTGGCACTGGTGTTTTCGGTGCTGATGCATGTGAGCAAAAGTCGCGCGTTGGCGGTGCTGTGGGGCGTGGGCTGGCTGCTGTTTTTTCCCAACGCGCCATATTTAGTGACCGATCTGATGCACATCACGTATTTGGAGTTTTATGGTCATGATTCGGGACGGATGGTGCATTACATCTGGCCTTGGTTTACGTTGCTGCACCTGGCTATCGGCGTGCTCTTTGGCACGATGATGGGGCTGTGCTCGCTTTCGCTGGTGCATCAGCGGCTGGCACGCTGGTTGGGCGGCGTGTGGGCGTGGCTGACGGTGGCGGCGGTCAGCGTATTGAGCGGATACGCGATTTTTCTGGGGCGATATGTGCGCGTCAATTCCTGGGATGTGCTCAGCCCCGGCACATTGATTGCGCAGATGGCGCAGTCCGCCAATCGCTTTTCGCTGGCGCTGACGGGCATGTACGCGATCTATATTTTTGCGGCTTATGTGGTCTATTACGCATTTTGTTCGCCGCGCCGCACGGACGTATAGCGAAAAACTGCTTTCCTTTTTGTACCGCATCTAGTATAATATTGTGCAACGGCACGTTTTGGGGGCGTCGCATCCCCAGCGTGTAAATGGATTCATCGATCCATCGGTTCGGTGATCCGAATTTGGTGGAACGAAATAGGAGGATGGACGCATGAAGGACTACAGGGCAGAGAATATCCGCAACATTGCCGTGATCGGCCATGGCAGCGAGGGCAAGACCACCCTGCTGGAGGCGATGCTGTTCGCCACCGGCGCCATCGATCGCCAGGGCCGA
>JAVBMF010000059.1:0-8919 GCA_031552735.1 Eubacteriales bacterium
GACGTGCTGCGCCTGTATGTGGGCAGCGGCGACGACCGCGTGGAGGGCACCGGCACGGTCATCAGCACGGACGGCAAGAAGTTTGTGCTGGAGATCGCGCGCGGCGAGTTCGACCTGGAGGACGACGTGAACATCTACCTGCCCGCCGAGAAGGACAAGGATCAGGACAAGTACGACAGCAAGGATCGCGTGGGCAAGGGCGAAGTGGGGCGGCCGCCGGTGCTGCCGGTGGTCGGCGCGGGCGTGATCGCGACCGCGTATGCCAAGGAAGGGCAGCCCGTCCAGCGCGGCGATACGCTCTACATGCTGGATAACCCGGGCGCGCGCTATGCGCAGCCTGCCGATGCGCAGGAAATGTACACCGCGCTCAGCTTTGGGTATCCGGCGATCATCCACGAGATTCTTGTGCGCCCTGGCCAGCAGGTGATCCAGGGCCAGGCGATCATGACACTGCTGCCGGTCGGCGCGCTGGAGGCTGCGCTGGAGGTAGATGAGCTGGATATCTCGCGCGTCGCGATCGGGCAGAAAGTGCGCGTGGCGATCGACGGCTTCCCTGGCCAGGATCGCATCGCCACCGTTCGCGAGGTGCGGCCGGTGGGCGTCACCGTGCTGGACACCACCAAGTTCACGGTGATGGTCACCTTTGAGGATGCAAGCAATCTCTTGATCGGCATGCACTGCACCGGCTACTGGGAGTAAGGCTGTGGATAAGCGCCCTCTTGCGGTGTCGGCGCGTTGCCGACTTCCTCGGCGTATGACACGATACGCCTCGGTCAGATCGGCGCGCGCCTCCTAGCAATAGAGCGCCTCTGCCCAGCCTTTGGTTAGTGGGCAGGGGATAAGCGCCCTCTTGCGGTGTCGGCGCGTTGCCGACTTCCTCGGCGTATGACACGATACGCCTCGGCAGATCGGCTCGCGCCTCCTAGCAATAGAGCGCCTCTGCCCAGCCTTTGGTTAGTGGGCAGGGGATAAGCGCCCTCTTGCGGTGTCGGTGCGTTGCCGACTTCCTCGGCGTATGACACGATACGCCTCGGTCAGATCGGCGCGCGCCTCCTAGCAATAGAGCGCCTCTGCCCAGCCTTTGGTTAGTGGGTTGGGGATAACGTTGCTCAAACAAAACCGGCGTGTCGCGCTTTATATTGCGCGCACGCCGGTTTTGCGCTACAATAGAAAAAATTGGCGCTTTGGGCGACGAGGAGGAAATGAGATGGCGAAGATTCGCATGGTCACCCCGTTGGTGGAGATGGACGGCGACGAGATGACGCGCATTCTGTGGTGCATGATCAAGGAAATCCTCCTCTTGCCGTACGTGGAGCTGAAGACCGAGTATTTCGACCTTGGCCTCGAGCACCGCGAGCACACCCGCGACCAGGTGACCATAGACTCCGCCGAGGCCACCAAGCGGCTCGGCGTGGCCGTCAAGTGCGCCACCATCACGCCCAACGCGCCGCGCGGGGAGGAATACAAGCTTTCGCAGATGTGGAAGAGCCCCAACGCGACCATTCGCGCGATGCTGGACGGCACGGTGTTCCGCGCGCCGATCGTGGTCAAGGGCGTGTCGCCGGTGGTGCGCAGCTGGAAAAAGCCCATCACCGTGGCGCGCCACGCCTATGGCGATATCTACAAGAATACCGAGATGATGATCCACGGCGCGGGCAAGGCGGAGCTGTGCTTCACCGCCGCCGACGGCGCCGAGCGCCGCGAGCTGATCCATGCGTTCACCGGCGCGGGCATCATACAGGGCGTGCACAACACCGACAAGTCGATCGAGAGCTTCGCGCGCGCGTGCTTTACCTACGCGCTGGATCAGCGGCAGGATCTGTGGTTCGGCACAAAGGATACGATCTCCAAGACCTACGATCATCACTTCAAAGATGTATTTCAGGCGATTTACGACGCGGAGTTCGCGGCGAAGTACGAGGCGGCGGGCATCGAGTATTTCTACACGCTGATCGACGACATCGTCGCGCGCATCATTCGCTCGGAGGGTGGCATGGTGTGGGCCTGCAAGAATTACGACGGCGACGTGATGAGCGACATGGTGGCCACCGCGTTCGGCTCGCTGGCGATGATGACCTCGGTGCTGGTGTCGCCGGATGGCAAGTATGAATACGAGGCGGCGCACGGCACCGTGACCCGCCACTACTATAAGCACTTAAAGGGCGAGGAGACCTCCACCAATCCGGTGGCGACGATCTTCGCCTGGACCGGCGCGCTGCGAAAGCGCGGCGAGCTGGATGGGCTGGCCGATCTGGCCGCTTTTGCGGATCGGCTGGAGCAAGCCACACTGGACACCATCGAAGGCGGCCAGATGACCAAAGACTTGGTCGGGCTGTTCGAGGGGCAGGCGGTGGGGCTCGGCAGCCAGGCGTTCCTCAAGGCAGTGGCCGAGAAACTCGCGTAAGCACACAAAGAGAGCCGCTTGCATAAGCGGCTCTCAGGCTGTCGAAAAAGGCCCGTCTGCGGGCTCAGCCCAGCGACCGCCTCGTCGGCGTACGTTGGGTACGCCTCTGTCGGACGGTCTTGGGTTTCGCCCACATCCAGACCTTTTTGGACAGCCTGTGGGTTTTGAACAAACTGAGAGCCGCTTGTATAAGCGGCTCTCTTCGCATCTTTAGTATACCATGCCTGTCAAGCAAAAAACAGGCTTTTTCTTTGCAGAAAAATCCATATAATGGGGAAGCATACAGGCAGAACATCGAAGGAGGATCGCCCATGACACCCACCCAGACATATGACAAACTGATGGCGGAGCAACTGATTGCGGCATGGGGGCAACGCAACATCGAGGGCATGTATTGCCAGACCCGGCAGCAGGCGCTGGAGAAGGCGCTGGCGCTGATCCCGCCCGGCGGCACGGTGTCGTGCGGCGGCTCGGCGACGCTGGGCGAGATCGGCCTGCGCGACGCGCTGCCCACGGCGGACTGCGTGTTTCTGGACCCGCGCGCCGTCAAGGGCGGGGCGGAGATGCAGCGTGTGGCGCGCGAAGCGATGTGCGCCGATCTGTATTTCACCAGCACCAACGCCATCGCACTGACCGGCGAGCTGGTCAACGCCGACGGCATCGGCAACCGCGTGGCGGCGCTGTGCTATGGCCCCAAGAAGGTGCTGGTCATCGCGGGCATGAACAAGGTGGTGCCCACCGTGGCCGACGCCGAGCGGCGCATCCGCAGCCACTGCGCGCCGCTGGCGGTGTTGCAGTACAATCAGGCGTTCAACACCTACGGCGATCTGGGCGCCGCCGCCGACCGCGCGATGGGGCAGATCATGGTGACGCGCTATCCGGCGCTGCCCAACCGCATCACGGTATTGTTGGTGGGGGAGGCGCTGGGCTGCTAGGCATCCGGCTGCCCATAAAGGGTGCAATCGCAAACCCGCGCGCCTTTCGGCGCGCGGGTTTGCTTGCTGTGTCGCCTTCGCCCGCGCAATTCGGTCACTTCTTTTACGATAAGCTTCCTCCTGCGCAGGCTTGGCTCCGTGCCATGCACCCTTTCTGGCCAGCCTGACTTTGCCGCACAAAAAAGAGCCGCCTGTTACAGCGGCTCTTTCGTGTATCGCTCAATACCCCAAATCCTCATCGACCAGCACTACCTCGATCTGATGCCCGCTGGTCGGGCAGTCCATCACCAATGTGACGTGGCACATCATGTGGCGGCAGGTCTCCTCATCGCAGGAGCCGGTCTTGGCGCACGGCGTTTGCAGCCCCAACCGGCGCGCGTTGGGCGCGCAGGCGTCGCGCTTGATGCGTGCCACACCGGCCAGCATGCCGCTGCCCGACACCAGCTTGTTGCGCCCGATGACCAGATACGCGCGCTTGGGTCCGGCGCATAGCGCGGCCACACGGTTGCCGGTGCCGTCGATCTGCATGATCCGGCCATCGGCCAACAGCGCGTTGGCGGAGCAAACGTACGCGTCGGCGATCCAGGCGCGCTGGATGACCGCTTCACGCTGCTCCAACGGCACATCCCAGTGCCACAGCACCTCGTGTCCGGCCGCGCGCAGCGTGTCGGCCATGCCCATGTCCTTCAGTGTGATCGACCCGCCAAAGGCGACGGTGGGCGCGTTTTCCAGTGCGCCGGTCAGGTATTGTTTGGCCTCCTCGGCGGATGCGCACACCTTGGTGGTGAATCCGCGCTTCTCCAGCGATTTGACGACATTGGAAAAATCCAAAGAAAAGCCCCCTTTTCCTATACAATCACAGCACGGATAGTATACCACATCCGCGCGCGGGAGGCTATGCTATGAAATGGAATTTTATGTGTGCGTTTGCCGCCGGTGCGCGCGCGGTCACAAATGGACAAAGTGCGGCTGGTATGGTAAAATAGTTCGAATACGATCATGGGGCGGGAGGGACAGCGATGCGCGTGCTGGTGACCGGATCGGCGGGCTTTATCGGCAGGAATTTGTGTGCCAATCTGGCGCTGGACCCGGCGGTCGAGCTGCTGACCTTTGACATGGCAGACGCGCCGGGCGCGCTGGAGCCGCTCATCGCGCGCGCCGACTTTGTGTTTCATCTGGCCGGGGTCAACCGCCCGACCGACCCGGCGGACTTTGCGCGCGGCAACGCCGACCTGACCAGCCGCCTGACCGCCGCGCTGCAAAAAGCCGGGCGCAGCACGCCGGTGGCGCTGGCCTCCTCCGCGCAGGCGGCGCTGGACAACGCCTATGGTCAAAGCAAGCGAGACGCCGAGCGCGCGGTGGCCGACTATGCCGCCCGCACCGGCGCGGATACGTACATCTTCCGCTTTCCCGGCGTGTTTGGCAAGTGGTGCCGCCCGCACTACAACAGCGTGGTCGCCACCTTCTGCCACCAGACCGCGCTGGGGCAGCCGCTGACCATCGACGACCCCGCAAAAGAAATTGCGCTGGTGTACATCGACGATGTGGTGGCGGCGCTGGCCGACACCCTGCGCGGCACGGCACAGCGCGACGGCGACGGCTTCTGCCAGGTATCGCCGGTATACACCGTGTCGCTGGGCGCGCTGGCGTCGCAACTGGCCGATTTTCATCAGGCGCGAAAAGACTTCACCCTGCGCGGCGACCGTTCCGACGCGTTCATCCGCAAGCTGTACGCCACCTACCTGTCCTATCTGCCGGTTGGCGATTTCGCGGTGGACGCGACGCAGCACACCGACGCGCGCGGCTACTTTGCCGAGCTGATGCGCATGCCCGGCTTTGGGCAGGTCAGCGTGTCGCGCACCAAGCCGGGCATCACGCGCGGGCAGCACTGGCACAACACAAAGGTAGAGAAGTTCATCGTCGTCGGCGGCCAGGGCGTCATCCGCTTCCGCCGCGTTGATGGCGGCGACATCCTCGAATACCCGGTGAAAGGCGACAGCGTGCGCGTGGTGGACATCCCGCCCGGCTACACGCACAGCATCACCAACACCGGCGACGACGACCTGATCCTGCTGATCTGGGCGGGCGAGCTGTTCGATCCCCAGCATCCCGATACGCACTATTTGGAGGTTTGACATGCAAAAGCTCAAGGTCATGACCATCATCGGCACGCGGCCGGAGATCATCCGCCTCAGCGCGTGCATTCAGGCGTGCGACCGCTTTTTTGATCATAAGCTGTGTCACACCGGCCAGAACTGGGACTATACGCTGAACGAGGTGTTCTTCCGCGACCTGGGGCTTAGGGCGCCGGACTTTTATCTGGACTGCGTGGGCGACACGCTGGGCGACACCATGGGCAACGTGGTGGCCAAGAGCTATGCGCTGCTGGACAAAGAGCGCCCCGACGCGCTGCTGATCCTGGGCGACACCAACTCCGCGCTGTGCGCGATCTCGGCTAAGCGGCTGAAAATCCCGATCTTCCACATGGAGGCGGGCAACCGCTGCTTTGACCAGAACGTGCCCGAGGAGATCAACCGCAAGATTGTCGATCACATCGCGGATGTCAACCTGCCCTATACCGAGCACTCGCGCCGCTACCTGCTGGCCGAGGGGTTGCCTGCCGCGTATACGTTTGTCACCGGCTCGCCCATGCGCGAGGTGCTGGACGCCAACCGCGCGGGCATCGCCGCCAGTACCGCACTGACCACGCTGGGGCTGGAAAAAGGCAAGTACATCCTGCTGTCGGCGCACCGCGAGGAGAACGTGGATCACAAGGCGCACTTTCAATCGCTGATGGACGCGGTCAATGCCGTGGCCGAAACGTATCAGTTGCCGGTGGTATTTTCCACCCATCCGCGCAGCAAAAAGCGCATCGAGGAGAACGGCTTCACCTTCCACCCGCTGGTCAAGAGCCTGCCGCCCTTCGGTTTCCACGATTATGTGACGCTGCAACAAAACGCGCTGTGCGTTCTGTCCGATTCGGGCACACTGTCCGAGGAGAGCGCCATGCTGGGCTTCCCGGCGGTGCTGATCCGCACCTCCACCGAGCGGCCGGAGGCCATCGACAAGGGCACCTGCATCGTCGGCGGCATCGAGAAAGACAGCATTTTGCAGGCCATGCGCATGGTGACGGAACTGTGGGCCGCCGAGCGTTTTATCCCCACCGTGCCCGACTATGCCGATACCACCGTGTCCGAAAAGGTGGTGCGCATCATCCAGGGGTACACCGGCATCATCAACCAGCGCGTGTGGCGCAAAGCATCATCGGGGGGACAATAGATGAAGGGACTGCGCAGGCTGTGGTGGGCATGGTGCGATGCGTGCATTCGCGTGGCCGACAGCCGCTTTCTGGCCGCCACGATGGACGGCATTGTCCGCATAGGCACGCGCGTGGGCCGGGCGCTGCCCAAGCTGTACAAGTCCGGCGTCGCCGAGGGGCTGGGCGCTTGGCTGGATAAGCTTACGCTCAACGACGACCCAGTGCTGGCCGGGCCGCGCGGCAGGGTGATGGCCTTTGTGCGGCGCAAGGGGCGGGTGTGGATCAAAATCCGCATCGCCACCATCCTGCTGGTCGCCGCCGCCATCGCCATGCTGCTGAAAAACAGCGCGCCGAGCAAGTGGGTGTGCGCGGGCATGGCGTTTAGCTGGCTGGGCGCGGCCATGCTGATGGAGTTTAAGCCGATCTCCGCCATGGTGCGGCAGGTGTTTCTGTGGGGCATGTTCTGCTACGCGCTGGCACAGCTCTGCTACATCCACGCGCTGCGGCTGCTGTACATCGCCTCGGGCAGCTATATGCACTGGCCGATGTGGGCGCTGGCTGGGTTCTTCTGCCTACTGTCGGTGCTGGAGATGTGCCGGTCGGTGCTGCCCAACACCCGCCAGCCCATCGCGCTGCGCGTGGGCGCGCTGCCCTACGCCATGCTGGTCAGCACGATGTGCGGCTTTGCCGTGGCGGTGTGCATCGCCACCGTGGGCAAGGGGTGGCTGGTCATGCTGGCCGGGATTCTGTTTTACCTGTCGGACATGCTGGTGGCGCTGAACACACTGGGCGGCCTGCGCATGCAGCGCCGCGACTTCTGGGTATGGATACTCTACGCACCGGCGCAGCTTTTGCTGGTGTGGGGTGTGACCTTGCTATAAAGGATAACCAGACTATCGTTTGGAGGAATGATTGTGACCGAGCAGCGGCTCAAACACATCCGGAACTTTTGCATCATCGCGCACATTGACCACGGCAAGTCCACGCTGGCCGACCGCCTGCTGGAACACACCGGGGTGTTTCAAAAGCGCGACATGGTCGAGCAGATTTTGGACAGCATGGAGCTCGAACGCGAGCGTGGCATTACCATCAAGAGCAAGGCGGTGCGCATGAACTATACCGCCCAGGATGGGCAGCAGTATGTGCTGAACCTGATCGACACGCCCGGCCACGTAGACTTTACCTACGAGGTCAGCCGCGCGCTGGCCGCCTGCGAGGGCGCGCTGCTGGTGGTGGACGCCACGCAGGGCATCGAGGCGCAGACGCTGGCCAACGTCTACATGGCGTTGGAGCATGATTTGGAAACCGTGCCGGTCATCAACAAGATCGACCTGCCCAGCGCGCAGCCCGAGGAAGTCCGCCGCGAGATCGAGGACGTGATCGGGCTGGATGCTTCCTATGCGCCGCTGGTCAGCGCCAAGGTGGGGCTGGGCATCGAGGACGTGCTGGAGGCGGTGGTCAAGTACATCCCGCCGCCCAAGGGCGACGACAACGCGCCGCTGCAGGCGCTGGTGTTCGACAGCTTCTACGACAACTATCGCGGCGCGATCTGCTTCGTGCGCGTGATGGAGGGGCGCGTCGCGCCCGGCATGCGCATGCGCATGATGGCCACCGGCGCGGAGTTCGACGTGGTGGAGGTCGGCGTCTTTAAGCCCGGCTACACCCCGGTGGAGCAGCTGCTGCCCGGCGAGGTGGGCTACATCGCTGCGTCCATCAAGGACGTGCGCGAGACCCGCGTGGGCGACACCATCACCGACGCCGCGCACCCGGCGAAGCAGGCGCTGCCCGGCTATCGGCAGGTCAACCCGATGGTGTTCTGCGGCATCTACCCGGCGGACGGCGCGGACTACGAGGACCTGCGCGACGCGCTGGACAAGCTGCGCCTCAACGACGCGGCGCTGTCCTACGAGCCGGAAACGTCGGTGGCGCTGGGCTTTGGCTTCCGCTGCGGGTTCCTCGGCCTGCTGCACATGGAAATCATTCAGGAGCGGCTGGAGCGCGAGTTTGATCTGGATTTGGTCACCACCGCGCCCAGCGTCATCTACAAGGTGCGCAAGAACGACGGCACCGAGCTCACCATCGACAACCCGACCAACCTGCCGCCGGTCGGCGACATCGACGAGATGGAGGAGCCCTTTGTCAAGGCGCACATCCACACCCCACAGGAGTTTGTCGGCACGATCATGGAGCTGTGCCAGGAAAAGCGCGGCACCTTCATCGACATGCAGTACGAGGGCAGCCGCGTGCGCATCGAGTACGACCTGCCGCTCAACGAGGTGATCTTCGACTTCTTCGATCAGCTCAAGAGCCGCTCGCGCGGG
>JAVBMF010000058.1:0-28503 GCA_031552735.1 Eubacteriales bacterium
ACGTCGGCGGTGGGCACGCGGAAGGACATGCCGGTCAGCTTGCCCTTGAGCTCGGGGATAACCACGCCCACAGCCTTGGTCGCGCCGGTGCTGGAGGGAATGATGTTGAACGCCGCGCCACGGCCGCCGCGCCAGTCCTTATTGGACGGGCCGTCCACGGTCTTTTGGGTAGCGGTGGTGGCATGCACGGTGGTCATCAGGCCATCTTTGATGCCATACTTCTCATGGATGACGCTGGCCAGCGGAGCCAAGCAGTTGGTGGTGCAGGACGCGTTGGACACGATCTTCATGTCCTTCGTGTACTTCTCGTGGTTCACGCCCATCACGAACATCGGCGTTTCCTTGTCCTTGGCGGGGGCGGTGATGACCACTTTCTTCGCGCCGCCGGTGAAGTGCTTGGAAGCGCCCGCTTCGTCGCAGAACACGCCGGTCGCTTCGGCAATATACTCGGCGCCCGCGCTGGCCCAGTTGATGGCCGCGGGGTCCTTCTCAGCAAAAACTTTCACCTTCTGACCATTGACGATCAGGGTGTTGGTGGCATGGTCCACAGTAATATCGCCCTGGAACTGACCATGCACGGTGTCATAGCGCAGCATATACTTCATGTAATCCAGGTCAATGAACGGATCGTTGATCGCGACGACATCCACATTGGGATTCTCCATCGCGGCGCGGAAAACCAGACGGCCGATGCGGCCAAAGCCATTAACGCCAACTTTCACCATAGTGTTTTCCCTCCTGTATTGTCCAATCGTCTACTATATACCTGAGATATTGTACCCAATTCAGGCTAATTTTGCAAGCCTCCCGCGCGCTTTCCTGCAAAGTTTGTGAAAGGATTTGCAAACCCGCACGCGGTTTTGTGCTTATTTCAGCGCGTCGGGGTTCAGGCACCACAGGTCGTTGGGCACAAACAGGCCATCGCGGCGGATCAGTTCGCCATCGAAGTACATTTCGCCGCCGCCCATCGCTGCGGTCTGGATGCACACCAAATCCCAATGGATAGCCGACTTGTTGCCGTTGGGGCATTCGTCATAGCTGTTGCCCGGTGTGAAGTGAAACGACCCAGCGATCTTCTCATCGAACAGCGTATCCTTCATGGCGTTATGGATGTACGGATTGACACCGATGGCAAACTCGCCGATATAGCGCGCGCCATCATCGGTATCCAGAATCTCATTGATCTTCTCGGTATCGTTGGCGGTGGCGGCGACAATTTTTCCGTTCTGGAACGAAAAGCGGATGTTCTCGAAGGTCGTGCCGTTATACAGGCTGGGCGTATTGTAGGCCAGCGTGCCATTGATGGAATCGCGGATCGGCGCGGAGAACACCTCACCGTCGGGGATGTTCAGCTTGCCGTCACACTTGATGGCGGGCATACCCTTGATGGAGAACGTCAGGTCTGTGCCCGGGCCGACGATGCGTACCTTGTCTGTCTTTTCCATGCGCGCCACCAGCTTATCCATCGCGCCGCTCATCTTGGCGTAGTCTAGGTTGCACACGTTGAAGTAATGTTCCTCAAACGCCTCGGTAGACATGCATGCCTGCTGCGCCATCGCGGGCATAGGATAGCGCAGCACCACCCACTTGGTCTTGGCCACGCGGATGTCGCTGTGCACCACCTTGCCGTACAGCTTGTTGTACAGTGTTTTCCGGTCGGTGGGCACGTCGCCGGTCTCGTAGGCGTTGTCCCCGCTGCGCACACCGATGTATGCTTGCATTTCGCTCATGCGCGCAGCGTCATACTTCGCCATGCGGTTCAGCTGATCCTCGCTACAGTGCATTTGCAGCGCACGCGTCAGCATTGACTCATTGAGCGCAAGGAACGGCACGCCACCAACCGCGTACACCTCTTCGATCAACTGCGCACCAAATTCGCGCAGCCCTTCGCCAAACAGCTCAATCAGTACACGCTCGCCTTTTTGCACGTCACAGCTGTAATTGACCAGATTATGCGCCAGGGTTACCATCCGCGGGTCTTTCATGGATTTCTTCCTCCTTCAATGCGGGTTTCTTCCGCAGAAAATGCTTGCCGCCCCACTTGGCGATGGGCTGTTCAAAGCAATAGGTCAGGATGATCGACAGGATCAGCGGCACACCAAACGCCGCAAGGGTAAACAGCCATTGCCAAGGCTGCTCGCCTGCCTCGTTGGGCATGTCGGCGATGGACGGCGGGAAGTGCCAGCGGCGAAACAGCACCGCGATGTATTGATGCCAGATATAGAATTGCAGTGACACCGCCGACGCGACGCGCATGATTCGGTTAGACAGCAGCCAGCGCAACCCGGTACCGGCATTGGCGGCGGCAATGATGAAGAACGACAGCAGCGTGCTGAACATCAGGCGGTGCCTGGCTTGGTTGATACGAATCGCCTCAAAGCCATTGGAGCTGGCCTGCTGGCGAATGATCTGCCAGATCGGCACCAGCAGCGCGATGGCCAGCAGTGTGAAGAGAACGCGCGTCCAGCGCGTATGGCGAAGGCTCTTCGCCAGCGACACATAGCACAGCGCGGCCAGCATGCCGTTGGCATAGACATCCAAAAAGGTGGGCATCTGGTTGACCCACAAGTTGGTATCCGTCTGGCGAAGCACCACGCCGTAGCGGAACGCCAAGGCAGCTACGACCATCGCCGCCCATGTCAGCATCGGCTTCCTAGTGAAAGCCTTGGCCAACAGCGGGAAGACCAGATAGAACTGCACCTCGATGGCCAGCGTCCACAGCACCACGTTTAGGCGCGTGGCAATATAGCTTTCGTACCAAAAGACATTGGTAAACGTCAGATGCGACAACAAATCCTGCCACATCGCAGCGGCACTGTGGTATTCGCCGCGTGGCAGCGCGAAGCAGAACAGCACCACAAAGATGCTCAGCCAGTAGGAAGGCAAAATACGGAGCGCTCGCTTGATATAGAAATCCCGTGTGCTGGGGTAGCGCTCACCCTCAAGCATGTGCCGCGCGTATGGCAGGAACAGCAGGAAGCCGGAAATCAGCAGCATCAGGTCCACCATGATGTAGCCGGAACGCACCAGCGGGTCAAAGTCCACATGGATGTTCAGTATCGGGATGTCGAACGAAGGCCACAGCCATGACTGCTGCCAGATGTGAAACCATGCCACGATGAACACACCCAGCGCGCGGATGCCGTCCAGCACATCCACATGCCGCGTATCAGGCTGGCGCAGCGCGCAGGCCTGCCACTCGGTTCTGATGCTCATACCCCTTCCCCCTTACGCTGCCTTCTTGGGAGGCAGCGCCTTCAAGTATTTCAGCACACTGGCCGCAACCGCGCCGGTCGCCACGCCTGTGATCGCGCCGGCCACCGCCAGCAGCGGCAAATATGCAATCAGCCCCGCGCTGTGCAGCACCCACATCGCCAGCGCGATTTGCCCCACATTATGAAAGACGCCGCCCAGTACGCTGACACCGATCACGCCGAACCAACCGGTCTTTTTTGCCAGCCCCATCACCAGCAAGCTCAGGATGCCACCGGCAAGACTATAGAGCATCGCCGACGGATTGGCGAACACAAAGCCGACGATCAGCACGCGCAGCAGCGACACCACAAATGCGGGCAAAAAGCCCTGATAGTACAGCATGATCAGCACAACCACGTTGGCCAACCCAAGTTTTATGCCCGGCACCGCACCGGAAACCGGCGGGAACAGGCGCTCGATCCAGCTAAGCACAAAGGCCAGCGCAGTCATCATCGCATAGAGCGCGACGCGCTGCGCCACGGAGCTTTGCCGTTTTGCGTTGGTTTTTTTCACTGCACCACCACATCGAGGTCATCCAAACCCGGTTCGGCCTCGCCCTCTAGCTGCAAAATAAGTTTGTGCGGCAAGCATACGATTTGATCCGCGGTGCGCGACACCGCGCCTTTTTTCATACACCAGCTATCGGGACAATTGGCATCGGTCATGCGCACCATGCCGTCCGCAATCGTGAAGGCATTGACCGCGTCACCCGACTGCGGCACCTTGTAGGTTCCCGGCTGACTGAGCGGCACCGACAGCACCTCTATCCCCTCGATCAGCGCCACCACACGCGCAGCACGCGCCGATGGCGGCGCTACAAGCCGCATCGCGGTATAGCCCAGCAGCGCCAGCACCAGCACAACCACCATGACGATTACATCGTTTCTTTTGAACATGCCTGCCCCACTATTTTGCGTCGCCTGTACGCGCGTATTTGATGACATTGTTGTTGTCGTTGCGCTGGATGGTCAACTGCTTGGTGTCGAGCGACACAATGGAATGCGTGCGTGTCAGCGGCTTAGGCGTTTCGCCGATCATCAGCGCGTAGCCGTCCACGTTAAAGTACAGCTCTTTGCCATCAATGGCGCAGGTACCGTCGGCACGGAACTCGGCCTTCAGCCCATCGCTGGTTGCCCAACTGCCCAGGATTTTGAACACATACTGATCCAGCAGCCGCTCGGCATCCTTATTGCTGCTGATCTTCTTCAGATATGGGTACGCCGCCAGCGGATTGCCCGCGCCGATAAGCTGCCGGGCATATGACAGATGCGCTTGGCGATAGATATCGCTTAGTGTCGCGTACTGCTTGGGCAAACCGGCCAGCGGCACACCCTCTTGTTCCAGCAGCGAGATCACCTTCACATATTCCTCGGCGTCCATGGCTTTATACACGTCGCTCTGCACCTTGGCGAGCCACAGGTCATAGCAGCGGTCGCTGCGTTCCTTGGCGTTGGAGTAGTTCCCAAGCGCCTCAAACAGTTTGCCCGCCTGCTCCAAATCCCCAGCCTTTTCCCGGCTGTCCGCCAGAGAATACTTGCAGGCCAGCACTTGCGACTGCGCGTCCTGGAACTTGCCCAACTGCGAGAACAGCGAAGCCGCTTCCTCAAACTTCCCCGCGTCGCGCTGCTCCACTGCCTGACTGTACAGGCTTTGATCCGCCAGTTTGGCCGCGTCGCTATAGCTATCCAGCGCCAAGAATGCCTTGCGCGCGTCCTCCCACTTCTTCTCGGTTAAGAGTTGCTGCGCCTTGGCGTACTGCGCTACTTTGACGCGTCCGGCGGCATCCTGATAACCGCCCAACTCAGTAAACTGCGCAATGGCCGCGTCATAACGCTTGGCCTCCAGTTCAACCCCCGCCAGATCATAGCGAATGGCCTGCGCGCGCGCGGTGGCGTCCTCGTGTCCGGCAATACTCTCAAACATCTGTGCGGCGTCTGCCTTTGCGCCACCCTTCAGCTTATCCTCTGCCAGTCGGTAGATAGCCTGACTGCGCAACGTATCGGCGTCTTCGTAGCCAGGAATGGTAGCTAGCAGATCGACCGCTTTCTGTTGCTCGCCAGCGTTGAGCAGCTTCTTCGCGGGCAGGTAGACGCACGCCTTTGCGAGATCGTTGGCGTCCAGATAGCTGGGTATCTCGGCGAACATTTTGCCCGCCTGCTCATATTGCTCGCTGTCCATCAGCTTCTTCGCCGGAACATACACGCAGTTCTTTGCGCGCTCAATGGCATCTTTATAGCCGCCTAGCTTTTCCAGCTGCACGATAGCTTCCTCATACTTGCCCACATACTCCAGCGCAACACCCTGCTGGTATACGCTCTCTCTGGCGCGATCCTTCGCGTCCAGATAGTCCGGTATGGAGGTATAGAGCGACGCGGCTTGCAGGTATTGCTGATCGGCATAGGCACGGCTCGCCTGTTTGTAGACGCACTCCTGCGCACGCACAGCGGCATCGCGAAACGCACCCAGCGACGCGAAGCGTTCCCCAGCCGACTCAAAGCTGCCTTCTTTTTGCTCCTGGTTTGCGATCTGATAGACCGCCTCACTGAGCATATCCTTGGCCTCCGCATACTCGCCCACTTTGCGCAGCAGCGCCTCTGCCGCCGCATAATCGCCGCGCTTCATCGCGTCACCGGCCTCGATATAGCGTGCTTTTTGCGCTTGCAGCTTGGCAATCGGATAATCTGTCATGCCGTCGAGCATCTGGAAGCCCTGCTCGCGCACGGCGGCGTCCGAGTTCCCCAATAACTGCATGGCCATCTGGAAATCGCTGTCGCGCAGACGCTGTTTGCTGTCGCGATAATCACCCAGCGCGGCAAACGCGGCGCGCGCCTGTTCGCCGCTTCCTGCGTTCAGTTGTGCCTCAGCATAGCGATAGCGAATCTCGGGAATGCCATAGACCGTCATCAGGTAGGTACACACCACAACGACCACCGCGGACGTAATAGCAAGTACGCGGTTTCTGTGCTTGCGGCGAATATACGCCTCGGCTTCCTTCTTCTCCTGTATGCGGCGCGCCTCTTCCAGTTGGGTTCGCAGCAGCTGATCCTGCGCCATGCGCTCGCGATGCTGCACGGTCTGCTGCACGGTGTTCGCGTTGAATTGATCGAAGATCAGTTGCTTGTCGCGGCCGCAGCGATGGCACAGCGTTTCATGCGCCGCGTTGGGACGACCGCAGACGCACACCCACAGCACACCCTGATCATCCGGAAAGCCAACAGCGTCCGGCCCCGCCACCGTGATGAGATTATCGCGCTGCGGGCTGGGCGCCAAATAATTGGGCGTATACTCCGCCAACGGCATGCTGTTGTTGCGGCGCCACACTGTCGCGTCGTCAAACCAGACCTTTTCAACCGTGACATCAATGGCATGCACCCACTTGGTATCGCAGGGCACAGCAGCCTCGAATAATTCCTTGCCCACGCCATGCAGGTCCACGCAGCGTTCCATCACGCGCGCAAGCTGGTTTCCCTCCGCGTCGAGCAGATTGATGAGCACCTGCACACTGGAAATCAGCTTGTAGTCCAGATTAAAAAACACCAACGTACAATATGGATTGTCTTCCGTTGGGCGCTCATATTCATATAGTTCAATGGGGCAAGTCAGATCGATTCTCATCGGAGCTACCTCCTCATGTGACGAAAACATGCAAATGCCGCGAACGGTCACACAAATATACAGTATAAATTGTAAAGAGTTTGCGCGCGTTTGTCAACTACGACCATTCCCGGAAATTCGCGGAAAACCACAAAAAATTGCGGTTCGATCTGAACCGCATACTGTTGGTGGTATAGCCTGGCTAGAGCGCCATCAGCTTCGCCAGCTCTTCCGGGGTCAGGTCACGACACGCGCCGCGCGGCAGATCGCCCAACTGAATCGGCCCAAATTGCACACGGCGCAGGCTAAGCACCTTGTGTCCCACGGCCTCAAACATGCGGCGCACCTGGCGGTTGCGCCCTTCGTGGATTGTGACCAGCACAACCGTGGCGAAGGTCTCCTGCTTGATGACGCGCACCTCGGCGGGCGCGGTCGGGCGTGCGTCCTCGCCGGACAGCCGCACACCATGCCGCATCGCGCGGATCGCCTCCAGCGGCAGACTGCCGGTGACGCGCGCCAGATAGACCTTGTCCACTTCATGACTGGGATGCAGCAGCCGCTGGGTCAGCTCGCCATCATTGGTCAGCAGCAGCAACCCCTCGCTGTCGTAGTCCAGCCGCCCCACCGGGTACACGCGCACCGGCAGATCGGCAAAGCGATCCAGCACGGTCGCGCGCCCCTTGTCGTCTGCGGCGGTGGCTACCTCTCCGGCAGGCTTGTGATACAGAATATAGCGTTTCTCCACTTCCAGCAGCGCGGGCTGTCCATCGACCGCCACACGATCCGTGTCCTCCACCTGCACGCCTATTTCGGTGACCACCACATCGTTGACGCTGACGCGTCCCTCGGCGATCAACTCCTCGCACTTGCGGCGTGAGGCCACGCCGCATTGCGCCAGATACTTTTGTAACCGCATCGCCATGACAAGACTCCTTTATACGCTCTATCAGGAAAACAAAACCCACTTATCCAGCACGCGTGCCAGATGGTTCCAGATATTCTCCACCGCCACACTGTGCTGGGCATAGAGCGGCTGCTCGCAGAGCACCTGCCCATTACCCATCAGGCGGATGCTGCCAATGCGTGAGCCCTCGGCCACCGGCGCGGACAAGCGGTCCGGCAACGCCACCTCCAGCGTGGGCACTTCATCCTCCGCCAAGGGCGCGGACAATGCCGACAAAAGCTGCACGCCCACCGTCTGATAGGTACCGCCGTCTATGGGGATCACGCGCACGACATCGCGAGGCTCCAGCAACGTCACCTGCCGGAATCGCTGAAACGCCCCATCCATCAGCGCCGACGCATCGTCAAACCAGTTCGGGCAATTCAGCACCACCCCGATGACTTCTAGGCCCTGCCGCCGCGCGCCAAACACCAGGCAGCGCCCCGCCGCGCGCGTAAAGCCGGTCTTGATGCCGGTCGCGCCTTCGTAATCGCTCAGCAAGCGGTTCTTGTTGCGCAACTGCCGGTCGTACGCACGCCCTTCCCACGGGATTGATGCGCGCTGGGTGGACACGATCTGGCGGAAAACCGGATAGGTCATCGCCTCGCGGGCAATGCGTGCCAGATCCCGCGCGGTGGTGTGGTGCGCGGTGTCGGGCAAGCCATGCGGGTTGGTAAAGTTCGTGCCGGTCGCGCCAAGCTCCAACGCGCGGGCATTCATCATGTCCGCAAAGCCCGCCACCGAACCGCCGATGTGCTCGGCAATCGCCACCGCCGCATCATTACCGGATGCCAGCATCATACCGGTTAGCATCTCTTCCATGGCCAGCGATTCACCCAGCGACAGATAGATCGACGTGCCGGGCACGCCATATGCCGCCTTGCCGCAGGTCACAGGCTCATGCAGGTTGGCGTTTTCCAGCGCCAGCAGCGCGGTCATCACCTTGGTGGTCGAGGCCATTGGCAACTGCACGTCCGCATTGTACGCATAGAGCACGCGCCCGGTACCGGCCTCGATCAGGCATGCCGCCTTATACAATCCCTCGCCCCTTGCGCTCCCATTATACAGGAGCGCCGCGCAGATGAATAGACCAATCAGCCATTTTTTCACGCTACACCCTCCACCGTCCGCATTGTCACGCCCACTGGCACAGGATATGCGGCAAAAGCGCAAAAAAACCGCCCGATTGGGGCGGTTTAGGCAGATAGGCATCATGGATGCACCGTGACATAGTCGGGGTTGAACTTGCCATCGACCAGCAAACCATACGCCGAGGTCAGCACACTGCGCGTATACGCCCGCCAGTCACTGTAGACATAAATTTCATGCTGAAAAAACGCCTTCCGAAATAAACTGTCGTCGTCTTTTTCCGTATCGACATACCCTGCCCCCTCAAATGCGACCGATTCCCCGTGGCTGATCAAACTGTCCGGGGACTTGAATATGATGACACTAGCAAAGCAGTTCTTCGGATCGACCTGACGTGTGATTGTCATGATGCCATCAAACGGTTTGCCGCTTTCAACGGCCTTGAAAGAGGACACCTTTATCTGCAACCCCAGCTTTCGATGCAGGAGTGTGATCGATGAATATGCGCTATCCTTATCCTCCTTGATGTAACTCGTCATCTTAAATTCGCTCATGCCTTCGGGGATCTTCAGCTTTTTGAGCAGCAGCCCCAGCGTCTCATCATCGTCAATCACTTCAATCACGCGATCAACCATCTCCGGCGGCAACGGGTCCAACTCGTATGTGGCGCTCAGCGAAGCCAGTGCCTCGGGCGCGAGATATGGCTGCACCGGCTCCGTTGGGCGGCAGGATTCGTCCACAAGCAGCATCTCCGGATCGTTAGTAAACGTTGCCACTAACTCGTTTACGCTCGCCGCATCCATGCGATAGTTGTGCTTGCACGCGGACATTTGATCGTGCGCATCGCTCCAATCATCATAGGACGCCTCCAGGTTCGCTTCCCGCAGCACCGGCGCTTTGCTTTTTTTCGGATATTCATACCACAGTTCGATCGCCCGGCGGTAGCCATCTGTCTCCGTGCGCAGCACAGTCAACGAATTTAGCTCAAATCGTTTTGCGTCCACCATCGAACAGTATAGCTCGACCTCCAGCCCGGTCGCCGGGTCGATCAGGTCGATCATCTCCGGGTCGTCGTGCTCGCGCACCAGATAGTCCAGCCCGGTCGCATCCGGCTGGCTATCCATATAGCTATAAAAAGCGACTTTCATGCCCTCGGGCACCTTATGTTGGCACAGCGACTGGATTGTGCTCAGATCAAAAAACGGGTGGTCGATTTCCGGCAGCCCCGCCGGATTCGCCGCGTGTACCGGCAACGCGGAAAGCGCCAGCCCTAGCGCCAGCGCAAGGCCAATCATCATGCGTTTGACGAAAGTGTGCATATCGTTCTCCTGTCTTTTGTTTGCTCGCCGACAATTCCCCATATTATACCATTCGCGCGTCTTGCGCACAACGAAAAACCGCCATCACTGGCGGTTGGCAGTTTGATTCGCCGGGGTCACACGTCGGGCAATCCGTCCGAGCGCGTCGCGTCGGTCACATCCGCAAAGCCCTTACCGTTGCGCTTCGCTTTCTTTTTTGGCGGTTCTTCGCTCATGTCGTCGGCGGTCAGCGCCGATTTCAGATCGCCAACCACCTGCGGCAGCAGCTCCATCACGCGATCCACCGGCGTCATGTAGTTGGCGCTGAGCAGCTTCACCTGCCCATTGCCCGCCACCAGAAAGCCCATGGGCTGAACCGATACACCGGCGCCGCTGCCCCCGGCGAATGGCATGTCCTCGTTCGGCGTAGCAGGTGTTGATACTTTGCCCTTGCCATCCATCGTATACTCGCCGCCGCCGGCCACAAAGCCGAACGACACGCGCGAGATCGGAATGATGGTGGTGCCGTCCTCGGTGCGTACAGCGTCGCCCACGACGGTGTTGACATCCACCATGTCCTTGATATTTTCCATCGTTGTGCCCATCAAGCTCTCGATTGGGTGCTTTTCCATGCCCGTCCCTGCTTTCTCAGCGATGCAATCTTTGCCCGGCCCGCTCTCAGCGCCGGTTCTGTCAGCGCAAGCAGCGCCACAGCGATAATGTGGCCGATGCGACTGCGGAATATGCAGCGCAACGAGCCCAAAAAAACCGCCTGTGAAAAATCCGCGTGCACACGTACGATCGGTGTTTCTGGAAACACGTTCGCCGCCCACACATACACCATCTGCGCCGCCGCAGCCAGCGCGCCATAGCCCGCCGCCGTATGTGCCGCGTCGCCCGCGCCAAAGCGCGCGTGCAGCAAAAACTGTCGCGGATGCAGCGTTCGTTTTAGCCAGCGCCACATCGTTGGCCGCTGTATCAGCCCTGCGCGCAGCTTTCGGATGCGTTCCGGCCAATCCTTTACCGATTCCCCAGCCTTATCCTTAGCGCCCTGCCTGTGCAGGCTGAGCACCAACGTGCCCTGTTCACGCTCAATGACCGCATCGTATTGCAGCACCAGCGGCCCGCTGCGCAGGATGGCGTGCAGCGTGGGTTTTTTGTTCGCGTCCAGCTGCATCGTCAGCTGAACCGGCGCCATGCACAGCGTCGCCGCGCACAGCAACAGTATCCACCACCCCACGCACATCGCTCCTTTACCGCACAGATGCGTGTAGTGTCGCCTGTGAATGCGCGCACCATACAAAAAGCGCCGCGATTGCTCGCTGCGCCTTTTGCGTTATGCTTCGATGCTCTGCGCGGCCACGTCCGCCGCTTCCTCTGTCTCGACCACCGCATCCTCAATGGGTATCTTCGCCTGATCGTGCTGTGTGGACATGATCAAATCCTCGCCGGCCTCGTCACCTTCCGGGGGCACGCTCAGATCAATCTGGGGCAATTCCTCCAGCGACGAGATGCAAAAATGCCGCAGAAACTCGTCCGTGGTGCCATAGAGGATCGGGCGACCCAACGCGTCCTTGCGCCCCACCTCGACAATCAGCCGCTTCTGCGTCAGCGACTGCACCGAGTAATCGCACTTCACGCCGCGGATCGCCTCGATCTCGCTGCGCGTCACCGGCTGTTTGTAGGCGACCACCGCCAGCGTTTCCATCGCGGCCTGCGACAGTGACTGACGCTGGATCGGCTGGAGCAGCCTTTCCACATACGACGCATACGCCGGGTTGGTACCTAGCTGCACGCAACCGCCAAAGCGCAACAAGCGAATGCCGCGCTTGTCCAGATCGTACTCGGATTCCAGCGCGTCCAGTGCGCCTCTCAGCTCGATCTCGGATACCTCCAGCGCCTGTTGCAGCGCCTCAACCTCGACCGGTTCGCCCGCCACAAACAGTACCGCCTCGATCACCGAGCACAGATTATTCTGCTCCAAGCGCTTCCCTCCCGGTCGATGTTAATAGAATCTCGCCAAACACCGCGTCTTGCGCGATATGCACGCGTCCAAGCCGAAGCATCTCCAGCAGCGCCATAAACAGCGTCACCACCTCATCGCGGGTGGGGTGCTCGGAAAACAACTGGTGAAAACCCACCGGCCCTTTTCTTAGCCGCGCGGAGATGCGAAACACGCACTCCTGGATCGAATACACTTCGCGATGGATGGCGCGCGGCGGCAGGTTTGTCTCCGGCTCCTCGCGCACCTTGGCCATCAGCTTGGCAAAGGCGTCCACCAATCCGTCGAGTGTCAGCCCCTCCAGCTGGTAGTTCTGCGGCGGCAGCGGGTATTCCTCCGGCAACTTGGAAAACACGTCCATCGCGGCACGCTCAAAGTCCTTGAGCTCGACAGTACCCTCTTTGATCGCCTTGTACTCGTGCAGCCGCCGAATCAACGCCTGCTCCGGGGATTCGCCGTCCTCGTCCTCCGGGTCCGGCTGGCGCGGCAGCAGCGCGCGGCTCTTGATCTCCAGCAGCATCGCCGCCATGGTCAGAAACTCGCTGGCGGTGTCCATGTCCAGTTCGTCAATGCCAGACATGGAGGCTAGGTACTGCTCGGTGATCTCCGACACGAAGATATCGCAAATATTGACTTTTGCGCGCGATATCAAGTGCAGCAAAAGATCAAGCGGTCCCTCAAATTGTTTGAGCTGTACCTCGTAGGGCAACGGGTTATCCTCCCTCGCATCAGATGCCGGGAATCAGCGCGCATATCCACAGCACCGCGTTTTGGATATGCGTCGCCAGAAAGAGCATCACATTGCTCAGCCAATCGGTGGTAAAGGAGATAAGCATCACCGCCATCATGCCAAAGCGAAAAACCTGCCCGGACAGTTGTGCCTTGCCACCGAACGCGATGTCGTTGAGTACATGGAAGCCGTCCAGCGGCGGGATCGGGAATAGGTTGAAAATCCCCATAAAGAGATTGATGCGCGCCAGTTCGCCAAAGAAATAGAGCACCCCGCCGAGCAGCGTGGAACGCATGACCAAATCCAGCGGCACCTCACCGGGATACAGAAACACATTGTACAATCCGCCAGTGATCGACAGCAGATCACGCGGCGTCGCTTCGGCCAAAACGAATGGCTCCCACACCACACGATTTAGGATCAGCGCAATGATGGTCGCGGCAAGAAACAGCAGAAAGTTCATCGACACACCGGCCAACGATACCTTCAAATCGTCCCAACGCTTATCGCGAAAATTATTCGGATTGACCGGCACCGGCTTTGCCCAGCCAAATCCCACCGTAAACATCAGCAGTGTGCCGATCGGGTCCAGATGCTTGAGCGGGTTGAAGGTCAACCGTCCCATGCTCTTGGCGGTATTATCGCCGCAGCGCATCGCGACATAGCCGTGCGCCAGCTCGTGCAGTGTCAGCGCGATCAGCAGCGTCGGCACGCGAAACAACGTATAGCGCAAAAACAGCATCGGATCGTCCAATAGCATATCGATCAGACCCAAAGCGTATCCCCCCTCCGGTTTGCCGCACAATTATACCTTATCGCCGCACAATGCGCAACCGGCGCGGCCGCAATCTTTTGCCTGACGCGCATAGAATACGATGAGGAGGGATGCATATGAGCCTATCGGAGCTTCGCACGAAGGATGTGATCAACGTACCCGACGGCCGGATGCTCGGCAAAGTGATCGATCTGGAGTTTTGCGCGGTTGACGGCACGGTGCATGCCATCGTTGTCCCCGGGCCGTTCAGCGTCGCGCAAATTCTCAAGGGCGAACGCACTGGCATCATCATCCCCTGGTCGCTGATCCAGAAAATCGGCGATGATGTGATTCTGGTTTGTTTGCCAACAGAAGCCAATATTTAGGGCTGGTATATTAGTGGAAGTTGCGGTATAATACACCATATATAGTATGTTCTAATAAGAATATGCCGAAAGGATATGAACATCCGATGAAGTGCATGTACTGCAATTGTACCGAGAGCCGTGTGGTAGACTCCCGCCCGACAGAAGAAGGAAACGCCATTCGCCGCCGCCGCGAGTGCGAAAACTGCGGCCGCCGCTTCACCACCTACGAAAAGGTGGATACTGTAACCCTGCTGGTGGTCAAGAAAGATAAGCGCCGCGAACCGTTCGACGCGGAGAAAATCCGTCGTGGTTTGGTAAAGGCTTGCGAAAAGCGCCCGGTCGCGCTGGCTGACATCGATAATCTGGTGCGAGAGATCGAAATGACCGCCTATAACTCGCTGGAGCAGGAAATCACCACCACGCAGATTGGTGAAATGGTGATGGACGGCCTGAAGAAGCTGGATGAGGTATCCTACATCCGCTATGCGTCTGTGCACCGCCAGTTCCGCGATTTGCAGTCCTTCATGAAGGAGCTCAATCAACTGCTGCTGGAAAACGACGAGGGCACCGGCGAAAAATAATACGCTACATATGCCAGACCGGAGGAATACGCTTTCCTCCGGCTTTTTGATATCTCCGCAAAAAAGTGGCAATCCAGTTTTGCCGTCACGCAGGATATGCCGCGTCCGCGCTGCGCACAGTATGCCGTGAAAACGCATCGTGCGACTTCGCGCGGAAAGGGCTGCATGACACCATGAGAGTAAGAACAAAACGCAGACGGCAACAGATCAAACATGCATTCGGTATCATCCTATCTATGCTGGTTCTGGCGGTCAATTATTCACCACAGGTGCGCAGCCTGTCCGCGCTGCCCGATGTGCTGCACATGACGCAGGGCCAGCAGCACCTGTTGAATCTTGGGTTGCCGCTGACTGTTCGCATCGAGCAGGAGGACGGCGTAGCAGCACTGAGCTCTACCGCGCAGACACTCAGTCAGGCCACGCAAAATCAAGTCCAGCTTTCGCCCAGCACAGCAGGCAGCATGCGCGTGCATCTGTCGCTGCTCGGCTTTTTGCCGATCAAGGATGTCGAGGTGCAGGTTTCGCAGCGACGCACGCTGATCCCCGGCGGGCAGGCCATTGGCGTGGCGCTGCACACCAGCGGCGTGCTGGTGGTGGGCACCTCCGACCTATCCGGCGGTCAGGATGTGAATCCGGCGCGCCAAGCTGGCGTCAAGCCCGGCGACCTGCTGTGCACGGTCAATGGCACCGCGATCAAGAGCGCGACGCACCTGACGGAGCTGGTCAACCAAATGGGCGGCAAACAACTGTCGCTGGGCATTGAGCGGCAGAACCGCAAGTTTTCCGTGCAGGTGCTCCCGGCCATTGACCAACTGGACGGCCACTATCGGCTGGGTGTGTGGGTGCGCGACAGCACCGCCGGTGTGGGCACCCTGTCCTTCTATGATCCGGGCTCGCGTGCGTTTGGCGCACTGGGGCACGCCATCACAGATGTAGATACCGGCCTGAATCTGACTGTGGGCGAAGGGCAAATTCTGCACGCCAATGTGGTGGACGTGCTGCGCGGCAAGCGTGGCGAGCCTGGCGAACTCAAGGGGTCGTTCCTCAAGGAGCGGCAGGTGCTGGGCGACATCAGCGGCAACAACCAGTTCGGCATCTACGGGCATGTGTCCGCTACGCCGTCGCAGCCGCTGTATCCCAATGGGCTGCCGGTCGGTGCGCGCAGCATGGTGCACCCCGGCAAGGCCACCATCCTCTCGACTGTGGGTGCGGATGGCATGCAGGAATATGAGATTGAGATTGTCCGCGTCACGCCGCAGAGCCGGGCCGCGCAAAAAAGCATGGTGCTGCGCGTCACCGACCCGCGCCTGCTGGAAAAAACCGGCGGCATCGTGCAGGGCATGAGTGGCAGCCCGATCCTGCAGGATGGCTACATCATCGGCGCGGTCACGCACGTATACGTGAACGATCCCACGCAAGGCTATGGCATGTACATCGACTGGATGCTGGAACAAGCCGACGCGCCCAAGCAAGCCGCGTCGTAACGAATCAAAAAAGAGCCTCGCTTCAAAATGAAGAAGCGAGGCTCCTGTGTTTTGCGCTTTACTGGACAGGAACGATGTCGGTACCTTCGACAAGCTGGTGCATCAGCGCCACATCGTCCTCAGACAGCGCGTGATAGTCCGGATAGTTTGCAAAGAGCGAGAAGAAGAAGCCCTTGTACACAGTCTGCATCGTCGCAAAACTGCCAGCATCCGCATCCTGCTCATACGCGTACAGAATGGTATTGCCCGACGGCGTCACGAAGTACTCGATTGCAGGATCGGAGAACATGGCGGCAACCTGCTCCTCCACCAGCATCTTTTGCTGATCCGTAAAGTCCTGCAACGACTTGTCCTCGTACTCCTCGCTGGGCGAGACGGTCATATGAAAGACCGGCTTGGACTCGTCAAACGTGATATCCACATCCACCCAGCCCTCTTCGGGCTGCTGCACCGGCTTGGCGCCCTCGGGCAGATTCAGGGTTACATCAAAGGTGGCGAAGTTCTCCTCCATTTTGAAAGCCTCGGCAGAGGCGGACACAGCGATGGTCAGCATGGCAATCGCCAACATGAGCGCTAGAATTTTCTTGGACATAACGGTATTCTCCCTTCATTTCTGGTCGGGATTTGCCCGGCCGGTGATCTCTCTACCGGGTGCCAGCTCAGCTGCCAGAACCGTCGCCAACGGCGACTTGGCTAAGGAAGGAAAGCATCATGAATCCGACCGCGCCGGAGCTGGGCTCGCGCACCTGCGCCCAGGTCTTGTTCTGCGAGATGATTTCGAGCTGGTCGCCCTGATGACAATCCAACACGATACCGGTCTTGGTGGTCGGCGCCCAGCGCAGGTGTACAATGCCACCCGGCGTGGACGGACGCACTTCCGCAGTGTAGCTGATCATCTCAAATCCATTGAACATGGTGGCAAGACTCTCGCCGGCAGGCTGCGGTTTCGCCGTGGGCTTCGGGCCGGGCTTGGGCTTGGCGGTGGGCTTGGGGCCGGGCTTCTCGTAGGAGAGATAGCGCTTCATGCAGTAGCCCTCATAGCCATTGTAAGAAACCTGCATCCACGTACCTTCGTCGTTCAGGATAACCACCTTGGCGCCATACGGCATGGAGGTTTGCACGCTGGCTTCGGTGGTCGGACCGGTGCGCAGGCGCAGCGGCTCGCCGTTGCCGGTCTTAATGTACGCATTCCATGTCATGGCTACGCCGGTCAGCGGCAGCGCCAGCATAACCACAAGCAGCGACACGAGCGCCAAGGAAATAAGTCTCTTCATAGAATAATTCCTCCTCGTTTCCTATTGATTCTTTTTTGCATACAAGCGAAAGCACGATTTAGTTTCCCAATTTCTTCACTGGTTCGCAAGAATGTTCTGCGAAAATCTGCGATCCCCTGCACAAAGCGCAGATATTTCTCGGATTTAAGAATATCTGTGCATGCGATTGCGCCAGTGGTCTACTTTTTGCGGTCGCAATTGTGCCTTCAAAGAAGGAATTGTGCTTTCCGCGTCGAAACTGACTCTGCATGCAAGCGTGTTTTGCACGTTGCTGAAGCCCAAGCCAACGGAGGCCACCATGCGAGATGCTACCCGAGTTCTGATTGTCGATGACAACCAATGGTTTTGCGATGTGCTTCGCTTGAGCCTAGACGAGGATCCCGCCTTTGACGTCGTAGGGATCGCGGGCGATGGGCTGGAAGCGTTAAAAATGGTCGAACGGTTTTTGCCGGATATCATGATTCTGGATATCATCATGCCCTATCTGGACGGACTGGGCGTATTGGAGCGGTTGTCGCAGCTTCGTCTGGAAAAGATGCCCCGGGTGATTGTGCTGTCTGGCATGGGACAGGATTCCGTCGCGTCGATGGCGCTGCAATTGGGCGCGGATTATTTTATGGTCAAACCGGTTGATGTGGAGCTGCTCAAACAGCGCGCACTGCAACTGATGAACGAGCATGACGGCGGTCTGGCACGCTCGACCCGCGACCGCCGTGATCAAATGGTGGTCTCTCTGCTCGGCCAGATCAGCATGTCGCCGCGCATTCAGGGCTATCAATACTTGCGCGAGGCGGTCTGTCTGGTGTCCGCCGATGTATCGCTGATGCGCGGCATCACCAACCGACTCTATGCGATACTGGCCGAAAAATTTAACTCCACCTCCATTCGCGTGGAGCGCTCCATCCGCCACGCGATTGAGACCACCGTCAACAAAGGCAATATGGAGGCGCTGTACCGCTTCTTCGGCAATACCGTCGATCCGCAAAAAGGCAAGCCCACCAACGGCGAGTTTATCGCCATGCTGGCCGAATATGTGCGCATGGGGATTAAATAGTTGGCAAGCTGACGCATCCGGTGTAGAATAAAACTACACCGGTTTTTTTGTGAAGGAGGCCCTTATGCTGAAAAAGAAAGTCGTGCTCATTGTGCTGGACGGCGTGGGCATCGGCGCGTTACCCGATGCAGCGGCGTATGGCGATGTCGGCGCACACACACTGGCGCATGTGCTCCATCAGTGTCCAACCAAGCTGCCCAATCTTTGGAACCTCGGTCTGGCCAACATCACCGGCAGCGACCTGCCCGACCCTGTCGCGCGGCCTGTCGCCGCCTATGCGCGCATGGCGGAGCGTTCGCCGGGCAAGGATACCACCACTGGGCATTGGGAAATGAGCGGCGCTGTGCTGCAGCAAGCCTTCCCCACGTTTCCCGATGGCTTCCCTACCGACTTTATCGCGCGCTACGAGGCGGCGATCGGCACAAAGACGCTGGGCAACTATGCCGCCAGCGGCACCGAAATCATCGAGCAGCTCGGCGAGCAGTACATGGCAACCGGGTATCCGATTGTCTACACCTCCGCCGACAGCGTGTTCCAAATCGCCGCGCACGAGGACATTCTTCCGATCGGCGAGCTGTACCGAATCTGTGAGATTGCGCGCGATATGCTGACCGGACCGCTGGGCGTTGGCCGCGTGATCGCGCGTCCATTCGTGGGACAACCTGGGTCTTTCACCCGCACCAGTCGCCGCCGTGATTTCTCGCTGATGCCGCCGCGCACCATGCTGGATGCACTCAGCGAGGCTGGCTACGCCACCTATGGCGTCGGCAAGATTGAGGACATCTTCTGCCACAAGGGGCTGACCCAAAGCAACCACGCCGCAGGCAATCCCGCCTGCATCGAGGCGACGTTAGCCGCGATGCGCGAGACAGACAGCGGCCTGATTTTTACCAATTTGGTGGATTATGACATGGTATACGGCCACCGCAACGATGTGCCCGGCTTTGCCGCCGCGCTGCACGCCTTTGACAGCGCGCTGCCGCGCATCACGGAACTGCTTAATGAGCAGGATGTCTTGATCATCACCGCCGACCACGGTGTTGACCCCACGCATCCGGGCACCGACCACACGCGCGAGCACATCCCGCTGCTGGTCTATGGCAAGTCGCTGCCCGGCGGCATCAATCTGGGTACGCGCAGCACCTATGCGGATATCGCCGCCACCATTCTGGAATGCTCTGGTCTGCCCGAGCGGCTGGCCGGAACGTCATTCTGGAAAGAAATACAGAAGTAATTGAAGGAGGGGTTCCCATGAATACGCAGGAACAAGCGATGGCGCGCATTGAGGGCGCGGCAAATGCCATTTCTCAAGCGTGCGGTCGCGCAGAGGTTGGCATTATCCTCGGTTCCGGTCTGGGTGATTATGCTGAGGCGCTTGAAGGCGCGAAGGTGCTGCCTTACAGCGATGTGCCCGGCTTCCCGGTATCCACGGTACCCGGTCACGCGGGTCAGTGGTGCTGCGGCACGCTGCACAATAAGCGTGTGGCGATGATGCGCGGCCGTTTCCACTACTACGAGGGCTACAGCCTGCAAGATGTCACGCTGCCGGTGCGCGTGATGAAGCAGTTGGGCGTTAAAACGCTGATCGTCACCAATGCCGCGGGCGGCGTCAATACTGGTTTTGACCCCGGCGATTTGATGCTGATCAACGACGTAATCAATATGACCGCTGCCAATCCGCTCTTTGGCCCCAATCTGGACGCATTCGGCCCGCGCTTCCCGGATATGTCCAAGGCGCTGGACCCCGATCTGCGCAAGCTGGCTCTCTCCTGCGCCCAGCAGCAGGGTATCACGCTGCGTCAGGGCGTGTATGCGCAGATGACCGGTCCCAGCTTTGAAACCCCAGCGGAAATCCGCATGCTACGCACGCTGGGCGCCGACGCGGTGGGCATGTCCACCGTGCCGGAGGTCATCGTCGCGCGCCACAGCGGTATGCGCATTCTGGGCATTTCGTGCATCACCAACATGGCGGCGGGCATCTTGGATCAGCCGCTGAATCACGAGGAAGTCATGGAAACCGGCGAACGTGTGAAGCATACCTTCCGCGCGCTGCTGGACAGCATTGTGGCTGGCATCTAACCCCGAAATAAAGCAAGCATATCCTGCGCAAAACGGCATGAAAAAACCTCCCGTCGGGCATCCTGTGCCCAAGAGCAATGGGAGGTTTTTTTATGAACAAATTGTCGTATCATTCCTATTTTGCCAGGCGGTGCGTTGCGCTGCTCACCCTGCTGGCCTGTCTGGTTTGCTTGCCCGGCGCTGCCGTGCCCGCCCTACAGGCGCCGATTGAGGCCAAGCCCTCGCTGGAGATCAATGCCATCTCCTCCATCTTGATCGAGGCCTCGACCGGCCGTGTGATCTTCGCCATCAACGCTGACGAGCGCCGCCCGGTAGCCAGCATCACCAAGGTGATGACCGTGCTGCTCGCGCTGGAAGCACTGGAGAAGGGTGAAATCACGCTGGATCAACAAGTGCTGTGCAGCAAGCGCGCGGCCAGCATGGGTGGCAGCCAGGCGCTGCTGGACGCCAATCAGTATTATCGCCTGGAGGACCTGCTGAAATCCACCATCGTCGCCAGCGCCAACGACGCAGCGGTCGCGCTGGCCGAGCACATCGCCGGTGCGGAAGAGCTGTTTGTCCAACGCATGAATGCGCGCGCCGATGAGCTCGGTCTGACCAACACGCACTACCTGAACTGCACCGGACTTCCGGTCGGCGGCCAATACACTACCGCCGCCGACATCGCACAGCTCTCACGCCAGCTTGATCAACACCCGCAGTACTACAAATATAGTACGATCTGGATGGATACCATCACGCACAAAGGTGGGCGTGTCACCGACCTAACCAACACCAACCGGCTGATTCGCTTCTATGAGAATGCTGACGGTTACAAGACTGGATCTACCAACGAGGCCAAGTATTGCGTGTCGGCCACCGCCAAGCGCGGCAGCCTGCGGTTGATTGCGGTGGTGCTGGGCGCACCGGGCAGCCAGGTGCGCTTCGACGCAGCGCGCGCAATGCTGGACTATGGCTTTGCCAACTACCAGTTGGCGCAGGTTGCCAAGGCCAACGACCTGCTGGGCTTGACCATCGGTGTCAAACTGGGCTCGCAGGATACGGTGGACGCGGCGGTTGGTCAAAGCTTGGCGCTGCTGCTGAAAAAAGGCGAGGAAAAGGAGCTGCACATGGAAGCGCTGCTGCCCGACAGCATCACCGCACCGGTGCAACAGGGCGACCTGCTTGGCGAAGTGCGCGTACTCAAGGGAGATGAGGAGATCACGCGCCTGCCGGTGGTCGCCGCGCAGGATGTGCAGTTGCCAGGGTTCTTAGAGGGGCTGCTGCGCATCATGCAAGGCTGGCGGATATAACGGTTTCGCCGACAAACGCCACAAGCAAAAGGCAAAAGGGGCAAGCGCCCCTTTTTCTTTGCGTTTTTTCGCAAAAGATGATCAACCCACACACAGAAAAAAGCCGCCCCATCGGCGGCTCGAGTGCTTTCATGCCATTCACATAAACTTCCGCATGTGCTGCAAGGCGGCCTTCTCCAGCCGGGACACCTGCGCCTGCGAGATGCCGATTTCGTTGGCGACCTCCATCTGCGTACGTCCGTCAAAGAAGCGCAGCTTCAGGATGTGCTTCTCTCGCGTGCCCAAACGGCGCATCGCCTCTCGGATGGATATCTCTTCCAGCCACAGCTCATCACCGTGCTTGTCGTCCTTCACCTGATCCATGATGTACAGCGCGTCGCCGCCGTCGTTATACACCGGTTCAAATAGCGACACCGGATCCTGAATCGCCTCCAGCGCAAAGACCACTTCCTCGCTGGGCATCTGCATCGCTTTCGCCAGTTCCTGAATGGTCGGCTCGCGACCCAAATCACTGGCCAACGCGTCGCGTGCCTGCAACGCCTTGTACGCGATGTCGCGCAGCGAGCGGCTGACACGGATCGCGTTGTTGTCGCGCAGGTAGCGGCGAATCTCGCCGATGATCATTGGCACCGCGTAGGTGGAAAAACGCACGTTATGCGACGTGTCGAAATTGTCCAGCGCTTTGATCAGTCCGATACAACCGACCTGAAACAGATCGTCGACATTTTCGCCGCGGTTGTTGAAGCGTTGGATAACGCTGAGCACCAGACGCAGGTTGCCGCGTATAAATTCCTCGCGCGCGACCTGATCGCCGCCGTGCACCAACGGAAAAAGTTCTCGCATCCGTTCATTGGAAAGTACTGGCAAAGTTGAAGTGTCTACCCCGCAAATCTCCACCTTGTTCATGGCCATGTTCATTCCCTCCGTTCACCGGATGGAAGCATTATTGCCATGCGCGCAGGGTTTTATTCTGATCCGGGTGCACTATCCTAGCCGCGCCATCTCCTTTTGCAGTCGGGATAAAATGCGCTTTTCCAGGCGCGAAATGTAGCTCTGCGATATCCCCATAATATCGGCGACTTCCTTCTGCGTTTTCTCGTGACCGCCGTGCAGACCAAACCGAAGCTCCATAATATTCTTTTCCCGGCTGGATAATCTTGTCAGTGCGGAGGCCAGCAGTTGCCGCTCGACGCCCTCCTCAATGGAACGGTACACCATATCGCCTTCTGTGCCAAGAATGTCGGACAGCAACAGCTCGTTTCCGTCCCAATCGGTATTCAGCGGCTCATCAAGCGATACTTCCAGCTTGGTGCGGTTGTTTCTGCGCAGAAACATCAGGATTTCATTCTCGATGCAGCGCGACGCGTAGGTCGCCAGCTTAATGCGCTTGTCAGGGTCAAAGGTGTTGACCGCCTTGATCAGCCCAATCGTGCCGATGGAGATCAGGTCCTCGATGCCCACGCCGGTGTTTTCAAACTTGCGCGCGATGTAGACCACCAATCGCAAATTTCGTTCGATCAGCAAGCTGCGCACCGCCGGATCCTTCTCCTTGAGCTTGACCACCAAATGCTCCTCTTCCTCGCGCGTCAAGGGCGCGGGCAGGGCATCGCTGCCGCCGATGTAGGACACACTGCCGCCGGTCACACGCGCAAGCAAGGCCAGCGCACGCATGCGCACCGGATTGGGCAGCGCCCGCAGTGTCGGATACTCTCTCTTGGAAGGGCTGTTGAACGTGCCGGTTTCTCCCCGTACAAAACTGCGCATCTGGCGTATCTCCTCGTCTATAGGCTGGTGTTAGAACCCCTAAGCGGATACAAGCGTCATCGGCACCAGTGCCACATCACCCTCCGGCAAAGCATGGAGGCTGATGGCCACAATGGCATCGACTGGCTGCCAATCGCGCGCCACACGGACGCGCACCATGGTTGGCTGAAAGCACATGAGCAGTTGGTTTCCGCTGGCGGTGGCCATGCATACCAAGCGGAATCCTTCGGGCAAGGTGGTCAAATCGGTGGGATCGCAGCCCACGGGCAGCAGCGGCGCAACCGCCCGACGCGTTGCGACAATCACCGGCAAGCCGCTGATTGGTTCGATCAACAGGTTGCCACTGTCGATTAACCCGTCAATCTGTGCCGACGCTGTGTCCAGCGATACCTGCACATCGGCACGCAGCGCGGCTTGCACCCGCCTGCGCACGCGGAACAGATACCAGCCGATCAGCCATGCGCCCAGCGCACCGGCAATCCACACCGGCGGCATGCCGCCCAGCGCCTGCGACAACGCATAGATCACGCCGCCGGTCAGGTAGGTGGCCGCGTGCGTCAGCACGAGCGCGCGCAGAAAGTGCCTGTATGTCGGCCAGGAAGCGGCGGCCCACAGCATCCCCGCACAGACCGCCACACTGACCGGCAGACTGCGCGCAAACGATAGGCCGGGCACATACGCCGCGATGGCATAGCCCGCGCCCAGCGCAGCAGCCAGCACGACACGCCACGCGCGCGGACGGCGCGTGCCGCCCCAGCGTAACGCGATCAGCAGCACCGCCGCGTTGATGCACGCATTGAGCGCAAAGAAGCCCTCGATCGACACCCGCACCGGCGCTCACCACCCTGCGAATCAGTATATTCGAACAACCACCGAGAATATGTAGAAACTCGGCGCGAACAATGCACGTTTTTTGCTGGGCATTCGACAGAAAAGACGAGATGTGCGTTGAAAGCTGAATTTTGACAACAAAAAAAGCGCACCGAGTGGTGCGCAGGATGTCACATTGCTATTTGTCCTAATGGACGAAATTTTGCTTTTTCCTTACAAACATCGCCAGTATAGCCATTACGCAAAGCGAAAATGCACCAACGATAAAAAAGGCATGTTCTAGCCCCATTCCTTCGATTAATAATCCAAAAACAACAAGATAGACACTCTGCGTAATTTTCGTAATCGCATGCTGTTGGGAAATCAAGGTTGCTCTGTTTTGATCCGTTGCAATCCGGTTCACCAATAACGCCACTGACGCATACAAGACCCCAAAACAAAACCCAATAATCGCCAAACTTGCAAAAGCAGACAAAATGTTGGGCCAAATCAGCGTAATGAACGCCATGGAAATGATGCCAACCGAACAATAGCAACAAGTCAAAATATCAATTCGTTTTGAAATACGTTTTGTTAATTTCGTTCCTAATGCCATTGATAAACTTATAGCGACATAAAACACGCCGTTGTATTTCGCATGAAGTCCCAGTGTGTCAGTCAAGTACGGCTGAAGAAAATCTGTTAATACGTGATAAAGAGGATATCCAAAGACACATATAACGAGTGACACAAGAAGTGCTTTGCTTGTCGCAAGAAGCTTCAATGATGACCAAATGAGTTCCTTTGTTGACAATGGCGCGTTATGTCTCTGTTCTGGCACAAATAAGAGTATCGCAATTGAAATGGTGCTTGCAATGATAGTTAAAACAAATGGCCATTGAAAACCATATGCTGAAATCCATGCGCCCAATAGAAGCACCAGCACTTCCGATACGGTTACTGCGCTCATCAGGTTGCATAGAATTTCTTCAAATTTACTCGATAGATCAGCATCGTCAAGTATATTGTGTAGCAGAGCAACATCTGCTCCACTTTTTGCCGCGATGCTGATAGCAACAAAAATCATTGCAAGCATCAGCAATACATAGGAGCCGCTAAGCAAAAAGATCAGTTGAGCAATAATAAACACGATGCCGCCAAGCAATAACGTGAGCTTATATCCTTTTCTGTCTGCGAAAATCCCCGTCAGATATTCGAAAACCAGTACCGATATAGAATTGATCGCAAATAGAACGCCGACCTGTGTCAGACTCAGTTTTGTTTGCATAAAACTAACGAACACAGCATACTCGAAAGAAAACGTTGACAAAAGCATACTTACTAGCAGGCAATATACTCGTATTGGGATCTTTCTATTGACATCCAATTTCGTGTTTTCCATCTCATATTTCCTCCCACACAATCCGGGGATGACAACATTTCTCCGTCACCCCCGGACATCTATTTGGTGAAAGTTTGCGTTATGGATGAACGAGCGACCCCATCTTCTCGCCGTCCATCACTTTGATGATGTTCTCCGGCTTGTCCAGCCCAAATACGCGGATGGCTGGCACACTGTTCATGCTGCAAATCGCCAGCGCCGACGCGTCCATGACCTGTAGATTCTTGGTCATCGCGTCCTGATAGGTCAGGTCGGGAATGAGCTTGGCGGCAGGATTCTTGTTCGGATCGCTGTCATACACCCCATCGACATTCTTAGCCAACAAAATCGCGTCCGCGCCAATCTCGACCGCGCGCAGCGCCGCCGCCGTATCGGTGGAGAAGAACGGGTTGCCGGTACCGCATGCGAACAGCACCACGCGGCCTTTCTCAAAGTGGCGCATCGCGCGGCGATAGGTATACGGCTCGGCAAAGCGGATGATTTCCACGGCGGTCATGACGCGGGTCTCAATGCCTTGGCGCTCAATCGCGTCCTGCATCGCCAGCGAATTGATCATCGTGCCCAGCATGCCCATGTGGTCCGCGGTCACCGCGCCCATGTTGGCAGCGGGGCCCTGACGCCCACGCCAGATATTGCCCGCGCCGATCACAATGCCAATCTCAACGCCCTGTTTGTTCAGCTCCGCGATCACCCGCGCGACTTTGTCAATCTGGTGAAAGTCGAACAGGCGGCCATTCTCGCCCAGCGCCTCGCCGCTCAGCTTGAGCAATACGCGTTTGTACACCATGATAAAGCCCTCCTCTATGCTGTGTTGCAAAAAAGGAACACCTGACGCGATGCGCGGTGTTCCTTTACAGAGCGAATTACAGACCCATCTGCGCCGCCACTTCTTCGGCGAAATTGTCCTGACGCTTCTCCATGCCTTCGCCACGCTCGAAGCGGGCAAAACGGCGGATCACGATGTTTTCGCCGTGCTTCTTTGCTTCCTCAGCAACCAAGTCCTTGATAGACTTGTCCGGGTCCTTGACGTACGGCTGCTCCATCAGGCAGACTTCTTTGTAGTACTTCTCGATGCGTCCCTCGACCATCTTATCGACGATCTTCTCCGGCTTACCCTCGTTCAGCGCCTGCGCGCGCAGCACCTCGCGCTCCTTATCCAGCGACTCGGTGGGCACTTCGGCACGCTGCACATGCAGCGGGTTGGCGGCGGCAATGTGCATCGCGATGTCGTGCACCAGCGTCTTAAAGTCGTCGGACTTGGCCACCTTGTCGCTGTCGCAGTTCAACTCGACCAGCACGCCGATGCGGCCGCCCATGTGGATGTAAGCGTCCACCATGCCGGTGTTGCCCTCGTAGCGGGCAAAGCGGCGAACGCTGATTTTCTCGCCGATCGAGGCGGTCGCTTCGCCCAGCAGGTCGTTGACCACCTTGGTCTTGCTGGCGTCCTTGACAAACACCTGCTCCATCAGGCAGATCTGCTTGATCTTGCCCTCGTCATTGGTCACGACCAGCGCGTCCTCGCGGGTAACGTACTGCGGCTTGGCCTCGGCGATGTGCTCGGCGATATCGCGGGCAAACGCCTTGAAGTTATCGGTCTTGGCGACAAAGTCGGTCTCGCAGTTCACCTCGACCAGCACGCCAGTATTGCTCGCATGATCGACATACGCATCCACGACGCCCTCGGCGGCGATGCGGCCAGCTTTCTTCGCGGCAGCGGCCAGGCCCTTCTCGCGCAGGAAGTCGATGGCCTTTTCCATCTCGCCAGCGCACTCCATCAGCGCCTTTTTGCAATCCATCATGCCAGCGCCGGTGCGCTCACGCAGCTCTTTGACCAATGCGGACGTAATTTCCATAGTAGTTTTCCTCCTGTCGTAAATGGGGTGTTTTCTTGGAAAAAGGGAAAGCGCGCCGCCTTCCCTCTTAAAAACTCGATGCGTGAATTATTCGGCAGCCGCCTCAACCGCGGGCTTATCGTCCGCGTCATTGGCCTGCGGAGCGACCGGATCGGGATCCATCTGCTCGCCCTGACGGCCTTCCAGCACGGCGTCGGCCATCTTGCCGGCAATCAGCTTCACGGCGCGGATCGCGTCGTCGTTGCCGGGGATGATGTAGTCGATCTCATCGGGATCACAGTTGGTATCGACGATGCCGACGATCGGGATATTCAGAATACGGGCTTCGGTGACGGCGATGTGCTCCTTGCGCGGATCGACAACAAACAGCGCGCCGGGCAGCTTCTTCATCTCGCGAATGCCGCCCAGGTTGTTCAGCAGCTTTTCACGCTCGGCCTCCAGCTTGATGACTTCCTTCTTGGGCAGCACGTTGAAATCGCCGCGCTGCTCCATCGCGTCGATGGCGTTCAGGCGGTTGATGCGCTGCTTGATGGTGTTGAAGTTGGTGAGCATGCCGCCCAGCCAACGGTTGCTGACATAGAACATGTTGCAGCGCTTGGCTTCCTGCTCGATGGATTCCTGCGCCTGCTTCTTGGTGCCGACGAACAGAATGGTCTTGCCTTCCATCGCGACATTGCGGATGAACATGTAGGCTTCGTCCACCTTGCGGACGGTCTTTTGCAGGTCAATGATGTAAATGCCGTTGCGCTCCGTAAAGATGTACGGCGCCATTTTGGGGTTCCAGCGGCGGGTTTGGTGGCCGAAGTGGACACCGGCTTCCAGAAGTTGCTTCATCGAGATCACTGCCATGGGTTGTTTTCCTCCTTTTTTTACCTCC
>JAVBMF010000044.1:0-6624 GCA_031552735.1 Eubacteriales bacterium
AGCCCGATGCCCAGGTTCGTGCAGGTCGTAGTCTTTCCAACGCCGCCTTTTTGGTTTACAATTGCGATAATCGTTTGGGACATGATTTCACCTCACTGTTTCTTTTGAATGATCGGCTCTTTGTATAGATTCTTAGGCCGCCTCATGCCGCCCACCCCATCGGGTATGGGCCCATATTAGCATCTTCAGGCGCCATCGCCGCCCCCATGTTGTTGGCGTCGTTGATGCCAAGATCGATCACCCGGCCGATGGTTACATGCGTCACCGCAACCTCTGCGTTTTCCGCTTGCTCGGCGGTCTTCAGCAGCGTCGCGCCCGTGCCCGTCACAGTCCACTGCGCGGTGGGCGGGCGCTGGTTTCCCAGCTCCAGCGGCGCGCGATACTGCCGCTCGGCGGTGCAAAAGTGGCTGCTTGCCGCGCAGATCGCTGTATCGGCCATGCCGCCATCGATCAGCATGCTGCCCATGCACAGCGATTCGGCCATCGTAGAGCACGCGCCGTACAGCCCGATGAACGGCACAGCAAGCTGTCGCGCGGCAAAGCTGGCCGCGATGATCTGATTGAGCAGGTCGCCGCCGATGAGCAGGTGCAACTGCTCGGGCTGCAAATTGGCCTTGGTCAGCGTCAGTCGGATGCACTGCTCAAACATCTTGCTCTCGGCCAGCTCCCAGCTTTTTTCGCCGAGCAGATCATCCTCCAGCACGCGGTCAAACAGCGCGCCCAATGGCCCCTCGCCTTCCTTTTTACCGACGATCGCCGACCAGGCCGCCACGCGCGGCATGCTGGTCAGCCGCATGGTCTGGCTTCCCATTCGCTTATTTGCCATGTCAGCCTCCCGTGATAAAGAAGTACACCACACCGACCAGCACAGCGGTGCCGATCCCATAGACCAGCACCGGCCCGGCGATGGTAAACATCTTTGCGCCAACACCGGTCACAAAGCCCTCGCGCTTAAACTCCATCGCGGAGGACACAATAGAGTTGGAAAAACCGGTGATTGGCACAATGGAGCCGCCACCGGCGTATTTTCCGATGCGGTCATAGATACCGATACCGGTAAGCAGCGCACCGAGAAACACCAGCGCGATGCTGGCAAAGGTTGCGGCGCCCAACTCGTCCACACCGAACCACACGTGCGCGCCGTCATTGAGCAGTTGCCCAACCCAGCAGATTACGCCGCCAACCCAGAAGGAGCGCGTCAGGCTCTTGGCCATCTCACTCTTGGGCGATAGCCGCGTCACCAACTGCTGATACTCCATCATGCGGCTGGTCTGTTTTTGTTTGTTCATGTCTGTGCACCTCTTTGATTTCGGTTCAGCCAACCGCCCAGCACCTCGCGCATGCGCGTTTCCCGGCTTCCGGGCCGTGGTTGTGCGAGCAAAGTAAATGTCACCGGCACGCATCGTGTCTGTCGCATCGTATTCCTCCTCCTGCCGCAACCCAGCGGCCATTGTCACGAGACAACATCATAAATGAAGCCAGCCCGCCAGCAAAGCGCCGGACAGTTTGCCCAGCGCCAGCGCCCATGCCAACCTGTGCAGATTTTCCCCCAAACCCATCCGATCCATACCCTGCGGCAGTACGTCCAGCGTTTCGGTCAGCGCGGATGCCACCATGCCCACAAACATGCCGCCCAGCAGCATCAGCGGCAGTGTTGCCCACATGCCCAGCGGCAGCATCCAGCCCATGCCGCCCATCAGCGCCGCAAAGGTCATGCCGCCTAGAATCGCCCACCCACACTGCACGGTGCTGCCGCCGTCGAATACGTCCATCACGCGCATAGGCAGCTTGAGTGCCAGCCAAAATGCGCAGGACGCCAGCCCGACCACGCCACCCGCCAGCGCCGCCAGCAGCGCGCATCCGGCTTTAACCGCGAGGCTGCTCATCGGATTCACGCAGCATCTGCTCCTGCGCCTGCTGACGGTATTCAGTCAGCTTGATGTCCAGTGGCGACACGGTTTTGCGGCCGATCAGCGCATAGTAGAACGCGACGCCGCTGCCAACGCCCAGCGCGTATGGCAGGGTGACCCACCAGGTTCCTTGCGCCTCCTGCCCCGTGACCATGCGCACCAGCGCCCGCTGCGCGTCCAGCATGTTCACATCGGCGTGGAACCACGCGATGGCCATCGCGCTACCTACAAACAGCAGCGCGCACACCAGTGCCGAGCGCCAGAACGTGCCGCGCGTGCGATGCTGTGGCTCGCAGACCAGCGTGCCGGTCGCGCTGCCCAGCAGAATCACCGACTCGCTGGGGCACGCCTGCTGGATGCGCGCAATGACCGGCATAGCTTCCAGCGACCATACACCGCGCTTGCGCGGCGTGTCGATGGGCAACTCCTGCAATTTTAGCGACGCGTCCGCCAACACATCGGCGACGTCGCACAGGTGTAGCGACTGCCCGGGCTGGCTGTGCACTGTGCCCCGCATGCGCAGGTAGATCATGGCTCCATCCCTCCCGTGTACTGCTCGAATGCCCAACTGGCGTCCAGATAGTGGCGTGGGGCGGCGTGGCTCTGACGCAGAACGACCACCATGCCAATAAGTACCAATACAATGAGCACCAACGCCAGCATCGCGGTCAGTGCAATTTTCTCGCGAACTTCCTGCATGTGTGTTCCCTCCTCAACGCTAGTATGGAATGCGCCGGGCAAAACATGATCGGTTTCGCGCATTTGCGCATGGCAATTCAAGGCCGATTTCCCAAGGGATTTCGCGCCTTGGCAGCGCAGCAAAAAAGCCCCTGCATGCCGGGGCGGTGGATACGCTTCTTATAGATCGTTTATTATGTGCCAATTGATTTGACCTGTCCTGTTTTCCATGCTACGATCACGGCAGGATATGGTATTTTTCACTGCAGAAAGGATGACGTGTGATGAAGAAATGCTGCGTATTTCTCCTTTGCCTGCTCTTGATGAGCACCGCCGCCCTCGCCCAAGACAATCTGCCCGCCAGCCTGGGCAACAGCCCCGAGGAAGTGATTCTGCCCGCCGCGCTGCTGCATCTCTATGTGCCCTCTGGCATGGACCGCACCGAAGGCGACATCGAATCGCACGATCAGGGTTTCCGTCTCACCCGCTTTGACGATACCTTTAGCATCACGGTCTATGTGCACGATAACCATTTCCAGACCCCGAAGGACTATGTCGCCAACTACATGCAGCACAAGGAGTTTAGCGCTGTCGCTGATGAAATGATCGGCGAGATTAGGGTACAGCGCCTGACCAAGGCGGACGATCCAGAAAATTTTGAAATCGTCGTCATGCCACAATTGGATGAGGAATTTCTAAGCAGCCCGGGTGAAGATTTCGCGATTTATCACTTAATGTTCAGCTGCGACACACCGGAAGCGAACGCACTGGCGCAGGATGTGCTATCAACGCTTTCGGATTACGAATGATGACGCTTCGCGTACAAAGCAAAACCACCGGAAACCCGGTGGTTTTTCATATCTTCTCGGCTGTTCCCGTTTTTCGGTTCACCAGCAAGCGCACCGGCGTCTGCCCCGCCGCCCCACCATCGCGCCAGGTCAGCACATCAAAGCCAAACCGCGCGATCAGGCAACTTCGCCGCACGCCGGAGTCCGGCACAAGCTGGCGCAGCAGCGCCGCGTCCTGCTCGCGCTGGGCATCGTCCATCACGGGCACGATATCCGGCGGCAACTGTTCGGGCAAATGCCCCGCGCACAGCGTGTCCAGCCGCAGCGCGTCGGCCAATTGCCGTGCGTCCACCCCGTGCAGCGCCCGCCCATGCGTCCACAGCGCGGCGATGCGCTGGCGCTCGTCGCGCGCGGCGTCCAGCACCCCGCCGCCACGATACGTTCTTGCCAGCGCCGCGTATGCCGCGAACGCCGAGCCTTCGCCGATCAGCGCGCGCAGCGTTGCCGGGTAGCGCCCGCTGTTGCCATACCAGTTGAGCAGCGTTTCAACATCGCGCAGCGCGTCCAGCTCCCCAAACGACAGGGTCGGCGTGCGCAGCACCTGGTAGGGCGGGTCAGGCGCATACGCGATACCCAACCGCGCAGCATCTCTGCGCAAACCGCTGCCCTTCAGCAGTTTCAGGAAGCCCAGTTGCAGCATGTCCGGTTCCAGCGCGTGCACCGCGTCAAACGCACGGCCAAAGCTGTCCCAGGTTTCGCCGGGCAACCCGGCGATCAGGTCCAGATGCAGCGGAATGTTGCCCGCCGCCTTCAGCCGGCGCACCGCCGACGCGATGTCCGCAAAATGGTCGCCCCGCTGGATTGCATCCAGCACCTCGCTGTCGATGGTCTGCACGCCGATCTCAAACTGAAACTTTCCCTTCGGCGCGCTTTGCAGCAGCGCCAGGGAGGCCTCATCCAGCAAGTGCGCTTCGATCTCGAAGTGGAATACGCAATCAACGTCAGCGTCCAGCAGCCCCTGCCAGATCGCGCGGGCGCGGGCGCTGTCGTAATTAAACGTGCGATCCACCAGCTTGACCAGCCGCGCACCCTGTTTTGCCATGCCCACAAGCCGCGACACAGCCGCCACCGCGGACAGCGCGCGCACGCCGGGCGATACCGACGACAGGCAGAACTGGCAGCGGAACGGGCAGCCGCGCGATGTTTCGGCGTACCAGATGCGATGCGGATCGAGCGCCGCCCCCGCGTACGGATCCGCCCACGACGCGGGCGGCAGCGGCGGCGTGGATGGTCGTTCCCCCGTGCGCGTAACCAGCCCGGCGACATCGGGTTCCGCTTCGCCGCGTGCCCAGGCGGCCAGCAATGCCGGATAGCTCCGCTCGGCCTCGCCGCACAGAATAGCGTCCACCTCGGCATGCGCGGACAAGCACTCCGGCGCGTCATAGCTGACCTCCGGCCCGCCCAGCAGCACACGGATGTCCGGCCTTGCCGCCTTGACCGCGCGCAGCAGCCGCAGCACCTGCGGCATATTCCAGATGTAGCAACCAATCGCCAGCGCATCGGGCGCGGTGGACATCACCGTGCTCAACTGCGCTTCAAACGGCTGATTGATGTGCAGCTCCACCAGCGCATGGTCCACACCCGCCACCGTGCGCGCCGCCGTGTGCAGCAGCCTGCCCGCCAAACCGGTGTGCAGATACATCGCGTTGATCGCCACCAGCGTCACTCGCATATGTTTTCCCCCGCCAGCACGGCCAGTGCCGCTTTTTTTGCCGCGCGCATCGCGGTCGGGATGGGCAGCGCATCCAGCGCCGCCGCGTCCACCCACGCGCCGTCGGGCAGCCCGGTCGCGCGTGTCGTTTCTACTAAATGCAGTCGCATTTGCCACACGATGTGTGTGAACACATGCCGTGCGTCGCCCAGATCGCGCACATATCGCACATCCAGGCCCCGCATTTGCAGCGCGCGCATCAGCTCGCCCGGTGCCTGCGCGTCCAGCATGTTCGGAAACTGCCACAACCCACCCAGCAGCTTTTCGCTCCGTTTCTCCACCAGCACCTTGCCGCCGCAATGCACCACGGCCACGCCGCGCAGTTCCACACGGGGCATGCGCGCGCGCTGTTTGACCGGCAGCAGGTCGGCATCTCCCGCCACGCACGCATCGCACTGCGCGGCCACCGGGCAGCGCTCGCAGGCCGGTGTACCGGGCACGCATACGCGCGCACCCAGTTCCATCATCGCATTGGTAAAGTCGCCGACGCGCGCCTCGGGCACCAGCGCCGTCGCCCGCGCGCGTATCTCCCGGCGCACCGATGGGATGGTCACTTCCTCGCGGATGCCGCACGCGCGCGCGATGACGCGTTCCACATTGCCATCCACCGCCGCCACGCGCTGCCCGAACGCGATGCTGGCAATCGCCCCGGCGGTATACGCGCCAATGCCGGGCAGCTTTTCCAGCAGCTCGGCAGTTTCTGGCATGCGCCCGCCGTATTGCGCCACCACGCACCGCGCCGCCTTTTGCAGATTGCGCGCACGGCTGTAGTAGCCCAGCCCTTCCCACGCCTTGAGCACCTCCTGCTCTGGCGCGTCGGCCAACGCGCGCACATCCAAAAAGCGCGCAAGAAACCGCTCGTAGTAGCCCACGACGGTTTCCGCGCGCGTCTGTTGCAGCATAATTTCCGACACCCAGATCGCGTAGGGATCACTGGTGTGCCGCCACGGCAGATCGCGATGCCCCGCGTCATACCACGCGAGCAGCCGCGCGGCAAATTGTGCTTTATCCATCGGGTTTGTCCTTCCCTCTCTTGCTGATCATTGTATCACGCGTCTTTCACCGCGTCCACCAGCGGTGTGCAAAAACAAATTTTCGTTTTTTCTTAAAGCGGAGAAAAATGAAGATATTCGCAGCATCGAGCCGATAACAAAAGTATTTCCAGTTTCTCTTGCGTTTTTGCCGAAATATCGCTATAATCTGCTGTTGGTACCTCTTGCCACCGGACACGACAGGGGGTAAACTAACAATGTTCGTTTAGCACTCACTAGATAAGAGTGCTAACAATAACCTTCCGCAGCCATGGCTGCCCAGGATAATCGAAGGAGGAGCAACTATGAACGTCAAACCCCTCAGCGACCGCGTCGTCATCAAGAACATCGAAGCCGAGGAAACCACCAAGTCCGGCATCGTGCTGCCCGGCGCGGCCAAGGAAAAGCCGCAGATGGCCGAGGTACTGGCCGTTGGCCCTGGCGGC
>JAVBMF010000074.1:0-31390 GCA_031552735.1 Eubacteriales bacterium
TGGTGTGCAACCTGCTGGGCAAAAAGATCGCCGCGACCTCGGCGTCCGTGGTGTTCCTGATCATCACCATCACCACCGATGGTTCTGCCTCGTATGCCTACGCCATCAAGCGCAGCATTGATACATTGGTAGGTATCGTCATTGCGGTGGCGGTCAATCACCTGCTGGGCGATCCGGGCAAAAAGCAGCAGGAAGTTACCGAGAATAATTCCTAGCTAGACAGAGCACGAGCTTTGTGCTATCCTATGTACGAGGCAGACCTCGACCCGAAGCGGCAACGTGACGGCTAGAGCGGCCTTGGATTCACACATTTGACGGTAGGAGCGATCTGACCGGAGAAGGAGGAAGCCGTATGACGGATTTTTTGCGCAGTCCTTGATAGATCGGGGGCTGCGTTTTTGTATGCAAAAAGGAGGTCATCCTATGGAGAAGCGCATTGGGTTTGTGGGCGTGGTGGTCGAGGACATGGCACGCAGCGCGCAGGTCAACGCGATTTTGAGCGAATATGGCGACATGATCACCGGCCGCATCGGCGTGCCCAACGCTGCGCGCAGCATGGGGGTGATCGGCTTGATCGTGGAGGGGACGACCGACCGCGTCGGTGCGCTGACCGGAAGGCTGGGCAACGTGCCTGGTGTGATCGTCAAGAGCGCGCTGACGCAGAAAACATTGGAGGGATAATATGAAAAAGGGCAAAGTGATTCGCGCGCTGATGGGCGCGCTGGCGGTGCTGATGCTGTTTATGACCACGGTAACCGCGCTGGCTAGCGTGCAGCAGGCAGACACGGCGCGCGTGGGCGTGCTCAAGGGGCCCTCGGCGCTGGGCGCGGCCTATATGATGAAGGACATGCCGGAACAATACGCCTTTACCGTGGCGGGCGCGCCCGACGAAGTGGTGGCGGCACTGGCCGCGGGGCAGCTGGACATCGCGGCGCTGCCGCTCAATGCGGCGGCCGCGCTGTACAACAAGACCCAGGGCGCAGTACAGCTGATGGTGCTAAGCACCGAGAGCGGGCTTTACATCGTAGAAAACGGAGATACCGTGCACGCGGTGGCAGACCTGGCGGGGAAAACGCTGACCGCAACCGGCCAGGGCGCAACGCCGGAATACACGCTGCAATATATCCTGAATCGGGCGGGCATCGTAGACGACGTGCAAGTGGACTACAAGACCGAGCACGCCGAGCTGGCGACGCTGGTAGCGGGGGGGCAAGTAGCGCTGGCGCTGTTGCCCGAGCCGTTTGTGACCACCGTGACGATGAAGAACCCTGCGGTGCGCGTCGCGGTGGATGTGACCGCCGCGTTCAATGAGGCAGCTGCACATAGCGGCGCGAGCATGGCGATGACCGGCTGGGTGGTGCGCAAGCAGTTTGCCGCTGAGCACCCCGAAGCAGTGGCGCGCTTCCTGGCGGATTACGCGACCTCGGCGGGGCTGGCGCTCACCGATACCGCGCGCGTGGCCGAGATCGCAGCTGAGCTGACGCTGCTGCCTTCTGCCGAAGTGGCGGCGCAGGCCATCCCGCGCTGCGGCATTGCGAACATCACCGGCGCGGATGTGCGCGCGCGCACCGAACCGCTGCTGGCGATCTGGTTTGCCGCCAATCCGAAGGCCGTGGGCGGCCAGTTGCCCGGCGAGGACTTCTACTATGCCGCGCCGTAAAGCGCGCATGCCCAAATGGGTGGCGGGATTGCTCGCCACCCTGTTTTGGCTTGCGATCTGGGCGGCGCTAGCGCTGGCCGTGCGCTCGCCACTGCTGCTGCCCGCGCCCTGGACGGTCGCGGCGATGCTCGCAAGGCTGCTGGGCACCAGCGACTACTGGCTGACCGTGCTGGCGACGTTGGGACGCACCGCCACTGCGTTTTTGTGCGGCGTGGCGGGCGGTGTGCTGCTGGCGGCGGCCACGCATGCGTCGTCCGTCGTCGATGCGATGCTTGCGCCCGCGCTGCGCGTGATCCGCGCGACGCCGGTGCCGTCGTTCATCATCCTGGCGCTGGTGTGGATGAGTGCGTCGGCGGTGCCGGTGCTGATCGGCGCGCTGATGGTGCTGCCCATCGTGTGGGGGCAGACCGCGCAGGCGCTGGCGGCGGTGGATCCGAAGCTGATCGAGATGGCGCGCATGTATCGCTTCTCGCGCGGCAAAACGCTGCGCGCGGTGACCGTGCCCAGCATTCTGCCTGCGCTGCTGGCGGCGTGCGAGACCTCGCTAGGGCTCTGCTGGAAGGCGTGCGTCGCCGCCGAGGTGCTGGCCGTGACGCTGCTGTCCATCGGTGGCAAGCTGCGCGACGCGAAGATCTATCTGGAGACCGACGCGCTGCTAGCCTGGACGGTGACGGTGATCCTGCTGAGTGTGCTGATCGAGCGGGCGCTGCGGTGGGGCGCGCGGCGCTGGGCGAGAGGGGGCCGGGAGGCATGATCGGTCTGGACAACGTATCCTTCGCGTATGGTGACAAGCAGGTGTTGCGCGATGTGACGCTGGCGCTGCCCAAATACGGCGCGGTGGCGCTGATGGGGCGCTCGGGCGGCGGCAAGACCACGATGCTGCGACTGCTGGCCGGGCTGGAGCAGCCGCAAGCTGGAGCCGTGCGCGAGCTGGCCGATCGGCGCATCGCCATGCTGTTTCAGGAGGATCGGCTGCTGCCCTGGTACACCGCGCGGCAGAACCTGGCGCTGGTGTGCGGCGAAAGGGCGCAGGACTGGCTGGCGCGCGTTGGGTTGGCGGATGAAGGCGACCGCTACCCGGACGAGCTGTCCGGCGGCATGCTGCGGCGGGTGGCGCTGGCGCGCGCGCTGTCGATGGAGAGCGACCTGCTGCTGCTCGACGAGCCCACCGACGGCTTGGACGCCGACACCCGAGCGCGCATGTGGGCGCTGATTCGGGAATGCGCGCAGGGCAAGCTGCTGGTCGTGGTGACGCACAGCCGCAAGGAGGCCGAGGCGCTGGGGGCGGAAGTCGTGAAGGTGACGTCAGAGGACGGCGCATCACGCTCCAAGTGAACGGAATCCCAAGAACCCCTTCGGGGGTTCTTTTTGCACTTACACGTTGTGCGCGATGATGCGCACCGCGCGCAGCAGCGTATCCACGTCGCGCTCAGTATTGAAGAAACCCGGGCTGGCGCGCACCGCGCCGGACTCCAGCGTGCCCTGATGCTGATGCACACCGGGCGCGCAATGCAGCCCGCCGCGCACTGCGACATTGGCCTGATCGAGCTGCTCGGCCACCAGACCGGACTGCGCCTGCCCCACATTGAAGCTGACCACGCCCGCGCCGGGGCGCGAGTAGAGCGTGACGCGCGGGGTGTTGGCCAAACCGTCGAGCAGGCGCTCGGCCAGCGCTGCTTCGCGTTGCACAATCTCCGCCTGATGCGCGCGCACAAACCGCACACCGACCAACAGCCCCGCGATGCCGGGCAGGTTCTGCGTGCCGCTCTCAAACCGATCTGGCAAATCTTCGGGTTGGAGCATGCTCTCTGACAGCGAGCCGGTGCCACCCTGACGCAGCGTAGTGAGCTGTACGCCGGGGCGCACATACAGCACGCCGGTGCCGTGCGGCCCCATCAGCCCTTTGTGCCCGGGCATCGCCAATAAATCCGCGCCCAGCGCGTCGGGTCGCACATCCAGCTTGCCCGCGCTCTGCGCCGCGTCCACCAGAAACAGCGCGCCCGCCGCGCGCGCGACGCGCCCGATGGCGGTCACCGGTTGCAGTGCGCCGGTCACATTGGACATGTGCGTGCACGCCACCAGTCGCGTGTTGGGCTTGATCGCGCGCTGCACCTGCTGCGCCGATATCGTGCCGTCAGCTTCGGGCGACAGCAGCGTCAGTTGGATGCGGCCACCTACAAACAAGCCGCTTAGCGGGCGCAGCACTGAGTTGTGCTCCAGCAGGGTAGAAATCACATGGTCGCCGGGCGATAGCGCGCCGTGGATGGCGGTGTTGAGCGCGTCGGTGCACTTGCTGCAAAACACAATGCGCGAGGAGTCCGCTATGCCCAGATATTCGGCCAGCAGCTCGCGGCATTGATAGATAACGCGTCCGGCGGCCAGCGCCATGCGATGCCCCGAACGGCCGGGGTTCGCGCCGATCGTATTGAGCACGCCCGCCATCGCGCGCGCGACCTCCGGCGGCTTGGGGAAGCTGGTCGCCGCGTTGTCCAGATAGATCATGCTGTCCCTCCCACGCGGCGGCTTTCACGTTCAGCCGTGCCCGCCGTATAGTATATTATCCCGCGCCCGGCGCATGACGGCGCGAATAAAGGAGGGACAGATATGCCGGAAACTTTCGGCATTGCGGCATTTCGATCCAGACAGCAGGTGCTCCGGTTTGAATCGGCGCTCAAGCGCGGCGGCGTGCGCGCCTCAGTGGTGTCCACACCGCGCGATGTGGCGGTGGGCTGCGGGCTGTCGGTACAGTTTGATGTGGCCGATACCGACCGCGTGCTGGACGTATATCGCCACACAACGCCTAGCAACCTGATCGGATTTTATCAGGTGACGCGCAACGGCGGCGGGCGTCCGGACCTAAAGCCGATCTTTATGCCGCGCAACTATACGCAGCAGTACTGACATAACCGCCCTTCTGTGGTACAATACCGCGGGAGGGAGCCATATGGACAAGCGCAAAAACATGCTGGCCGAGCTGAAACGGCTGTACCCCGAGGCCAAGGCCGAACTGGATTTTTCTAACCCGTACGAAACGCTGATCGCCACCATTCTGTCGGCGCAGTGCACCGACAAGAAGGTCAATCTGGCGACGCCTGCGCTGTTTAGGGATTTTCCAGACGCCGCTGCGATGGCTCAAGCGACGCCTGAGGATATCGAGCCGTACATTCGCTCGCTGGGGCTGTATCATAACAAGGCGAAGAACATCGTCGCCGCGTGCCGGGCGATCGTCGCGCAGCATGACGGACAGGTGCCCGGCGAGCGCGCCGCGCTGGAAGCACTGCCCGGTGTGGGCAGAAAGACCGCCAGCGTGGTGCTGTCCAACGCGTTCGGCGAACCGGCCATCGCGGTGGACACGCATGTGTTCCGCGTGTCCAACCGGCTGGGGCTGGCGCACGCCAAGGATGTGGTCAGGACCGAGCAGCAGCTGATGCAGGCCATCCCGAAGCGCGACTGGTCGGACGCGCACCACTGGATCATCTACCATGGCCGTCGCGTGTGTCACAGCCAGCGCCCGGATTGCGCGCACTGCACGCTCAGGGAGCTGTGCGAATACGCAAAACGCGAGCAAAAAGAAGTCGTATAACCGGTATATTGCCGAACCTTCGCCGCATATTGCATGCCGCGAAGGTTTTTCTTTATCATGAACCTGACTTTGTGGTATAATAACGCATTCCATTTCCCAGGAGGACACATGCATCAGATCATTGCCAAGGCTGACTTGGCGCCCAACCTGATTCGGCTCGACTTTCTCGCGCCGGACATTGCCGTGGCCGCGCTGCCCGGTCAGTTTGTCATCGTGCGCGCGACCGAGGACGGCGAGCGCGTGCCGCTGACCATCGCCACCGCCGATCCGGCGACCGGGGCGATCAGCATTATTTTTCAAACCATCGGCGTGTCCACGCGGCAGTTGGGCGCGCTCAACGTGGGCGACAGCCTAGCCTCGGCCACCGGGCCGCTGGGCGTTCCGTCGCACTTTTTTGATGCCAAGCGCGTGGTGTGCGTCGGCGGCGGCGTGGGCACTGCGGTGCTCTATCCGCAGGTGACCGCGCTGGCCAAGATGGGCGCGGCTGTCGATGTGATCCAGGGCGCGCGCAGTGAGAACTACCTGATCCTGCGCGAGGAGCTGGGCGCGCTGTGCCGGGATTTGACCCTGATGACCGACGACGGCTCGGCAGGGACGAAGGGGTTTGTGACCGACGCACTGCGCAAAAAACTGGAGGCGGGCGAAACCTATGATCTGTGCATCACGATTGGCCCGCCGGTGATGATGCGCGCGGTCGCGGAGCTGACCAGACCCTATGGGCTGAAAACCATTGTCAGCCTCAATCCCATCATGCTGGATGGTACCGGCATGTGCGGCTGCTGTCGGGTGACGGTGGGGGGCAAGGTGAAATATGCCTGCGTGGATGGCCCGGACTTTGACGGGCACGAGATCGACTTCGACGGCCTGATGCGCCGCCTGAAGGGATTTGTGGATGAGGAGCAGGCATTAAACGCGCTGCACCCGTGCGGAGGGCTGTATCATGGCAAGTGAACGTATACCCATGCGCTTGCGGGACGAGCACGAGCGCGCGAAGAATTTTGACGAAGTGGCGCTGGGCTACAATGCGGAGGAAGCCGCGTGCGAGGCAGCGCGCTGCCTGCAATGCAAGAATCCGCTGTGCGTGGCAGGCTGCCCGGTCGGCGTGCGCATCCCGGAGTTTATCGCGCACATCACGCGCGGCGACATGGCGGCAGCGGTGGACACCATCCGCCAGACCAACAGCCTGCCCGCCGTGTGCGGCCGCGTATGCCCGCAGGAGAATCAGTGCGAGCGGCGCTGTGTGCTGGCCAAGCGCGGACAGCCGATCGCCATCGGGCGCCTGGAACGCTACAGCGCCGACTGGTATCTGAACCAAGCGTGCGATGCGCCGCCGCCCACGCCGGACAAAGCCAAGGTGGCGGTGGTCGGCGCGGGCCCGGCGGGACTGACCTGCGCGGGCGAGCTGGCGCGGCTGGGCTATCGCGTCACGGTATTTGAGGCGCTGCACAAGGCGGGCGGCGTGCTGGTGTACGGCATTCCAGAGTTCCGCCTGCCCAAGGCGCTGGTGGCCGCCGAGGTCACGCAGTTGGAAAAAATGGGCGTGGACATCCGACTGAATACGGTAGTCGGGCGCACGGTGCGCATCGACGAGCTGCTGGGCAAGCAGGGATACAAGGCGGTATTTATCGGCAGCGGCGCGGGGCTGCCGCAATTCATGGGTGTGCCGGGCGAGGACTTGAACGGCGTGTATTCCGCCAATGAGTTCCTCACGCGCATCAACCTGATGGGCGCGTACAAACCCGATAGCTTGACGCCGGTCAAACGCGGCAAGCAGGTGATCGTGGTGGGCGGCGGCAATGTCGCCATGGACGCGGCGCGCAGCGCGCTGCGATTGGGCGCGCAGGTGACGGTGGTCTACCGCCGCACATTCGACGAAATGCCCGCGCGCCGGGAAGAGATCGAGCACGCGCGCGAGGAAGGCGTGCGGTTCCAGATGCTGACCGCGCCGGTGGCGGTGCTGGGGCATGACGGCTGGGTGCGCGCGCTGTGCTGCCAGCGCATGACGCTCGGCGAGCCGGACGCGTCCGGACGCCGCAGCCCTGTGGGCATCCCCGACGCGTTGGACGAGATCGACTGCGATCAGGTGATCGTCGCGATTGGCACGTCGCCCAACCCACTGATCAAGGACACCACCGATGGTCTGCAAGTCAACGCGCGCGGCTGTCTGGTGGTGCGCGAGGATCAGATGACCACGCGCGAAGGTGTGTACGCCGGCGGCGACATCACCACCGGCGCGGCTACCGTTATCCTCGCGATGGGCGCGGGCAGGCAGGCTGCGCAGAGCATCGACCAATTCATTCGCGGCAAGGAGGAGAGCTGATATGGCGCTGTTTGTGGATCATGTGCGCATCACCTGCCGCGCGGGCAACGGCGGCAACGGCGCGGTTTCCTTTCACCGGGAGAAGTTTGTGCAAAACGGCGGGCCGGACGGCGGCGATGGCGGACGCGGCGGCGATGTGGTGCTGATTGCCTCCGACAGTATGCACACGCTGATGGACTTTCGCTACAAGACCAAGTATACCGCCGACTCGGGCGAGAACGGCGCGAGCCGCTTCTGCAACGGAAAAAGCGGACAACCATTGACTATCGAGGTGCCGGTGGGTACCACCGTGCGCGATGTGCAAACCGGAAAGCTGGTCGCCGATATGCACGAGGCGGGCAAACGGCACATCCTGCTGCACGGCGGGCGCGGCGGCTGGGGCAACAGCCACTTCGCCACCTCTACGCGGCAAGCGCCGAATTTCTCCAAGCCGGGGCAAAAGTGCGATGTGCGCGAGTTTGAGCTGGAGCTCAAGTCCATCGCCGACGTCGGACTGGTCGGCTACCCCAATGTGGGCAAGAGCACCATTCTGTCCGTGGTCACCGCCGCGCGGCCCAAGATCGCCAACTATCACTTCACCACGCTGACGCCCAACCTGGGTATCGTGCGCAAGGACGGCATGGACTTTGTCATCGCCGATATCCCCGGTCTGGTCGAGGGTGCCAGCGAGGGCATCGGCCTTGGCCACGCGTTCCTGCGCCATGTGGAGCGCACGCGGCTGCTCGTGCATGTGCTGGACATCGCGGGCAGCGAGGGACGCGATCCGCTGCTGGATTTTGAGAACATCAATCAAGAGCTGGAGAAGTATGGCGCGCTGGCCGAGCGACCGCAGATTGTCGCCGCCAACAAGATGGATTTGCCGGAGGGCGCGGATAACCTGAAGCGATTGGAGAACCTGTTGACGGGAACCGATATCCCGATCTACCCGGTATCGGCGGCGACGCATCAGGGCTTTGACGCACTGCTGCGCGGTATCGCGGCAAAATTGGCCGCGCTGCCGCCCACCCAGGTGTTTGCGGAGGAGCAGCAGTCCATCGAGGAGGGCAGGGACTTCGAAAGCTTCACGGTGCGCAAACACAACGATCAGTATATCGTCGAGGGCCCGGGTATGGATCGCCTGCTCGGCTCGGTTAACTTCGACGATTATGACTCGATGAACTGGTTCCACCGCACGCTGCGCCGCATGGGCGTCATTGACGCACTGCGCGAAAAGGGCGCGCAGGAGGGCGACACCGTGGCGATAGAGGACATGGAATTTGACTTTGTGGAATGAGAAAGGAAAGCACATGACAAGCAAAGAAAGAGCGGTGCTGCGCGGCGCCGCCAACACAATGGAGCCCATTTTGCATATCGGCAAGGACGGCGTGACCGACAACGTGGTGCAGCAGGCGTGGGAAGCGCTGGGCGCGCGCGAGCTGATCAAGGGCGCGGTGCTGGACAACAGCGGACTGACCGCCCGGGAGGTGCTGGAGGTGCTGTGCGAGCGCACACACGCCCAGCCGGTTCAAAGCATTGGCAGCAAGTTCGTACTATATCGGCGCGCGGACAAAAACAGCAAATATGGCATTTAGTGCGTTTTGCAACACACCCGAATCCAAGCAATAAAAAACAGGGGACAAGCCGTCCTCTGTTTTTTTCTTTGTTTTGGTGCGGGCGCTAATGTCCTCAGGACATGCTCGCCAGTTCTTTCAGACAATTACGGCAAATCATCTTGCCTTTATGCATCACGACGTTTTGCGCGTCTTCGCAGAAGATGCACGCCGGATGGTACTTCTTCAGAATGATGTGATCGCCCTCAACAAATATCTCTAAGGTGTCCTTGACCGCGATATCCATTGTGCGCCGTAACTCGATCGGTACGACAATACGGCCCAGTTCATCTACCTTTCGTACAACCCCTGTCGACTTCATCTACACCCCTCCAATTGTTATAAACCATCGCTATTATCGACAATTTTTGACACGAATATTTTACATTTTTTCGTTAAAGTTGTCAAGCCCTGCCTGACAATTTTTCGACGAACAAACATATATTTTTTATAGCGCTTTTTTGGGGGGATTGTCCATGATGCACGGGGTATGGTCACTGATTTTGCTTGTTGGCGTGTGTTTTGCCTGCGCGACCGGTGCGGATGCCACACGGACACTGCTGGACGCGGCGCAGGACGCGGTGTCCTTGTGCATCCGTTTGGCCGGGGGATTCGCGTTTTGGAGCGGGATGATTGCCATCTTGGAAGAAGGCGGTGCGCTTAAAGGACTGGCGCGGGCGCTGAAAGTGCCGTTTGCCTGGCTGTTTCCCGGCGTTGCGCCGGACGGCGAGGCGGGGCAGGCAATGGTGACCAATCTGGCCGCCAACATGCTTGGCCTGGGCAATGCCGCCACGCCGATGGGTTTAGCCGCGATGCGTCAGCTCGGAGAGCAGACCCGGGGCGACGCCGCTACCGACGCGATGTGCATGTTTCTGGTGATCAATGCCAGCTCCATCCAGCTGTTTCCCAGCAGCGTGATCGCGTTGCGCGCGGCATCCGGGTCAGTTGCGTCGGCGTCGATTGTGCTGCCCACCCTCGTCGCCACGGCGGTGTCCACATTGGTGGGCGTCGCGGTATGCAGGCTGCTCGCCCGGAGGAAAGAATATGCGTGACATATCAAGCTATCTGGTGCCAGCGCTGGTGGCGGCGACGGTATTGTTTGGGTTGATCCGGCGCGTGCCGGTGTATGACGCCTTTGTGCGCGGCGCCAAACGCGGGCTTGCGTCCGCGCGGGATATCCTGCCGTTTCTGGTGGCGATGCTGCCCGCGCTGGCGCTGCTGTCGGCATCCGGCGCGCTGGGCTATCTGACGCGCGCATTGTCGCCGCTGTTCGCGTGGGTGGGCATTCCAGAGCAGACAATGCCGCTGATGCTGCTGCGGCCACTGTCCGGTTCTGCGGCGCTGGCCATGCTGGAGCGTACGCTGGCGGCGGTTGGCCCAGACAGTTATGCCGGGCGCGCCGCATCGGCAATGATGGGCTCTAGCGAAACCATCTTCTATACCGTCGCGCTGTATCTGGGCGCGGCGGGAGTTCGCCGATCGCGCCACGCGATTCCGGCGGCACTGGCAGCGTGGCTGATGGGCAGCATCGCGGCGGCCTGGGCGTGCCGGTTGTTTTGAATACAGCTTGTGTGGTATGATGTGGCATACAGGAAAGGGGAGAGACCATGTACATCCGCACCGCACTAACGCTGCGCAACCTGACCGAGGACATGCTGTCCGGCGCGACCGCTGTGGTCATCGACGCGCTGCGCATGACCACCACCGCGATCACCGCCATCCAGAACGGCTGCGCGGGCATCCTGGCGGTAGAAACCGTGGAGGAGGCGCGGCGCGTGGCCGCCCGCTTTCCTGATGCGCTGCTGTGCGGCGAGCGCGAGGGCGTGAAGCAGGACGGGTTTCATTTGGGCAACTCCCCGCTGGAATTTACCGAACAGGCGGTGCGCGGCAAGCGGCTGATCTGCACCACAACCAACGGCACACGCGCTATTTTGGCGGCGGACAAGGCAGAAGTGGTGTTGCTGGCGTCGTTTTGCAACGCGCGGGCAATATCAAAACTGGCGGTTACTGTGCGCAACCTGACGCTGATTTGTGCCGGAAACAGCGATGCGCTGTCGATGGAGGATGTGCTGGCTGCCGGGGCGGTGATTGCGCGGTTGAACGAACAAGGGTTGGCGGAGGACATGGATGACGCGTCGAAGGTCGCGTTTCGGCTATACCAGGGTACCAGCGGCGATCTGTTTGGCGCGCTGGCCGATACGCGGCACACCGGCTTTTTGCTGGTGCTGGATCGCATCAATCAGAGCGACGACGTGCGTTACTGCTTGAAGGAAGACACCTGCGACGTGGTGCCGGTCGTCCATGACGGCTGGATTACGCGCGATGCGTGAGGCGAGTATGCGCGAAGAATATGAGCGGTTACTGCGCTGCCCGGTCTGCGGCGAGCCGATGGCGCGGCAGGGTTGCGCGCTGGCCTGTGAGCACCGCCACAGCTATGATGTCGCGCGGCAGGGGTACGTCAACTTCCTGACACGACCGGTGGACGCGCACTATGATGCGGCGCTGTTCGCTGCCCGCGCAGAGGTCTGCCGCTTGGGGTTGTTCGATGCGCTGATCGACGCGGTGGCAGCGCATCTGCCCGATGCGGTCAGCAGCCTCCTGGACATTGGCTGCGGCGAGGGCTCGCACCTGGCGGTGATCGCAAAGCGACTGGTGGCGCGTGGTGAAACACCCCTGTGCGCGGGCATCGATCTGTCAAAAGACGGCATCCGCTTGGCCGCGCGGCGCAGCCCGGAGTTGCTGTGGTGCGTCGCCGATATGACGCGCCTGCCGTTTGCCGAGGGTGCGTTTGCCGCGCTGCTCAACATCCTCTCGCCGATCCACTATGCCGAGGCGCATCGTGTGCTGGCGACGGGCGGCGTGCTGATCAAGGCGGTGCCCGGGCCGGACTACCTGCGCGAATTGCGCGAGGTGTTTTTTGAGGACGCGCCTGACTACGCCAACGACCGCACCATCGCGCACTTTGCCGAGCGGTTCGGGCTGGCCAATCAGGTGGCCGTGCGCAGCCGGGTCGCGATCCCACAGGCACACATCGCCGACCTGATCCGCATGACGCCGCTGGGCTGGCGCGCGCCGGACGAGGCGATCGAGCGGCTCACCGGCCTGCAAGAACTGACCGTGACCGCCGATTTCACGCTGCTGATCGGCCAAAAGCATTGACAAGCCTTGCTTGGTACAATATACTAGGGAACGACCGCGAAGAAGGAAAGAGTACGCGACACGCAGCATCCGAAAGAGAGCCGGGCAGGGTGAAAGCCGGCGATGCGAGCGGCGCGGAACATGGCTCCGGAGCGGCCGCGCTGAACGCGAAAGCCTCAGGCGCGGCGGGCGATCCCGATACAGATCACGCGAGGCGCGAGAAGTCGCGCGAAGCAGGGTGGTACCACGGAAGCATTCCGTCCCTCGGTTTATCGAGGGACGGTTTTTCATTCCAATACAATACAGGAGGAATCCCCATGCCGGACAAAAAGACCTACTACATCACCACGCCGATCTATTACCCCAGCGACAAGCTGCACATCGGCCACAGCTATACCTCGGTGGCGGCTGATGCGATGGCGCGCTTTAAGAAGCTGAGCGGCTACGACACGTTCTTCCTGACCGGCACGGACGAGCACGGTCAGAAAATCGAGCGCCGCGCCGCTGAAAAGGGCGTGTCTCCGCAACAGTTTGTGGACGACATCGTCGCGGGGATCAAGGACCTGTGGAAGCTGATGGACGTCGATTACGACGACTTTATCCGCACCACCGACCCGCGCCACGAGGCGGCCGTGCAGAAAATCTTCAAGCAGCTCTATGATCAGGGCGATATCTATAAGAGCGAATACGAGGGCCAGTACTGCACGCCGTGCGAGGCGTTCTGGACCAAGACGCAGCTAAAGGAGGGCAACCTGTGCCCCGACTGCGGCCGGCCCACCGAGACTGTGCGCGAGGAGAGCTATTTCTTCAAGCTCTCGAAGTATCAGGACTGGCTGATCGACTACATCGAACAGCATCCAGACTTCATCCAGCCGCCCAGCCGCGCCAACGAGATGCTCAATAACTTCCTGCGCCCCGGGCTGGAGGATCTGGCCGTGTCGCGCACAACCTTCAAGTGGGGCGTGCCGGTGGATTTTGACCCCAAGCATGTGGTGTACGTGTGGATCGACGCACTCAGCAACTACATCACCGCGCTGGGCTATGAAGGCAAGGACGATGCGCTGTATCGCAAGTACTGGCCCGCCGACGTGCACCTGGTGGGCAAAGAGATTGTGCGCTTTCACACCATCATCTGGCCGATCATGCTGCACGCGCTCGGCCTGCCGCTGCCCAAGCAGGTATTTGGCCACGGCTGGCTGGTGCTGGACGGCGGCAAGATGAGCAAGTCGAAAGGCAACGTGGTCGATCCGGTCAAGCTGTGCGACCGCTACAGCTCGGACGCCATTCGCTACTTCCTGCTGCGCGAGATGCCGTTCGGTTCGGACGGCGTATTCAGCAACGAGGCGCTGCTGACGCGCATCAATTCCGACCTTGCGAACGATCTGGGCAACCTGGTCAGCCGCAGCGTCGCGATGGTGGAAAAGTACTTTGGCGGCAAAATTCCCGCGCCCGGCGAATCCGGCGAGCTGGAGCAGGCGCTTCAGCAGCGCGCGCTGGCGCTGCCCGGGTTGGTCGAGCAGCACATGAACGCGCTGCAATATTCCGCCGCGCTGGCCGAGATATGGAAGCTGGTGGGCGAGTGCAACAAGTACATCGACCTGACCGCGCCGTGGGTGCTGGCCAAGAACCCGGATGATCATGGCAAACTGGGCACCGTGCTGTATCATTTGGTCGCGTGCACGCGTGTGGTGGCGGTGTTGATCGCGCCGTTTATGCCGCGCACACCCCAGCGCATCTTCGCGCAGATCGGCGTCACCGACGCCAATTTGCAGACCTGGGAGTCGCTGCAAGACTTCTTTGCGCTGAAAGCAGGCACGGCTGTCGCGAAAGGCGACGCGCTGTTCCCGCGCATTGACATCCCCAAGGAGCTGGAGGAACTGGCTGCCGCGCAACCCGCGCCGCAGGCCGAGCCCGTGCCCGAGGAAGCGCCGGTCGCCGAAATCAGCATCGACGATTTTGACAAAATCAGCCTGCGCGTGGCCGAGGTGCTGGCCTGCGAAAAGGTGCCCAAGGCCGACAAGCTGCTGCAACTGACGCTCAAGGTTGGCGGCGAAACCCGCACCGTGCTCAGCGGCATCGCGCAGCACTATGCGCCGGAGCAGATGGTGGGCAAGAAGGTGGTGCTGCTGGCCAACCTTGCGCCGCGCGTCATCCGCGGGGTGGAGTCGCGCGGCATGCTGCTGTGCGCCAGCGACGACGCCGGGCATTTGAAGGTGCTGACCGTCGATGGCGACATTGACTCGGGCAGCCACATCAGCTAACATGCACGACATATACTTTGACAGCCATGCGCACATGGACGATCCGCGCTTTGATGACGACCGCGAAGCTGTGCTGACCGACATGCGGGAGCAGGGCGTGCTGGCGGTGTGCGTCGGCTCGAATATGCCGACTTCGGCGGGCGCGCTGGCGGTGGCCGAGGCGCACGAGGGGCTGTGGGCGGCGGTAGCGGTGCATCCGCACGACGCCAAGGATTTTACCGATGCGGATATCGACCAATTGACCGCGTGGGCGCAGCATCCCAAGGTGAAGGCCATCGGCGAGATCGGGCTGGACTATTACTACGATCTATCCCCGCGCGAGGTGCAGCGCGAGGTGTTCGCGCGGCAGCTAGAATTAGCGACCCGGCTGGGTTTGCCTGCCATCCTGCACATCCGCGATGCGCACGGCGATGTGACCGACATGCTGCGCGCGCGCCGGGACAGTCTGCCGCCGTTTGTGGTGCACTGTTTCTCGGGCAGTTGGGAAAGCGCCAAGGGCTACATGGAACTGGGCGCGATGGTGTCACTGGCCGGGCCGGTCAGTTTCAAAAAGGCGGTCAATCTGCACGAAGTGGCGCGCAATGTGCCGCTGGATCGGCTGATGATCGAGACCGACAGTCCCTATCTGTCGCCCGAGCCAGTGCGCGGCAAACGCAACGACCCGCGCTGTGCGGCGCATGTGGCGGCGGCGGTGGCCGCGCTGCGCGGTGTGCCGGTGGAAGAGATTGCGCGCGCCACACTGGACAACGCAAAGCGGTTCTACCGCATAGAGGATTGACATGAAATACAAGCACAGCCTTGGCCAAAACTTCATTTATGACGAGGCGCTGCTGGCCCGGCTGGTGGACGCCGCCGGGGTGCGCGAGGCTGACGACATACTGGAGATTGGTCCGGGCGCGGGCACATTAACCGTACAGTTGGCCCAACGCGCGCGACGCTTGCTGTCGGTGGAGATCGACCGTGACCTGTTGCCCGTGCTGGAGCGGACGCTGTCGCCGTATCCGAACGTCGAGGTGGTTTGCGGCGATGCGCTGAAGCTGGACCTTGCGGCACTGACGAGCGAGCGCTTTGGCGAACGGTTCAAAGTTGTCGCTAACCTGCCATACTACATCACCACCGAGATGCTGACCAAATTATTATTTTCCAGCTTGCCGGTCGATACCATCGCGGTGATGGTGCAGCGCGAGGTAGGGGACAAGCTGATGAGCGCCCCTAGGGACGATGGCTACGGCCCGCTGGCACTGGCCTGCCAATACTTTGCCGAGGTGGCGCGTGCCATGATTGTGCCCGCAGGGTGCTTTACGCCGCCGCCCAAGGTGGATTCGGCATTCATGGTGCTTTCGATGCGTCGCGAGCCGCCGGTGCCCGGCGATCCGGCGATGCTGTTTCGCGCGATCCGCGCGGGGTTTGCCATGCGGCGCAAGACGCTGGTCAACAACTTGCAGGCCGCTTTCGCACTGAATAGGCAGGAGGCAGAAGGCGCTGTTGCGGCGGCTGGTCTGCCGCTGACCGTCCGTGGCGAGCGGCTTTCGTTGGCCGATTTTGCGCGATTAGCGCAGGGGTTGTGCGCACAGGAAAAAACTTTTTGACATTTTTCCTACAAAGTGCGAAAAGCTGGCAGGAAAAAGAGCCGCCCTGTAGAATCATTGAAATGGGCGAGGATGTGCATTTTCTCGCGTTTTGCATGCGCAAGATGTAAAACTTGCATTTCGCGCGATTCCTGCGCATTGATGCCTCCGTTCTGCCGCGCATTCTTGCCGGAGTGATCCGACAGCATGACGATAAAAAACATTTGGAGGGACCAACAATGAAAGAACTGGATCTGGCCAAGTGGGGGATTATCAACCCGACCGCTGTGCACTACAACCTGTCTGTGACGCAGCTGACCCAGCGCGCTGTGGCGCGCGGCGAAGGCAAGCTGTCCTCCACCGGTGCGCTGTCGGTCATGACCGGCAAGTACACCGGCCGCTCTCCCGAGGATCGCTATGTGGTTGACGAGCCGTCGATCCACAACGACATCGACTGGGGCAAGGTCAACGTCGCGATGAAGCCCGAAGTGTTCGAGGGCATCCTGCGCCGCATGACCGCGTATCTGCAAAATCGTGAGCTGTTTGTGTTCGATGGCTTCGCTGGTGCCGATCCCGCCAATCAGATTGGCGTGCGCGTCATCAACGAGCTGGCCAGCCAGAACATGTTCATGCACCAGATGCTGCTGCGTCCCACCGCCGAGGAGCTCAAGGGCTTCAACGACGACTTCACCATCATTTGCGCGCCGGGCTTCAAGTGCATTCCGGAGCTCGACCAGACGCACTCCGAGGCGTGCATCGCGCTGTCCTTTGAGAAAAAGCTGGTCATCGTCGCGGGCAGCCAATACGCGGGCGAGATGAAGAAGTCGGTATTCTCCATCATGAACTACCTGATGCCCGCCAAGCGCATCTTCCCGATGCACTGCTCCGCCAACGTGGGCGAGGCTGGCGACTCGGCGCTGTTCTTCGGCCTGTCCGGCACCGGCAAGACCACGCTGTCCGCCGATCCGCTGCGCCGCCTGATCGGCGACGACGAGCACTGCTGGACCGACACCGGCATCTTCAACATCGAGGGTGGCTGCTACGCGAAGTGCATCAACCTGTCCAAGGAAAACGAGCCGCAGATCTGGGATGCCATCAAGTATGGCGCGCTGGTTGAGAACGTGATCATGAACGCTGAAACCGGCGAGTTTGACTTCGCCGATGAGTCGGCCACCGAGAACACGCGCGTGGGCTATCCGGTTGACTTTATCCCCAATGCGCAGATTCCCGGTGTGGCCGGACACCCCAAGACCGTCATCTTCCTGACCGCCGATGCGTTCGGCGTGTTGCCGCCGGTGGCCAAGCTGACCCGTGAAGCAGCGATGTATCATTATGTGTCGGGCTACACCGCGCGCCTGGCGGGCACCGAGCGTGGCGTCACCGAGCCGCAGGCCACGTTCTCCACGTGCTTCGGCGCGCCGTTCCTGCCGCGCCCGGCGTCTGTGTATGCCGAGCTGCTGGGCGAGAAGATCGACCAGTTTGGCGCCAATGTGTACCTGGTTAACACCGGCTGGTCCGGTGGCCCGGCATCCGGCGCGGGCAAGCGCATGTCCATCAAGTACACCCGCGCGATGGTGACCGCCGCGCTCAATGGCGATCTGGAGAAGTCCACGTTTGTCAAGGACCCGATCTTTAACGTCGATGTGCCCACCACCTGCCTGAACGTGCCCAGCGAAGTGCTGGTGCCGCGCAACATGTGGGCGGACAAGGCACAGTATGACGCCGATGCCAAGAAGCTGGCTGGTATGTTCGTCAAGAACTTCAGCAAGTACCAGGGCATGGACCAGAAGATCATCGAGGCGGGCCCGAAGGCGTAAACGAACCACAGCATAAAAAATGCTCCCCAATCGGGGAGCATTTTTCGTTGCCTTGCTTACTGCCGCTGCTGCTTGCCGAAGTTCTCCATAATGGCCTTCACTTCGTCGACAAACTCCGCCTTGAGCATGCCCAGCATCTTGGGGATAAAGGCCATGGCCTCAGCGGCGTTGAAGGTGCCCTCTTCCTGCATGCGGAATGACTCGTGCATCAGCAGTTTGGCGGCCTCCTCTTTTCCTTCCTGTACGCGCTCCAAGATGTAATCCAAGAATTTCTGTTGGCCCTCGTTCATGTTGATACTCTCCTTTTATGTTGACAGGCTCTGCCTATAGCAGGTATTTGTTCAGCGTCTTGCGCAGGTCAGCTACGTCAATCGGCTTGGGGATATGTCCGTTCATGCCTGAAGCCAAGCACTTGTCGATGTCCTCTTGGAATACGTTGGCGGTCATCGCGATGATCGGGATGGTCTTGGCACGCGGCATGGACAGCGCGCGGATTGTGCGTGTCGCGGCAAACCCGTCCATCTCCGGCATTTGCAGATCCATGAGAATCAACCCATAGCGCTCCGGTGCGGCGCGGAACGCATCGACGGCCTGCTGACCGTTTTCCGCGATGTCGATGCTGATTTGTGTATCCGCGAGCAGGGTGATGGCGATTTCGCGGTTGATTTCCACGTCCTCGGCCAGCAGGATGCACTTGCCGCTCAGGTCATGCACGGTGGTGTCGGCTTGCTCGGCATGTATCGCGGCGGCGGTTTCGCTGGCCGTTTTTGCCTTGACGGTAAAACTAAAGGTGCTGCCTTCGCCCGGGGTGCTGGTCACGGTGATGACGCCGCCCATCAGTTCGACGATGCGCTTGCAGATCGTCAGCCCGAGGCCAGTGCCGCCATATTTGCGCGAAGTGCTGCCGTCCGCCTGTTCAAAGGCCAGGAACAGCTTGTTCAAGTCCTTTTGCTGGATACCGATGCCGGTATCGCGCACGGATGTGAGCAGTGTCAGGTGCTTGCCATGCTGTTGCTTGACCGACACCGTCAGTTCAATGACGCCGCCCTCGGGTGTAAACTTGTTGGCGTTGGACAGCAGGTTGTTGATGACCTGGCTGTAGCGCAGGGAGTCGCAGGAGATCAGTTCGGGCACCGCGTCGTCGATTTGCACGGAGAATCGCTGCTTCTTTTCCTGCATTTTGACGGCAATCACTTCGCACAGCTCGGCGACTTCCTCGCGCAGATTAAAGGTTTCCGCGGACAGCACCAGCTTGTCAGCCTCGATCTTGGAGATATCCAGCACATCGTTGATCAGCGCCAACAGGTGCTTGGAGGCGCTGGATACCTTGACAAGACAGTCCTGCACGCGCGCCATGTCGTTGCTCGCTTTGGCGATTTGCGTCATGCCGATGATCGCGTTCATCGGCGTGCGGATTTCGTGGCTCATGCGCGAGAGAAACTCGCTCTTGGCGTGGTTGGCGGCTTGCGCGGCTTCCAGTGCGCGGTCAGACTGCTCGCGCATAACGGCCATACTGTCCATCATGCGGTTCAGGTTTTGCTCCATGTGGCCAAACTCGTCAGCCTCGGACACACTGATGCGCTCGGACAGGTCGCCGGATGCGCCGCGCGCGGCAAACTGGTTGACTTTGTCGGCGATGCGCTTGAGATGACGACTGACAAATATCAGCGCGACCGCCGCCAGCAACAGGCCGAGCAGCGGCACAATGGCCAGCATGAGCAGCTGCGTATTGATCGAGCTGCCAATCTCTGCGTCGTCCATCATCACGACCAGATACCAGCCGGTGTCGGGTAGCTTATGATAGTAGGCGTGACGGGGCATGCCGTCGAGCACTAGCGACACGCTGCCCTGGCTGTTCGCCAGCATTTCCCGGCCAAAGGCGGCTAATTCAGCCTTTACATCTTCCTGGATGTGGTGGTCGATGGTACGACTCTCGTCCAGATAGCTGATGAACTCGCCATCCGCGCCCAGCAAAAACGCCTGTCCGGTATCACCGATGCGAATGTCATTGGTGATAGCGCGGATGTCGGTCAGTGCCATATCGGCGGTGGTGACGCCTTGCAGCTTGTGCTGCGCATCAAAGAAAGGCACAGAGGCGGTGATCATGGATACCTTGGCGACCGGATCAAAGTACACGCCAGACCAGACCGGCTCACCACCAGACTTTGCGCCGTTAATATACCAATCGGCGTTGGGGTAATCAAACTCGCTGTTGGCATACTCTGGGGAGTAGACCGGCTGGCCGTTTTGCATGAAGGCATAGCTGGCGTAATAGCGCCGGAAGTGATAGAGCGTAAACGGCTCGTACCAGATGCCACCGCCCATGGTGTTTTTGTTGGCGGCGACGGATTTGAGCAGATAATCCCGCATTTCAAAGCGCTCAATACTGATCTGGGAGCAGGTTTCGGCATAGCGAGCCATGCTTAACGCGATGTCCGCGTTCAGCAGCAGTTCTTTTTCGATATCTAGGCTGGCGACCACCAGGCTTTCGGTGATGCGCTCGTTAAATTCCTTGTTGATTTGCGAGACGGTGATGTTCCGCACAACCCAAATAAAAACCAGCAGCGTAATGGCGATGATCGGGAGAACCGACAGCGTGATGCGTGTCCTAATGCTGCGAAAGCGCATAAAGAACCCTCACATTTTTTGTGATGTTACCATCATGATACCATAGATATAGTTTTGTGACAATGCACAATTGCCAAAGATTGACGTAAAGGGGCGACAATGTACGACAAAACCCCCGGTCATTGCCGGGGGCGGATGTAAAAAGATTAAACCTTGTAAACAGCGATATACAGCGTGCCAGCCTTGGCAAAGGCGTAGATGCGGATCGCAAAGGGAAAGTCGTTGCGGAACACTAAATTTAAGTCGGTGTTGCCCACTGCTGCGTCCACGCCGTGCGGCAGATATTTGGCGCCGGCAGGGCCGTGCGGGCGACGCTGAACGATGGTCATGCCCTTGGGCAGTTGCAGCAAAACGTTGTACAGCGTGCTGGATACCTGGCAGGTGCCGCCGCCATAGCCCGGCGCGGTCGATCCGTCAATCAGCACCGGCGCGGGCTGGTATCCGCGCGCCTTTTTATAGGGCCCGGCAACATCGTTGAAACTAAAGGAATCGCCCGGATTCATCACGACGCGGATATATTGGCAGGCTACGTCAATATTGACCATGCGGCCACGGTTCAGCTCGGTATCGGCGGTGTTGTAGAAGCTGGTAAAGCTGGCCAGCAGATCGCCGGGCAGCGCATAGTCAACGGTCGGCGATACCGGCGTGATCCCCTGTAGCGCGCTGACCGGCACATAGCCAATTTCGCGCTGGTAAGGGACGACCGCAAAGCCGTCCTCGATATACCAGAAGCTGAGGTCACTGCCCGCGGCCAGCGCGCACCAGGAACCGTCTTCCGGGTTGTGCGACTTGTACACCGCGCTTTGCGTCTTGACGGAGGCAACCTGATGATGCACCAGCGCGCCGTAGGGCAGCGTGGTGTCCGGGTTGATCGGCTCGATCTCGACCACCTGCGTGCGCAGCACATAGCCCTGCACACCGTTTTTGTCCACGCGCAGGAATTGCGGCGTGTAGTCGTAAATGCTTACGCGCGATTTCTCGTTGATCTGACCGATGACATTTGCCTCTTTGTTCGGCTGATCGCGCAGCATCAGGGTGCGCAGCGCGACGCCGGTATACTGCGGCGTTGTGACGCTGGGCACCCCGGCCTGCACGGAAAAAACCGGCAGGGCAAAGACCAGCGCAATCAGGCAGCAGAGTAGTTTCTTCATATCGTATCCCTTTCGGTGCGCAAAGTCGACGTGTGATCCATCATAATATTATAGCACCGCCTGTGCGCATGCACAAGCGCATCCTGCGCATACGCTAGTGTCAGGATAGCGGGCATGGGGAGGCGAGCGCATGGGCTATCAGCGGCAAACCTGGGTGTTGCGGGCTGGCGATGGGCGCGGCATGGGCTTCTTGGTATATGAGCGTGGCGAGCGGCAGGATACGCTGCGCTGCCAATGCAAGGGGTTTGCGCCGGACAGCACGGCGCGTCTGCTGGCGGTGGACGCACAGAAGCAGGAACTGGAGGAAATTGGCGAGCTGCGATTCACAAAAACCGGCGGGGCAGAGCAGAGCTTTTCGCTGGCGGGCAATGCGCGGATGACCGGCGCGATTGTCACTGATGCTACCGGGCGCGTGTTGGCGGTCGGTTGGTCGGCGGGCAGTGATGCCTGGCCAGCCGAACGTGTGCAATTGGCGGTGCGCGCGCTGCTGATGCCCGAGCCAAAGCAGGTGAAACGCGCGACGCGGGAGCGGCCGGACCTTGCGCAAGCACAGGGCGTTCTATGGCCACCGCAGTGGACGTGTGAGCACGCCGTGTTTGACGCGCTGCCTGTTCACGATGTCAGCGCACACCTCGGCTGGCAATGCGCGCTGAGCGGACGCGCCGCCGATCCGCGCGGGCTGGCCGTTCGTGTGGATCAGGGGTGGATTGCGCAGATGGCCGCGATTTGTGCGGGGCAGAGTTGGCCGCCGCCGCCCGGCATGTGCGGCGCGCGGTTTGCGGGCGGTGTCTGGCTGGCCCCGCTCACCGGCGCGGACGCGCACGCATAGGATATCCCAGCCGGACGCTTCCCCGCGCGTTCGGCAAAGGAGGATTCCTATGGATCATACCTGTTGCCCCACCTGCAATTGTGAACGGTGCAGGCGCAGGCGGCAGTGCGACGAGCCGATGTGCCCCCATTGCCATCGTCCGGTGTCGGTGTGTTGCTGTATCGCGCCGCCACCCTGCGAACTCTGCCCGCGCTGCAAGATGCCGCCCGCGCAATGCTGTTGTTGTGCGCCACCACCGCCACCGCCGCCCCGACCGGTGTGTAGTGCGCAAGGTTACTTATTGCCCAAGATCCTGTGTATGGGGCGCGAATGGCTGCGCCACTTTGAGACCGAACTGCCTGTGACCGGTGTTCCGTGCGATGCGCCGCGTCCGCTGACGCTGTGCGCTGTGTGCGGCGGATTTACCGCCTGCACATGGGAACTGGAGCCGCCCTGTCCGCATGACCCGCGCGGATTGATTCTATGCGTCATGATCCCGCTGCGCGTCACCGTGCGCGATGCGTGTGGCTGCGTGCATCAGGGCGAAAGTAGCATCACCGTGCGTGTACGCGCGCAAATGAAGTGCCCGCGCGAAGAGTGTTGGAGCAACCAGTGGGTGGTGCTGCCGTCGGTCAAGCTATCACGCTGCGCGTATCCGGCGTGCGATGATGTGTTTGCCGCCTGTCTGGAGGTCTGCGTGGACGCCTATCTCGTCCGCCCCGAGCCGGTGTGCCGCGCGCAATGCCGTCCGGCGTGCCCGCCGCTGCCACCGATGTATCCCATGCCCTATTACGGCGGCCTTTGACATCCCCGCGCCGCATACGCTATAATGAAGCGCCCACAACTTGCGTGGGCGCTCATTTTCATGAAACCGAGGGTGAAATTGGTATGGATTGGACCGAAACGACAGTGCGCACCACCACGGAAGGATCGGATTTGGTGTCGGCGCTGCTGATGGACGCGGGCGCGGTGGGCACCTCGATTGAGGATCGCGAGGACGTGCTGGCGCTGGAGCGCGATAACCGCACCTGGGACATATTGGATGAGAATATTCTGGCAGGCATGGACGAGGATGTGCTGGTCAAGGCGTATTTCGCGTCCGGCGCGTCGCTGGGCGAAACGCTGAGCGTCGTGCGCGAGCGGCTGGCACAACTGAAAGCCGACAGCCCGCTGGACATGGGCAGTCTGGAACTGTCGGTGGCGTCGGTTCGCGATGAGGATTGGTCCGAGGTGTGGAAGAAGTATTATAAGCCGTTTCGCGTCGGCAAGCGGCTGGTGGTCAAGCCCTCGTGGGAGTTTTATGAGCAGCACGAGCACGACCTTATCATCGAGCTGGACCCGGGCATGGCGTTTGGCACCGGCACGCACGAAACCACCTTCCTGTGCATGGACATGCTGCATCGGCTGGTGACGCCGGGCTGCACCGTGATCGACGTGGGTACCGGCACCGGCATTCTGGCGATCGCGGCGGCCAAGCTGGGCGCGCGCGATGTGCTGGCCATCGACATCGACGAGAACGCCGTCAAAGTGGCGGCGGAGAATATCGCCAAGAACGGACTAAGCGATACGGTGCGCGCGGTCGCGGGAGACCTGTTCAAGACCACTGACGAAGTGGCCGACATTGTGGTCGCCAACATCATCGCCGATGTGGTCATTATGCTGGCCGCTCCGGCCAAGGCACACCTGAGGCCGCATGGCACGCTCTTGTGCTCCGGCATCATCCGTGAGCGCGAGGACGATGTGTGCGACGCGCTGCACGCGGCGGGCTATGTGATCGTTGATGTGATGAAAAAGGGCGAGTGGGTGTGCTTGGCCGCGCGCCGCAAAGGGGAGTAGCGCATGCACCGCTTTTTTGTGGAATCGCCGTGTGCGGTGAACGGCGAGGTCGCCCTGCCCGCCGAGGAGGCGCAGCATGCCTATCGCGTGCTGCGGCTAACACCCGGTGAGACGGTTGAACTGATCGCCGACGGACGCCTGTTTGCCGCCGAGCTGACGCGGTGTGACAAGCAGGGCGCGGCGGCGCGCGTTAAGGCCGAGCTGCCAAGCCGCGAGCCGAATGTGCGCGTCACGCTGTGCGTCGGGCTGTGTAAGGCGGACAAGATGGAACTCATCATCCAGAAGGCCACTGAGTTGGGCGTGCACGCGATCCAGCCGCTGGCGCTGATACGCTGCGTGATGAAGATCGGCGGCGACGATTCGCGCGTCACCGACCGCTGGCCACGCATCGCGCGCGAGGCGGTCAAGCAGTGCGGGCGCGCGCATACGCCGCGCATCTTGCCGCCCGCGACCATTGGGCAACTGCGCGCGTTCTGGGCGGCGCAGCAGGCGGTGCTGGTGCCTTGGGAGTGCGCGCGGGAGGGCAGCCTGCGGTACGCATTATCGGGGCAGCCCACCGACATTGCGTTGGTCATTGGGCCGGAGGGCGGCATCTGTGCCGACGAGATGGACGAGCTGGCCTCCTTTGGCGGTGTGCCGGTGACGCTGGGGCCGCGCATTTTGCGCGCGGAAACCGCCGCCATCGCCGCAACCGCCGCGGTGATGGCGCTGTGTGGCGCATGGGAGGCGGGCGCATGAATACCGTCGCGTGCTGCACGCTGGGCTGCAAGGTGAACCAATACGATACCCAGGCCATGCTGGAGCGGTTTCTTGCCGAGGGCTACCGCGCGGTGCCTTTTGCCGATGTGGCCGATGTCTATATCATCAACACTTGCACGGTGACCGGCACCGGCGATAAGAAATCCATGCAGATGATCCGCCGCGCGCTGCGCAGGAACCCCGGCGCGGAAATCATTGTGGCGGGCTGTCTGGCGCAGCGGTCAGGCGCGGAGCTGCTGCTGCCCGGCGTGCGGCTGGTGCTGGGCACACAGCGGCGCGGCGAGGTGGTAACGCTGCTGCGCAAGGCGCTGGCACAGCACACCGCGCTGGTCGCAGTGGATACACTGACCGAGGTGCCCTTTGAGGCGCTGAATGTCACCGCGCTGGAAGGGCACACCCGCGCTGTGCTGAAGATACAAGAGGGCTGCAATCGCTATTGCAGCTACTGCATCATCCCCAGTGTGCGCGGGCCGGTGCGCTCTCGGCCGCTGGAGGATGTCGCCGCCGAGGCGCGGCGTCTGGCTGACGCGGGATTTATAGAGATTGTGCTGACCGGCATTCATCTGACCAGCTACGGTCTTGATCTGTCCGATGGCACCACGCTGCTGGATGCGATCCGCGCCGTGCACGCCGCCGAGGGGATCGCGCGTGTCCGGCTGGGCTCGCTGGAGCCGCTTGTGGTCACCCCGGCGTTTGTAGCGGCGCTGAAAACCCTGCCCAAGGTCTGCCCGCACTTCCATCTTGCGCTGCAATCGGGCAGCGACACCGTGCTGTCCCGCATGCGCCGCCGCTATACATCCGCGCAGTTTTTGGCGGCGTGTGATCTGCTGCGTGCCGACTTTCCACAGGCGGCCATCACCACCGACGCGATGACTGGCTTTCCCGGCGAGACCGACGCGGAGTTTGCCCAGACGCTGCGCACCTGCGAACAAGCGCAATTCGCGCGCATGCATGTGTTCCCGTATTCCGAGCGCGAGGGGACGGTGGCGGCCAGCCTGCCCGGCGTCGTGCCCAAGGCGGTGCGCGAACGGCGCGCGGGGGAGTTGATCGCGCTGGGGCAGACCATGCAGCAGGCATCTATGCGGCGGCTGGTCGGCACAACGCAGCCAGTGTTATTCGAGGAGGATGACGGCGGGTACACACCGGCGTACGTCTATGTCCGCGCCGCTAATGGGAAAATCGGTACGATACAATCCGTGCGCATCACCGCCATCAGCGGCGACGAGGCGCAGGGCACAATAGAGGAGGCGTAAGGAATGCAAGATTGTCTGTTCTGCAAGATCATTGGCGGTGAGATTCCCTGTGACAAGGTGTATGAGGACGAGCAGGTGTTGGCCTTTCGCGACATCGCGCCGCAAGCGCCGGTGCATGTGCTGGTCATTCCCAAGGCGCATGTGGCACACCTGACCGACGCGCAGCAGTTCTCCGACGCGCAGCTGGGTACCCTGCTGCGCACCTGCGCGCAGGTGGCGGAGAAGCTTGGCTTGGACAAAACCGGCTACCGCGTGGTCACCAATTGCGGCGCGCACGGCGCGCAGAGCGTGCACCATCTGCACCTGCACGTTATCGGTGGCGCGCAGCTTTCCGGGAAGATGGGCTGACATGATTTGCAAAACAAGTATTCTTTTTTGTTGACGAACCCGAACGTGTGCGCTATAATGATTCGTACGATTGTGAGTTACCCTTTATGGGACGCATTGCGGTCGTCGCTGAGTTGAGCGGAGGGGAGGGATAAGTCCATGTCTGAGATCCGTATTCGGGAGAATGAATCCCTGGAAAGCGCTCTGCGGAGATTCAAGCGGCAATGTGCCCGCGCCGGCGTCCTCGCTGAGGTGCGTAAGCGTGAGCACTACGAAAAGCCTAGCGTGAAGCGCAAGAAGAAGGCCGAAGCTGCGCGCAAGCGTAAGTACTAATCGCGCCAACGCCCCGACGATGCAAATCGGCGGGGCTTTTTTGTTGAAAGAGAGAGGGGAAACGCCATGCGCACCGTGATTGCGCTGATTCGGGGCATCAACGTGGGCGGCAAGCACAAACTGCCGATGGCGGCGCTGCGCGCGTTGTGCGAGCGGCTGGGATACGCGCGTGTGCGCACGTATATCCAGAGTGGCAATGTGCTGTTGGACACGGAACAGACGTCGTCCGAAGTCGAGCGGTTGCTGGCCGACGCGATCGAGGCGGCGGTCGGCTTTCGTCCCGAGGTGATGGCGCTGACCGCAGAGGAATTGGCGGCCATCCTGCGCGACATGCCTTTTTTGCAAAGTGAGATCGCAGCAGCAGCAGCCGCCGCGCCGGAGGTGGAGACCTGCTATATCACGCTGTTTGCCCGCGCGCCTTTGGATGATGAAGCGGCGAAAATCCCGGCGGCTGACGCAGCGGGCAACCGTTATGCGCTGGTCGGCCGCGCGCACTACGCGCTGCTCGTCCAGAGCATTCGTGACGCAAAGGGCATGGCGGCGGCGCTGAAGTTGCCCATCCCGGCGACCACACGCAACCTGAACACTTGGCGCCAACTGGACAAGATGGCGCGGCAGGAGGACTAAATGGACTACGCTTTTTTGCTGTGGCCGCACGCCAATCCGCGCTATCGCGCATCGCTGGCGTCGCTGGCCGAGGCGGAGCTGGCACTGATGCTGCGCGCCATCGACCGCGAGGCGGAGCTGACTTGGCGCACGCTGGGCGGCGCGCCATGGCTGTGCTTTGCCAGCGATGCCTTTTCCGCGATGGAGTGGCGGCTGCTGTCGCAGCTGTCGTCCGCTTATGTGTTGGCCGAACGGCGCGGCGACCAACTGCTGCCCATTGATCGCGACCACCCCGCCTATATCGGCGAGGATTTGGCGGCGCTGCAAAAATACAAGGGCAAGACCAACGAGATGTTCACCGATCTGCTGCTCAATGCAGCGTTGGCATCCAGCGATTTTGCGCGCGCCGAGCAGCCGCTGACGGTGCTCGATCCGCTCTGCGGGCGCGGCACAGCGCTGTTTCTAGCGCTGCGCCGGGGGTATGACAGCTGCGGCATTGATCAGGACAAGGGCGACATCAAGGAACTGAACGATTTCTTTTCCCGCTACCTCGAATACCATCGCATGAAGCACAAAAAAACCGAAACCGCGATGACGCTGGGTGGGAAACTGGGCGGACGCATGACGCGTTATGATCTGGCCGATACGCCGGAGCATTACAAAGCCGGGGACACGCGCAGCCTGCGCGTGGTTTTGGGCGACACGCGCGACGCGGCGGCGCTTGTGGGCAAGGGCGCGTTTCATCTGCTGACTGCCGATCTGCCGTATGGCGTGCAACACGCGCCGCAGGCCGGGCAAAAACCTAGTTCACTGCCAGCGCTGATGCAGGCGGCGCTGCCGGGGTGGCTGGCGGCGCTCAAGCCCGGCGGCGCGGCGGCCATCGCGTTTAACACGTATACGTTGGGACGCGACGACCTGAAGGCGTGGATGCGCAACGCCGGATTTACGGTATGCGAGGGCGGCGCGTATGAGGGCATGGCGCACTGGGTAGAGCAAGCGGTCAATCGCGACGTGGTCGTGGGCACGAAAGCATAGGAGGAAGCAATATGGCGGATGTGAAGCGCGATTTTGTCACCACCGAGGGGGACACCCTGTATTATGAAGTGCGCGGGCAGGGCCCGGCCATCCTGATGATCGCGGCGGCGGGCGGCGACGGCGACTATTACGCGCCGATGGCCGACCTGTTGGCTGATCGCTTCAAGGTCATTACCTACGACCGTCGCGCCAACGCGCGCAGCACCATGCGCGATCCGCAGAATTTCACCATTGAGCAGCAGAGCCGCGACGCTGCGGCGGTGATCCGCGCTGCGGGCGAGGAGCGCGCCATTGTCTTTGGCAACAGCTCCGGCGGCGTCATCGCGCTGGATATGGCCAAGACGCAGCCTTTGGCGACGCGCGCGGTGATCGCGCACGAGCCCGCGTGCCCCAGTGTGCATCCCAAGCAGCACAAGTGGCATCGCTTCTTTGCCGCGTGCTACAAGATGGCGTATGGCCTGGGTCCGACGATGGCGGTCACCAAGTTTATGTTTGGCGCGCAGTTGCCGGTCATCCCGATGGCCAAGGCGCAGCGCAAGGCCGGAGCCTATGCCGCACAGCAGCGTGGCGATCTGGCAGACGCGCCGCGTCTGGATGTGAACGACGGCATCGCGTTTCTGGCACGACAGGAATTGCTGCCGGTCACCAACTACCTGCCCGACACCAAAAGAATCCGCGAAAACGGCGTGCCGGTGTTTACCGGCACGGGGCAATGGGGCATTGACCACAAGACCTGGTACGCCGATACATCGCGCATCCTGGCAGAACGGTTTGGCCACGAACTGGTCGTATTTCCCGGGCATCACGGCGCGTATATGGATGAAACCGAGGCATTTGTGCGGGTCATGCGCGGCATACTCGACAAAATATCGTAATATAATCGAGCGGGGCATGGCGTCTCGCTTTTTTGTTGGGATTCGCATATTTTTTCTCTCGGTGGCATATGCTGTTTATACCTGTCCTACTTCTGCGCACTTGGTTCGCATATCGAGAGGAGCTGACCTGTTTGGAACAACTCGCCCATGAATCACTGCAAACACTGACGGTGGTCGCACTGCGCAAACTGGCTAGAGAAAAGCAGGTGAAGCTGCCCGCCGGTGTGAACAAGGCCGACATCATCGCACGGCTGGCCGAGCCGACGCAGATCACGCGCCCGGCCTTCCCGGCACGTCCGCACCGCGACACCGGCTATTATAACGAGCAGTATGGCACCTCCAACCCCGCTGTGCCAGAAATGCTGGAAGCCGGGTTGTGCGGGAACGGTGGCGGCGTGCTGGAGCTGCAACCTGACGGATACGGCTTTTTGCGCGCGGACAACTGCTCTGCGGGGCGCGAGGATGTGTATGTGTCTATCGCGCAGATCCGTCGCTTCTGCATGAAGAACGGGGATCTGGTGCAGGGGAAAACGCGTCCTAGGCGCGAGGGCGACCGCTACAGCGCGCTGATGTATGTCGAGAGCGTCAATGGCCAACCGCCCGATCAGGCGGCGCGCCGCCGCTCGTTTGACACCATGACTCCGATTCACCCCAACCGCCGCCTGACACTGGAACTACCCGAAGGCGGCAGCGATCTGGCGATCCGTATGCTGGATTTCATCGCGCCGATCGGACTGGGGCAGCGCGCGCTGATTGTCGCGCCGCCCAAGGCGGGCAAAACTGTGCTGCTGAAAAAGATTGCGCAGGCCATCGCCAAGACCGCGCCGGATGTGCACCTGATGCTGCTGCTCATCGACGAGCGGCCCGAGGAAGTGACCGACATCCAGCGTACCGTGCCCGCCGAGGTGGTGCACTCCACCTTCGACTCGCCGCCGGAGAACCACATTCGCGTGGCCGAGCTGGTCTATGAGCGCGCGCAGCGGCTGGTGGAGCAGGGGCGCGATGTCGTGGTGCTGATGGATAGCTTAACGCGCCTGTCCCGCGCGTATAACGCTGCCGCGCCGCAGACCGGCCGCGCACTGTCCGGCGGTTTGGCCGCCGGTGTGCTGCAAAAGCCCAAGCGATTCTTCGGCGCAGCGCGCAACCTAGAGGAAGGCGGCAGTCTAACGATCATCGCGACGGTATTGGTGGACACCGGCAGCCGCATGGACGAAATCATCTTTGAGGAGTTCAAGGGCACCGGCAACGCGGAAATTCAGTTGGATCGCAGCCTCAGCGAAAAGCGTGTGTTTCCTGCCATTGATCTGGCGCGTTCGGGCACGCGGCACGAGGAGCTGCTGCTCACAGAGGCGGAGCTCGCCGGTGTGCAGGCGGTGCGGCGCGTGTTGTCGGCCAGCGCCTCGGCCGACGCGACAGAGCAGCTCATCGGCATGCTCATGCGCACGCGTACCAATACCGAGTTCTTTGCCCGGCTCAAGGATTGGGTAGGGCTGTGGGAGAAGGAAGGCTACACACTGGCGGCGCGTGCGGTGCACCCAATGAAAAAAAACCGATAGACAAAATGCCGTATACGTGTTATACTCCCCAACGTGGCTTGCTATCGGCTCGCACAGAGCTGCTAGATCACGCTGGCCCGAGGAGAGGTGAAACATATGAAGGAAGGCATCCATCCGAAGTACGGCGTCGCGACGGTTCGTTGCGTGTGCGGCGAGACCTTCGAGACCGGCTCCACCAAGAAAGAGCTGAAAGTCGAAATTTGCTCCAAGTGCCACCCGTTCTTCACGGGCAAGCAGAAGCTGGTGGACACCGGCGGACGCGTCGATCGCTTCAAGAAGCGCTACGG
>JAVBMF010000017.1:0-2742 GCA_031552735.1 Eubacteriales bacterium
CGACGCGCTCTTGCCGGGCACGCGCGTGATCTTCTGCGGCGACGTCGACCAATTGCCCTCCGTCGGCCCGGGGAACGTCTTGCACGATTTGATCGAAAGCGGCTGCTTTCCCGTCGTGCGGCTCGACGAGGTGTTTCGCCAGAGCGAGCGCAGCATGATCGTCAAAAACGCCCACCGCATCAACGCCGGCGACGAGCCGGAGGTCGTGCCCGGCAGCGACTTCACGTTCGAGGCCTTCGACGGCCAGGACCAGGCACTGCAGCGGCTCGTCAAGCTCGCGCAGTCCGCCAAGCGCAAGGGCTACGACGTCATCCGCGACGTGCAGGTGCTCGCGCCGATGAAGCGGGGGACGCTGGGCGTCTGGAACGTCAACGCCGTGCTGCAAAGCGAGCTGAACCCGCCGGAAGCGGGCAGGGCGGAGCGCACCTTCGGCGCACTGACGCTGCGCCTGGGCGACAAGGTCATGCAGACGATCAACGATTACGAGCAGGAGTGGACCCGCGAAACGTCACACGGCGTCGAGCAGGGCGCGGGCGTGTTCAACGGCGACATGGGCTTTATCGTCGGCATGGATGACGAGGAGCACACCGTGACCTTGTGCTTTGACGACGACCGCATCGCGGTGTATGAGGACAGCCAACTCGACGAGCTGGAGCTGGCGTACTGCGTGTCGGTGCACAAGAGCCAGGGCAGCGAGTTTCCGGTGGTGGTGATGCCGGTGGTCGGCGGCCCGCCGATGCTGCTGACGCGGAATTTGTTTTATACCGCCGTCACGCGCGCGCGGCAGCTGGTGGTGCTGGTCGGGCGCGAGGAGTGCATACGCGGGCTGGTGGAAAACGCGCACATCGCCAAGCGGTACAGCGCGCTGGCTGAGCGGCTGCGGTTGGTGTGGCGTATGGTGGAACAAGGGGAGGACGCGTAGGGGCGTCCTTTTTGTTTCTTGGGTGGGGGGGTGTACTCTTTGGAAAGGGTTACGGTGTACTCTTTGGAAAGGGTTACGGTGTACTCTTTGGATTACGGCCAAAGAGTACCAGAAAGCCGTTTGCGCCCGGGTTCGCCCCTCAGCCCCTACGCGCTTATACTCGGCTACGGCGGGCGCCTACCAATGTTCACCGGCGGCCTTGAATTGATCCTTCGGATCTGAGGCCGCCGCTTCCAGTCCGGCGCTTAATCCGCCGTGCGCCTTCGCGGGAATCATCGCGTAGGGGCTGGGGCTCCAACGGGCGCGGAGCCCTGCGCAACCTGCGCGGTTTGTGTCGTAGCTTTAGCTTGTTCGTGGCCCCGCGCCCGTTGGAGCCGGGGACGCTATGGGGCATGCACCCGCGAAGCCAAGCGAGGAAAAGTGCCGGACTGGAGGCGATGGCCTCCGATCCGAAGGATCGATTCAAGGCCATCGACGAACATTGGTAGGCACCCGAGTGAGGCGAGCATATGCCCATAGCGGCCCAACGGCGAACCCGGGCGCAAACGCCTTTCTGGTACTCTTTGGGCGTAATCCAAAGAGTACAACGTAATAGTACCAGAGAGAAAATAGGATTTGCAAGATAATATATCTTGTAAATATAGCGTATATATTCTGCGGAATTTTGCACGTAGATTATATACGAGGTGATGCACGTGGGTTTTCAAGTAAAGAAAGAGGATCATCAAAACAAGACTTTTCGATTTCCTAAGTCGCTGATCGCGAAAATGGACAAGGTTTGTGATGCCAAACTGATTTCCATGAATAAATTGGTGATTCAATGCATTCAATACGCCCTCGACCATCTGGACGAGGATGAATCCAAGCCGGTGCGCAAATGAACACGCTGCTAACCGGCCTCATCGACCTGCTGTACCCACGCGGCCTAACCTGCGTGGGCTGCGGCGTGCTGCTGGAACCCGATGCCCAGCTGGAGATTTGCCCGGCTTGTGCGGCGTCGCTACATGTGCTGCCCGCCGATGCGTCGTGCCCAATGTGCGGCCGCCCGCAAGGCGCGCGCGGCTGCCGCAGTTGCCTGCCGGAGCCACCGGCGCATCTGTCGGCGGTATACGCGGCGTATCCCCACGACGGCGCGGCGCGTGAGCTGGTGCGCGCGCTGAAGTACAGGTGCTACACCGATGCCGCGCTGGCTTTAGCGCAGGGCATGGCGGCAGTATGCGCCGACATCGCGCGCGACTATGACGCGCTGGTGCCCATCCCGCTGCACAGGGCGAGGCAGCGCATGCGTGGGTTTAATCAGGCGCGCGTCCTGGCCGACCATGTGGCGGAGCTGTCTGGTTTGCCGGTGCGCGAGATGATTGTGCGCACGCGCAACACCACGACGCAGACCAGGCTGGACGCCCGGCAGCGCCACAAGAATCTGGCGGGCGCGTTTTTGGCGTGCGGCGATGCGTCTGGGATGCGCCTGCTGCTGATCGACGATGTGTGCACCACTGGTGCCACCGCGGAGGCCGCCGCCAGCGCGCTATCCGCCGCCGGATCGGCAGAAATTGGCATCCTGACCGCCACCATTGCCAGACTGCACGAACAGCGCGGCAATTGATTTGCAAAACCTAACAAAAATGCGCCTCGCAATTGGAACAAACTGGGGATTTCAGCCAAATATTGCTTGCTTTTTGCGTTTTCTCATGCTATCATGGCAAAGGTTGGTGTAACAGGTCTGTGGTTGCAAGTCGATGCCAGTCGCAGGCAAAACGATCCACGTAAGCCGGTCAAAGCGCCGGTGAGCATGGTGCGGCCTAGAAGTAAGTCCGACCAGG
>JAVBMF010000078.1:0-39564 GCA_031552735.1 Eubacteriales bacterium
CACTTGCAGCTGGTGCACCAGTTGATAGGCATTTCGGTCTTGTAGGCCAGGCCGCGTTCGAACAGCTTCAGGAAGATCCACTGCGTCCATTTGTAATACTTCGGGTCGGTGGTATTGACCTCGCGCGACCAATCGAAGGAGAAGCCCAGCGCCTTCAACTGCGCGCGGAAATGATCGAGATTGCCCTGTGTCACCGCCGCCGGGTGCACCTTGTTCTTAATCGCGTAGTTCTCGGTGGGCAGGCCGAACGCGTCCCAGCCCATCGGGTAGAGCACGTTGTAGCCCTCCATACGCCGCTTTCTGGCGATGATGTCGATGGCGGTGTTGCTGCGTGGATGGCCGACATGCAGCCCCGCACCGGAGGGATACGGAAACTCGATCAAGCCGTAAAACTTCGGCTTGTCGTGCGCCGCCTTTGCCTCAAAGGCATGCTGCTCGTCCCACAGGCGCTGCCATTTCTTTTCTACATCGGCGGGGATATACGGGGTTTCCAAGATCGGCATGAGATGCTTCCTCCTTCAAAAAAAGACGCTTCGCCTCTGCACAAGAGACGAAACGTCGTTCCGTGGTACCACTCTTTTTGGCGGCGGGGCCGCCCACTTACCGCACGATATCGGGTGCAACCGATGGCAGGCGCCATAGCGCTCCAGGGCGAGCGGCATCCGCTTGCGGCCGCTGCCTCGCACCACCGGCAGCTCTCTGTTGACCTAAAGAAGATGCTTTCCCTTTCCTCGCGCGCGATTATGGATAACGCCCATAGTATATCCGGCCAAGGAAGGCTTGTCAATGCCGCGTGGCACAGGAAAGGCGCCCGGAGGGTGGGCGCCTTGAGGGACTATGCGAATCACGCTTGTTCCAATTGCGCGGCAAAGGAGGAAATCCGCGCGGTCCCAAGCGATTCCCACAGACCCGGCTGTGTGCGAAGCGAAAAAATGGCTAACGGCCAGCCGTGTGGCGCGGCGGATTGCACCGCTCGTCTGCCTGCATGTGCTGCTGCGCGGCTACGTGCAGTGTCACCGGCAGCGCGCCTTCCGGGGCGTAGACGCAGCCTTCCAGATGATACTGCGCGCCATCCGGATCGGCCACCAGCGGGTAGATGTCGCGACTCATCAGCAGTGCAGCGGAGGTTTGCGCCTCGACCGGGGCGGGGTTAGACAGCAGGGTCAGCATGCCAATGAGGGTGAGCATGCAGCACAGTGTCGATACAAATGAGATGCCCAGCTTGATCGGCATATTCCACCGGTGTTGCCGCCAGAGGTGATAAAGACCCACCGGCAGGCACAGAGCCAGCCAGCGCACCAGTACGGCGGTTGATACCTGTCGTCTGGGGGCGTGATGCCGCATAGATCTCCACCTCGATGATGATCTGTTGCTTCCGGCAGAAGCGGGTGCAGGGTGCATCAGATATTGTGCGCAGAGCTAGTTTTCTTTGGGGAAGGCGAAGTGTTCAGTTTTTTGCTGGATAGACGACACAAGGAAAATGTCAAGATTCGCCAGAAATCCGCATCGCTGACGATCTTTCGCAACATATGGTGTATGCTGTCACATCTTGTCGCTGCTTATTGTATATTATGAGAAGTTATTTGTAAACATGTTTATGTTTCATAATTATAAAAATTTCCAGCTATTGTTTCATTTGTGTTCCGTTTTCTTTTCAATTTTTTTAATTTTTGCAAATTCTTTGGATTTTTTACTTTTTTCCCAAAGATTTTTGCATGCGAAAAACAGTTTTGAAAAACCATCTGTTTAAACGCCTGTCGCATGCACGGTCACCTCTCGCTTTGCTTCTTCCCAATCTACTATTCCGGCGGTCTTTCTCACTGTTCCGCCGTCTGTTCCGTTTGCCATGCGCTTTGCGCGCCCGGCACCTAATGTGCGCACAGTTTTTTTCAAAATCCTCTTGTTTTTTTTGCCGCAATCATGTATGATATCTTAGCTGTCGCCTATATCCCCATTGGTACGCATGCTGATGTAGCTCAGGCGGTAGAGCACTTCCTTGGTAAGGAAGAGGTCATGGGTTCGAGTCCCATCATCAGCTCCAACAAAAATCCGCAAAGCCCGATATATTGGGCCTTGCGGATTTTTTGTTTGTCTTCCGACAATGATGCGGGCTCCGGCTGCATGTAGGCCAAACGCGCGTACCCACGCAAAACCGCTTTGCATCTTCCCTGCGCGGTATGGTACAATGGTACTATCTCTCTGCCCCCCTGCGATCAACAAGATTTTTATTGAGGAATTTTATGACAATCAAAATTTCCAGCGAAAGCACGTGCGACCTCTCCGCCGAACTTATTCGAACACACGATATCTCCATCATGCCAGCCACCATCATCATGGAAGGCCACACCTACCAGGATGGCGTCAGCATCCACCCGAAGGATATCTTTGCGCATACGGAGGAGACCGGCAACCTGTGCACCACCTCGGCGCTCAATGTCGGCGAATTTCAGGAGTATTTTGCCACGCTGTCCAGGCAACACGAAGCCATTGTGCACATTTGCATTGGTTCGGGCTTTTCCTCCGGCTATCAGAACGCCTGTATCGCCGCGCAGGATTTCCCGAATGTGCATGTCATCGACTCGCAGAGTCTGTCCACAGGCCAAGGACTGGTCGTACTGGCTGCCTGCAAACTGGCCAAGGGCTGCGAAGATGTATCGGCGATGTGCGCCGCGCTGCGCGACATGACCGGGCGTATTGAGGCCAGCTTCATCCTGGAGCGGCTGGACTACATGGTCAAGGGCGGCCGCTGCTCATCGGTGATGGCACTTGGCGCAAACCTGATGCAGCTAAAGCCCTGTATTGAAGTGATTGACGGCAAGCTGCAATCCGGGAAGAAGTATCGCGGACCCTACGCGAAGTGCGCAGCGGCGTATATCCGCGAGCGATTGGCGGGCCGCACCGATCTGGAGATGGATACGCTCTTTTTCACATACACAGAGCTGTCTGACGAATCGCTGGCCGCCGCTACGCAAGTCCTCGACGAGCTGGGTGGCAGCTTTGCGCAGGTATATATCACCCAAGCAGGCTGCTCAGTATCCTGCCACTGCGGCCCGGGCACGATGGGTGTGCTGTTTGTGCGCAAAAAATCGTAATTGCCATCATGCAATGAGCCCTTCGGGGCTTTTTTTGATATGCACGGCCCGGCGTGCTGACGCGTTATCGTGCAGAAAAAAGCAGCGGAAATGTGCGGTACATGCTCTTTGCCCTGTGGATCGCCTGCCTGGCACTTGCCTTGCTGCATCACACGCGCGGCAATCCGCCATCCGCCTCGCAGCACATCGCAGTATTCAAGCAGGCACTTTCCGGCTCCCTCCTTTTACGCAACCACCCGCCGCACATCCTCGTGCTGCCCCAGCACGATCAGCGTTTCCCCGCCGTCAAAGACATAATCGGCCTTGGGCATGGGCGTAATTTGCCCATCGCGGCGCGTGGCCAATATGCTGATATGATACTTGGTGCGAATGCCCTTTTGCGCGATGGACTTGCCCACCCATCCTTCGGGCACTGCGATTTCGTAAATCGCGTACTCCGGCGTCAGCTCGATACAGTCGAAAATATGGTCGCTGCTATATTTTCTGGCCACACGGTAGGCCATTTCCTTTTCGGCATAGATCACCTGATCCGCGCCGTTTTTCAGCAGGAACTTGGCGTGCACATCGCGATTGGCACGCGCCAGCACAAACTTCGCGCCATAGTCCTTGAGTAGCGCGGTGGTTTCCAGCGACCCCTGAAAGCTCTCGCCGATTGCCACGACGCACAGGTCGAAATTGCGCACGCCCAGCGAGGCGATAAACTGCTCGTCGGTACCGTCGCCGATCAGTCCGCCGGTCACAAAGTCCAACGCGGCGTTGACGCGGCTCTCGTCGATGTCCACCACCAACACTTCATTCTTCAACTCGGTCAGTTTTTCCGCCAGGTGGCGTCCGAAGCGCCCCAAGCCAATCAGTAAAATGGATTTCATGCAATATTTTCCTCCAATTTATCCGACCACAACATTGCCCAGCGGCAGGTGGTTCGGTTGTTCAACAATGCGCTCGGCAATAAAGTATACCAGCGTAAGGCAGCCGACCCGGCCAAAGTACATCAGAAACGCCAGCAACATATGCGATGGCATGCCCAGTGCCGGGGTGATGCCCAGCGACAGACCGACCGTGCCGATGGCCGACGCGGACTCAAAGAGCGCACTGCGCAGCGAAATGTGGTCGATGTGCGCAATGGCGGTGGTGACGGCGACCGTCAAAAACGTATAGATAAAGAATACCGAGAATGCCTTTTTGATGGTTGTGTCGTCGATGCGGCGCTGATAGCACTCCACATACTCCCGCTTTCTGACCACCGACACAATGCACAGGATCAGCACCGCAAAGGTCGTGGTTTTGACGCCGCCAGCGGTCGATCCCGGCGACGCGCCGATCAGCATCAGACAGATGATCAGCATGGTGCTCGCGCCGGTCATGCTCGTCAGGTCAACGGTGTTAAAGCCCGCTGTGCGTGGCGTCACCGATTGAAACAGCGACGTGAGCGCCTGCTCGGCGGGCGGACGCGCGGCAAACGCCGGATTGCGCAGTTCGAAGGCGAACAGCAGCACCGCGCCGCCGATGATCAGCACGCATGCCATGGTCAGCGCAATCTTGGCGTGCAGCCCATAACGGCGGAAGCGCCACTTGTAGCGCACAATATCCTCCCACACGATGAATCCAAGCCCGCCGCAGACAATCAGCGCTATGATCGTGCCCGACACCAGCGGGTCGCCCGCATAGCTAGTCAGCGAGGAGAACGGCGCATTGACGCCCATCAGATCGAATCCCGCGTTGCAGAACGCGGAAATCGCGTGAAACACCGCGTAATAGATTCCTTTCAGCACGCCGAACTGCGGGATGAATCGGAACGACAGCAGCAGCGCGCCGACAGCCTCAATCAGCGCCGCCAGCGTCACCACGAATCGGCCTGTGCGCACAATGCCGCCCAGGTGTTGCGCAGAGATACTTTCCTGCATGATCGAGCGCTCCGCCAGGCCAAACTTATGGTGTGTAAAGCCCAGCACATACATCACCACCGTCATGAAGCCTAGCCCGCCGATCTGGATCAGCGACAGAATCACCAGCTGGCCAAACATCGACCAGTGCGTATGGGTGTCGTAAATCACCAGCCCGGTGACGCAGGTGGCGGACGTGGCGGTAAACAGTGCATCCGGGAAGGGCGTGGCGGTACCATTGCGCGATGCCGCCGGCAGCGAAAGCAGCAGCGCGCCGGTCAGGATCACCACCGCGAAGCCAACCACCAGAATGCGCATCGGGCGCGCCCGCACGCGCAAGTGTGGTGCACTGATCTCCTGCAGGCGGTGCACTGCGACCGGCTCAATGCTGCGCGTCAGCTGCATCTTGGTCGCAGGCGGCTCTGCGGGCACGATATTGCCCGACGCGATAAACTTATCGACGCGCCCGACCAGAAAATACCCGAGCATACCCAATCCAGTAAAAACGATGACAAACGCGATTGCTTGCATGCGCTCATCTCCTTGTGCTTTGTTTGGTATGCTATCCTTCCCCAGTATAGCAACCCGCGTGTAAAGATAGCGTTAGGGTTTGCGCGCAGGCGTAAAGATCGCGTTAAAGCGCATATCAAAGAGCCTAAGAATATGATAAAATGCGCTTGTGAGGAGATGTTTTCCATGCTGCAAAAGCTGCGCGCGCAAGGGCCTAACCTGCTCAAGACGCTGGGCATACTGGTCGCGACCTGGCTGGTCAGCCTGTGGTTCGACCGCCTAGGCTTTCGCGATACCAACATCGTCACCATCTATATTTTGAGCGTGCTGTTCATCGCCGTGTGGACAAACGACCGCTTCTTCGGCTTGTTCGCGTCGGTCATCAATGTATTCGCGTTTAACTTTTTATTCACCGAACCGCGCTACTCGTTGCAGTTTCACGACGCGGGCTACATTGTCACCTTCCTGGTCATGTTCATCGCGTCGTTTGTCAGCGCGACGCTGACCCAGCAGGTGCGCCGCCATGCGCAGGCCTCCGCGCTGCTCGCCGTGCAAAAAAAGCAGGAGGAGCTGCGCGCCAACCTGCTGCGCTCGCTATCGCACGACCTGCGCACGCCGCTGACCAGCATTGGCGGCAACGCGGCGGTACTGCTGCACAACGCGGAGATGCTGGATGAGCAAAAGAAGAAACAGCTCTATTCCGACATTTGCGACGATGCGAAGTGGCTGACCACGCTGGTGGAAAATCTGCTGTCGGTCACGCGCATAGAAAATGGTACGCTCAGCATTCGCATGGAGCCCGAGCTGGTTGAAGAGGTCGTCGCCGAGGCGCTCAAGCACATCGACCGCCACAGCACGGAGCATGTGCTGGCAGTGGATATCGCCGACGACATGCTGCTGGCGCGCATGGATGCACGGCTGATTGTGCAGGTGCTGATCAATCTGATTGACAATGCGGTGCACTATACACCGACCGGCTCGGCCATCACCGTGCGGGCCTGGCGCGAGGGTGCGTGGGTGGTGATCGAGGTGGCTGACGACGGCCCGGGCATCGCAGAAAGCGACCAGCCGCTGCTCTTTGACATGCTGTACACCAACAATACGCGGCGGCAAGATGGGCGCAGGGGACTGGGGTTGGGCTTGCCGCTGTGCAAAGCGATTGTGGCAGCGCACGGCGGCGACATGGAAGCGCGGCGCAATGCCCCGCACGGCACCCTGATGCGCTTTACACTGCAAGCACAGGAGGTGACCGAGGATGCCTAAGCCGCAGATCCTCATCGTAGAGGATGACCGCGCGATCCGCAATCTGCTGACCACCACGATGGAGATGCAGGGATACCCCTATCAAGCAACCAAGAATGGCGCCGAAGCGCTGCTGGCCGCCACCAGCAATCCGCCCAGCGTCATCATTCTGGATCTTGGTTTGCCCGATATGGACGGCGTGAAAATTATCGAGAAGATCCGCACTTGGTCCAATGTGCCCATCATTGTGGTATCGGCGCGCAGTGAGGATCGCGACAAGATCGACGCGCTAGACGCGGGCGCCGATGATTACCTAACCAAGCCGTTTTCTGTGGAGGAGCTGCTGGCTAGGTTGCGCACCACTTTCCGCCGCATCCGCTATGAGCAGGAGAACCCCGGACGGCCCACCACCCTGTTTGAAAACGGCGGGCTGACCATCGACTACAGCGCGGGCTGCGCATACCTGGACGGCCACGAGGTCCACCTGACACCCACCGAATACAAGCTGTTGTGCCTGTTGGCGCGAAATGTGGGCAAGGTGCTAACCCATAATGTCATCCTAAAGGAAGTGTGGGGCTCTCCCGCGCCCAGCGACACGCCCTCGCTGCGCGTGTTTATGGCGACACTGCGCAAAAAGATCGAGCCGCCGGGCGCGTCCGGCAAGTGCATCCAGACCCATGTCGGTGTTGGCTACCGCATGCTGCGCATGACCGGCGAAGGCGAATAAAAGCAACAAAAAAGACGCTTGTTCAGGGGGAGTCAAGCGTCTTGCTATTTGGAAGCATGTGTGGTTATTGTTCCACAATGCGACCGTCGGTGCCCAGGATGACCACGCGCCAGGGGATCATCTTCCCGCAATCCTTCAGCGCCTTGGTTGCCGCGTGCGCCAGCCCGCCGCAGCAGGGGACTTCCATGCGCACGACGGTGACGCTCTTGATGTCATTCTCACGCAGGATGGCGGTCAGCTTCTCGCTGTAGTCCACATCGTCCAGCTTGGGACAGCCAATGATGGTCACCTTGCCGCGGATAAAATCCTGGTGGAAATTGCCATACGCATAGGCCGCACAGTCAGCGGCGATCAACAAATGTGCGTTGGCAAAGTACGATGCATTAACCGGTACGAGCTGAATTTGCACCGGCCACTGGTTCAGTTCGGACGGTACCGCGTCGGCGGATGCGGCCTTAGGCGCTTCGGCGACCGGCGCGCGCTCGATGCTGCGCGCATGGCTGCCCGGGCAACCGCAAGCCAGCGGTTTTTCCGGCTGCGCTTGCGCGGTCTGATGCGCCTTGACCGCCTCAGGATCAAACGCGGGCGCCTCGCGCTGCACAAAAGTGATCGCGCCGGTTGGGCACACCGGCAGGCAGTTGCCCAGCCCGTCGCAATAATCGTCGCGCAGCAGCTTGGCTTTTCCGTCCACCATGCCGATCGCGCCCTCGTGGCAGGCCTGCGCGCACAGCCCGCAGCCGTTGCACAAGTCTTCATCAATATGAATCATCTGGCGAATCATGTGAATCCCTCGCTTTATTATTGTTGTTTGTTCTATCAACACGCACAGTATAGCGCGGATGGGAAGCACTGTCCGTTGCATTCACAACAAAAACAAAACATTTTGCGCAAATCAAATCAAACCGCTAAAATTGGATCGCGGTACAATGGCATCGAACGGGAAGGGGGATGCGCTGTGCAAGCATGGCTGCGCGACATACAAACCGTGGTGGACGAGATCGACCGGCACATCGCGTGCCGCGACGACGAAGGGCTGACACTGACCGCGCTGGCCAGGCGGTTAGGGTACTCGCCCTTTCACACCACTCGCAAATTCCGGCAGATGGCCGGCATGTCCCTGCGCGACTACCTGCGCCTGCGCAAGCTTGCGTTTGCGTTGATCGAGGTGCGCGACAGCGACCGCCGCATGCTGGACATCGCGCTGGACTACGGTTTTTCGTCGCAGGAGGCATTCACGCGCGCGTTTCGCCGCACCTATGGCATGCCGCCTGCCGCGTATCGCCGCGCGCCCATGCCGGTGTTGTTGCGCACAAAAATCCACACCTTCGACCGTTACACAATGGGAAGAGGAGAAATTGGCATGATGATATCAAACAAGGACGTGAAGGTGTACTTTGTCACCATACCGGCACACACGCTGCTGTATATCGCCAACGAGCACAGCGACGGCTACTTCGATTTCTGGGAGAAACAAGCCGCAATCCCCGGGCAGGACTGCGACACAATTTGCGCGCTGATGGACACAATCCACGGCAAACTGGACGGCAAGGACGGTGTAGTCGGCGCTTACAGCGGACAGATCATGGCGTATCTTTTCGGCGACATCGGCAAGACCGCCGAGGCGTACGGCGTGCGTTTGCCCGCCGACTATGCAGGACCGGTGCCCGCGCCGTTGTCGCGGCTTTTCGTCCCCGCCGGGGAGTACATTGTCTTTGAGCACGGTGCCTTCCATTACGATGCGGAAAGCGAGGCAGTCGGCGAGGCGTTGGCACAGGCGATGGATGCGTTTGACTACGCCGCCAGCCCCTACGCGCCGGATGAAACCTGCGGCCGGGTTGGATACTTTTTCTTTGATCCCGAGCAGTTTGAAAAGCGGGTCATCCCGGTGCGGAAAAAATAGCAACGCCCTTGGGAAGCAGCGCCGAGCAACCGGCGCTGCTTTTTCTTGCAAAAAACATTCTTTTAAGTAGTATTTAAATTGATTAAAAGTATTTATCGTGCTATACTTCATACCAGCAAACAGTTCTATTTGCAACCAAAACATACAAAAGGATGGAAACACACCATGAGCAAGATGACATTATGCAAAACCTGCAAATCCCAAATCGCCGCCAGCGCAAAGGTCTGTCCTTCCTGCGGTGCGAAGAACAAGAAGCCGCTTAGCCAGCGCCCAATATTCTGGATCGTTCTGATTGTCCTGTTTCTTGTCATCATCGGCAGCACAACTGCGAACAACCCGCCTGCCGCGACCACGGTCAGCGCACCGCTTGGTACCACTGCCGACCCGCTCGCGTCCTCGCAAGCGAGAACTTCCGCGCCAACCGCTACCCCCGAAGCGGTATTGGTCGTTTCTGCGAAAGAGCTAATCGCCGCCTATGACGCCAATGAAGTCAAGGCTGACACACAATACAAAGGCAAGCTGCTGGAAGTAACCGGGATCGTGAATGACATTAGCGTTGTGATGGGCACAACCACTGTTACGGTTGGTACCGGTGCAGCCTTTGAGTGGGGCATCAGCTGCTCTTTCCAAGACAGCGAAAAAGAAAAAATCGCGGAGCTCAATAAAGGCGACTCCATCACCGTATCGGGCAAATGTGATGGAAAATCGCTCTCGGTGTCCATGCGCAAATGCATCCTCGCAAACACAGAAAAGTAGACTTTAAGGCGCTGTAAATCCTACTGTATATCTCTTCGAAAAAGACAAAACACTCCTTATAGTTTAATTAAGACTATCAAGGAGTTGTTTTTATATGAAGGCGCATGAACAAACGCCCGCAAAAATTGACTACTGTGAAGCAGGAAGGCGCTTAAAGTCAGCGCGTAAACAGCTACACTGTACGCAGGAGCAAATCGCCGAGATCGTCGGTGTTACGCCTGCCTTCATTGGTCATATTGAACGCGGTGAACGCGGCCTTTCACTGGATACGCTGCTTCGTCTTTGTTCGTATTACGGCATCACGCTGGACTATGTGTTCGCGGCCGATTTGCCCCCGGATGAGGACAATGCCATTGAGCAATTCCGCGATTTGGTCAAAGACAAAACCGCCATGCAAAAAATCGCGCTGCTGGACATTTTGCGCGCAGTAGCGCGCTATCTGCAATAACAAAACGCGGCGGTCGCTGTGCGCAGACTGTATTTATCCACGCAGTTCACAACACTTTTTTAAAAATCTGCCGCAGACTTACAGTCTGCGGCATTCTGTCTATGTGAAGAAATTTCGCTCACAAAAACCCAATGTATCGCGGCGTTCTACGCCTATACGCGGTGTATGCCTCGCCAAACACCGTGGGCAGATATGCTTCCTCCTGCAATATCCAGATATGCAAGATAACGATGTGCGCGACGGTGATCACCGCGTGCACTACATTGGGCAGCATCAGCAACAAACCGATGCCGTGCAAGTCAAACCCTAGAAACGCCGGATTGCGACTGTAGCGATAGATGCCGCGTGTGACCAGCGCGGTGCGCGCGTCCGGATCGATGCCCGCGCGCCAACTCTCGCGCATGGTAGCCATCGCGGCGACAAAACTGGCGATCCCACACACCGCAATCACGAAACCCAACACGCGCCACCCCATCGGCATCTGCGTTTCGCCCAAGGTTGCGACGCAAAATACCGATAGCACCTGCACCGCAGCGTGCGCATACGTCACGATTAGCAGAGCAATCTCCAAGCTGCGCATGCGGGTGGGCTTATTGCTCCTGCCCATTTGGTTGGCGCGGATGCCCTGTCGCGCCATGCGTATTTGTTTCAGGAAGTAAGCTGCGTAAAACAGGAGGATCAACAATACCGCGCCTATGCGCATCATACGTTTTCCTCGCTGGCTGGCGACGCATCCTTGCGGCTGAGAACTGCTGCCAGCGCAATGGCGGTGCCCCCGGCCAGCAGCTTGGCGGCAATCACCGGAAAGACCATCTCGGGGCATGCGCCGCCCACAAACGCCAGCACATCGCCCAACACAAACGACCCCGACACCGCAAACGCAACGTTAAACAGCTTGCCCTTGTCGTTCATTGTGTCCAGCACGCTCCACACCGGAATGCTGTTGGCCAACTGCGTCATCAGGCCGGTTGACGCCTCCACATTGATGCCGACTTTCCGGCCAAAGGAGGCCATCGCGCCACCCAATCGCTTGTTCAGGAAGTGGATCATGGGGAACGCACCGATGAGCACAATGGCGATCTGGCCAACCAGCAACAGCGCCTTCTCCAGCGGCACCGCACCCAGCACAGGGTCAAACTCCACCATCTTATAGAAGAGCGGCAGGCGAATGCCCGTGATATACTGAAATGCCGCGATGGCCGGGCTGACCGTGACAATCCAGGTAATCACTGTGCCAAACCCCACAAACGCCTTCATCATCCATTCCGGTTTGACCACTAGCCCCACCGCCACCACAGCAGCCAGCAGAATCACCGGCAGCGTATTGAGCAGCAGCGCGGTGGGCGTGATCGGTGTGGTGGTGAATGCCATCAGCAGTCCTCCGGCGATGCAGCCGATCGGCATCGTAACAATGCCAATCAAAATGCCGCGCGCCAAGATCGGATGATCCTCGCGCTTGACCATGCGTAGCGCATACGGAATGGTAAAGCAGGTTGTGATGCCCATCATCGACGCGACGATCAAACCGGCGTAGCGGCCAACCGCCACGTTCGCCTCGCCCGCCAATTGGATCGACAGCGCGTATCCGCCCATGTCCACCGCGATAAAGGACGACGGGAACATCGCGGGGCTGGCGCCCAACAGCGTGTAGACCGGCGTCACAATGGGACGCAGCACAAGCAGCAGCACAGGCGACAGCGCCACGATGCCCACCACCGCCAGCGCAAGATCGCCCATCGCGTGGAACCCCGCGTCAAATTGCGCTCCATAGCCTAGCTTGTTGCCGCGCAGTTTATCCATCAGGCCAATCAGCATGAAAACCATCAGCGTCGTCATCACCACCGAGCTAACCGACAGCCCTTGCCCGAACGCGACCAGTGACTGCACAAATGTGTCCCAGGATATGGCGGATATCAGTTCCTGCATAATGCCTCCATATGATAAAATCTGGCATCATGATACCATATCGCGCGGATGCCGTCCACATTGACAATGCCGCATGCGGTGTATATACTACATTTGTTTGACACATCCGTACACAAGGAGGCATTTCGCCATGAACTGGATTGACGCGCTGATTGGCACCCCACTGGGCGCACTGATGTGGTTGTGCTATACGTTTTTGCGGCATTATGGTTGGGCCATTGTGCTCTTTACCGTGCTGACCAAGCTGATTCTGTTCCCACTGAGCCTGTGGGTGCAGAAGAACTCCATCAAGATGGTCAAGCTGCAACCGCAGGTCAACGATATCGCGGTGGCATGCGGCGCCGATCACGGCAAGGCCGCCGAAGAGCAGCTCGCGCTCTATAAAAAGGAAGGCTATCACCCGATGGCCGGCGTCATCCCGATGCTGATCCAGATTCCGATCATTCTGGGGCTGATCTCGGTGGTGTATAGTCCGCTCAAGCACCTGCTCAGACTCGACCCGACGCTGATTCAGTCCATGTGCGCCACCGCCGAGCAGTTTGTCGGCGCGCCGCTGGGCTCCACCGCGCAGCTCAAAGCCATTGAGCTCATCAAAGACCCAAGCACCGTCGGCCTGTTTTCCGCGCTGGGCGGCAATATCTCGCACGCCATCGAATCGATCCAGCAGATGAACTTCGACATGCTGGGCCTGAATCTGGTGCGCTACCCCAGCTTCGGCCATCCGGATATCTACTGGTTGTTCCCGATTCTGTCCGGTCTTTCGGCGCTGCTGCTGTGCGTCTGCCAGAACCGCGAAAACGTGTTGCAGCGCGAGCAAGGCTTCTGGGGCCGCTGGGGCGTGACGATTTTTCTGACCGCGTTCTCCACCTACTTCGCGTTCATTGTGCCCGCCGGTATCGGCCTGTACTGGATTCTGGGCAACCTGATCGCCATCTTCACACTCTATCTGCTCAATTGGATCGACGACCCCAAGAAGGCGATCGACTATGCAGCGCTGGAGCAAAGCAAGCAGCGCCTGGCCGAAAGCCGCGCCGCCGAGAAGAGCAGCAAGCCGACGCCCGAGCAGGTGGCCCGCGGCAAGGCGGATTACAAGCGCTTCTGTGATGACAACAACGTGAAGCAGCTGGTCTATTATTCCGAAAAAAGCGGCTTCTACAAATACTTCGCCGACCAGATCGACCAGATTCTCAAAACGTCCGATCTGACCATCCATTATCTGACCAGCGATCCGAACGACGCAATTTTTGAGAAGAACGAACCGCGCATTGTGCCCTACTACGTCGGCGACAACAGCCTGATTCCACTGTTCATGAAAATGGACTGCAACGTGATGGTATCGACCACGCCCAACCTGCACACCTATCACCTGAAGCGCTCGCTGGTGCGCAAGGACATTGAGTATATCTACACGCCGCACGATCCGATGAGCCTGCACATGGGCACCGCCAAGGGCGCGTACGACCACTTCGATACCATGCTGTGCGTCGGTCCGCACCAGGTCAACGAAGCGCGCGCGCTGGAGAAGGTCTATCAATTGAAGGAAAAGACGCTGGTGCCCTGCGGCTACGCGATGATTGACAACCTGCTGCGCGCGTATGAGGGCATGGAGCACACTGAAAACAAGCAAAAGAAAATCCTCATCGCGCCCTCGTGGCAGGAAGGCAACATCCTGGAAAGCTGCATCGATGCGCTGCTGTCCGCACTGCTGGGCAAGGGGTACGACGTCACCGTGCGTCCGCATCCAGAGTTTGTCAAGCGCTTCCCCGCCAAAATGATGGCACTGACCAGCGCGTACAAGGATCAGTTCAGCGACAGCTTCCGCATTGAAGCCGATTTTTCATCCAATGTCACGATTTTCACTGCCGATCTGGTGATCACGGACTGGTCCGGCATCGCGTACGAGTTTTCCTATGCGACCAAAAAGCCCTGCCTGTTCATCGACACGCCGATGAAAATCATGAACCCCGAGTACGAAAAAATCGACTGTGTGCCCATCGAGATCGCGCTGCGCAACCATCTGGGTATCGCGCTGCCGCTGGACAAAGCGGGCGATGCCACGGACGCTGTGCACACGCTGCTGACGCACCAGGATGATTACCGCCAGTCGATTGCGCAGGCGATGGAGCAGACGCTGTTTAACCCTGGTCACAGCGCGGAGGTTGCCGCGCAGTACATTGTCGCCGCCGTCAGCAAGTAGACCGCCCCCTTTTATCCTCTCTTCCTTTTTCCACCGCCCTTTCCTTTTTCTTGCACAATAAATCTTGACAATGTTCAATTCTATTGTGTACAATAAGAAAAATGAAAGGGCGGTGTTGACAATGAAGAAGGTTCTGTTGTTTTTTCTGCTCATCTGCCTGCTAGTGACAGCTTCCGCCTGTTCAAAAAGCGGCGATTCGTCGCGAGTTCTGATCTATTCTTCAGCAGAGGAGTACCGCAACGAGTATTTTCTTCAGCGGCTGAAGCAGCAATTCCCCGCCTATGAGATCAAAATCGAGTACCTGTCCAGCGGCACGCACGCCGCGCGCCTGCAAGCCGAGGGCAAGCAATCCCCCTGCGATATCTCGCTGGACATCGAGTACGGTTCCGCCGAAAAACTGCAAGACCTGTTCGCCGATCTGTCGGCATACGACACCTCCATCTATGTAGACGACATGGTGCTGCCCGGCAAAAAGGTACTGCCCAGCATGCGCAATGGCGGCTGCATTGCCATCAACACCGATGTGCTGAAAAACAAGGGGCTTGATGCCCCGACCAGCTATGCCGACCTGCTTGACCCCAAGTACGAGGGCTTGATCTCCATGCCCGATCCGGTCTCCTCCGGCACCGGGTACATGTTCCTCAAGAGCCTGATCAACGTCATGGGGGAGGATGAGGCCTTTGCCTACTTCGCCCAACTGAAAAAGAACATCAAGCAATTTACCCCGTCGGGCTCTGGCCCGGTCAACGCGCTGACGCTGGGCGAGGCGGGCATCGGTCTGGCGGTCACCGCCACCGCCGTCACACAGATCAACAGCGGCACGCCGATGGCCGTTACATTCTTCCCCGAGGGTTCGCCCTTTGCCTGCTATGGTCTGGCGATGATCGACGGCAAGCAAAACAACCCCGCTGTCCAGGAAGTGTTTGATTTCTTTGTCTCCACGCTGGTGCGTGAGGACAAGCAAAAATACTACCCCGAAAAGATCTACAAGGACGAGGACTTTACCATCGAGAATTATCCGGCAAACATCACGTATGCCGATATGTCCGGCAACACGCTAGCGGAAAAGACGCGTTTGCAGGAGAAATGGAAGGCGCAATGAGCAACGCAACCAATGTCCCCAAACTCCGTGTGGAACACTTGGCGAAACACTTCGGCCAGCAGCAGGTGCTGCGCGATATCAACTTTTCCGTCCAGGAGGGAGAAACCATCTCCCTCCTGGGTGCTTCTGGTTGCGGAAAAACCACCATATTGCGCATCCTCATCGGCCTGCTGGAGCCCGATGCCGGCATCGTGTACAAAGATGGCATCGACATCACCGGCCTCCCTCCAGCCAAGCGCGGTATGGGCATTGTGTTCCAGAACTATGCGCTGTTTGAAAACATGACCGTGTTAGGCAACGTAGAATACGCGCTGAAGCACAACCCCCAGCGCAAGAAGGACGCGCGCAAGGACGCGTTGTCGCTGATCGAGCGCGTCGGCCTGACCGAGCAAAAAGACAAGCGGCCAATGAAGCTGTCCGGCGGGCAGCAGCAGCGCGTGGCCATCGCGCGCACATTGGCGGTCAATCCTGATATCATTCTGCTCGACGAGCCGATGTCCGCGCTGGACGCTGAAACACGCCTGTCTCTGCGCGGCGAGCTAAAGGCGCTTGCCGCCGAGTTTGGCACCACCATGCTTTATATCACGCACGACCAAGAAGAAGCCTTCGCGATGTCCGACCGCATCATTGTGATGGATGGCGGCGACATCCAGCAGATGGACACGCCCGAGCGGATTCTCTCGCATCCCGCCAACGCGTTTGTCGAGCGTTTTGTGTGCGACAATCTGCGCATCAAGGCCGAAGCGCTCCATCAGTTCGGCCTGCGCTCCGCGCAATAACCGCTGTCCGAAAGGAAATACACCATGCAAACTACTATCCGCGGCGCGCAAAAGCGGTTCCCCATCGCCACAGCGACCAAATTGCTGCTGATGGTTGTTTTGGTCGTATCCATCGTACTGCCTTTACTGCGCATGCTGCTGACCATTGTCGGCACAGACGCGATGTCTATTTTACGCTCGGAGCGTTTTCTCTCGGCACTGTGGAACTCTATCGCGATCTCCAGCGTGGGCATGCTGCTGTCGGTGGCGTTGGCGCTGGCGCTGGCTTGGTGTGTGATGCGCATCGACATCCGCTGGCGCGGTTTGTGGATGCTGCTGCTTACGCTGCCGATGCTTATTCCATCGGTGTCGCACGGCATGGGACTGATTGTGCTGTTCGGCGCAAACGGCGTGCTGACCAATCTGCTGCATATTCCGGGCGATATCTACGGCTTCTGGGGCGTGGTGCTGGGCGCCACGATGTATTCGTTCCCGGTCGCATTCTTAATGCTGGTCGATATCTTCAAGTATGAGGACAGCTCTCCTTATGAGGCAGCCGCTGTGCTGGGCATTTCCGCGCCCCGCCAGTTGACCGCCATCACGCTGCCCTACCTGCGCCGTCCGATGATCGCGGTGTTTTTCTCGATCTTCACACTGATCATCACCGACTACGGTGTGCCGCTGATGCTGGGCACGCACGAAACCCTGACGCTGCCCGTCATGATGTATCAGGATGTCATTGAGGGCATGGACTTTGCCAAGGGCAGTGTCATCGGTCTGGTACTGCTGCTGCCCGCACTGGTCGCGTTCCTGATTGATCTGCTGAACCGCGATCCGGGCAATGCCAGCTATGTGACGCGCCCGTATATCCGCAAGCAAGAGGTTATTGCAAAGACCCTCGCGTACCTGCTGTGCGGATTTGTGTCGCTATGCGTGCTGCTGCCCATCGGTTCCTTCGCGGTGCTGACCTTTGCGGACAAGTACCCGCTGCGGCTAACCCCGACCATCGCGCACATCACACGCACGTTCCAAATGGACGGCGGACGTTATCTGCTCAATTCGTTTATCATCGCGACGCTGGTGGCGTGCATTGGCGTGACGGTTGCTTGGATGATCGCGTACTACACCGCGCGCATGCGTTCACGTTCCTCGCGCGCGCTGCATCTGATCTCCATCGTATCGCTGGCCATTCCCGGTCTGGTGCTTGGTCTGTCCTATGCGCTGTTCTTCCGGGGCACCTTCCTGTATAGCACACTGGCCATTCTGGTGCTCGTCAACCTAGTGCACTTCTTTGCCTCACCGTACCTGATGCTCTACAACACCTTAGGCAAAATCCACAGCAATCTGGAATTGGTCGGCGCCACATTGGGACTGAGCCGTTTCCGCATCGCGATCGACGTGCTGGTGCCGCGCACGCGCACCACCATCTTAGAAGCCTTTGTGTACTTCTTTGTGAACGCCATGATGACCATTTCCGCGGTCTCCTTCCTGGCCAATGTGGATACGCGCCCGCTGGCGCTGATGATTCCCAGCTTTGAAAACACCATGATGCGCGAGAGCATGGCGTTTGTGTCGCTGCTGATCCTGACAGTCAATCTGGCGGTGAAAGGCTTGGCCGCGCTCATCAAGCGGCACATGGCGCAAAGTGCCTGACGATAGATCCGCATATTTTGCTATCATATTGTGAAGAGGTAGAACTTCCATGCAACTGACAAAGAATCAATTTGATGTGCTCGCGCTGATCGAGCGCCAGGGCGCGCCCACACAGCGCGAAATGTCCGCGCAGCTCGACCGTTCCATTGGCACCATCAATCGCATTTTTAATGAGCTCAAAGAGTTGGGCTTCCTGCTGAATGGGCACATCACCGAGGCAGGGCTGAACGCGTTGGCTCCTTATCGGGTCAAGCGCGCCATCTTCTTGGCCGCCGGGTTTGGCTCGCGATTGGTGCCTATCACGCTCAACACACCCAAGCCGCTGGTGCGTGTGCATGGCAAGCGCATCATTGAGTCGCTGCTGGACGCGGTGGTCGCCGCCGGCATCGAGGAGATCATTATCGTGCGCGGCTACATGGGCGAGCAGTTCGATGCGCTGCGCTACAAGTATCCGAGCATTCAGTTTGTAGAAAACCCCGCCTATAACGAGAGCAACAATATTTCTTCCATCATGTGCGTGCGCTACCTGTTGCAGAATGCTTACGTGCTGGAAGGCGATTTGGTTCTGTACAACCCCGCGCTGATCACCAAGTATCAGTATAGTTCGAATTACTTGGGCGTACCGGTCGAGTCCACTGACGACTGGTGCTTTTCCTCCAGCGGTGGGTTCATTACAAAAGTCAGTGTGGGCGGAACAAACTGTCACCACATGTTCGGCATATCCTATTGGGACGCGGCGGACGGCGCGCGCCTGGCGGAGCATATCAAGGAGGTTTATGAGCGGCCCGGCGGCAAGGAGCGCTATTGGGATCAGGTGGCGCTGGAATACTACGCCAAGGCGTATCAGATTGCCATTCGCGAGTGTACCTTTGACGATATTGTGGAAATCGACACCTATCGGGAATTGAAGGCGATCGACCCGGCGTATCGGGAAGGCTAAAATAAAAAGAAGTTCCACGGCACAATACGCTGCCGTGGAATTTTTTTGCTAACCGCCTTCCGCGCAGTTGCAAAAGCGCGATGCTGGACGGCAACCTCTTGTTTACACATTCGGCGTGATCCCGTCCGGCATGATGTTTTTATTGCCGCTGCATGAGTAGCACCGTTTCTACGCCGCCTGCCCAGCAGAACATATCCACCGACTGCACCTTGGTCGCGACATAACCGCCCGCCGCCAGGTGCGCCGCGTCACGCGCCAGTGTGGCCGGGTTGCATGACACATAGACCACACGCGCAGGCTTTGCCTTGATCACGGCGTCCAGCAGTGCGGGGTCGCATCCTTTGCGCGGCGGATCAACCACCACCACATCAGGCGCCAGCCCCTGCGCAACCAGCGCGGGCAGCGCGCGCTCCGCCTCGGCGCAAAGAAATTCCGCATTGTGGATTTCGTTCGCGCGCGCGTTGTGTCGCGCGTCGTCAATGGCTTCCGGCACAACCTCGATGCCGATCACCTTGGCCGCATGCCGCGCCAGCATCAGTGAGATCGTGCCCGCGCCACAATATGCGTCAACCACCGTTTCACTGCCGCACAACTGCGCATAGGCCAGCGTCTGCGCATACAGTACCTCGGTCTGCGCCGGATTGACCTGAAAGAACGATCTTGCGGACACGCGAAAGGTCAAGCCATGCAGCGTTTCCTCCAGCGTGTCGCTGCCCCACAGCGTCGTCATAGACTTGCCCAGAATCACATTGCCCGGCTGGTCGTTGATGTTCTGCTGAATCGATGCGATGCCGGGCACATCGCGCCGAAGCATCTCGATCAGCTCCGCCTGTCGCGGCAGATCGGCGACACGCGTTACCAACACCACCATGACCTGCCCGGCCTGCGTGCTGCGCACCATGATGTGGCGCACCATGCCGCTGTGCGTCAGCTCGTCATACGGCGCAATACAAAAGTCGATCATCCACTGCCGCACGGCAGCCACCGCGGCGTCCGCCTCCGCTCGCTGGATCAGGCAACCGCACGACGCGTCGATAACCTCGTGCGTGCGCGGCGCGTAAAACCCGATGCGTGGCGCGCCGACCTGCCCCGCCACAGGATAAGCGCCCTTGTTTCGGTAGCGCCATGGCTCGGCCATGCCCAGCACTTCCGGCACGCTGATGGCAAGCCCGCCAATGCGCGTCAGACAATCCTGCACCTGCGCGCGCTTGAAGGCGAGCGATGCTTCGTATGCCATGTGCTGCGCCACGCAGCCGCCACAGCGCTTGTACACCGGGCAGCGCGGCACACGCCGATTCTGCGACGGCTCGATGATTTCTTCGATCCGCGCAAACGCGTGCCGCTTTTCCACCTTCACGATGCGCGCCATGATGCGCTCGCCGGGCAGCGCGCCGGGCACAAATACGCAAAAGCCCTGCTCGCCATAGCGGCAAACGCCTTCGGCATCCATGCCGAAGCGATCCACCGTCAGCGGCAGAAGCTGATTCTTTTGCAGAGGTTGTGCCATGGTGCCTCCTAAAAAAACGCGGGCGAATTTTCATCCGCCCGATATCGGTTGCGCTGTTGCGCGCGCATTTCGCCAGCTTTTTACAGCGAATTTACCAGTGTATACAGCTCTTTGTTAAACGGGCGTTTGCACGCCAGCGCCTCCGCGATGGGCAAATGGAAGATTCGCCCGTCCTTTATGCCAACCACTTGGTTGGAGATACCATTGTTGAGCAGGCGCACCGCTAGGTTGCCCGCCTCAAACGCAAAGGCGGAATCGTACGCGCTGGGTTGGTGGCCGCGCTGGGTATAGCCGATCACCGTCGCACGCGCCTCCACCATGCCGCACTTGCGCTTTAGGATAGACGCCAGGCGCATCGCCGATATCTGCTCGCCCGGGTAGCACTGTTTGCCGTTTGTGGTCAAAAACCCATGCACATCAAAGGGCTCCATGTGCTTATACGCGCCTTCGGCCACCACGACGGTGACACGGTTGTTGCCGCGCGCGATCAGCTTGTTTAGCCGGTCGGCCACCTCGTCAATGCTCCACCGCACTTCGGGCACGATGACGATTTCCGAGCCGGTGCTGACCGCAGCCTTTAGCGCGATGTCGCCACAGTCACGGCCCATCACCTCCACCACCGCAGGGCGATCGTGCGAGCGCGAGGTCGCGCGGATGGCGCGAATGTCGTTGACGCACGAGTTGACCGCGGTGTCATAGCCCAGCGTCATCTCGGTATACGCAAGATCGTTGTCGATGGTGCCCGGAATGCCCACCGTGGGCACGCCCAGCTCGCACAGGCGCATCGCGCCCTGATAACTGCCGTCGCCGCCGATGACCACCAGGCCCTCCAGCTTCAGCTTATGGATATTCTCCACCGCCTTGGCGCGCCACGCGGGGTCCTTAAACTCCTCGCAGCGCGCGGTGCGCAGGTAGGTGCCGGGCTGATCGGCAATGTCTAGCACGGTATCCAGGTCGAGCTCGACAGCATCGTCCGACGCCTTTTTGCTGCGGCCAAGCAAGCCGTTATAGCCGCGCTTGATGCCGACTAACGACATGCCATATAGCGCGGCGCTGCGTGCCACCGACACCACGGCCGCGTTCATGCCCGGCGCATCGCCGCCGGATGTTAGTATACCGATGCGTTTGGTTGCCATATTGTTTCATCCCATCCTAACTTATGGTGAATCGGCCCGCGAAATCGCTACGAAATACCGCGTTCCATCAGCACAGCGCGTGCCTCGCGCATTTCGCCACGCAGCACCTGGATCTCGTACATATTTTCCTGCGCCGACACACCCCTAAATACCGGGTGGATGCGCACCAGGAAACCCTCTGCGGTCAGCGCGTCACGCGCGTCATTCGCCGCCTGCTCGCTGCGCGCCATGTGGATCGCCACCCATGCGGAGGTTTTTCCGCTGGGATCGTTGGTTGCTGTGGTCAAGTGATCATCATTCCCCGCCACGCATACTCCGCGCAAATTTGTGAGCCTAAACCAGTTTATTATAGCATGCTTGGATGCGTGCGCATAGAGCTTTCTTGGTTTTTCCGTGTCTTTGCACATTTTCCGTCCGACTTGCCAAGCGACGGCCGTGCGTGTATAATGTCTAAACTGGATATACTGTGGAAGTAGCGCCATTTTTGCGAAAGGAGGGGATGCAACCATGTCCATCGTTGAAAAGCTGCAAATCACCGGCGGCGCGCGGCTGGAAGGTGTGGTCAGTGTCAGCGGCGGCAAGAACACCGCGGTGGCCATCATCCCCGCCGCGCTTTTATCTGACGAGCCCTGCGTCATCGACAACTTGCCGGACATCGACGACGTGCACGCGCTGGCCGAGATCCTGCGCCTGTTGGGCGCTGAAGTGGAATTTACCGACCGCACGATGCGCATTGATCCCCGATCGGTGAAAGGACATGTCGTTCCGCAGCAACTTGCGCAGCGCATGCGCGCCTCTTCCTATTTGATCGGCGCGTTGCTGGGTCGCTTGGGTCGCGCGGAAGTACCTTACCCGGGCGGGTGCGTCATTGGCGCACGCCCCATTGATCAGCACATCAAGGGCATGCGCGCGCTGGGCGCGACCGTGGACTGCGTCGGTGATAGCGTGCGCGCGGAGGCAGCGCAATTGACCGGTGCCGATATCTTCCTGGACTTGGTCACGGTGGGCGGCACGATCAACATCATGCTGGCCGCTACCCGGGCGATTGGGCAAACCATTATCTACAACGCCGCGAAAGAGCCGCACATCGTCGATACCGCCAACTTTCTTAACAGCATGGGCGCGCGCATCAAGGGCGCGGGCACCGATGTGATTCGCATACAGGGCGTGCCGCGTTTGCGCGGCTGCACCTATACCGTCATTCCCGACCAAATCGAAACCGGTACGCTGATGATTGCCGCCGCCGCAACGCATGGTGATGTGACCATTCGCGGCTGCATTCCCACGCATATGGAGTCGCTGTCCGCCAAGCTGCTGGAGATGGGCGCCTATGTCAAGGAGCACGACGATGCGATCCACGTTCGTTCCAACGGCGAGCATCGCGCGGTCAATATCAAGACGCAAGTGTATCCGGGCTTTCCGACCGACCTGCAACAACCGATGACCGCACTGCTCACCACCGCGCGCGGCACCAGCATTGTCACCGAGAATATCTTCGAGAACCGCTTCCGTCACCTGACGGAGTTCCAGCGCATGGGCGCCAACGTCCGCGTGATGGAGCGCGTCGCCATTATCGAAGGCGTGCACAATCTTTTTGGCGCGTCGGTGTATGCCACCGACCTGCGCGCCGGCGCGGCGATGGTGGTCGCAGGGCTCATGGCCGATGGGGTCACAGAAATCGCCAACACGCACTATATCGACCGCGGGTATGAGAACCTCGCGGAAAAGCTGATCTCGCTGGGCGCGAAAATCACGCGCGTGCAGGTAGAGGAAAGCGGCCCGATGATGGAGCTGGTCCGGGGATAGGCACAAAGCATACAAAAAAGCCGGTTCACTTGAACCGGCTTTTTCGTATCTTTTCTATCCCTCGGCTGATCCGTTTACGGCTGCATATTATGTTCTAACAGGTAAGCCTCCGCAGCCTCAATTTGATACCCCCGCAGTGGCCCCCGCTGGTATTCTTTCAGATAGTCATAAATAAACGCGAATACTTCCTGTGTCGTCATGACTTTTGTTTCCTCGGAGTTAAGAAGCTGATACTCAACCGTGCCAGCTTTTCTCACAATTCCATCAAATTCCTCGGTGTCCTTGAGATAGTGTATGCGGTCTATCGTAGTATCCAACGGCAATTTTTTGAAGATGAAACTAATTGCTTCCAAATCTTCATTGCAGAACACTTCTAGCTCGATATTGGCATAATCATCGGTCGCACACTGGACCTTAATGCCGTTCCCATAGGTTCTATCAGGGAACTGTATAAACGGATCCGCCTGCAAGTTGGCGGGCACGGTGCCTTTCAAATAATCGTCCAGACTATTCGCGTCGAGAAACGGTATGATGCAGGGCATCCCATCAAATTCTCTTACCTTTTGATTTTCAGGCGCAAGCAAGGCTTCGCGCGATGTATCTGCGGGCGTCGCTTCTTTTAGGTATGCTTCGGCTGCCTCCACCAAATGATCCATCAAGGGCTCTTTCTGGTGCTTTTTTAAATAATCATAAATAATTTCAAAGATTTCGATAGGGGACAATAATTGTATGCCTTGCGTGCCTTGCCAGCCGCCATTTTCAGTTATCTTGACCGGAAACCAAGAGAACCGCTGTTCTCCAGATTGCGTATCAATTGCAAAATCTATAATGAAATTTTCTTCATAAAAGAACAGGTTTCCGCCAAATTTATGCTTTTCCTCGCCAAATATGCTTGGCGAGTATTTTACATGTGTGTATGTATCATCGTAACCGCCATCTGCATACACAATGTACGGGTCTTTTAATAAATCTGCGCACTCTCTTCCCTGCGATAGTTGCAGAAGATACTCCACATGCATAAACGGCATAATCGAAGGCATTTCTCCGAGATACGATATTTCCAAATCCTCCGGGGAAAGCGTTGGCTGTGACACGGGTTTGACCGTCGGTTTTTTCGTGCTTCTAGGCTTCTTTTCCTCTCGTTCCTCTGTCTTCAGTCCAGCTGCTTCGCCATTGGAATTCGCGAGTGCAACATGCGCCATGGAACTGGTTAAAACAAGCGTCACCGCAACGATACCTGCCAGCCACTTTTTCGTGTAAGTTTGCATCCCATTTGCCTCCGTAATAATTGATGTGCTATTCAAAAATCGCTTCTTTCTCCGCACCGATTGCGTGCCACCCATCCGCAGTACCATATGAAACGCCAATATTGTAAAGCAAGAGCTTGGCCTGCCCCGCAATAGCCTCCCGATAGGTGCTTAGGTGACATGATGTAGATGGGTGTGTTGATACCAAGCGTTTTTTGCAAGTTGCGCACAGGCCAGCAACCGCGAACAGTTATCATGATTTTAACAAATTATGGCGCACAGGTCAATCTTTTGCTCGATCAAGCGAAAATCCACCTTAGCACGGGATGACCAAAGAAGTTTCACAATACAAAAGCCAGTTCGTAAAACGAACTGGCTCCATTGGGGTTAGTCTTAGTAATTCGCCGCGTGCACCTCGAAGTAGGCCTGCGGATGCGCGCACACGGGGCAAACCAGCGGCGCTTCCTTGCCGGTGTGCAGATGGCCACAGTTGCGGCACTCCCACACGATCTGGTCGTCCTTGACGAACACTTTCTTGGCGTTCAGGTTGTCCAGCAGCTTCTGATAGCGCTCTTCATGCATCTTTTCAATCGCGGCCACTTTCTCAAACAGCGCGGCGATCTTGGCGAAGCCCTCTTCCTTGGCGACCTTGGCAAAGTCGCTGTACATCTCGGTCCACTCGTAGTGCTCGCCACCGGCTGCGGCGGCTAGGTTGGCGGCGGTGTCGCCCAGCAGACCCAGCTCTTTGAACCACATCTTGGCGTGTTCCTTCTCATTGTCCGCCGTGTGTGCGAAGAATGCGGAGATCTGCTCCAAACCTTCCTTCTTGGCGACCGAGGCGTAGTAGGTATACTTGTTGCGCGCTTGGGACTCTCCGGCAAACGCCGCGAGCAGATTGGCTTCCGTCTTGCTTCCCTTCAGATCCATTGTCATGCCCTCCTGTTTTGTAATCGTTTGATTCGCCCTGTTGGGCTGGGATAGCGTCATTATTGCGCAGGCGTTGCGGCGCAGGTTTTGCATAGGCCGGTGTACAGCACCTGACAGCCCTCGACCATCAGCCCCTGCTTTTGCGCGACGGCCTGCACGGCCTCAAGCGCGACGCCCGCATCCACATGCAGGTCGGACACCGCGCCGCACAGGCGACATTGCAGGTGATCGTGCGGGGCAATGACCCCGTCGTAGCGATCCGGGCCAGCCGCTCCGCGTACACGGATGCTGTCCCCCTGCTCTTCCAACTGCGCCAGGTTCCGGTAGACCGTGCCTAGGCTCAGGTTTGGGTGCTCCTGCCGGAGCTGCTGATACAGCATTTCGGCTGTGGGGTGATCGTAGCGTGCGCGCAACGCCTCAATGATAGCGGCTCGCTGCCGACTAAAGCGGATGGCGTGCATGGCAGTTCCCCTTCTCTCTAGTTTGCAATCAATAAAGATTATCATTATTTTATGCGATGCCCGGATATTTGTCAACCCCTGTCCGTGCATTTTCCAATTTTGATACATCTTGCATCGCCGCCACAGAAAGGGTATCATAATAGTTGCTTGCGCTACTATCCCCAAGGAGGTTCTATTGTATGCTAAACTTTACCTTTTGCACGCCAACGCAATTCGTATTTGGCAAGGACACGGAAAATCAGGTCGGCGCACTGGTGCGCGCGCATGGCGGCACAAAGGCGCTGGTGCATTATGGCGGCGGCTCGGTCATCCGCAGCGGTCTGAAGGATCGCGTGTGCGCATCGCTGGACAAGGAGGGTATCCCCTATGTGTTGCTGGGCGGCGCGCAGCCCAATCCGCGCAGCGGTTTGGTGTATGAAGGCATCGACCTGTGCCGCAAGGAGGGCATCGACTTCGTGCTGGCCATCGGCGGCGGCAGCGCCATTGATTCGTCGAAGGCCATCGCGCTGGGTGTTCCCTACGAAGGCGATTTCTGGGACTTCTTCGCTGGAAAAGCCAACGCACAGATCGCCCTGCCGGTTGGCGTGGTGCTGACCATTTCGGCAGCCGGTTCGGAAGGCTCCACCTCGACGGTGATCACGCAGGAAGAGGGCATGTTAAAGCGCGGCTACAATACCGAGCTGAACCGCCCGCGCTTCTCGGTGCTCAATCCGGAGCTGCTGTACACACTGCCGCCCTATCAGATTGCCTGCGGCGTTGCCGACATGATGGCGCATATCTTCGAGCGCTATTTCACCAACACGCCGGATGTCGATCTGACCGACCGGCTCAGCGAGGCACTGCTGACGGCCATTGTGCACGCCGCGCCAACCGCGATCGCAACCCCCACCGATTATGAGGCGCAAGCCGAGCTGATGTGGGCCGGCATGCTGGCACACAACAATTTGGTGGGCGTTGACCGGGAGCATGACTGGGCATCGCACAATATCGAGCACGAGCTGTCCGCGCTGTACGATGTGGCGCACGGCGCCGGGCTTGCGGTGGTGTTTCCCGCGTGGATGCGCTATCAGCTCGACCATAACCCGATGCGCTTTGCGCAATTGGCGGTTCGCGTATGGGGCTGCGACATGGATTACGCGCACCCGGAAAGAACCGGCGCGGAGGGTATCCGTCGCTGCAAGGCTTTCTGGTCGTCGCTGGGCCTGCCAGTCACCTTTGCGGAGCTGGGCGCTAAGCAAGCAGATATCCCGGCGCTGGCCGCCAAGGTCGCGAGAAATCCGCAGGGAACCTGTGGCGCGTTCCGTCCGCTGGATACGAAGGCCATCGAGGACATTCTGCGCCTAGCATGCGAATGACAACACTCTGGCTGGCGCGACACAGCGAAACAACGTGGAACACCGAAAAGCGCATGCAGGGGCGCGGGGATTCCCCGCTGACCGCGCACGGCATCGCGCTGGCCGACGCGCTGGGGCGGCACGTCGCCAACTGCCCGCCCTATGCGCTGCTCTCTAGCCCCCAGGGTCGGGCGATGCACACCGCACGCATCGTTGCACGGCATGTGCCGCTTGATATCGTCGAGCAACCCGCGCTGATGGAGATTGCTTTGGGCCCGCTGGAAGGACTTACGCGTGAACAGGCGTTAGCGGTCTATCCAGCGTTTTCCGCTTTTCGCGACGAACCCGAACGCTATGTGCCGCTGGACGGTGGCGAGACTTTCGCGCAGGTGGCGGCGCGCGTGTCGACCTGGTTGGATGAACTGCCCACACGATATCCCGGCCAAACTGTGCTAGGCATCACGCACGCGCTGACATTGCTTGCGATCTGCTCCATCGTAAATAAGCATACAATCCATGCCCTGTGGGATGAACCGCATGCATCATCCTGCGCGCTGTTCCGCTTTGCGTGGGATGAAGCGAACGGATGGCGCTTGGAACGCCCGGGCGACACATCGTTTTTACGCGACTTACCGACACGCGGCGCGACCATTGATTAAAAGAAAACGGAGGGTTTTCCCATGATTCGTCACATCGTGTTCTTCTGGCTCAAGGACAAGAGCGAGCAAAACATCACCACCACCGCCGACAAGCTGTGCAGCATGCGCGGCAAGATTCCCGGCATGGTGGAACTGGAGGTCGGCGTGGACTTTCTGCGCAGCGACCGCAGCTGCGACATTGCGCTGACCACGCTGTTTGAAACCCGCGAGGCGCTGGATGCCTACCGCACGCACCCGGTGCATCTGCCGGTGCAGGCGCACATGCATGCGGTACGCGAATCCTCCGCAGCGGCGGACTACGAAGTGTAACGCGCACAAAAACAGAGAGCCTCGAAAGAGGCTCTCTGTTGTTTCATCCCTTGTCGCTGCGCCTATGGCATCACGGTCAGCTCGAATAGCTGATAATTGGTCGTGAGGCCGATTTGCACCAGGATGCGATTGCACGCGCCCCAGCGCAGCCCCTGCACTCGCCATGGTTGCGCGCTGTTGTACAGACCGAACAAATCCTTTTCTTCCAGCCCCAGCAGAGAAATATCCACCTGGCCGCAAGCATCGGTTTGCCGATCCAGCATATACAGCGCGTTTCGCCCGCCTTGCGCCCGGGCGTGCGACAGCAAGACAAACCTGCCATCGGCAAAGGTCGCGGCATTTTTTACCAGCATAGGCGTTGTGTCGGTCATCGGTTCAAAGGAAGTGCGAAAATCTGCCAGCATCTGGGCGGCGTCGGCACGCTCCAGCCTTGACGCGGCCGGTTGATCCGGGTGGATCCGCCACAGCTTGGCGCACTGCTCCAGCGCCTGCTCCCGCGTGGCATCCAGCGACACTTCCGCAATGCCCATCAGCATCCTGTACTTCATGCCCTCGGGGCCAACGGTGGGATCAAACCGGAGAAGCGCCTTTCCCCCGGAAGCATCCAGCAAACGATAGGCGCACACGCTTTGCGGCGCGCTGTCGGCGGTATATACATTGGCCGCCAATTCCGTTGCCTCGCCCTTTCGCGGCCGAATGATCAACCCACTGCCCCGCTGCTGCTCACTTCGCGTATCCCAGTAGCTCATGATGAACCCGCGCGCTGTCAAGACGATCGCAGGATCGGTAGGCGTCGCGCTGCCATCGTACGTCAACACGGTGCGCGTTGCGCCGGTCTTGATATCATAGCTGCGCAATTCGTTTTGCATCACCGGTGTATTGGAGACAGCATACATTTCGTAATAGAGCAAGGTCTCGTTCTGCGGGTCAAACACGGCGCGGACCGGCATTCCCTTGAAGTCTACAATGCTGGACATTGCGGGCATCTCCACGATCGGTTGTATCGTACCCGCGCCCACATCAATCAGCAACAGGTTCTGATCCAGCACAAGACCCTTTGTCGCCGCCTCCGGATACGCAAGCGCGATATATTGCCCGCTGCGCGACCAAACGATATGGGGTTCCTCCGGATTTCGTATGTTCGCGGCCAGGGCGCGCGTATTATCTTCCGTGCATGCCTCGCCCGGCGCGACAGCGCGCAATGCCTGCGCCGTGTCGTCCCACACACCCAGCAGGCTGGCCGACAAGCGCAGCAAAAACTTTGTGCCATCCGGTGACATGCTGATGATTGGCAAGCCGTCCTTCTGCCCGATGGAAACGTACAGTATGCCGGAGGCATCGCGCTGCCACGCCCCCTGTTTATACATCACGGCCTCTGTGTACAGCGCCCCGCCGTTGCTCCCCAGCCGAGTAGCCGCATTGCCGACACGCATCAACTCATCGCGGAATTTTTTCTCCTCAATTCTGACGGAAAGCGTCAGCGGCTTCAATTGCAGCTTGTCCGCGGCCAACGCCTGCGCAAAGTTTGCGGGCGTCACGCTGGAGATGGGACTGACGGGCTCGGCGGGTTTCGCACCGCAGGCAGCCAGCGTCAGGATAAGCGCGAGGCACATCACCAACAACACACTTTTCTTCATTGGTATGCTCCCTTTCCATTGTTGATAATAGAACAAGGTAGCGTGCTCAGTTCTCCCGCACCGGATACCCCAGCGCAGTCTGCGTCGCCTGATCCGCCAGGCCGGTCTGCTTCAATTTCTCGCTTTTTTGCAGGCGCTTAACCGCCTCGGCGGTTGCGCCGTCATAACGACCAGAAGGTTCGCCCTTCATGTAACCCGCATCAATCAGCGCCTGCTGGAACCCCGCCACATAGGGTCCCTCGCAGCCATGCGTAAGCTCCGTGCCCACGGTCATACGCGATACCCCATACGCGCGGATGCTGTCATCGTCGAGGCGGTAGGAAAACCGCTCCACCGTTTCCGTGCGGTTGCCTTCGATTGTGTGCAGGATGTAGTTGCCCGCCGCGTCCTGCACCACGAAATCCACAATGCCTACGTGGTCGATGCGATTATACTTGTACCATTCAAACATGATCAGGTCGCCACGCTGCGGAATATACAGGCTGGCAGACACCGGCGAGCCGTCATCCAAGTACCACTGCTTGCCCCAGCCTTTGATCTCGCCCTTGACGGTCAGATAGCGGCCGCGCGCGGTGTACCAATTGACATCGGTGATGGCCGCGCCAGCCAGCGGATACAGCGATTCAAGGTTCTTTGTACCCAGGCGCTGATCCGCCTGATCCACGCACCAGGAGGCAAACTCCGCGCACCATTCGCTCCAGCGGTGGCCAAACCACTCGCCATATTTGGTGCCGCCGCCCGGCGCCTCGGTATTGCCCAGTTCCTCTGCGGCGATGGCTAATACCTCGTCCACAAACCGCTTGTGCGATGTTTCCGCGCGCGCAGCCGTAGCGCCGATCATGAGCATGCATGCCAGCATCATGCCAATGCCTCTGCGCAACCGCACCGCCCCCTTTTCCTTACACAGTCTTAGATAGAACGAACTAGCAGCGCAATGCCTTGCGCTTAAAGCCGATTTTGCCCTTGGCGGCAAACTGCTCGATATTTTTCACCGCGTACTCGTCGCCCACAGCGCGCGCAGCCTCCAGCGCCGCGATGTGCAGCGGCGCATACGACGTGCCAGCGCCAGCCAGGAACCAGCTCATGCCATCCTGCACCACTTCGGACGACGCGGCATATTCGGCGCGCACTTTCTCCAGCAGGCGCAGAATCTTGTCCTGATCGAACCGGGTGTCCGGGTAGCAGCCCAGCCGCCAGTTGTAGGTTTGATACCCCGCCGACACGCGCAGCGGTTGCCCGCTGGCAATCCACTTGTCGGCGACGGCCTCGGCGAGCGGCGATTCGGCCAGCACGACCGACACGGTATAGTCGCCGACCATTGCGCAGTTCGCGCCGTCCATCCAGCGGTCAAAATCGGCCTCAGTCATGTCCTTTGCCGACACAATCATGCCCGCCAGATACATGGCGTCGTAGTTGCCGGTGGCGTACAGCGCGTCGGCCATCGCCTTGTCGCCCATCAGTGGCTTGGCAATCGGTTTGAGCGCGGTCACGGTCACGCCAAACAGCGGTTCCTTCGCGCCACGGCTCAAATAATTCTTCTTGGTGCGCTCGTTGCCCGCCTCGGCCAATTGTGCCATCACGGCATCAAGACTCATACGCGTGTCCTCCTTTTATATGGGGTCGCGCTGGAAGATATGCCCACTCTACGCAGTAGTATAGCACAGGTTGTCCTTTTTGTGGGGGGTGATTTACGCATGTGCCGCATTCACGCCACAGAACCGCCACCGCAGCCCATACGCCGTGATCCAGGTTCCTTCGCAAGGCGCACCAGCATCGGATACTTCTTCATCGCAGAAAAAGACAGACGCATTCCGCACAAAAATGGATGCGCCGAAAATGTTTGATGCAAATCCATCTTGGCTAGGACGCAGATGGAGGGCGGTGACGCCTTCAAACACCAGTTCAATCGTGTCACACCACTGACTATCAAACAGCATGCGTACCTGCCGCACGCTGTCCACGCAGTGCATTGCGTTCTCGTCATCCACATACGAACCGCTAACGTAGTGCAGTTCTTTCAGCGTGCTGTCGTGAAAACCATCGGTTTGCTCCATAATAAAACCGATGTCTTGCTGTGTATCTACATAGTGCCAGCCCTCCAGTTGGTAGGCATGGGCATCGTGGATTTGGCTTGCATACGGCGCCACTGAAACCGTACCGCCTCGCAGCAATTCAACCAACAACGCTTTATCCTGATAAATCCACGCACAGCCCCGGTAGGCGGTAAAGCGAATTTCTTCGTCCAATAGTGCCGCGTACTCCGGCAGGGTCTTGCCCGGCTCGTCGCTTTGCAGATAGATTTGCTCCGTCTTTGTGTCGCTTTCTCCAGGCAAAACGATATGGATCAGCATGGTACGCATCTGCGGATCGCTACGGTCGAGCCAATCAAAAAGCTTAAAGTATCTTCCCGCTTCCGTGGAAAGCACCACAAGGCACTTTTCATAAATGCCCAAATTGACCGTGGCATACACCTCGGACTTGAAATACGTATTCCTCTGCTGATCAAACACACGCACCAACATGCTTTTCAGCCTCTCCTAGGGTGTGCTTCAAAACGTAGATTGTGCAAGTGCCGTCGCTTTTCGCCAGTTCATGGAGCTGGAGCACGACGTTGTAGCGCTACGTCAAGCGAAAAAGACACGCAAATTGCACTTTTCGGCGTTTTGAAACACACCTTAATTTGATTGTAGCGGCATCGTAGCTGTTACCCAATCATCGCGCCCAGCACCGCCATCACCCAGAAACCAACCAAAAATCCGTATGTCGGCGCGTGCCCCACGTCGCCGGACTGCGAGGCAGGGATGAGCTCCTCGACGACGATGAACATCATCGCCCCGGCGGCGACGCTGAGCAGCAGCGCCAGCGTGGCACCGCCCAGCCCAACCAACAGGTATGACAGTGCGAAGCCGATGACCGCTGCCACCGGCTCGGCAAAGCTGGCCAGCGCGCCAAAGCGCACGCACTTACCCCGGCGCATGCCCACATCGCGCAGCGGCACCACCACCGCCATGCCCTCCGGAAAGTTTTGCAGCGCCAGACCAAGCCCAAACACCAGCGCCGCAATCAGCGACACGCCTTCGCGCATGGACGCGGCCATGACCACCCCCAGCGCCAAGCCTTCCGGGATATTGTGCAGCGCCACCGCCATGACTAGCAGCATGGGCCGCGACAAATGCGAGGCGTGCCCCTCGGGATGATCCTCTGCGGGATGCTGGTGGGGCAGAATGCGATCCAGCGCCAGCATGCCTACCGCGCCGCCCACAAAGCCCAGCGTGGTGACCAGCGCGCCCATTGCGCCGGGCAGGCTTTCAAACGCAGGCACGATCAGCGACCAAATGGACGCGGCCACCATGATGCCTGCCGCGAAGCCGAGAAACGACGCCTGCTGGTTGTCGTCTTTCAACTTCATATACGCGCCCAACATCGATCCCCCAAATGTGGCCGCCCACGGAATGACGAGCAGCACAGCAAACAACATCCAGTTCATATGTAATATCTCCTTTTATGTGCAAAAAAACACTGCAACCGATCCGCCAAAGAAATGGCGTCTATCGCGTGCGCGCAAGAAACGCCTGTTTGCCCGCCTCGTGCGCTTCGATCACCGCGTCGCACCAGGCGTCAAACGCGGCGTCCTCTTTTTGCATTTCGGGATGCGCATCCATATAGGCCACGATTTCGCGGACGCCCTGATCAAACCGCGTGGTCGCCACATAGCCGGGCACCAACCGGCGAATCTTGCGCGTATCGAACACCACGCTCAGGCTTTTGTCGCCATGCAGCGGTCCTTGTAGCTCCGGATCGCAGGAGACCAGAAACTCGCTGGATATATGCGTGAGTACCGGTTCAACCCCCAGCGCCACGCCGACACATTGCGCCACTTGGTTCCAGGTCAACTGCTCCTCCCCGGTGATCTGCACCGCCTCGCCAATGGCCTTGGGGTTGCCCATCAGCCCAAGAAACGCCTGTGCAAAGTCGCGGCTGTGCGTCAGCGTCCATAGGCTGGTGCCGTCGCCCGGAATAATGACCGGCTTACCCTGCCGCATGCGCCGCATGACCGGCCAACTGCCCGCGCCGCTGCCCACCGGCCATGGGATTTTTCGCTGATCGTAGGTGTGGCTGGGACGCACAATGGTCATCGGAAACCCGTCGGCACGATACGCGGCAGTCAGCGCCTCCTCGCACGCAATCTTGTCGCGCGAATACTGCCAATACGGATTGCACAGCGGCGTGCTTTCATCAATGCGCCAGTGATTGAGTGGCTTCTGATATACGGAGGCCGAACTGATGAAGATATACTGTCGCGTTTTCCCGGCAAACAGCGCGATGTCTCGCCGCACCTGATCGGGAACATATGCGATAAAGTTGGCCACCACATCATAATGCTGGTCGTCGATCGCGGCGGTGACCGCAGCCAGATCGTTGAAATCGGCGCGAATGGCGTGCGCGCCTTCGGGCACCGGTGTATTGCCTCGGTTCAACAGCGTCAGATCCCAGCCGCGCGCGATGGCCAGCGCGGTGATCGACGCGCTGATTGTGCCGGTACCGCCAATAAAAAGTGCCTTCATCTTATTCCCTCCGTGTGTTTATTGTAGCTGCGAAAGCGCCTGCGTCAGCGCGAGAATATTCTGTTGCATCGTGTATTCCCACGCGCTGGCGTCGCCATTGGCCACACCATTGCACAGCACACCCAGTGCCACCGTACGGGGCAATGCGCGCAATTTGGCCGGTGCGGTGTCCTCGACCAGCACGATCGCATCCAGATTGTCCGCCAACTCGGCTGCAATATCCGCAATATCTGCGTCGGAGAGCTGCGCAGATGGGTCACGGTCGATACTGCGCACCACGATCAGCCCGGCTTCGTTGGCCAGATATGCCAGCGCCGGATGCAGCGACACGACGCTTCGCCCCGCATAGGGCAGCATTGCCTCGGCCAGTTGCTCGCTAACCGCCGTCACGCGCGCTTGCGCCGCGTTGTTGTTGGCAATGTACGCGGCTTTGCGCGCGTCGTTGGTGTCCAACTGGCACAACCCAGCCGCGATACCGTCCACAACGCGCCCCCATCGCCTCGGGGATAGCCAAACATAGGGATTGTCGGCAGGCACCAAGCTTTCATCCGGATCAAGCACGCGCCCAGGCAACCGGTCAATGTCCTCCCCGGCAACAATCAGCGGCTTGCCGCCCGGCGCCGCCAGCACCGACGCAAAATCCTCCAGCCCGCCGCCAAGCAGCAGCAGGATGTCGGCCCGCTGTGCGCGCTGCCAGTCCGGCTCGCTCAAGCGCGCGTACTCCAGATAGCCCGCTTGGGGCGGCAGAAACATATCCAGCGCAACGCCGGGCACGCCGGATACAATTTGTTGCGCGGCCAGATACACAGGGTAGTGCGACGCCGACAGAGAAAGCGCACCCTCTTCGGCCTTCTTTGATGGCGTCTCACCGGCGCAGCCATGCAGCAACAGCACGGCAGCAATCGTCCATGTCAACACCACTAGGGTCTGTTTGCGCATGGCGCACGCCCCTTTCTTTCATTATATTATAGCACGCTTTCGCGGCGCGTGGTATGGATGCGCTTGCAGTCGCCGTGCATTTATGATAGATTGAAGTGAATCATGTGCATCAGAAGGAGGCTTTTCCATGCAAGACGTCCCATCCGCCAAAAAACCGATCATTTTTTCCGGCATCCAGCCGACGGGTACGCCAACGCTGGGCAACTACATCGGCGCGATGCGGAACTGGAAGAAGCTGGAGAACGACTTCCGTTGCCTGTACTGTGTGGTGGACCTGCACGCGCTGACCGTGCGCCAGGACCCCGCCGAACTGCGCCGCCGCACGCGCGAACTGATCGCGCTGCTGGTTGCGGTCGGGCTGAACCCCGAAGAAACCATTTTATTTGTGCAATCACACGTCAGCGGCCACGCCGAGCTGGCATGGATTCTTAACTGCTTCACCTACATGGGTGAGCTGGGCCGCATGACGCAGTTTAAGGATAAGTCGGCCAAGCACGCCGACAACATCAATGCCGGATTGTTCACCTATCCGGTGCTGATGGCTTCGGATATCCTGCTCTATCAGACCAATCTGGTGCCGGTCGGCGCCGATCAGAAACAGCATTTGGAGATCAGCCGCGACATCGCCGAGCGCTTTAACGGCGTACATCCCGGCGTGTTCACACTGCCGGAGCCGTACATCGACAAAGCCGAATCGGGCGGACGCGTGATGAGCCTGCAAGAGCCCACGCGCAAAATGTCCAAATCTGACGCGGAGGACTCCTATATCTCCATGCTGGACCGCGCCGATGTGATCAACCGCAAAATCAAGCGCGCGGTCACCGACAGCGACGGAGAGATTCGCTTCGATGCGCAAAACAAGCCCGGCGTCAGCAATCTGCTCACCATTCTGGCGACACTAACCGACCGCAGCTTGGACGAAGCAACCGCGTCGCTCAGCGGGCAGGGCTATGGCGCACTCAAGCAAGCGGTGACCGATGCGGTGGTGGACACACTGTCGCCGGTGCAGCAGCGGTTTGACCAAATCATGGCCGACAAGGACTATCTGGACGGCGTGATTGCCAGCGGCGCACAACGCGCCAACGCACTGGCGGTGCGCACGCTCGAAAAAGTCTACAAAAAACTGGGTTTGGTGGCGAAGCCACGGTAAACCCCCATGATGTCGATGCCCCTTTCGTGCAAGCCAGCCGAGAGGGGCTTTTTCTAACCTTATCTCCAATTTAAGGTGCATGCGCCAATTGCATGCAGTATAATGAAAAAAGATTTTAGAATGCGCCTTTTTTCCCGCGAGAAAGCTTTCTGCCAGGAAAGGACGATGCTGATGCCACGCAAAGACGTGTCTACAAATGAAAAAGCGCCAAAAAAGGGCGGTGGTTGGATCACCGGCCTGGCCATTGCATTCATGTGCATTGGCCTTGCTGTAGCCGCATATCCCTTTGTGCTGATCCAGATCAATACGAACGAAAAAGATGCCGTGGTCGCGAAACTTGAATCTGAGCTGCCCATCCATCGCGACGAAGCGGAGTTCGAACCCATCGATATCGCCAGCATGCCGGTCGTGCCGGTGCCCAAGTGGACGCCCGATGAGATTCGGCAGGCCGGGGAACCGCTGGGTGTGATTGAGTCGATGGTTGGCGAGGATACCATGCGCGCCATCAGCCGCTTTTTCGGCGGTGAAAAAGCCACACCGCTCCCGCTGATCACCCGCGCGCCAGCGGCCGTCATCCCTGACGCGCCGGTTGCCACACCGGCACCTACGGATCCGCCGGAGTTTGGCGTGCAGGTGCACACCTACGCGCCGACGCAACCGCCCATCGCGGTGGCCGACGCCGCCGCTCCGCAGCACACGCAGCTTTCCCCGAATATGGGGCAAGGCGCGGCGGTTCCTCCCGCGCAAGCCGGGGAGCAGCCCATTGTTGCTGCTGGTGAGCAGCCCATCGTCGTCGCCGGCGAGCAGCCCATTGTTGCCGCCGGGGAACAACCCATTGTTGCCGCTGGAGAGCAGCCCATTGCTGTTGCTGGGGAACAACCTATTGTTGCCGCCGGGGAGCAGCCCATCGTTGCCGCCGGAAGCCAGCAGAACACGCAACAATCCACCATCGCGCTTCCTGACGCAACTTTTGATCCCAACGGAAGCGCGTTTCAAGCCAGCGGCATGCAACAGGAGACCATCTCCGGCGTGCAGAAAGCGCAGCCCCTGCTGCGTGACGCCGCACCAGTCTTTTACGAGGACTTTGCCAACATTCTGTCCGGCGCGCAAAAACTGGCCACCAGCTTTGACACGATCTACAACAACGCCGATACAAAGAAACGAAAGATCGAACCTGAAGTGCCGGTCAGCCTGACCATCGACAGCATCCACACGCAGCTGCAGGGCACGCATGCGCTGCTGCAACAATTCCAGTCGTTGCCCAGCGCGAACACAATGCAGGCGCCCATGCAGTCCACCGACGGCAGCGAAAAAAACATTCCGATGATGCAGGGCAGTCAATTGCTGGCGCAGGATTTGCAGGCGCTGAGCACGACTGTTGCGGCGCTGGAACGGATCACCGTTTTGCCCGACGCCGTGGAAGATGTACACAAGGGCTTGGATGAGATCGTGCTGCTTAGCGATCAGGTGATCAATGTGCTGGATTACATGGCCGCCAATATGAACGAAGGCGATATTGAGCGCTATGTGCACATTCGCTCGTCCTCCATGGTGGGCACGACCGAGGCGGTGTACCTGCTGGAAATGCCATCGATTGCTGTCAAGGTTGGTGTATTTACCGATCTGACATTCGAGCAGATGTACAAGTCCATGCGCAAAGGTGCCGCGATGTTCCCGCGCGTGGGTGCGCCCAATACCAACACCAACATTTCCATGTCGGCGCATCGCTCCGGCTCGGCTGCTTTCTTCAGCAACTTTGACCGTGTTCAGGTTGGCGATGTGATTCTCATGCACACGCGCACGCTAGGGTCCTTCCGCTATATTGTCGATCAGGTCGGCATTATCGAAAAGGACAACTGGGACCCCACGCTGGCGCTGGGTTATCCCGCACTGACGCTGCTCTCCTGCGAGGAATATCAGGGCATTTCCAATGGACGTCGCATTGTGGTGCGCGCGCGTCTGGTCGGAATCGCCAGATAACCCCGACGCCAATAAAAAAACCGTCGAATCATCGGCGGTTTTTTTGCGCATTCCGCGTGCGGCTGCATAGGCTGGTAATAGAGCCAATTTGCAGATAAAGGGAGGAAGCATCATGCGCCCGAATGACGATTCCCCGCGCAATGTGCCCACGCCGCAATCCGACAGAAGCGGATGGTTACTGCCCGCCGAGTACCCCGATACACCCGATGCGCTGCCACCTACGCCGCCACCTGTGTTGTCCACCGCGCTAGATATGCCGTTGGCCGATCCAATCTTGACCGGCACCGGTATTCCCGGGCATCAGGTCCTTGTGCTGATCGACCACAGCATCCGTCGCAGGGTCGAGGTTGACGCGGATGGCTGTTTCTCGGTCGTGCTGCCGGAAAATTTACCTGCTGGCGAGCATACACTCCGGCTTTATCAGGCGAACGCGGCAGGCGGTTCGCCAACGGTCCTAACAGTGCACTTCTTCACGGAAGGCCCGCTTTTCCTGCCGCCTGTGGCGTTTCATCCGGTGGATATCGCCGAGCAGGAAGTCCGCGAGACGGCGCTTGCGCTGCCAGACACTTCCGATCACGCAGCGTTGGAGTTCCAAGTTGGCGATACGGACGATGTGATGGCGGAAGAGCCTGCGTTCGAGTTCCAAGTCAGCGACGCGGACGATGTGATGGCGGAAGAACCGGCGTTCGAATACCAAGTTGGCGATGCGGACGATGTGATGGCGGAAGAACCGGCGTTCGAATACCAAGTTGGCGATGCGGACGATGTGATGG